>NZ_JBLXFR010000007.1:0-107898 GCF_048261845.1 Stappia sp. | reverse complement strand
TGTGCGGGTGATCGCGACAGGGCCGCAGGACACGTCCCCGGTCGGCGATGCCGCCGTCCAGATACGCCTCGATCCGGTTCGTTTCGGGCTGTTACGCGGAGACGCCTGGCATGCAGGATGATGCCGGGTTCGATGTTTCGCTGGCCGGCCAGCTTCTCATTGCCATGCCGCAGATGGCGGACGAGCGCTTTGCCCATTCGGTAATCTATCTTTGCGCCCATTCCGCGGAAGGGGCCATGGGCATCGTGCTCAACCAGCGGGCGCCGAGCCTCACCTTTCCCGATCTCCTGCGCCAGCTCGAGATCATCGCTGACGAGGGCGATATCCGGTTGCCCGATCCTGCGAACCGGATGCAGGTGCACCGCGGCGGGCCGGTCGAGACCGGACGGGGCTTCGTCCTGCATTCAGGCGACTTCGTCATCGCCAACTCGACGATGCCGATCCAGGACGGTATCTGCCTCACCGCGACGCTCGATATCCTGCGCGCCATCGCGGAAGGCCGCGGGCCGAACCAGGCGATGCTGGCCCTCGGCTACGCCGGCTGGGGGGCGGGGCAGCTGGAGACGGAGATACAGGAAAACGGGTGGATCACGGGGCCGGCCGATGCGGCGATCATTTTCGATGCGCCGCTCGACAGCCGCTGGGACCGCGCCTTCGCCAAGATCGGGATAGATCCGGCGATGTTGTCCAGCGAGGCGGGACACGCCTGAGGCGCCGCCCGCCGCCTGTTCCGGTGCACCCTGCTGCCCAGCATCGCGTCTTGCCCGTGCCCGAGTGCGGAGCTAGGGTGCGCATGGATGCAGCAGGTGGTTCCGGACTGCGGGACAGCGCCGCGACGGGCGGTCTCTCCGACCCGGGCGACCCGCGCACCCGTCTCCGGTTCACCCGTTCTGGCAGTTCGCCCTTGCCGGGGCCGGCCGAAGCCGGGCAGAAGAAGATCATGGCCGTCCAGCCGGCCAACGACCCCTGGAGGATGTCGCCGTCGTGAAATATGTGAGTACAAGGGGCGAGGCGCCGGTTCTCGGTTTTGCCGACGTGCTTCTGACCGGTCTTGCCGCCGATGGCGGGCTCTATGTCCCGCAGACATGGCCGCAACTTTCTCCGGAGACCATCGCGGGTTTTGCCGGCCGGCCCTATGCCGAGGTCGCGCAGGCGGTGATCGGGCCTTTCGTCGGCGACGACATCGCGGCGGATGATCTCTCGCGGATGATCGGCGAGGCCTATGCCGGCTTCCGCCATCCGGCGGTCACGCCCCTTGTCCAGATTGCGCCCGGCCGTTTCGTGCTGGAACTGTTTCACGGTCCGACGCTTGCCTTCAAGGACGTCGCCATGCAGCTGCTCGGGCGGTTGATGGACCATGTGCTTGAACAGCGCGACCAGCGTGCCACCATCGTCGGCGCCACCTCCGGCGACACCGGCGGCGCGGCCATCGACGCGTTCCGGGGCCGCGAGCGCACCGACGTCTTCATCCTTTTCCCGGACGGGCGCGTCTCCGACGTGCAGCGCCGACAGATGACCACCCCGGCGGAGGCCAATGTCCATGCGTTGGCGCTTGCCGGAACGTTCGACGACTGCCAGGCGATCGTGAAGGGCATGTTCACCCACGCGGCCTTCCGCGACCGGGTGCAACTGGCCGGCGTCAACTCCATCAACTGGGCGCGGATCGTTGCCCAGGTGGTCTACTATTTCGTTGCCGGCGCGGCGCTCGGCGCCCCGCATCGTCCGGTGTCCTTCACCGTGCCGACCGGCAATTTCGGCGATATCTTCGCCGGCTATGTGGCTGCCCGCATGGGCCTGCCGATCGACCGTCTGGTGATCGCCACCAATTCCAACGACATCCTCGCCCGGACGCTGGAAAGCGGTGCCTACGAGACGCGCGGCGTGGTGCCGACCATCTCGCCCTCGATGGACATCCAGATCTCCTCCAATTTCGAACGGCTCCTGTTCGAGGCCCATGGCCGGGATGCCGGTGAAATCCGTTCGCTGATGGCGCGGCTTGCCCAGTCGGGCCGCTTCGAGCTTGCAGCGGCTCCGCTCGATGCGATCCGTACCGGCTTCGATGCAGGTCGCTGCGACGAGGCGGGGACGTCGGCGACGATCGCCCGCACCCATGAAGAGACCGGCTACCTGCTCGATCCCCATACCGCGATCGGTGTCGAGGTGGCGTCCCGGCAGGCCGACAGCGACACGCCGATGGTGGTGCTGGCGACCGCCCATCCGGCGAAATTCCCCGACGCGGTCGAGGCTGCCTGCGGGGTGCGCCCCGCCTTGCCGCCTGAATTGCAACCCATGATGACGGCGCCGGAACGCTTCGAGCGCGTTGCCGGCGACCGCCAGTCCGTTGAAGACCACGTCCTGCGTCAAGCGCGCGCCGTTGGCCTGGAGGTGTCTTGATGCAGGTACGCGTGACGAGGCTTGAAAACGGACTGACGGTGGTGACCGACACCATGCCGCACCTGCGAACCGCGGCGCTCGGTGTGTGGATCAGCGCGGGCTCGCGCTCCGAGACGCCGGAGCAGAACGGCATCAGCCATCTGCTCGAGCACATGGCTTTCAAGGGCACCGCGACCCGCAGCGCCCAGCAGATCGCCGAGGAGATCGAGGCGGTCGGCGGAGAGCTCAACGCGTCGACCAGTGTCGAGCACACCAACTACTACGCCCGGGTGCTTGCCGAGGATGTGCCGCTGGCGGTGGAACTGCTCGCCGACATCCTGCAGAACTCGAGCTTCGATCCGGCCGAGCTGGTGCGCGAGAAACACGTGATCCTGCAGGAGATCGGCGCCGCACACGACACCCCCGACGACAAGGTTTTCGACCAGTTCCAGGAAACCGCCTGGCCGCAGCAGCCGATCGGCCGGCCGATCCTCGGGACGCGCGAAACGGTGATGTCCTTCACGCCGGACGACTTGCGGTCCTATCTGGCCGAGCATTACCGGGCGGAGAACATGGTGCTTTCGGCGGCCGGCGCTGTTGACCATGACGTCATCGTCGAGCTGGCGCGGACCCATCTCGGTGGCCTGTCGGGAAAATCGGCGGCGATCACGCATCCCGCCGGTTATGTCGGCGGCAGTGCCGCGATCGAGCGCGACCTGATGGAGGTCCAGCTGGTGCTGGGCTTCGAGGGCAAGCCTTACCGGGCACCGGACTACTATTCGATCCAGGTGCTCGCCTCGGTGATGGGCGGCGGCATGTCGTCGCGGCTCTTCCAGGAAATCCGGGAGCGGCGCGGCCTCTGTTACGCGATCTACGCGTTTCACTGGGCGTTCCAGGACACCGGCCTGTTCGGCATTCACGCGGCGACCGGCGAAGAGGACATCGCGGAGCTGTTTCCGGTTCTGGTCGACGAAATCGGCCGTGCCTCGCAGGATATCACCCAGTCCGACATCGACCGGGCCAAGGCACAGATCCGCGCCGGCCTGATGATGTCGCTTGAAAGCCCGGCGGCGCGCGCGGGCCAGATCGCCCGGCAACTGATGATCCATGGCGAGGTGCTCTCGCCGGAGGATATCCAGGCCCGCGTCGACGCGGTGACGCTTGCAACGGTGCGCCAGGTGGCGGCCGAAACCTTCGCCGGCGCGCCGACACTTTCCGTTGTTGGCCCGAAAGGCGGCGACCTGCCGCATGCCCTCGACGCGGATGCGGTCGGTGCCCGGCTCGGCACCCGGCCCGCGCGCGCGGTCGGCGCCTGATCCCGCAAGGAGGCGGCGATGTCGTTGCTCAGGGCTTTCGCCACGACGGAGACGGCCAGGATCCTGCGCGGCGGCGAGGGCGAGACCGCCGTGCACCTGCGGGCGCCGCAACCGCATGATTTTCCGGAATGGGCCGCGTTGCGGGAGGAAAGCCGCGCTTTCCTGCAACCCTGGGAGCCGCAATGGGCCGAGGACGAATTGACGCGCGCTGCCTATCGTCGTCGGTTGCGTCGCTATGCCCGCGAGATCCGGGAGGATCGCGCCTATCCCTTCTTCCTGTTTCGCGAGGAGGACGGGGCGCTGGTGGGCGGCGCGACACTGTCCAACATCCGCCGCGGCGTCGCACAGGCCTGTTCGCTCGGCTACTGGATGGGGGCCACTCATGCAGGCCGGGGCTACATGAGCGAGGCGGTGCGCGCGTTGCTCTCCTTCGCGTTTGGCGAGCTTGCGCTGCACCGCGTCGAGGCTGCGTGCCTGCCCCACAATGCCGCTTCGCAGCGTCTCCTTGAAAAAGCCGGTTTCTCCCGTGAAGGCTACGCCCGCCACTACCTGCGGATCGCCGGCAAGTGGCAAGATCATCTTCTTTTCGCCAGGCTTTCAAGCGACATGGCCTCCGGCGATATCGTCGCCGATATTCAGCCTCGACAATCTCCGGTCTGGCGGGTGCAGGCGGGTGTGTTGGCCGGCGAGAAAGAAATCTTGTGAGATGAGGTGGATGCCGATATGTGTCCGACACCTCGTGAAAGCCGAATCTGAGCGGGTAAGCCGGTTGCGTTTTCTCAACATCCTAGTGCT
Organism: Stappia sp.; assembly: GCF_048261845.1. Taxonomy (GTDB): domain Bacteria; phylum Pseudomonadota; class Alphaproteobacteria; order Rhizobiales; family Stappiaceae; genus Stappia. The sequence continues at coordinate 103,414 of NZ_JBLXFR010000007.1, read as the reverse complement.
CGCGCTCACGGCGTGGTTTTACGCGCTCGCTCCGGCGGGCGCCATCGAGGCTGTCGAGGTGCCGGTGCGCAGTGACGCCATGGACCTGACCGGCGCGGTCGATCGCTATCCTTTCGAGGGGCCGAGCCTGCAGGTCTCCACGGCTCCCGGTGCCGACGGGATCGTCCGGCGCATCGAGGTGAACTCCCGCGATGACGCCAATACGAGCTGGGCGGTCTTCGCGCTGTCCAATCCCGGCGACGAGCAGATCGACCGGCTGATCGTGGCCCCCTTCTTCCAGCTCGTCGGTTCCCAGCTTATCTGGCCGGATCTCGGAGCCTCGCGGATCGCCTCCATCACGCCGAGCCAGGGCATCGCCCCCGAGCGCCAGTCGAGCCAGGAGGCGGACGTCTTCCTGATCACGCTCGATCCCGGCGCCGTCGTCACCTATGTGGTCGAGCTGCGCACGCCCGGCCTGCCGCAATTGCGGCTGTGGGAGCCGGACGTCTACAAGGACACGGTCAACGCCTACACGCTGTACCGCGGCATCATCCTGGGCATTTCCGGCCTGCTGGCCCTGTTCCTGACGATCCTGTTCGTGGTCAAGGGGACAATCATGTTCCCCGCGACCGCCGTGCTGGCATGGTCGGTCCTGGCCTATCTGACCATCGATTTCGGCTTCTGGAACAAGGTTCTGCAGATCACGCCGGGCGAGGAACAGTTGTACCGGGCCTGTGCGGAAGTGGCGCTGGCGGCGAGCCTGATCATCTTCCTCTACGCCTATCTGAACCTCAACCGCTGGCATATCCGCTACAGCCACCTGGCCCTGGCGACGCTGATCCTGGTGCTCGGCCTGCTCGGCGTCGCGGTCTGGGATCCCTCGGTTGCCGCCGGCATCGCGCGCATCTCGCTCGGCATTATCGGCGTGCTTGGCTTCGCCGTGATCGCAACGCTCGCCTGGCAGGGATATGACCGGGCGATCATGCTGGTGCCGACCTGGGTCCTGCTCCTGTCCTGGCTGATCGGTGCCGGCATGACCGTGACCGGCTCGCTTGCCAACGACATCGTCCAGCCGGCGCTTGCCGGCGGGCTGGTGCTGGTGGTGCTGCTCATCGGCTTCACGGTGATGCAGCATGCCTTTGCCGGCGGCGCCATCGCGCAAGGGTTGATCTCGGACGTCGAGCGCCGGGCTCTCGCGCTCACCGGTTCCGGCGACATCATCTGGGACTGGGACATCGACCGCGACCGGATCTCCACCGGCAACGAGGTGGAGGACCTGCTTGGCCTCAAGCAGGGTCTGCTGGAAGGTCCCGCGCGCGACTGGCTGGACATTCTTCATCCGCAGGATCGCGACACGTTCCGCGGCACGCTCGACGCGGTCATCGACCAGCGCCGGGGCCGCATCTCGCAGGCCTTCCGCCTGCGCGCTGACGACGGCCATTTCCGCTGGTTCCGCCTGCGGGCCCGGCCCATCGTCGGCTCCGACGGCGAGGTGATCCGCTGCGTCGGCACGCTGCTCGACATCACCGACCAGAAGGTGACCGAGGAGCGCCTGCTGCACGACGCGGTGCATGACAACCTGACGGGCCTGCCGAACCGCGAACTGTTCATGGACCGGATGCACGCGGCGATTGCCCGGGCACGCGCCGAAGGGCTCGGCCGTCCGTCGGTGCTGATCATCGATCTCGACAGGTTCAAGCAGGTCAACGATTCCATCGGCCTGTCGGCCGGCGACAGCATTCTCCTGACCATTGCCCGGCGCGTGTCGCGCCAGCTCAAGCCGCAGGATTCGCTGGCCCGGCTGAGCGGCGACACGTATGGCCTTCTGCTCCTGTCCGAGCAGTCGGCCGACCGGGTCGCAGCCTTCGCGGACGCGGTGCGGCGGGCGGTCCGTTCGCCGATCACCTTCGGCGAGCGCGAGGTCTTCCTGACAGCGTCCGTCGGGATCGCCATTTACGAGGCCGACAACACGGGCGCAGCGGACCTGGTGCGGGAAGCCGACATGGCCATGAACCACGCCAAGCGCCTGGGCGGCGACCGGGTCGAGGTCTTCCGGCCGACGCTGCAGACCAGCGGCGTCAACCGCATCGAGCTGGAAGCGGACCTGCGCAAGGCGCTGAAAACGGACGGCATCACGGTCTACTATCAGCCGATCGTCCGGCTGGCGGATCGGTCCATCGCCGGTTTCGAGGTTCTGGCGCGCTGGAACCATCCGCGCCGGGGCGCGATCTCGCCGGTGGAATTCATTCCCGTCGCCGAACAGTCCGGCCTGATCAACGAGCTTGGCCTGTTCGTACTCGATCGCGGCGCCCGCCAGCTCTCGGAATGGCAACAGTCGTTCCGCCTGCCGGTGCCGCTCTTTGCCAGCGTCAACATCTCTTCCCTGCAGCTGCTGCGCCACGACCTGATCAACGATGTGAAGTCGGTGCTGTCGCGCTCGTCGCTGGCGCCGGGCACGCTGAAGCTGGAGCTGACGGAATCGGTCGTCATGGCCAATCCGGAATATTCCGCCCGGATGCTGGAACGGCTCAGGGCGCTTGGCGCGGGGCTGTCGCTGGACGATTTCGGCACCGGTTATTCGAGCCTCAGCTACCTGCAGCGCTTCCGCTTCGACACGATCAAGGTCGACCAGTCCTTCGTGCGTTCGAACGGGCGCAGCGCGCGTCCGGTCATCCTGCGCTCCATCGTGGCGCTGGGGCATGACCTGGGCATGCAGGTGGTGGCGGAAGGGGCGGAGACGGAGTCCGATTCGCTCGAACTGCACCAGCTCGGCTGCGAATACGCGCAAGGCTTCCTCTTCGGCCAGCCGATGGAAGCGGCCCAGGCGACCAGGCTTCTGCAAGCGGAAATGGACGCCCTGCGGGCGTGAACTGCGGGAAGCCGCCTCGCCGCCGGCTGTCCGGCGCGACGCGAGGTGGTGGCAGGCCGTCGGGATACAAAAGGGCAACCAAATGGTTGCCTTTCCGGTTCGTCTTGTGCAAGATGAAAGGCAACCGGAGGGTTGCGCAATGACGGATCGGATTGTCAAGAAAGTCGAGTTGAAGGCGCCGGTGTCGCGTGTCTGGCGTGCCTTGTCTGATCACGAGGAGTTCGGTCAATGGTTTCGGGTCAGGCTCGACGGGCCTTTCATACCCGGTGCCGTCTCGACCGGCAGGATGACCTATCCCGGCTACGAGCATTATCCGTGGCTGGCCACCGTGGAAAAGGTGGAGCCCGAAAGGCTGCTTTCCTTCAGATGGCATGATTTCGACGATGAGTCCGACATACCCATCGCCGACCAGCCTGCAACGCTGGTCGAGTTCCGGCTGGAGCAGGTGGAGGGAGGAACCTTGCTGACGATTACCGAAAGCGGCTTCGAGGCCCTTTCCGACCATCGGCGCATCGAGGTCTTGCGGGGAAATACGCAAGGCTGGAACATGCAGGCGGAAAACATTGCCAGCCATGTCGCCAGCTCCGCCTGACACGTCCCCCGTTGCCTCGGTGTTTGCGGCGCTCGGGGACACAACCCGTCTGATGCTGCTGACCCGGCTGATCGAGGGGCGCGCGCAGTCGGTCGTCGAGTTGACGCGCGGCACCGGCCTCACCCGGCAGGGGGTCAGCAAGCACCTTGCCGTGCTGGAGGCCGCCGGCGTGGTCTCCAGCACGCGTACCGGGCGAGAGAACCGCTTTGCCGTCCGTCCGTCCGGACTGGCCGAGGCCGGCCGCTACCTGGAGCGGGCGTCGCGGCAATGGGGCAACGCGGCCGAACGGTTGCGCAACCTCGTCGAGGATTGACCAGGCTCCCAAGCGGGGCGGCGCGCCGTTTTGCAGGTCTACTTCTTCTTGAAAGGCGCCATGCCCTTGCGGGCAAGTTCGTCGGCACGCTCGTTGTCGTCATGGCCGGCATGGCCCTTGACCCAGTGCCAGACGACTTCGTGCCGCTTGCGCGCCGTGTCGAGCGCCTGCCAGAGGTCGGCATTCTTCACCGGCTTCTTGTCGGCGGTGCGCCAGTCATTGCGCTTCCAGTTGAACAGCCACTTGGTGATGCCGTCGCGCACATAGGTGCTGTCGGTGTGCAGGTCGATCACGCAGGGGCGTTTCAGGGCGTTCAGCGCCTCGATCGCGGCGGTCAGTTCCATCCGGTTGTTGGTCGTGTCCGCCGCGCCGCCGCAAAGCTCCCGCTCATGCGCCCCGAAGCGCAGCAGAGCGCCCCAGCCGCCGGGACCGGGATTGCCCGAACACGCGCCGTCGGTATGGATGGAAACGCGCTGGGAGTTCTCCGCCGTCACGAGACCAGCCCGTAGTCGGAGGCCGTCGCCACGCCCTGGTGGAAGCGCAGCTTTCGCAGGTATTCGCGCGGATCCTTCGGCGTCACCAGCGCGCCTTCCGGCACGCGCAGCCAGTCATGCAGCCGGGTCAGCAGGAAGCGCAAGGCCGCACCGCGCGCCAGCAGCGGCAGCGAGGCGAACTCCGCATCGGTGAACCCGCGCACGGAGCGGTAGCCGTTGAGCAGCGCGCGGGCCTTGGTGACGTTGAACGAAAGGTCCGGTTCAAAGCACCAGGCGTTGAGGCAGATCGCGACGTCATACGCGAAGGCATCGTTGCAGGCGAAGTAGAAGTCGATCAGGCCCGACAGGTCCTCGCCGAGAAAGAACACGTTGTCGGGAAAAAGGTCGGCATGGATGACGCCTGCGGGAAGCTTTTCCGGCCAGCGGCTTTCCAGGTGGTCGAGCTCGGCGGAGAGCTCCGCCCCGAGCCCCTCGACGATCGTGTCGGCCTGATCGAGAGAGCCCTCGAGCAGCGGCCGCCAGTTCCCGACCGAAAGCGTGTTCGGCCGCGACATGGGGAAATCGGCGCCCGCCAGGTGAAAGCGGGCGAGCGCCTCGCCAAGGGCGGTGCAGTGCTCGCGTCTGGGGCGGCGCACCCACATTCCGTCGAGAAACGAGATGATCGCCGCCGGCCGGCCGGCGAGTTCGCCCAGCATGGAGCCCGAGCGGTCCACGACCGGCTGCGGGCATGAGATGCCACGCGTCGCCAGGTGGCGCATCAGCTCGAGAAAGAACGGCAGGTCGCCGCGTTCCACCCGCTTTTCGTAGAGCGTCAGGATGTAGTAGCCCGACTGGGTGTGCAGCAGATAGTTGGAGTTCTCCACGCCTTCTGCGATGCCCTTCAGCGCGAGAACGCCGCCGATCTCGTATCCGGCGACAAACTCCGCGAGGTCCTCGTCGGATACATCCGTGTAAACAGCCATGTCTGCGTCAGTGTCCTTGAAGTGTCGAACTGCCGTGGGAGGTGCCTCAGGGGGTGAGGGGCGTGCGGCTGTCGGCGAGAATGCGCCCGCCAATGCCGATGAAGCAGACACCCGCGGCCCGCTCGATCCAGTGTTTCGCGCGGGAGAAGCGGCGGATGACGGGTGCCGACGACATGAACAGGCTGACGAGCGTGTACCATGTGCCGGCGGACAGCACGACCAGCGCGACCATCGCTCCCATCACCCAGTAGGGCATGTCGCCGGTCACGGACGTTGCGAAGACGCTGGTGAAGAGCACGATGGCCTTCGGATTGGTCAGCGTCACGAGAAATCCGAAGACGAGGGGCGTCCTGCCCTGGTCACCGTTCGCCGCGCCGATCTCGATCGGCGCCGGTGGGGTGAACAGCAGGCGAATCCCGAGATATGCGAGATAGAGGCCGCCGAGAATGCGCAGGGCGAAAGCCAGCCACTGGTATTCGATGAGAACGGCGGACAGGCCGAGCAGCGAGAGGCCGGCATAAAATCCCAGTCCCGCCGAAACGCCCAGGGTGGTCAGCAGCCCGTGCCGCGTGCCGTGGGCCATGGACGAGCGCACCACGGCGATGAAATCGGGACCCGGCAAGACGAGCGCGGGAATGAAGATCGCGAACACCGCGCCCAGAACGCCCAGCCATTCCATCCTGTGGTCCTTTCCGCGGGGCCTATTCGGCCGCAGCCTCGCGCAGTGCGCGCGGCAGGTTGAAGGAGATGGTTTCCTCGGCCGTGCGGACGCTTTCGACATGCACGTCGTAGCGCGCGGCGAAGGCTTCGATGATTTCCTCGACAAGCACTTCGGGAGCCGAGGCGCCGGCGGTGATGCCAAGGCGCGCAAGCGGCGGCAGCTCGTCCCAGGGAATGTCCGTCGCGCGCTGGACCAGAACCGACTTCGGGCAACCGGCGCGCTCGGCAACCTCGCGCAGGCGCTGCGAGTTGGACGAGTTGGGTGCTCCGACGACGATCAGCGCGTCGACCTGCGGCGCCACTGCCTTGACCGCTTCCTGGCGGTTGGTGGTGGCGTAGCAGATGTCGTCCTTGTGCGGCGCGACGATATCGGGGAAGCGGCTCGTCAGGACGGCGACGATCTCGGCCGTGTCGTCGACGGACAGCGTCGTCTGGGTGATCCAGGCAAGCGCGCGGTCGCCGGCCGGCTGAAAGCGGCGCGCGTCCTCGACCGTTTCCACCAACTGGACGGAGCCTTCGGGAAGCTGTCCCATCGTGCCGATCACCTCCGGGTGGCCGGCATGGCCGATCAGCACGATCTCCCTGTCGCGCCGGTGGTGGATCTCCGCTTCCTTGTGGACCTTGGAAACCAGCGGGCAGGTGGCGTCGAGATAGAACATGTTGCGCGCCTGCGCATCCGCTGGCACGGATTTCGGCACGCCATGGGCGGAAAAGACGACCGGCCGGTCGACATGGTCGGCGGGGATCTCGTCGAGTTCCTCGACGAAGATCGCGCCCTTGGCCTTCAGGCTTTCCACCACGAACTTGTTGTGGACGATCTCGTGCCGCACATAGACCGGCGCGCCGAAACGCTCGAGCGACAGTTCGACGATCTGCACCGCCCGGTCGACACCGGCGCAAAAGCCGCGCGGCGCGCACAACATCACGGTCAGCGGCGGCCGCGTGTGCGTCGCCTCGCCGGTCTTCGTCCGGGATCTGGTGTTCGCCTGGGATGTAGACGCCAAGCCCGGGCCTCCTTGCCTGTCCGCGTTGCGCCGGCGGAATTGACAGCCGGCATGCGTATCGTGCCTCTTACCGGCAATAGAGGTACGGGGGCAGGGTGTGTCAAGGGGCGCGGGGAGGAGCAGCCGTGAGGCCGGCAGCGCACGGCGGTCCGGGCCCCGGCCTTTGTCTCGCCAAGCCGTCATGGCCCTGATATAGACGGGCGCTGGATACGCGTATCGAGACAATCAGAACTGGGAAAGACTGGCATGCAGCAGGCCGAATGGATCCGTCTCTCCGGCAAGGTCGCCACCCTGACGCTCGGGCTGGTCGTCGCGGGATGCGGCGGCGGCGAGGTTTCGAGCGTCGGCAATGACATCGCCAAGACGGTGATCTCCGGCAACGCATCGGGCAAGTCCGTCGTTGACGACATCGACCCGTCGATCTTCGTCAAGGACGTTCCCTGTCCGCCGCTCGAGGTCGAGGCCGGGCGCTACTTTGTCACGCACCACCAGCGCGGCAAGGACGACGACCCGCGCGCGCTCATCTATCAGGCGAGCCTGGAGAATTGGGCACGCCGCTGCCGTCGCGAAGGCGGCGAGGTGAAGATGACGCTCGGCGTTTCCGGGCGCGTCACGCCGGGCCCCGCCTTCCAGGGCGGCGAGATCTTCCTGCCGATCCGCGTCACCTACCAGAATCTCGACGACAGCAACGCCAGGGCCAAGCCCGAGACGCGGGTGCTCACCGTGCCTGTCACGCTCGGTGCCGGGGCGCCCGCCGAACAATGGGCCCTTGTGGAGGAAAACTTCGTTGTTCCCCAGGGTCCTTCGATCAAGGTTCAGATTGCGCTGGACGAGAACGCCAAACGGCGGCAATAGGAAGGCGTGTTGACAGTCCGGCACGGGCTGTCGACAATGCGACGCAAGGTAAGATTTCTGGTGGCGTAGACGTTGTGCGCCACCGGCGAGGACGGAATGACAGGTTGTCGTTTCCGTTTCGTCTGGACGAACTGCGGGAGAGGTCGATGCCACGGGCGTCGGCGCCGAAGGAGCAACCGCCCCGGAAACTCTCAGGCAAAAGGACCGCAGGTCGAGCAACGCTCTGGAAAGCAGGATGACGCATCGCAAGATGCGTGTGTTCTCACCGAAGGAGTAACCGCCTTTCTTCTGGGGCGCCGGCCACGGGCCGTGCGCCGGGCGGGAAATCTCTCAGGTCGTCAGGACAGAGGGGGTGCGTGGATACGAGACCGTGTTCGCGTCACCAGACCCTCTAGAGCCAGGACGACCGCTATGGCCGATGCCGAGACGCTTCTTTCAACGCCGCTGACAGACCTGCATCGCGAGCTGGGCGCCCGCCTCGTGCCGTTCGCCGGCTACGAAATGCCTGTGCAGTATCCCGCCGGCATCATCGCGGAACACACCCAGACCCGCGAGAAAGCGGGCCTGTTCGATGTCTCGCATATGGGTCAGGCGTTTCTCGTCGGACCGGACCACGAGACCACGGCACGGGCCCTGGAAACGATGGTTCCCTCCGATGTCGCGGGCCTGAAGCCCGGCCGCCAGCGCTACACGGTGCTGCTCAATGCCGATGGCGGCATCGTCGACGACCTGATGGTGACCCGCCCGCTGGGCGCGGAAAACGACGGCCGCCTCTATCTGGTCGTCAACGCCTCGCGCAAGGATGTCGATTACGCCATGATCGCAGCCGGCCTGCCCGGTAATGTCCGCCTTGAGCCGATCGAGGACCGCGCGCTGATCGCGCTGCAGGGCCCGATGGCAGCCGAGGTGATGGCCTCGCACGCGCCGGCTGCTGCCGACCTTGCCTTCATGGGCGCGGCCGAGATGGAGTTCGACGGCATCGCGGTGCATGTCTCGCGCTCCGGCTATACCGGCGAGGACGGCTACGAGATTTCGGTTCCTGCCGGTGCTGCCGAACCCTTGGCCCGTGCGCTGCTCGCCGACGAGCGTGTCGGCCCGGTCGGCCTCGGCGCCCGCGATTCGCTCCGCCTCGAGGCCGGGCTCTGCCTTTACGGCCACGACCTCGACGAGACGACGTCACCGGTCGAGGGCGGCATCACCTTCGTGCTGCAGAAGCGGCGCAAGGACGCGGGCGACTTTCCCGGCGCGGCGCGCATTCTCTCCGAACTTGCCAAGGGCGCCGGGCGCGTTCGCGTCGGCCTGACGCTTGCCGGGCGTGCCCCGGCGCGCGAGGGCGCGGAAATCCGCTCGCCCGACGGCCCGGTGATCGGCGTGCTGACATCCGGCGGCTTTGCCCCCACGCTCGGCGCACCGATTGCCATGGGCTATGTCGATGCCGCCCATGCCGCCCCCGGCACGCCCGTGAAACTCGTCGTGCGCGGCCGCGAACTCGACGCCGAAGTGGCGGCCATGCCCTTCGTCCAGCAGCGCTACTACCGCAAGCCGGCCGCCTGAGCGGTCGTCTTCAAGATTTGCATTGACCTGAACCGGCCAGAACAAGGCCCTTCCGGAGGACCAGAAAGTCATGAGCACCCGTTACACCGAAGATCACGAGTGGGTCACCATCGACGGAGACGGCGCCACCGTCGGCATCACCACCTATGCCCAGGAGCAGCTTGGCGACGTCGTTTTCGTCGAACTGCCGGAGGTGGGCCGCAAGGTCTCGAAGGGCGACGAGGCGGCTGTCGTCGAGAGCGTCAAGGCAGCCTCCGAGGTCTATGCGCCGCTCGACGGCGAGATCGTCGAGGCCAATGACGCGCTGGCCGATGCGCCGGGCAAGGTCAACGAGGATCCGGAAGGATCGGCCTGGTTCGTCAGGATCCGCATCGCCGATGCCGGGCAGCTCGAGGGCCTGATGGACGAAGCCGCCTACAAGGCTCATATCGAGGGGCTCTGAGCACCATGGCGAAGCATCTCTACCGGGCGGACGTCAACTGGCGGTGTGATGGCGATTTCGCCGCCAATGCCTACAGCCGCGGCCATGACTGGTCCTTCGACGGGGGCACGACCATCCCGGCTTCGGCCTCGCCGAGCGTCGTGCCCCTGCCGCATTCGATCGAGGCGGCGGTCGATCCGGAAGAGGCCTTCGTTGCCGCCATATCCTCCTGTCACATGCTGTGGTTCCTCGACATTGCCCGTCGCGACGGTCTGGTCGTGGACAGCTATCGCGACCGGGCCGAAGGCGTGATGGAGCGGGTCGCCCCCGGCAAGATGGCGGTGACCCGCGTCGTGCTGCGTCCCGAGATCGTGCTCGCCGGCACCGCCCTCCCGGATGCCGGACGGCTCGATGCCTTGCACCACAAGGCGCACGAGGCCTGTTTCATCGCCAATTCCGTCAAGAGCGAGATCGTGGTCGAGGCCGCCCCCGCCACTCTTGCCGACAACTCCCAAGGAGCGTGACATGCGCTATCTGCCGCTGTCCGAGACCGACCGCGCCGACATGCTGGCGCGGGTCGGGATCTCCGGCATAGACGAGATCTTCGTCGATATTCCCAAGAGCGCCCGCATCGACGGGTTGCTCGACCTGCCGCGCCGCCAGGGCGAGTTCGCCGTGGAGCGCGACATGAGCCGCATGGCGGCGAAGAATGTCGCGGCGTCCTCGGTGCCCTTCTTCGTCGGCGCCGGCGCCTACAAGCACCATGTGCCGGCGAGCGTCGACCACCTGATCCAGCGCTCGGAATTCCTCACCTCCTACACGCCCTACCAGCCCGAGGTGACGCAAGGCACGCTGCAATATCTCTTCGAGTTCCAGACCCAGGTTGCCGCGCTGACCGGCATGGAGGTCGCCAATGCCTCCATGTATGACGGCTCCACCGGCACCGCCGAAGCGGTGCTGATGGCGCACCGGGTGACGCGCCGCAACAAGGCGGTGCTCTCCGGCGGGCTGCATCCCCACTACCGGCAGGTGGTCGAGGGGCTGAGCTCGATGGCCGGCGACCGGGTCGAGGCGCTTGGCGCCGATCCGGCCGGCACCGAGGACATCCTTGCCGCGATCGATGACGAGACCTCCTGCGTCGTCGTTCAGTCGCCTTCGGTCTACGGACACCTGATCGACCTCAGGCCGATCGCCGAGAAGGCGCATGCCCACGGCGCGCTGCTGATCGCCGTCTTCACCGAGGTGGTGTCGCTCGGCCTGGTCGAATCCCCGGGCGCGCAAGGAGCGGATATCGTCGTCGGCGAGGGCCAGTCGATCGGCAACGGCCTCAATTTCGGCGGGCCCTATGTGGGTCTTTTCGCCACCCGGCAGAAATTCATCCGCCAGATGCCGGGCCGTTTGTGCGGCGAGACGGTCGATTCCAACGGCAAGCGCGGTTTCGTGCTGACGCTGTCGACCCGCGAGCAGCATATCCGCCGCGACAAGGCGACCTCGAACATCTGCACCAATTCCGGGCTCTGCTGTCTCGCCTTCACCATTCACATGACGTTGCTCGGCGGCAATGGCCTGGCGAAGCTCGCCCGGATCAACCACGCCAGCGCGGTGAAGCTGAAGGCAATGCTCGAGACCGTGCCGGGTGTCTCGGTGGTCAACGACACGTTCTTCAACGAGTTCACCGTGAAGCTGCCGATGCCGGCGCACGGCGTCGTCGAGGCGCTGGCCGACAAGGGTGTCCTGGGCGGCGTGCCGGTCTCGCGTCTCGAGCCGGGCAAGGGCGATCTGGAAAACCTGCTTCTCGTCGCGGCGAGCGAGGTGAATTCGGACGAGGACCGCGCGGCCTTCGTCTCGGCGCTGAAGGAGGTGCTGGCATGAGCATGAACAATCAGGGCCGTCCGTCCGCACCGGTCGAGACGGCGATCACCAGCGAGCGCGAGACCTTCACCGGCAACAAGGCGCTGGCCATGGAAGAGCCGTTGCTGTTCGAGACCGGCCGCATGGATGTGTGCGGCGTCGATCTCGACGAGCCGGAGGACTTCACGCCGGCGCTGGGCAGCCACGCACGCAAGGCGGTGCCCGACCTGCCGGCGCTGACCGAGCCGGAGGCGATGCGCCACTATGTGCGCCTGTCCTCGAAGAACTACGCCATCGATGCGGGGCTTTACCCGCTCGGCTCCTGCACGATGAAGCACAATCCGCGCCTCAACGAGAAGATGGCGCGGCTGCCGGGCTTCGGCGACATCCACCCGATGCAGCCGCTCTCCACCGTGCCGGGCGCGGTCGAGCTGATCGCCGAGCTTGCCCACTGGCTGGTCACCATGACCGGCATGTCCGCGGTTGCCATGAGCCCGAAAGCCGGCGCCCATGGCGAGCTTTGCGGGATGATGGCGATCAAGGCGGCGCATACGGCCGCCGGACGCGATCCGAAGGTCGTTCTGGTGCCGGAATCCGCCCACGGAACCAATCCGGCGACGGCCGCGCTCCTTGGCTACAAGGTTGTCTCCATCGAGGCGCGCGAGGACGGCACGGTCGATCCGCAGGCGGTGAAGGCGCGCATCGCCGAGCATGAGGGCGACATCGCCGGCATCATGCTCACCAACCCGAACACTTGCGGCCTGTTCGAGCGCGACATCATCGCGATGGCCGAGGCGATCCACGCGGCGGACGGCTATTTCTACTGCGACGGGGCGAACTTCAACGCCATCGTCGGCAAGGCCCGTCCGGGCGATCTTGGCGTCGACGCCATGCATATCAACCTGCACAAGACCTTTTCCACCCCGCATGGCGGCGGCGGTCCCGGTGCCGGCCCCGTGGTGCTTTCCGATCGGCTGGCGCCCTTTGCGCCCTTGCCCTTCCTGCGCAAGGAGGGTGACGGCGTAACCTGGGTGGAAAGCGAGAGCGAGTTGAAGGACGGCGAGCAGCCCTTCGGCCGGATGACCGCTTTCCACGGCCAGATGGGCATGTATGTGCGTGCGCTCGCCTACATGAAGAGCCACGGCGCCGACGGCCTGAAGCAGGCCTCGGAAGATGCGGTGCTCAACGCCAACTATGTGCGCGTCGGCCTGAAGGACCTGATGAGCCTGCCCTTCGGCCAGCGCTGGTGCATGCACGAGGTGCTGTTCGACGACAGCTTCCTCAAGGACACCGGCGTCACCACCCTCGACTTCGCCAAGGCGATGATCGACGAGGGATATCATCCGATGACCATGTATTTCCCGCTGGTCGTCCACGGCGCGATGCTGATCGAGCCGACGGAATCGGAAAGCCGCTCCTCGCTCGATCTCTTCATCGCCACCATGCGCGATCTCGTCATGAGCGCGCAGAAGGGCGAGACGGACCGTTTCAAGGGCGCGCCGTTCCACGCCCCGCGCGGCCGTCTCGACGAGACGCGCGCGGCGCGCAATCCGGTGCTCAAGTGGGAGCGTCCGGCAGCGCGGGAGGTGCAGCCGCAGGCGGCCGAATAGCCGGCTGATCCGACAGCTGAAGAATGCCAGCGCCCGGCCTTGTGCCGGGCGTTTTGCGTTGTGGGTGCATGGTTGGAGGACTTGCAGAATAAAATGACATTCTATATGTCATATAGACATGTGAAATGTCATTCAGGGCACAGCCATGCCAGCCTCCGACATCGCGCTTTATGATCTGCTCCAGACAATCCGGCCGCTGCATCGGCGTGTGGCGCGGTCGGTTGCATCGCATCTGGAGGGGACGGGGATCGGCGTCGGCGCGCGTGCGGTTCTGGCCTGTCTGGCCGAAGGCGGGCCGGCCACCGTTCCTCAAGCGGGTCGCGCGCTCTTCCTGCCGCGTCAGAACGTGCAGAAATGGATGGACGAATTGCTGGCTGCCGGCCTTGTCGCCAAGCATCCCAATCCGGCCCATCGCCGCTCGCCCGTCGCCGCGCTGACGGACAAGGGCGCGGCGTTCTTCGAACGGATCCGGTCGCGCGAGCAGGCATTCCTCGCGCCGTTGGCCTCGGATCTTGATGCCGGCGATGTCGAGGCGGCCGCACGGGTGCTCTCCGCATGCCTCGCCCATTTCGCGGCATACGAGGACGATCCCGATCGGCCCGGGCCGATCGGCTGACGAAGGAGAAGGTTCATGTGGTTTGCCTTGGCCGGACTGCTCATCGCCGTCCTCATCGGGCTTTTTCTGGTCTTCCAGGCCACTGCGCGGCGGTTGGCGCGGCCCACGACCGGGTCCTTGATTGACATCGCGGCGCGGCCAGGTCGGGCTCTCCTTGTCATCGACATGCAGGAAGACTTCACCCGTGCGCAGGGAAAGCACGCCTTCGACACGGGCGCGCGTGATGACGCGCTTTCCCGTGTGCGCGATCTGGTGCATGCCGCGCACGAGGAAGGCGCGCCGGTGATCTTCCTGCGCCAGCAGTTCCGGGAATGGCCGGTGCGGCTTGTCGCCAGCCTGCTGCTTGGCGGTGCCGGCAATCCGGGGCGTGCGGGCCAGCGCATCGATCGGGCACTCGACACCCAGGGTGCCCATGTGCTTGTCAAGCATGTCGGCGACGGCTTTTCGAACCGCGAGCTGGAGCTTTTGCTGGACGAGGCGGGCGTCGGCCGGCTCCGCCTTGTCGGGCTCGACCTTGCCCATTGTGTTGCCCAGACCGCTCATGGAGCGCGCAATCGCGGCTATGCTGTTGAGATCGACGAGGCCGGCTCGCTGACAGCGGACCCTCGACGCTGGCTGCGCGAGAAGGCGGCGCTTGCCGCGCGCAACGTGCGGTTTGCGCCTTGCGTGGAACGCGGGATGCCCCATCCTGGGCGGGACATGTCCCTTGAAAGCACGGGATCCCGATGACGAACCTTGCCGACCTCGACACGCGAACCGGCCTGCCCGGCGAATTGCGTTTCCTTCTTGAGGAACATCCGCGTGGCACGTGGGAGAGCCACGACAACCTTGGCGGCCTGATGCTGTTCTGGCTGTCGCGCCACGACGGGTTTCGAACGCTCGGGGAAACGCTGTCAGAGGCGCTCGGCCGTTTTCGCGAGGGCGAGATCGCGGCGGAGCGTTTCGGCGGCTTCCTGGCACCGCGCCTGCAGCATTTTCTGGGCGAGTTGCATCACCACCACATGATCGAGGACCAGCACTATTTCCCGGTCTTCATGGCGGCCGAGACGCGGCTCTTGCGTGGGTTCGAGATCCTGGAAGGCGATCACGAACTGATCCACGAACGTATCGGGACGGTTGTCTCCCGGGCCAATGACCTGCTCGGCCTGCTCTCCGGCGGCGACCGGGATCGCATCCGCCGGGCCGCCGATCTCTACGCGGAAGACAGCGGGCGGTTGATTTCCGGCCTCATGCGCCATCTGGAGGACGAGGAGGACCTGATCGTGCCGCTCGTTCTGGAGCGGGGAGAAACGGAACTCGGCGTCGGCTGACCGGCATGCCGCCGCGCGCGAGACGGTCCAAACGAAACCGCCCCCGGCCGGTCTGTCCGGACGGGGGCGGCAATTTCGCGCGGGGAAGCGCTCTGGAAAATCGTTGAACGGCTCAGGCCGCTGCCTGGGCCTTGCGGAAGGCGTCCCGCAGCGTGTCGATCGGAAGTCGGGTTCCGTTCGTCTCCACATGCCAGAACGTCCAGCCGTTGCAGGCCTCCAGCCCCTGGACCAGGGCGCCGACCTTGTGGATGGACCCACTGTGCGTCCCGCAGGCAAGCGATCCGTCGGCCCGGACGGTGGCAACATGCCGTCCCTTCGGACAGGTGAGCCGTGCGCCGGGATCGAGAAGGCCCGCCTCCAGGAGGTTGCCGAACGGAACCCGGGGCGCGGAACGCTTGCTCTGGCTGACGCCAAGGGCCGCCTCTTCCGCCGGGGTCACGGCATCGATCCGGGCGCGTGCCGCGTCGATATAGTCCTGCTCTCGCTCGACGCCGACGAAATGGCGGCCGAGACGCTTGGCGACGGCGCCGGTGGTGCCGGTGCCGAAGAACGGGTCGAGGACCACGTCGCCCGGATTGGACGAGGCGAGAAGCACCCGGTAGAGCAGGCTTTCCGGCTTCTGCGTCGGATGAACCTTCTGTCCCCCGTCGTCTTTCAGGCGCTCGGTGCCGGTGCAGATCGGCAGGTTCCAGTCGGAGCGCATCTGGAGATCGTCGTTGAAGGTCTTCAGCGCCTCGTAGTTGAACGTGTATTTCGCATCCTTCGACGGCGAGGCCCAGATCATCGTTTCATGCGCATTGGTGAAGCGCTTGCCGCGAAAATTCGGCATCGGATTGGACTTCAGCCAGACGACATCGTTCAGGATCCAGAACCCGAGGTCCTGGAGAATGCTGCCGACGCGGAAGATGTTGTGGTAGGAGCCGATCACCCACAATCCGCCATTCGGCTTCAGCACCCGGCGCACGGCCATCAACCAGGCGCGGGTGAAGGCGTCATAGGCCTCGAAGCTGGCGAACTGGTCCCAGTGGTCGTCGCAGGCGTCCACCTTCGACTGATCGGGCCGGTGCAGGTCGCCGCCAAGCTGGAGATTGTAGGGGGGATCCGCGAACACGAGGTCCACGGAGTCCTTGGGCAACCTCTCCAGCGCGGCGACACAATCCCCCTTGAGGATGGTGTCAAGCCAAGCGGCGCTCGGCGCGGCGCCGGGCGTGGCAGGAAGGTCTCGGGAAGGGTGGGGTGCCACGCTGGGCACCCCGATACGCTGTACACTCATTGCGACGCAGAACCTCACGCAATTACGAGCATCATGGTTACCGGGCTTGGTAAATCAGCGGTTAAGGGCTCAAACAAAAAAGCTCATTTGAATCAATACTATGTTTACCAATACAGAACGGCATTCGCTGCCTGCTTCGCTTCGTTAACAGGGGCATGCAGGGAGCTTGCCGGCAGTTTTTGCCTAACGGCCTGACGGCGCTGCCGAATTCCCGGGCAGGTTGGTCGCGCCTTGCAAAATGCCATCTCCCGTCACCGGAGAGTGTTAATTTGCGGGCAGGGTGTTGCGCTGGTGAAGGGCGAGGCTGAAAAAACTTTTCAGGACCTGAAAAAATTTCATACTGGAGCGCCAGAACAAGAACGAGAAAAGAAAGGCAACTGAATGGGTATCGAATCCGCTCAGACCGGCACGGGACCGGAAGGCAGGGAACCGGAAAACACGGGACCGGAGACGACGCGAAACGAGGAGGTGTTGCATCAACCGCCCCGGATGCCGTTCGAGCCGTTTACCGACGCAAATGCCGCCGTTGCCCGCCTTCAGGAGATTTTCGAAAGCAACGCGGCCTTTCTGCGCGATGCGTTTCGGGCCTTTCTCGCCGGGGAGATACCGGAAGGGCGGGTGCGCGCCTGCTATCCGGAGATCCGCATCGTTACCGCGACTCATTCGCGTGTCGACAGCCGGCTTGCCTACGGCTTCGTTTCGGGCCCCGGCGTTCATTCGACATCGGTGACCCGGCCCGATCTCTTCACGGAGTACCTCAAGGAACAGATCGAGCTGCTGGTGCGCAATCACGATGTGCCGGTCGAGATCGGAACGGGCGACCGGCCGATCCCGCTGCATTTCGCCTTCTATGACGGCACCCATGTGGAGGGGGCGGCCGAGGTGCTGCAACGGCCTCTTGCGGACGTCTTCGACCTGCCGGATCTCTCGGTCCTGGATGATGCCATCGTCAATGGCACGTTCGAGGCGGCACCGGGACAACCGCGTCCGCTGGCGCCCTTCACGGCGCCGCGCGTCGATTATTCGCTGCACCGCCTGCAGCATTACACCGCGACGGCGGCGGAGCATTTCCAGAACTACGTGATCCTGACGAATTACCAGTTCTACATGGACGAGTTCTGCCGGTTGGCGAAGGAATTGCTCGCCGACCCGCATAGCGGCTACACGCAGTTCATCGAGCCGGGCAATGTGGTGACGCGGGCGGGAGAGCCGGAACCCGCCGATGGCGACCGTTCGGTGCGTCTGCCGCAAATGCCGGCCTATCACCTGGCCCGCGCCGGCCAGTCGGGGATCACGATGATCAACATCGGTGTCGGCCCGTCCAACGCCAAGACGATCACCGATCATGTGGCGGTGCTTCGCCCGCATGCCTGGCTGATGCTGGGTCACTGCGCCGGGCTCAGGAACAGCCAGCAGCTTGGCGATTATGTCCTCGCCCACGGTTATGTGCGCGAGGACCATGTGCTTGACGCGGACCTTCCCGCCTGGGTGCCGATCCCCCCGCTTGCCGAGGTCCAGGTGGCGCTGGAAAAGGCCGTCGAGGAAGTGACGGGATATGCCGGCTACGAGTTGAAACGGGTGATGCGCACCGGCACCGTCGCCTCCATCGACAACCGCAACTGGGAACTGCGCGACCACCGCGAGCCGGTGCAGCGCTTCTCGCAGTCGCGGGCAATCGCGCTCGACATGGAATCGGCGACCATTGCCGCCAACGGGTTCCGGTTCCGCGTGCCCTACGGAACCCTGCTTTGCGTTTCCGACAAGCCGCTTCATGGCGAGTTGAAGCTGCCCGGCATGGCGACGGATTTCTACAAGCGGCAGGTCGCCCAGCACCTGAAGATCGGCATCCTCAGCATGGAGAAACTGAGAGCCATGCCGCGCGAAAGGCTGCATTCGCGCAAGCTTCGCTCCTTCGCCGAGACCGCGTTCCAGTAGAAGGTGTCGGCCCGCCCGGCCTCAGCGAAAGGCCGGACCGTGGCACCAGCAGGTGAGGGAATGGCGGCGCCCACGCGTGACCGGCACGACCCGATGCAGCATGAAGGAAGCAAACAGCGTGGCATCGCCCGTGCCGCGCTCCGCCGCCTGCACCGCGCCCCCGAGGTTGATCTCCAGTTCGCCGCCGGCATAGCCGCAAGGGTCGCTCAGTTGCGCGACGATGGTGAGCTTGCGCCGCTGCGCGATCGGGCCGTCGCCGATATCGGAGTGCCAGTCGTAGTGACCGGCAATGCTCTCGTCATAGGAGGCGACCTGCAGCCGTTCGCTGAAATCCGTGATGGCGAAGTCGAAATGCTCGCGGTTGGCCTTTGCCACCGCCGTGACGACGCGCTCCATCACCCATGCGGCGGTTCCCGTGTCGTCGAGCCATGAGATTTCGGCGCGGCGGATATTGTGGTGGTGCAGGCCGCCGACAAGTCCTCCGGCGGTCGACTGGGCTTCTTCGGCAAGGCGGATGATCTCCGCCGCCTCGCGAGCCGAGAAAAGGGCGGGAATGGAATGCGTGAACATGGCCGAAGTCTCCGCAACGGCTTGAGGGCATGCCTTTGAAATCTTGCGACCCGGGGGCGCGCGTCTATGCGGCAGTTCCAGGCAAAGCGCAACGGCTTTGATGCGGCCGGGTGCGGCAGGCTGCGGGAACGGGGTCGCGCATGCGGGGGAACCGGGCCCGCATGCCCCGGCACCGGCCGCTATCGGACGGTGGCAGACGACCGGGGCGGGCCTCGGCGCCTCACCGCTTCAAGCCGGCTTCCACCGCCTTGCGCATCACCGTGGGCAGCGCCTCCCCGGCAAGGTCGCTCGCCGCCGACCACCAGTGCCCGCCTGGCACGGCCAGCGATGCCGAAGCCTCCGCCCGCCAGATCCCCAGCTCGAGATGAAAATGGGTGAAGGTGTGGCGCACGTCGCCGGCAATGCGCGTCCAGCGCAGCTTCAACTGACCGAGCTCCGCCGGGATGAGGGCAAGGTCGCCGGTGTCGATATCCTCGCCCCAGGCACTGACCGGCGGTTCGCTCATGCCGCCGAGCAGGCCTTTCGGCGGGCGTCTCCTCAGCAGCACGGCCCCGTCGGGGCGGGTCACGACAAACGCCATCCCGCGTCGCGTCGGCTTGGGCGCTTTCGGCGCTTTGCGCGGCAGGGTCTCGGCAATGCCGGCCGCACGCGCCGCGCAAGGCGCCGACCAGGGGCACAGGGCGCAGGCGGGACGGCGGGGGCTGCACAGGCTGGCGCCGAGATCCATCATGGCTTGGGCGAAATCGCCGGGCCGTTCCTGCGGCACGAGTTCGGCGGTGAAGGCGCGAATGTCCGGTTTGGCGGCCGGAAGCGGTGTTTCGATTGCCCTGAGCCGCGACATCACCCGCTCGACATTGCCGTCGACCACGGTCGCCGGCAGGTCGAAGGCGATCGCGGCGATGGCCGCGGCCGTGTAGGGACCGATGCCGGGCAGGGCGCGCAACGCCTCCTCGCTGTCGGGGAACCGGCTGCCATGCTCGCGCGCCACGGTTTCGGCGCAAGCCTTCAGGTTGCGGGCCCGGGAGTAATAGCCGAGCCCGGCCCATGCCTTCATGACATCGGCTTCGTCGGCGCGGGCAAGATCGTCGACCGGCGGCCAGCGCGCGGGGGAGTCGAGTAAGTAGGGGGTGGCGGCCTGGACGGTCGTCTGCTGCAGCATGATTTCCGACAGCCACACCCGGTACGGGTCGGCGCGCGTGCCGGCCTTCCGCGATCCCGGCGACACCCGCCAGGGCAGGGCGCGGGCATGGACATCGTACCAGGCAAGCAGGTCGGCAGCGAGATCGGGTGAGGAAGCAGGGTCCGGCATGGTCATCGGCAGACAGGATCGGGCGGCAAGCCGCGATTTCAAGTGCCTTTCGCATCACGGGCCCGCAGGCTTGTGGATTGGCGCGGCCATACAGCGATTGTCGGCTCGAACAACGGGGAATTGGGGCTGTCTTGTCGCAAAAGGGTCGCAATTGACGGGTGACACTCGAATGATGAGCGATTCGCAGGCAAAAGGGTCCGGACGGCCGACCGCGCGGGGACAGGGCACGCAAGCCCGGCCCTATACGCGGCGGGTGACGCGCGCGCGTCCGCTGGCCGACCTGATCGGGGCCAGCCTCGACAAGGCGTGCCGGCAGCGTGGTTTCGCCGCTTCCGACCTTGTCGCGGACTGGCCCGATATCGTCGGCGAGCGCTATGCGGGACGGGTGCAGCCTACCCGCCTCGACTGGCCGCGCGAGCGCGGCGACCGGGACGAAACCGACGTGCAGGCGCGCCCGGCCACCCTCACCGTCCAGACCGACGGTGCCACGGCGCTGATGCTGACCCACGACATGCCGCAGGTGATCGAGCGGATCAACGGCTTCTTCGGATGGGCAGCGATCGGGAGGATCCGCATCCTGCAACGGCCGCTGACCCCGCCGCGCCGCAAGGCACCGCCAAGGCTCCGGGCACTGACGAATGCGGAAGAGGCGGAACTTTCGGATGTCCTGCGCCCGGTCGAAGGAACGGCGTTGGGGGCAGCTCTTGAGAAACTCGGTCGCGCCGTGCTCGCCAAGTCCCGGTGAAGCTGCCGCTTTTCCGCTCGCGAGGTTGTGATCGGCAAGCGACGATCGCTCTTCCGGCACTCCCAAAGACGCCATATTCTGCGTGTCGGTTGACGCCTGCGTGAAAGGCGATAAACAGCCTTCTGCGGCCAGGGGCCGTTTTGCGCACGGACTTGATGCATATTCGCGACAAACGCACTGAGATGGGATAGCGCTCGTGACCTTGAACCGCCGACAGATGATCCTCCGTTCCTCCGCCGGGCTTTTGGCCGCGGGCTGCGCGCTTTCTGCGCTTCCTGCATTGGCCCAGTCGGTGGATCTCGACAAGTTGCTCGAACCTGGAACTCTGCCGGATAAAGTTCTTGGCGAGGAAGGCGCTCCCCTCACCATCGTCGAATATGCCTCGATGACCTGCGGACATTGCGCCAATTTTCACAAGGCCACCTATCCGCACCTGAAGAAGGAATACATCGAGACCGGAAAGGTGCGTTTCATTTTCCGCGAGTTTCCGCTCGACCCGGTGGCCGCCGCCGCCTTCATGCTCGCCAGATCCGTTCCGGACGAGAAATATTTTGACGTGGTCGACGTCATGTTCGCCGAGCAGCGCAACTGGGCCTTCAGCAACGATCCCTACAATTCGCTGCTGAATTTCGCCAAGCAGATCGGGTTTACACAGGAAAGCTTCGAAAAGACCCTGACGGATCAGGCTCTGCTTGACGGGATCAACGCGACGCGCGACCGTGCCTCATCGGACTTCGGCGTAAGCTCCACGCCGACCTTCTTCTTCAACGGAAACAAGGTAAGCGGTGCGATCAGTGTTGAGCAGCTCGACAAGGAAGCCGCGAAATACCTCTAGGGGGCTTGCGGCGCGAAACGTGACAGGCGCAGGCCTGCGCCGTTTCGCGCGCGCCCCTGGCCAGCTTCCGGCGGCGCTGCTTCCATGAAGTTCAACAAGCTGCGCGTCCTCGGCTTCAAGTCCTTCGTGGAACCCATGGAGTTCATCATCGGCGACGGCCTGACGGGCGTCGTCGGTCCCAACGGCTGCGGCAAGTCCAACCTTGTCGAGGCCCTGCGCTGGGTCATGGGCGAGAATTCCTACAAGAACATGCGCGCGTCCGGCATGGACGACGTGATCTTCTCCGGCAGCCTCAACCGCCCGGCCCGCAACACGGCGGAAGTCACGCTCTTTCTCGACAATGCCGACCGGACGGCGCCCAGCGGCTTCAACGATGCCGACATGCTGGAAGTGACGCGGCGCATCGAACGCGAATCCGGCTCCAACTACAAGATCAACGCCCGCGACGTGCGCGCCCGCGATGTGCAACTGCTCTTTGCCGATGCCTCCACCGGCGCGCGCTCGCCGGCCCTGGTCCGGCAGGGACAGATTGGCGAACTGATCGCGGCCAAGCCGACCTCCCGCCGGCAGATCCTGGAAGAGGCCGCCGGCATCTCGGGCTTGCATTCGCGCCGCCACGAGGCGGAACTGCGCCTGCGCGCGGCGGAACAGAACCTCGACCGGCTGGAGGATGTGCTCGTCCAGATCGACGGCCAGCTCGACAGCTTGCGCCGGCAGGCACGCCAGGCCAGCCGGTTCCGCAACCTGTCCGCCGAGATCCGCTCCGCCGAGGCCGCGCTCTATTACCTGCGCTGGGCCGACTGCCGCGACAGGCTGGCGGCCGCGGAGGCGGAGTTCGCCGAGGCCGAGGCCGGCATGCGGGACGTGGCGGCCAGGCAGGCGGAAGCGGCCAAGGCGCAGGCGATCGCGTCCTACAAGGTGCCGGAGGCGCGCGATGCGGCCGCTTGCGCCGGTGCGGCGGTGCAAAGGCTCGTCCTGGCGCGCAACGAGCTTGACGGGGAAGAGCGCCGGGTGCGCGAACGGCTCTCCGATCTTGCCGGGCGCCTGCAGCAGCTTCATCAGGACATTGCCCGCGAACAGGCGCTGATCTCCGAAAACGACGAGCATCTCTCCCGTCTCGCCGAGGAAGAAGAGGAGCTTCGCGGCGAGGCGCTGGCCGAGGAGGAAAGTGCTGCGGAGGCGGCGCTGCTGGTCGAGGCGGCGAACGAGGCGGTGCAGGCGGCGGAGGAGCGGCTTGCCTCGTTGACCGGCGAACAGGCCGCGATCCACGCAAGGCGGCAGCAACTGGCCGAGGCGCATCAGGCAGCCCGGCAGCGATCCGAACGGCTTGCCCGCCAGCATGATGAGGCCGCAACCCAGCTTGCCGGCCTGCAGGACGAACTGGAAGGGGCGCCGGATCTCGAACTGGGCCGCGAGGCGCTGATCGTTGCCGAGGAGCGGCTCGACGCGGCGGAGGAACTGGCGCTGTCGGCCGAGGAGCGCACGCGGTCCGCACGCACCGGGCTGGAAGCGGCGCGCCTGCCGCTTACCGAGGCCGAGGCGGAACTTTCCCGGCTGGAGACCGAAGCGCGCACCCTCGCCGACGTGCTCGCCGCAGGACAGGTTGGCGACTGGCCGCCGGTCGTCGACGCGATGTCGGCGGTTCCCGGATACGAGATGGCGCTGGGCGCGGCGCTTGGCGAGGATCTCGACGCCCCTCTCGGGGGGGACGCGCCGATGCACTGGACGGACCTTGGCGAGGCGGGGCGCGAAGCCGACCCGGCCCTCCCGGAGGGGGTCGAGGCGCTCGCCGGCTTCATCAAGGCGCCGGACGCATTGGCGCGGCGGCTTGCCCAGATCGGTGTCGTCGAGGCCGAGGCCGGCGCGCGCCTGGCTCCGCTCCTGCGTCCCGGACAAAGGCTGGTCAGCCGGGAGGGGGCCGTGTGGCGCTGGGACGGCTTCACGATCGCGGCCGACGCGCCGACGGCTGCTGCCCAGCGTCTGGCGCGCAAGAACCGCCTGGCCGCGCTGGAAACGGAGATTGCCGCCGGAGGGGAGCGCCTGACCGGGTTGCGTGCGGCGTTCGACGACGCCGGTGCACGGCTTGCGCGCGCGGGGGAGGCGGAGGACGCTGCCCGCCAGGAGGTCAAGGCCGCGCGCGGGGCGGCGGATGCCGCGCGCCAGGAGGTGCTGCGCCTTGAGCGGGCCCATGCGGAGGCCGAAGCCAGGCTGGCGGGCCTGCGCGAGAGTGTCGAGCGGCTGGAAACCGATCTTGGCGAGGCGCGCGAGGCGGTGGAGACCGCCGAGGCGGCGCTTGCGGAGATTGCAGGTGACGGTGACCTGTCGCGCGCGATCGATACGGCCCGGGCGGAGGCCGCCGAGGCGCGGGCCGCCTTGTCGCGCGAGCGGGCTGCCGCCGAGGGTCTTGCCCGGGAGGCGGACATGCGCCGCCGCCGGGTGGAGGCGATCGGCCGCGAGCGGGCAAGCTGGGTACAGCGTGCCTCCGGCGCGCGCCAGCAGATCGGGATACTGGGCGAGCGCATCGAAACGGCGGAAGAAGAGCGCGCCGCGCTGGTCGAGGCGCCGGAGGATATCGAACTGAAGCGCCGCGCGCTGCTGTCCGAGATCTCCGCCGCCGAGGAAGCGCGCCGGGCCGCGGACGATCTTCTGGTGGCCGCCGAGACGGCGCAGCGTGCCGCCGATGCGGATGCGCAGACCGCGCTTTCGCAACTTGGAGACGCGCGCGAGCGCCGCATCCGCGCGGAAGAACGGCTGACGGCGGCGCGCGGGCGCAAGGAGGAGGTCGAGGCACGGATCGACGAGGCGCTTGAAGCGGCGGTTTCGGAACTGCCGGGGCTGGCCGGCCTGAAGGAGGGGGCGCCGCTGCCTGAACCCGACGGCATCGAGCGGCGGGTCGAGAGACTGAAGGCCGAGCGGGAGCGCCTGGGCGGCGTCAACCTGCGCGCCGAGGACGAACTGTCCGAGATCGAGACGCAGCGCGGCACCCTGGTCGGCGAGCGCGACGACCTGATCGAGGCGATCAAGCGGCTGCGGGGCGCGATCTCCAATATCAACCGGGAGGCGCGCGAACGCCTGCTTGCCGCTTTCGAGACGGTCAACGCGCAGTTCCAGCGCCTGTTCACCCATCTGTTCGGCGGCGGCACGGCCGAGCTGCAGCTCGTCGACGCGGAAGATCCGCTCGACGCGGGGCTTGAGATCATTGCCCGTCCGCCCGGCAAGAAACCCCAGACCATGACCCTGCTGTCGGGCGGCGAGCAGGCACTTACCGCCATGGCGCTGATCTTCGCCGTCTTCCTCACCAATCCGGCGCCGATCTGCGTGCTCGACGAGGTCGACGCGCCGCTCGACGATGCCAATGTCGAGCGCTATTGCGACCTGCTCGACGAGATGACCCGTTCGACCGCCACCCGCTTCGTCGTCATCACCCACAATCCGATCACCATGGCGCGAATGAACCGCCTGTTCGGTGTGACCATGGCGGAGCGCGGCGTTTCGCAACTCGTGTCCGTCGATCTGGATACCGCCGAGCGGTTCCGCGAAGCGGGCTAGGGGCATCGGCAAGGCTTGCGCGAGAGGGCTGCGGAAATGGCGCGATTCGCGGCTTTCCAACCGACCCGCGCGCCGGGGCTTCGGGATGCGGCACGCCGGTGCAACGGGGGAAAGCGAGGAAAGCCCAAGGATATGCGGCTTGCGCGGGCATCGGGCCTGGCGGTTGCGGAAGCGATGAATCAGCGCGCTGGAGGTTTGCATGGCAAGGCGCGACGAACGGCCGTCGCACCGCATTGCGACATCGCCGCGCGCCCTCCGCTGGAAAAGCTCGCGCACGCCATGTTCTGTCTCCGTTTGTGCATTGAATTCAATGCGTTAAGCTTATCGCAAGCGTTCTTGACAGGTGCTGGGGTGCCGACTATGGTGCGCCCGGCTTCCAAGGGCAGGTGGCGCGGGCCGGTGCGTATCTAGGAAAGGGGACGGCGAGTGGTGTCTCCCGACGAGAACGGGCCAGACAAGGGTCAACGGTCCACGGAAGCGGAACTGTCCGAGCGAAAGAACCGGCTGGTGCGCTCGCTTGAGGAACGAACGACGAAGTCCGCCGAGGCGGACAAGCGTGCGTCCTCCGGTGCGGGCCAGGGTTACGCGCAGGCCATGAAGCTGTCGACGGAGTTCGTCGCGGGCATTCTGGTTGGTGCGGCCATCGGCTGGATGTTCGACAAGGGTCTCGGTACAAGCCCCTGGGGCTTGATCGTTTTCCTGCTGTTGGGCTTTGTCGCGGGCGTTTTGAATGTCCTTCGTTCCGCCGGTTTGATGGCGGAGCAGAAGGACAGGATGAACGACGGATAGTTTGAGACAGGAAATCATGGCGCTTTTGCGCAGACAGGTATGGCGCGTGCGCGCGAAATGCGACCGCTAAAGAGGGGCCGACCCGGTGGCGAACGATCCGATCTCCCAGTTCAAGATCATCAATCTCGTCCCGATCGAGGTTGGTGGCCTCGATCTGTCCTTCACCAATTCCGCCCTGTTCATGGTCGCCACCACGGCCGTTGTCGCGACGTTCCTGATGCTGTCGACCGGTGGTCGTGGCCTCGTCCCGGGGCGCTGGCAGTCCCTGGCGGAAATGTCCTACGAGTTTGTCGCCAACACATTGCGAAGTTCGGCCGGCAACGAGGGGATGCGGTTCTTCCCGCTGGTGTTTTCGCTCTTCATGTTCGTGCTGATCGCCAACCTGATCGGCATGTTCCCCTACTTCTTCACCGTCACCAGCCACCTGATCGTCACCTTCGCGCTGGCCATGCTGGTCATCGGCACCGTGATGATCTACGGCTTCGCCAAGCACGGTGTGAAATTTCTGAAGCTGTTCACCCCGGACGGCGTGCCGCCGGCACTGTTCTTCCTGGTGACGCCGATCGAGATCATCTCGTTCCTGTCGCGCCCGGTCAGCCTCTCGGTCCGTCTCTTCGCCAACATGCTGGCGGGACACATCACCCTGAAGGTCTTCGCCGGCTTCGTCACCTCGCTGATCGCGGCGGAAGGCCTGGGCATCTTCGGCCCGCTCGTCTCGATCCTGCCGCTGGCGATGACGGTCGCGCTGACCGGCCTGGAGTTCCTCGTGGCCTTCCTGCAGGCCTACGTGTTCACGGTTCTGACTTGCATGTACCTCAACGATGCGCTGCATCCGAGCCACTAGAAGTCAGTTTGGTTCGGCTCCGCAATAAGGCGGAGCCGTCGTTTCGTCGCTGAAAAACTTATCTCAAGGAGCAAGTGTCATGGAAGCTGAAGCAGCAAAGTACATCGGTGCAGGTCTCGCCTGTCTCGGCATGGCCGGTACGGCTCTCGGCCTCGGCAACATCTTCGGCAGCTACCTGTCGGGCGCCCTGCGCAACCCGTCTGCAGCTGATGGCCAGTTCGGCCGCCTCATCTTCGGTTTCGCCGTGACCGAGGCGCTCGGCATTTTCTCGCTTCTCGTCGCTCTTCTCCTGCTCTTCGCCGTCTGATCCACGACGTCGAACTGCGTCAGCGACGCAAATTTTCCGGCCGGGCGCATGACGCGCCCGGCCGGCGCTTCGCGCGAGGCGCGATGCGAGCATGGCTGCGGCATTGGAGATGATAATGGCCACGACCGGCGCCGAGACCCAACACGGCAGCACCAACGCTGTCATCGAGATCCCGGCCGACGAGCATTCGGTCGGCACGTTCCCTCCTTTCGACGGAACCACTTACGCGTCTCAGATCCTGTGGCTGGCGATTACCTTCGGCCTGCTCTACTGGATCATGAGCAAGGTTGCCCTGCCGCGTATCAGCGGCATCCTCGAGGATCGCCGCGACCGCATCGCGGGCGATATCGCGGAAGCAAACCGTCTGAACGAAGAGAGCAACGCCGCGATCGCCGCCTATGAGCAGGCCCTGGCGGAAGCGCGTGCCAACGCGCACAAGATCGCGCAGGAAACCCGCGACAAGCTGAAGAGCGACGTCGATGCCCGCCGGGCCGCGACCGAAAGCGATCTTGCAGCGAAGCTGGCGGAAGCCGAGACCCGGATCGGCGACATCAAGCGCGCCGCGCTTGACAATGTCGGCGAGATCGCCACCGGCACCACGTCGGAACTGGTCGAGGCCCTGATCGGCAAGGCGCCGACCAAGACCGAACTTACCAAGGCCGTCGATACGGCGATGAAGTGAGGACAGCCTGATGGACGCTTCAGCATGGGCTCTGGTCGGCCTCGTCATCTTTCTCGGCCTGATCGCCTATTTCAAAATCCCGGCGACGATCGGTGCGTCGCTCGACAAGCGCGCTGACACGATCCGCAAGGAACTCGAGGATGCCCGCCGGCTGCGCGAAGAGGCCCAGTCCCTGCTTGCGGACTACCAGCGCCGCCGCCAGGAGGCCGTTTCCGAGGCCGAGGGTATTGTCGCGGAAGCCAAGCGCGAGGCGGATCGCCTGACGCTTGAGGCGAACACCGCGCTTGAGGAAATGATTTCGCGCCGTACCACTGCGGCCGAACGCAAGATCGCCCAGGCCGAGAGCCAGGCGATTGCCGAGGTGCGTGGCCGTGCCGCGGACATCGCGATCGCCGCCGCCGAGACGATCCTTTCCAAGAAGGTCTCGGGCGCCGTTGGCGACGATCTTCTGGCCAAGAGCATCGAGGAAGTGAAGGCGCGTCTCAACTGAGGCGTCTTCATCTCTGGTGAATTGAGACGGCCCCGCAAGGGGCCGTTTTCGTTTGAGACGGGCAGCGCCGGTTCAGGCCCCGCCTTCCAGACAGGCGCGCACCGGACGGAAGCTCCGGCGATGCAGGGGGCAGGGGCCGAGCCGGGCAAGTGCTTCAGCATGGGTGGCCGTGCCATAGCCCTTGTGCGCCGCAAAGCCGTATCCGGGCCATATCCCGTCCATTCGCGTCATCAGCCTGTCGCGGGCAACCTTGGCAACGATCGAGGCGGCGGCGATGCACAGGATGCGCGCATCCCCCTTCACCACGGCCTGAGCGGGACAAGGCAATCCCGGCGGCACGTCGCGCCCGTCGATCAGGCACGCGGCGGGAGGTGTCGAACACGCCCGTGCCGCCCGTGTCATGGCCTCCAGTGTCGCCGCGCGGATGTTCAGCGCATCGATGCGTGCCGGGGAGGCAAAGGCGACCGCGACGGTCGCGCTGGCGAGGATCTCGTCGTAGAGCCGCTCTCGCTCGCGTCCGGTCAGCGCCTTGGAATCGTCCAGCCCCCTGGGCAGTGCCCTGTGGTCGAGAATGACGGCGGCAACGCTGACGGGCCCCGCCCACGGGCCTCGGCCGGCCTCGTCGATCCCGGCAAGCCGGCCCTCGAAATCCGCGGCCAGACGCGCCTCCTTTCTCGGCGAGAGGCGGGAGGGGAGATCAAGTTGCAGGGCCGTCTGGAGCGAAAAGACCATGGCGCATCGTCGGCGGCGAGCCGGTGCGTCGCAAGTCGCGGCACGCCCTCATCCACGGGAAGTTGTCATGGTCCAGGCCCGGCTTGCCGAAGGACGCTCAGAAAAGCTGCAGCTGGACCCCGCCGGCGGTCGGCCGGATGAAGGCGTCGGTTGCAAGCGGCTTGCGCGTCCTGTTCAGCCCGAGCCGTTTGCAGGCGAGCGCGAAGCGGTTGGCGAGCTGTTTCGCATAGGGCCCTTCTCCCCGCATGCGCTTGCCCCACTCCGCGTCATAGTCCTTGCCGCCACGCATCGAGCGGATCAGGTTCATGACATGGCGGTAGCTGTCGGGACGATGGCGCAGCAACCAGTCGCGAAACAGCGGGCTGACCTCGATCGGCAGTCGCAGCAGGATGTATCCGGCCCCGGTGGCGCCGTGTTCCGAAGCGGCGTCCAGTATCCGTTCCATTTCCGAATCGGTCAGGGCCGGAATGACCGGCGCCACCATCACCGAGGTCGGTATGCCCGCCTCGGAAAGGCCGCGGACCGCGTCCAGGCGCTTCTGGGGCGTTGCCGCGCGCGGCTCCATCGTCCGTGCCAGCTTCCGGTCGAGAGTGGTGATCGAAAGGGCGACACGCGCCAGACCTCGCCCGGCCATCGATGCGAGGATGTCGGCATCGCGCAGCACCAGCGCCGACTTGGTGACGATCCCGACCGGATGGTTGCACTTGTCGAGCACGGTCAGGATGTCGCGCATCAGCTTCTGCTCCCGCTCGACCGGTTGATAGGGATCTGTGTTGGTGCCGATGGCGATCGTACGCGGTGTGTATCCGGGACGCGACAATTCGCGCTCCAGAAGTTCGGCGGCATTCGGCTTGACCGTCAGGCGGGTCTCGAAATCCAGCCCCGGCGACAGGCCGATATAGGCATGGCTCGGCCGGGCGAAGCAGTAGACGCAGCCATGTTCGCACCCCCGATAGGGATTGATGGAACGGTCGAAGGAAATGTCGGGCGATTCGTTGCGTGTGATGATCGTCCGGGCGCGCTCCTCCTGCAGAAAGGTCTTGAAAGGCGGCAGCGTTTCAAGGGTTCCCCAGCCGTCGTCGAAGGCCTCGACGCTCTCGCGCTCGTAGCGGCCGGCCATGTTGAGGCCGGCTCCGCGCCCGCGTCCGCGATGCGCGTCTATATCGGCAATGTCGCTCTTGCCGTCGCTCGTCGGGGAAAGGTCGGGCTTCACCTTCTTGGCACGCATGCCTGTCGCCTGCTCCGCTGTCGTCCTGGATGGATCTGGCTGGAACATATCAGGAACAAAAGCGACTGAGAACCGGATTCCGCATCGAAACCCTCTTCCAGGGACAGATGCCCCGGGGTTTTTAACCGGTGAGGAGCGACCGCCCCGCCTGGCGTACCAGACGGGGCGGCGGCATCAGCAGTGACGAACGGGGAGGGGGTTACCCGCCACTGCCGGCAAGGACGGCGAACTCGGCCTCAGACAGTGAACCGTTGCGGTCGGCGTCGGCTGCGGAGAAGGCCTCCATCGTGATTTCGGGCGCGACCGCCGTCACCTCGGCATAGGTCAGGTCGCCGCTTTGGTCGGCATCGATGTCCGCGAAGCTGGCTCCCTGCGCGATGGCCGTCCCGGCAAAGGCAAGGGCGGCGAGAGCTACGAGCGTTCTCTTCATGGTCAGACTCCTTCCGGTTCTGGTTGGCCATGAGTTCGAGGCAGCCAACCGGTGAACGACGTTGGCCGTCCACGGGAAGCAAGGTGAAGTTGAATTTTGCGGTAAACGCGCCTGAGAAAAGGTAAAATCGGGAAAACAAGATGACAATATCTGGGTTATGAGATCTGATCTGCATTTATTTTCGAAATATTGAAAATTAATTTGGCGCTTAGTGCCGTGATTTTGCGGCAATAATCAAAATACATCGTAAATAGTTACAATGAAACTTGTGTTTATTCAGAACAATAGGAGGCTCCGACAGCTTTACATGGTGCCCTGCGATGCGCGTAGCGTCTCGCTCGGGCGTTCTCCATAGGCCTGGCGATAGGCCTGCGCCGCACGTCCCAGATGTGAAAAGCCGCAGGCGTGAATGAGCTCGGTCACGCTGTGCCGGTCGCTGTCGCGGGACAGAAGACGCTCGCGAAGGAGGGCGAGGCGGCGCGTTTCCAGTGTCGCGGTGATCGTTTCCCCGCGATATCGGCGAAAGGCTGCCTGCAGCGCCCGGACGGAGCAACCGCAATGACGGGCGAGGTCCGTCACATCAAGCGGGTTCTCAAGATGGGCGTCGAGATAATCGAGTGCCCGGGCGATGCGAGCCGGGGGCAGGGGCGTGCCGTTGTCGCTCTTCAGCAGCAACAGGCGGCGGTTGCTGTCCTGGTTCCAGATCAGGGCCTGGGCAATCGTGCCGCCGATCCGCTCCAGCACGCCTCTGCTTTCGCAGTCGCCCGTTTCCGCGCAGACGGCCAGCCGGGAAACCTGGGCGAAGAGCGTGCGGCCGAAGTCGCTGTCGAGCCGCACCCGGGGTGAGAACACCAACTCGCCGACCTCGTCCTGGAGGAGCTCCGAGACGGCGGCCTCGATCGGCGCGCGGTCGAGCATGAGGATCAGCTGACCGCAGGACGCGCGCCAGTGCATGAGGGAAGGCTGCGTCGGCGACAGGAGCGAGGCCGCCAGCCCGGGGCTCGTCTCGGTCGTCCTGCCGCCGCAGCGGATCTCGGCGGCGCCCCTCAGCGGGATCTGCAAGAGGAAGAAGCGTTCGAGGTAACCCGGATCGATCTCGACGTCCCCGCCATAGGCGACGTAGTTGATGGATCCGCCGGGAAAGCGGCAATGATTGTGAAGCGCGTTGAACCCCGGAGCCCGGTCAAGCGGCCGGAGCCGGTGCGCGCAGAAAATGCGGCCGACCTGTTCGGCCGCCTGGTGGACGTCCCGCGTCGCCACCTTCCCATAGTCGGCAAGCGGCACGCGCGCACCCGTCATGGTGCACCCGTCATGGCAAATCCGTCCTCTGGAAGCGGACCGTTTTCAGTCCTTGTTGGGGCAAAGCCTAGCACGGCCCCCCAGGCGCGTCATCCGCGTCGGTGAGCCGACAAAATGCGCGGCAGACGTCGTTCTGCGGACAGGAGCGGCGTTTCGCGGATAGACGCCGCCCGGCGATGCGCGCTTTCATTGAAGGCGCAAAAAGGGTCGGCGCCGCGAAGGGACGCGCCTGCACGACCCGCACCAGAGGACGGATGCGCGCGAGGCGCGCCAGACGGGAGGCTTCCAATGAGCAAGGCAATCGCCAACATGGTGAAGGTCAACACCGATCCGGGCATCACCCGCGCCGGAACCGGCCACGACGGTGTCGAGTGGAGCATTCTCGGCCACACCTACTGGATGAAGACCGAGGGCGAGGCTTGCTTCTCCTTCGAGACGCTCGACCCTCCGGGCACGTTCGTGCCGCCGCACATTCACCCGACCCAGGACGAGTTCATCTACGTGCTGGAGGGCCGGTTCGATCTCTATCTCGACGGGCAGCATCATCAGGCACATCCGGGCGATGTCGTGCGCATGCCGATGGGCATTCCCCATGGCTATTACAATCTCACCGACAAGCCGGCACGGGCGATTTTCTGGGTCAGTCCCGCGCGCCGCCTGCGCGAACTCTTCGACAACCTGCACAATCTGGGCGACCCGGCGGAGGTCGTGCGCCAATCGGCGCTGCGCGAGGTCTTCTTCCTCAAGCCCGAGGACATGGTCTTCGATCCGCTGGAACTGAAGGTCTGACGCCGGGCTTCTCGTGGCGCGCCCGCCGGTGCGGGCGCCGGTTTCAGGCAAGCAGGAACGACAATCATGGTCAATCGCAAGCGCGTTTGCGTCATCGGCGCGGGCGTCAGCGGACTTGCGTCCGCGCGCGCCTTTCGGGACAAGGGGCACGAGGTCACCGTGCTCGAACGCAGTCACGAGCTCGGCGGGGTCTGGGCCCCGTCCCGCTCCTATCCGGGCATCAGGACGCAAAGCCCCAAGGATCTCTATCGCTATACCGGCTTCGCCATGCCGAAGGATTTTCCCGAATGGCCGAGCGGGGCGCAGGTCCATGCCTATCTCGCGGAGTTCGCCGAGCGCTTCGACCTGTTGCCGCTGATCCGGTTCGGCCGGAGCGTGAGCACGATGCAGCGGCGGGCGGGCGGCGGCTGGGAACTGGAGGTCGAGGACGGGGACGGTGCCAGGGTCCGCGAGGGCTTCGACTTCGTCGTGGTGGCAAGCGGCACCTTCACGGATCCCAACCGCCTGCATCATCCGGGCGAGGAGGCGTTTGTTGAAGGCGGCGGGCGCATCCTCCATTCCAGCGAATACACCGATCCGGCGCTGGTCAGGGGGCGGAAGGTCGTGGTTCTGGGCTTCTCCAAGTCGGCGACGGATGTGGCCGTCAACGCAGTGCGGGAAGGCGCCGAGGAGGTCACCATCGTCTATCTGGAACCGGTCTGGCGGGTGCCCTACCGGTTCGGCGGACTGGTGAACTTCAAGCATATCCTCTATTGCCGCGCTTCCGAGTGCATGTTCCCCCCGTGGAACGAGGGACGGGTGGCCCGCGCGGTCCGCGCGTTGACCAGACCGCTTGTCTGGGCCAACTGGCGGGGGCTCGAGGCCCTCTTGACGGCCCAGTTCGGACTGAAGCGGCTCGGCCTTCGCCCCGGTCAGCCGATCGAGAGCACCATCGCCTGCGGGTTGCCGATCGCCACGGAAGGGTTTTTCGAACTGGTGAAAAAGGGGGAGATCAGGACCGTCCAGGGCACGTTCGAGCGCTACGAGGACGGCGAGGTCGTGCTCTCCGGCGGCGAGCGGATTGCGCTCGACGTGGCGATCCAGGCGGTCGGCTGGAAACTCGGCGTGCCCTATCTCGACGAGGCGACGCGGGAGGCGCTGACGACGTCCGACGGCCAGTACCGGCTCTACCGGCTGATCGTCAACCCGGATGTGCCGGACCTCGGTTTCGTCGGGTTCAACTCGAGCTTTGCCACCGTGCTGACCAGCGATATCGCCGCCCAGTGGCTGGTCCGCTATGCCGACGGGAAGCTCGACAACCAGCCGGACACGGGCGGCATGACCCGCTGGATCGACGCGCATCTGGCCTGGCGACAGTCGGTACGCCCGGCGGCCCGGGTCTATGGGGGCCTGTGTTCGGCGCCCTATCACTTCCGCCATCTTGACGAGCTTCTCGCCGATATCGGTGCGCGCGAGCGTCGGCGCAACCCTCTCGCCGAGACCTTTCGTCCGCCCGATGCCGAAGCCTATGGCCGTTTCCTCGAAAGCGCTCCCGCCTACTCCGCCGGCTGATGGCCGGGGATGCGAAAACGGGGCCGGCTTGCGCCGGCCCCGTCGGTGTTGCGGGCGCGGTCCGGCCCGTTCAGAGCGTGAACTGATACGCGGCGGGAACCCAGCGATAGCTCTCCCCGGCGGTCTCCAGATAGCCAAGAGCGGGGAAAGGCATGTGATAGCCGGTCACGGGGATTTTCTCGGCGATGATCAGGTCGAACATCGTCTTGCGCGTCGCGGCCGCCTTTTCCTTGTCCATGTCGTAGCGCACGTGCCAGTCCGGGCGCTGGATCGAGACGACGAAATGATTGGCGATATCGCCCCAGATCAGGAGCTGCTTTCCGGCGCTTGAAAGGTGGAAGGACATGTGTCCGGGCGTATGACCCGGCGTGTCGAGACCCAGGATGCCGGGCACCACTTCCTTGTGGCCGCTGACGAAGGTCATCTTCTCGGCAAGCGGCTTGACGTTGGTACGCACAAGCTGGGCGACGCGCTCGGTCGGGCCGCTGAGACGGTCGTCATGGGTCCAGAAATCGAACTCGGCCTGTCCCGTCACGTAGCGCGCATTCGGATAGGTTGGCTTGCCGCCGGTCATCAGGCCGCCAATGTGATCAGGGTGCATATGCGTGAGAACGACGATGTCGACCTGCTCCGGTGTGTACCCGGCGGCGGCGAGCTGCGCCGTCAGCGATCCGTTGTCGCCGCCAAGTCCCGTGTCGAACAGCACCAGCTCGGAACCGGTGTTGACGATCACCGGCGTGAAGCCATTGACCATCTTGTCGGACGGCAGGTGGTTCGCGGCCAGCAGTTCCGACACCGCGGCAGCATCCTGGTCCTCGCCGAAGATCGGGTGGGGTCCATCCATTGTCCGGGACGCGTCAAGCATCATCGTGACTTCGAAATCGCCCACCTTGACGCGATTGTAGGTGGGCGTGGCCACGCCGAGCATCGGAGCGGCGGCGCTCGCGCGCCCGCTTGCCGAGATAATCGCGGGCGCGGCGATGGCGGCCGTGGCGGCGCCGGCAATCAAGGCGCGGCGGTTCAGGTTCACTATGCTCATGTCGGATGTCCTCCCGTCGGGATACCTGTAAAGGTCGAAGTCGAACTTAGGCCCGTAAGGATGGCGGGGAAGCGACGATCACGCATCCGTGAACGGCTCCCCCGCAACCTTCAGCGCACCAGGGGTGTCACCAGCACCGTTCCGTCCCGCATCACCGGCACCCAGATCAGTCCGGACGCGGCGTCGACCGCGAAATCGGCAGGTCCGTGGACCTCGCGCGGCAGTGACAGCCTCGCCAGCTCGGTGCCGTCGCCGGCATGCAGGGAGATGCCCCCCGGCGACGGCGGGTCGAACGACCGCCAGTCGGAGATCAGCATCCTTTCGTCCGGCAGCAGCGCGAGGCCGTCGAGAATGCCGTGCGGCCCCTTTCCGAGCTTGCGCACCTTGCCGTCGGCAGTCACCTCGAACAGGTCGCCGCCTTCAAATCGTGCACCGAGGCCGGCCACGAGCAACCGGTTTCCGCGCGCGTCCCAGGCGATGCCGTTGGCACCGGGAATGCCGGAAGCGATCGCCTCGAAGGCACCTGTCCCAAGGTCGACCCGGTAAACCGTGCCGCGCAGAGTGTCGGAGACGGCAAGGCCGTGCGGTACGACCGCGATGTCGTTGAGCAGGCCGGGTTCGCCGGCCGGAACACGCGCCTCGAAGACCTTCCGGCGGGAGGCGACATCGAAGCCGACGATGCGGTCGATGTCGGCGACATAGAGGCGGCCGTTCGCGAGCGCCATGCCTTTGGGAGCGTCGAGCGTCTCGCCTTCCGCCGGGAAGGCACGCAGGGCGACGATGCGTCCTGCCGCGTCCAGCTCGCTGATGAAGCCGTCCCCGTCGTGGCCGGTCGGGTCCAGTTTTGCGCCGAGATTGGAGACGTATCTGCGCGGGCCGTCGATCAGCACGCTTTCGGGATTGCTGAAGCCTTCAACGACCCCGGCAGCCAGGTCTGCCTGGGCTGGCGACAGGGCGAGGGCGGCCAGGACGCCGGCGAAAAGGGGAGCAAGTTTGCAACGCATCGGTTCTCTCCGGTGATCAGATGAGAGAAGACTAGAGCTCAAGGTTGCGTCTCGCGGTTCGGTTTCGATCAGGTTTGAACCCGATCCGGTCACGTCGGCTTTGCCGGGTGCGAGCCGATGACCTAGTCTCGGGTTCATGATGAACAGCGGTTTTTCGAAGAACGAACTGATGGAACGGTTGCGCGCGGGGTTGGCGCGCTTCCGCGTCCAGGGCATGTCCGGGATCTCGGAGCACGCACCCGGGCTGTTCTCCTATTGCGCGATCGAGCGGGAGCGGCTGGCCTGCGTACGGCTGGACCGGCCGCTGATCGGCATCGTCCTGTCCGGGGCGAAGGAGGTGTGGCTCGGCGACATGTCGGAGCGGTTTTCCGCCGGGACGGCATTCGTCCTGCCATCGGCGGTCGATCTGGAGATCGTCAACGAGCCTGATGATAGGGCGCATCTCTACCAGTCCCTGATCCTTCCGATCGAACCCGACATGCTGCCGCCGGTCGGTCCGGTCGAGGCGGCAAGGGGGCGAACCGAGGGCACCTTTGTCATTCCCCTCACGCCCGGGCGGGTCCAGGCCCTGCTTCATGCGGCCGAAGCCATTGAGGCCGGACCGGCGGAGCCCGTCCTTCGCACGGCGCGCCTTCACGAGCTTCTTGCCCTGCTGCACGATGCGCCGGCCGCAAGGCCGCTCTTCGACCTCTCCGTTGCCGAACGCGTCGCCCGGCTGGTGCGCACGGAACTCGACAGACGGTGGACGGCGGGCGAGATCGCCGCGCGCCTGGCCCTGTCGGAATCGACACTGCGTCGCCGCCTTGCGGCAGAGGGGCAGGCGCTGTCGGCGATCCTGCGCCGCGAGAGAATGAGCGTCGCCCGCCGGCTGATCGCACAAGGTGCCGGCAGCGGGACGGCCGGGCTGGCCGTGGGTTACGCCTCAAGGGCACATTTTGCCCGGGCCTTTCGAACGACTTTCGGGGTCAATCCAGCACAACTGGAATCCACACCCTAGAGAAGAAAGTCTCGTCGGCGGTCTCCGGCAGGAAGACAACACTTGTCGGCGCACCCGCCGCGGCGAAACGGGCATCCCGGGATTTTTCAGACATGCATCCGCCCATCCGGCAGGCCTAGTTCGCGGGCATGATCGCGGGCGGTTGCCAGCTGCCGTCCAGAGCGGCTTTCTTTGGCCAGTAGAGCCGCATGACCATGTAGATCGGGCCATCGGGGGCGGGGAGCCAGTTGGCCTTGAGGGTCTCATCTGTCGGCGCGTCTTTCTGGATGTACAGCGTTAGCGCGCCGTTCTCATCCTTGTGCATGTCCGGGAGCATGGGCGCGTTGATGAGGTATCGGTCGATGGGGTTTTCGACAAGAAGCTGGGTCTTCCCGTCATACATCGTCACAGACCAGAAGGCATTCACGGGCGGCAGTTCGCCGGCCGGGAAGGTCAGCGTATAGTTGGTCTTGCTGCCGTCGAGCTCCGCATTCTGTCCGTCCTGTCGGGTCAGCGGATAGAAGGCCTCGGCTGAATCGTTGCCATAGAGCCCGACAAGCGCCGCCGCCGCTCGCGTCAGGTAGTCGTCCTTCAACATGGCGCGATCACCGAATAGCCCCTGCGAAATCTGCCAGCCATTGACCACCTTGCCGACGTTCTCCTTCTTGGCCTCGGCCTTTTGTACGCCCGCCTTCAGGCCTTCGGCGATGGCGGTTTTCACGTCATCCGAAAGATCGATGGAAGGATACGGCTTGCCCGCCTCTATCCCGATCCTGGCGAACTTGTCGCGCAGCGGTTTTTCCGAAGCGGCTTCGCCGATGGCCGGGGTGAATTGCAGGATGAACGCCAGGTAGCCCAGCGGGTCCTTTTTCGCGGTGTCCTTGTCGAATCTCATCCAGTCGACGGCTGGGGCCGGATCAGGTGCCTTGGTGTTTGCGAATTCGGACAGGGTCGCGACCTTGTAGCCCGCCTGCACGGCCCTGGCGTTGTCAAGGTCGGCCGGCCCGAAGACCTGGGTGCGGAAATTCGCGAACCCGAACTCGGTGCTGGAGCGAATGACCTCGCTGATGCCATCGGGCTTGTCCCCGTCCCAGCGTGGACCGGCGATCGCATAGCACCCCGCATCGTTGCCGGTTGTCCGACTTCCGATATAGCCGAAATTGTAGGTATAAAGGTTGACGAGCTGGACGGAAAAATACCGGGATTTCTCGACCTCGGGGGTGCAGAGAACGACCGGTTCCGCGCGCAGATCCATCCAGACAAAGGAATAGATCGTGTCGCTGTTCGGCGTGACGATGGCGGTATCCTTGGGCGATGCCAAGCTCGCTTCGTTCTTGATCTGGTTGAACGGCGCCTTGTACTGGCTGCTGCTCTTGTCGATCGCGAACTGGTACATCACGCTGTAATTCATCATCATCGGCAGGCCGTAGATCGCGGCCTCCTCGGCGATGGATTTGGCCTCACCGGCGGCCAGTGCCTCTTGCGCACCCGCGGTTTGCGGCGTGACGGCGAGACCGACCAGCGCGAGCGCGAGGCCAAGCGTCCGCGTCGAGATTTGGGTCTTGAGCGTCATTTTTCCCTCTGAGAGTTTGAAGGGACGCCACGGCAGGGCGATATCTTGGCCACCGCCTTGTGACGAGCCGGCCGAGGTCACTTCGAAACCTTCTCCACCGAGGGGAAGACGTAACTGCCGTCGAGGATCGCCTGTTCGGGCTCGTAGAGGCGCACGCCGTAGTTCCAGCCGTCCATGATCGGCAGGCAATTAACGCGGCCATCATCGCATCCGCCGAAGTGGATGGTGATCGAGCCATCTTCGTTCTTTTTCGCGTTGACGCTGTTGAAGTTGTAGGCGTCCTGCGGGTTCTTCTGAAAATAGCCCTTGTCATTATACAGACTGACCGACCAGAACGCCTTGACGGGGACATCCTTGGCGGTCAGTTGATATTCACCGACCGGCAAGTCGGGGTTCACGTTCAGGTAGAAGGCGTGTTTTTGTGGCAGCCCGCCAAAACCGACTGCGGTGCCGATAAGGTGGCCAATGGGCGTGGTATCGTCCTTCGAGCCAAACCAGCCTGTCGAGTCGGGCACGCCCTTGCCGAGTTCCAGCAAGGAATCGAGCGTCGCCTTGTAGCTGGCCTGATCATAGTCCTTCGCCACGAAGGGGTTGGCCGATCCCGCCTCGACCTTGATCCCGTCCTGCAGTTCATGCACCGCCTTGATGTCAGCGGGCGCGTTTGAATCGACCAGCGTGCGAATGCCGACCCAGACGTGGTCCGAGCCAAATTTCTCTTTCGTCAACTCGTGGGCGCCGGCACCGAGGTAGACCGCGTTGATGTAGTTGGCCTCGTTCACCACCATCATCGAGCGATAGCGCGATCCTGCATCCGGCAGCGTGACAGTCGCACCTTCGCTGATATCGACGACGATGAAACTGTAAAGCGTATCGCGGTTCATACGGATCGTCGGCTGATTGTCGACGGGCACAGGCTCGCGTTCATTCAGCACCGTGTTCACGCCGCCGGCCTGTTTTTGATAGGTGGCGAACTGCATGGCGGTCTGGGCTGCGATGTAGTTCATCACATTGACCTTGATCGGCTCTGCCTGCGCGGCAGTCCCGGTGAGCACCAAGACAGAGGCGAAAAGGTTGACGGGTTTAGAAAATCTCATTCGGAAACACTCCATTGTTTGGTCAATTGATTGGAAAACAGGTTTGCCGGGCACTCGTGAAATTGGAGTGCCAACATGCCAAGCATGACAACGCAAGAAACAGAGACCGACCCTTCCGCGTCAGTGTAGCGTCACCCGACGGTCAATTCCTACCATTTTGCGACTTTTCCGCGCACCCGTCCCAGTGCTGCAGAAGGTGTGATGCGCCAGCATGCGGGGCAATCATGACAGTGATTTAGGGGGTGGAGAAGGTTCGATCCCAGCAGCGTTCCCTCCGCCATTTGCCGATGTCCCGCTGTCGCCCTCCGGGCTTCGCTCCAGCAGGGGGATCGCATGGGCTCTGGCGGCCATGCGCCTTGCTGGAGCGCGCAAGATCAAACGGCGAAAAATCGCCACTCAAACGGGTGCGACGGATGCGCGAGTGTCTCCGGTCGGATCATGCCCGATGATCCCTTCATCACGCATGATCCGCTCGACGAACTGACAATGAGAGCTGCCAGGCACCTGCCGCGATGTAGACCCTAGGCTTCGCGCAGCTTGCCGCGTTTGAGATGCTCGTCCAGACGGGGCATGATCTCGACGAAGTTGCAGGGCATGTGGCGGTAGTCGAGCTGCCACTTGAGAATTCCGTCCCAGGCATCCTTGCAGGCACCGGGCGAGCCCGGAAGCACGAAGACATAGGTCGCGTCGATGACGCCACCGGTCGCGCGGGACTGGATCGTCGAGGTGCCGATCTTGTCGTAGGAGATGCGGTGGAAGACCTCCGAGAACCCGTCCATGCGCTTGTCGAAAAGTGGTTCGATGGCCTCCGGCGTCACGTCCCGGCCGGTGAAGCCGGTGCCGCCGGTGGTGATCACCACGTCGACGCCGTCCGACCGGGTCCAGCCCTTCACGACGGCGCGGATCCTTTCCACGTCGTCGGTGACGATGTCCCGGCCGGCGAGAACATGTCCTGCGTCGACGATCCGGGTGGCGAGCGTCGTGCCCGAGCGATCCTCCTCCAGTGACCGGGTGTCGGACACGGTCAGGACCGCGATGTTGAGAGGGACGAAGGGACGGCTGTCATCAATGCGATGCATGAGCGTGGTGATCCTCTGAGGGACTGCGGGCGCGCAAGACAAGCACGCGATTGCAGTGCAGGATAGGGCGGTCGGCATTCGCACGCCAGACGGTGAGCGGTCGCAGGGCCTGAAGGCGGGTCTGCCGCGCAAGGAGGCAGGAGGCGAGGGGATGGATTGGACAAGGTCCGTCGATGCCTATTGCGAACGGCTCGATCCCGGGCTCTGGGCCGAGCCGGTCAATGCGCTGACGAATGCGGCTTTTCTGGTTGCTGCCGTGGCCGCCTGGGTTGCCTGGCGCACCGACCAGCGCCGCAAGGTGCCGTTCACACGTCCCGGCGACCGGGCTGTGCCCGCGCTCATCGTCATCCTTTTCCTGATCGGCATTGGATCATTTCTGTTCCATACGGTTGCGACACGCTGGGCGGCGCTTGCCGACGTCGTGCCGATTGCCGTCTTCATCCATGTCTATTTCTACCTGGCGATGCGGCGCATTCTCGGTCGAGGCGTTGTGGTGTCGTTGGTGCTGACCGTTGCGTTCCTGGTGTTGGGCTATGGGGTGGCGCCGGTGCTCTCCGGCGTGATCGGTTCCTCCGCCGGTTATGTACCGGCGGCGATCGCCATCCTGGCTGTTGCGGTGGCGGCCCGCCGGCTCAACCGCTCTGCAGCAGGCCCGCTTGCGCTAATCGGTGCGATCTTCATGATTTCCCTTGCCTTCAGGATGGCCGATATCCCATTTTGCCCGTCTTTCCCTGTGGGAACGCATTTCGTATGGCATTGCCTGAATGCCGTGGTCCTGTACCTGCTGATTCGTATCCTCATCCGGGCGAACCTGCGCTCGTCAGGGACAGGGCCCTCGTGAGAGCCAGTTCGAAAGAACGGGGAAGAGAGCGATGGTAAGCCGTCGCAAGTTTCGTCAGCCAGCCTCAAGTGGATCGTCATGACCGACAAGAAGACACCGGAAACGCCCGCCAACGATCTCGACGAGGCAGCTCTCTTCTATCACCGCCACCCGCATCCGGGGAAACTGGAGATCCAGGCGACCAAGCCGCTCGGCAACCAGCGGGATCTGGCCCTTGCCTATTCGCCCGGTGTCGCCGCGCCCTGCATGGAGATCGCCCGCGATCCTTCTCTCGCGGCGGATTATACCGCGCGCGGCAATCTGGTCGCGGTTATCACCAACGGAACCGCCGTCCTCGGTCTCGGCGCCATCGGGCCGCTTGCGTCCAAGCCGGTCATGGAGGGCAAGGCGGTCCTGTTCAAGAAGTTCGCCGGCATCGACGTCTTCGACATCGAGGTCGACGAGTTGGACGTCGACCGCTTCGTCGACGCGGTGGCCGTGCTGGAGCCGACCTTTGGCGGCATCAACCTGGAGGACATCAAGGCGCCGGAATGTTTCATGATCGAGCGCGCGCTGCGCGACCGGATGAACATTCCCGTTTTTCACGACGACCAGCATGGCACGGCAATCATCGTCGCCGCCGCCGTCAAGAACGCGCTGGAACTGGCCGGCAAGGACATTTCCGCGGTCAAGATCGTCGCCTCGGGCGCCGGGGCCGCGGCGCTGGCTTGCCTCAACCTGCTGGTGTCGCTGGGTGCGCGCCAGGAGAACATCTTCGTCACCGACATCGAGGGCGTCGTCTACACGGGCCGCGAGACCCTGATGGACGAGTGGAAGTCGGTTTTCGCCCAGGAGACGGATGCCCGCACCCTGGCCGACGTCATCCCCGGCGCCGACGTTTTTCTGGGCCTGTCCGCCGCCGGCGTGTTGAAGCCGGAGATGGTTGCGGCCATGGCGGACAAGCCCCTGATCCTGGCACTTGCCAATCCGCGACCGGAAATCATGCCGGAGGCCGCGCTCGCCGTGCGCGATGACGTGATGATGTGCACCGGCCGCTCGGACTATCCGAACCAGGTCAACAACGTTCTCTGCTTTC
Source organism: Stappia sp. (assembly GCF_048261845.1). GTDB lineage: Bacteria > Pseudomonadota > Alphaproteobacteria > Rhizobiales > Stappiaceae > Stappia. Next base: position 60,226 of record NZ_JBLXFR010000007.1, on the reverse strand, counting down.
CGTACATCTTCCGCGGCGCGCTCGATGTCGGCGCGACGACCATCAACGAGGAGATGAAGCTTGCGGCCGTCGCGGCGATTGCCGAACTGGCCCGGGAGGAGCCGTCCGAGATCGCCGCGCGTGCCTATGGCGGCGTCAGTGAGACCTTCGGTCCGAAATACCTGATCCCGTCGCCTTTCGACCAGCGTCTCATCCTGCGCATCGCGCCGGCGGTGGCGCGTGCCGCGATGAAGACCGGTGTCGCCGCCCGGCCGATCGAGGATTTCGACGCCTATCAAGACAGGCTGAACCGGTTCGTCTTCCGCTCGGGCCTGATCATGAAGCCGATCATCGCGGCCGCCCGTGACAGCGACACGCGCATCATCTACTCCAACGGCGAGGACGAGCGGGTGCTGCGTGCCGCGCAGGTGCTGATCGAGGACCGGCTGGCCCGGCCGATCCTGATCGGACGGCCCTCGGTGATCGAGGCACGCTGCGAGCGATTCGGTCTCAGGGTCAGGCCGGGCCGCGAGTTCGAATGCATCAATCCGGAGGACGATCCGCGTTACCGCGAATATGTCGACAGCCTGCTGTCGTTGATCGGCCGGCGCGGCGTGACGCCTGAGGCAGCGCGTACCATGGTGCGCTCGAACACCACGGTGATCGGCGCGCTGGCCTTGCATCGCGGCGAGGCGGATGCGCTGATCTGCGGGCTCGAGGGACGCTACTCCAAGCATCTTGCCGATGTGCGCGGCATCATCGGCACGGCGCCCGGCGTTCAGGATTTCTCCGCCCTGTCGCTCCTGATCAATTCCGGCGGCGCGACCTTCTTCACCGACACCTATGTGACCATCGACCCCTGTGCCCGCGAGATTGCAGAAACGACGATGCTCGCCGCCGAGGAAATCCGTCGCTTCGGCATCACGCCGCGCGCAGCTCTCCTTTCGGCCTCCAACTTCGGTTCGCGGGACATGGAATCGGCCGAAAGGATGCGCGAGGCCCTGGCCATGTTGCAGGACCTTGCGCCGGATCTGGAGGTCGATGGCGAGATGCATGGCGACAGCGCGCTGTCGGTGGCGATGCGCGGCCGGGTGATGTCGGACTCGCGCCTGACCGGCGAGGCGAACCTGTTGGTCTTCCCCTCGCTCGACGCGGCCAACATCGCTCTCAACCTCGTCAAGGTGATGACCGACAGCCTGCATGTCGGCCCGATCCTGCTCGGCACGGCCAAACCCATGCACATCCTCACCCCCTCGGTGACCTCGCGCGGTGTGGTGAACATGTCGGCCTTTGCCGCCGTGGAAGCGCAGACGCGCAATCGCGCCTGACCGGATTTGATTTGCCGGCTTTGTCATGACCGTGTTGACTCGCGTCATGAAAGCGTCGTCCGGCTGATGCACCCTGAAAGGGCCCGGAGAGGCGCTGCAGGGTGGAAACGATGACACATGTTCTGGTGGTCTACGCGACGACGGAAGGCCAGACACAAAAGGTCGCCGACCGGGTCGCCGACTGGCTGCGTATGGCCGGCGATCAGGCGACGCTGGTCGATGCGCGCGCGGCCGCCGCGCTCGAGCTTGGCACTTTCGATGCGGCGATTCTGGCGGCCTCCCTCCATGTCGGGCGGCACCAGGCGGAGATGGTCGATTTCATCCGCAAGCAGCGTGCCCGGCTCGACCGCGTGCCCACCGCTTTCATCTCGGTCAGCCTGTCGGCGTCGTCGAAGCTGGAGGAAGACCTTGCCGGGGCGCGGGCCGCGGTCGAGGACATGTTCGACGAACTCGACTGGGAGGCAACGAGCGTGCACCTGGCCGCGGGAGCCGTGCATGACCGGCGCATGAGTTTCCTCAAGCGCTGGGTCCTTCACCGGATCCTGCGCGAGAAGGGCGTTGCGATGGACCGGTCCGGCGACATGGAGTTCACCGATTGGGCCGCGCTCGATGTTTTTCTCAAGACGTTCATGCAAGGCGCGAGGGCAGCGGGGCGCGAATACGTGTGAGGCCGCGCGATGCGCGGCCTCCTTGTTGTGCGTTCGCGGATCGAACCGTCCTCGCAGGGACGGGATCCTCACATGTTCGGGTAGTTCGGGCCGCCCGCGCCTTCCGGCACGGTCCAGGTGATGTTGCCGTTCGGATCCTTGATGTCGCAGGTCTTGCAGTGGACGCAGTTCTGCGCGTTGATCTGGAAACGCGGCGCGTCCGCGCCTTCCTCGATCCACTCGTAGACGCCGGCAGGGCAGTAGCGGTTCGAGGGACCGGCGAAGACATCGTGTTCCGACGTCTTCTGCAGTGCCTCGTCCTTCACCTTCAGATGGATCGGCTGGTCTTCCTCGTGATTGGTGTTCGACAGGAACACGGAGGAGAGCTTGTCGAAGGAGACCTCGCCATCCGGCTTCGGATAGGCGATGGGGCTGTGCTTCGAAGCCGGTTCGAGGCTTTCGGAATCGCGCTTGCCGTGTGAGACGGTGCCGAAGAAGGAGAAGCCGAAAAGCTCGTTGGTCCACATGTCGAGGCCGCCGAGCATCGTGCCGAGCAGGGTGCCGAATCGCGACAGCAGCGGCTTGACGTTGCGCACCTTTTTCAGGTCACGGCCGATCTCGCTCTCTCGCCAGGCCGTGTCGTAGTGGCCAAGCTCGCTGTTCGCTTCTCCGCGGGCGAGCGCTGCCGACACTTCCTCGGCCGCCAGCATGCCCGACAGCATGGCATTGTGCGACCCCTTGATGCGGGGCACGTTGACGAAGCCGGCGGAGCAGCCGATCAGCAAGCCGCCGGGGAAGGACAGCTTCGGTACGGACTGGAAACCGCCCTCGGTGATGGCGCGCGCGCCGTAGGAGATGCGCTTGCCGCCCTCGAACGTCTCGCGAATGGCCGGATGGGTCTTGAACCGCTGGAACTCGTCGAAGGGCGACAGGTACGGGTTCTTGTAGTTGAGGTGGACGACGAAGCCGACTGCGACCTGGTTGTCTTCCAGGTGGTAGAGGAACGACCCGCCGCCGGTCTTGTTGTCGAGCGGCCAGCCGAAGGAATGCTGGACGAGGCCCGGACGGTGCCGTTCCGGCGCGACCTGCCACAATTCCTTGATGCCGATGCCGAATTTCGGGAAGTCGCTGTCCTTGTCGAGGTCGAAGCGTGCGATCAGCTCCTTGGCGAGCGAGCCGCGCACGCCCTCCGCGATCAGCACGTATTTGCCGCGCAGTTCCATGCCGCGGGTAAAGCCCGCATTGGGCTTTCCGTCACGGCCGATGCCCATGTCCCCGGTGGCGACACCGACGACGCGGCCCTCGCCGTCATAGAGCACTTCTGCGGCAGCGAACCCGGGATAGATCTCGACGCCGAGCGCTTCCGCCTTTTCGGCGAGCCAGCGACAGACATTGCCGAGCGAGACGATGTAGTTGCCGTGATTGTTCATCAAGGGCGGCATCATCAGGTTCGGCAGCCGCATCGAGCCCGCCGGCCCGAGCACGAGGAAATGATCGGCCGTCACCTCCGTCTTGAACGGGGTATCGGCCTCCTCGCGCCAGCCCGGCAGCAGCTTGTCGACACCGATGGGATCGACCACCGCGCCCGAAAGGATATGGGCACCGACCTCCGAGCCCTTTTCCAGCACGACGACGGAGAGTTCCTCGTCCTTTTCCGCGGCGATCTGCTTGAGCCGGATCGCGGCGGACAGGCCGGCCGGGCCGGCGCCGACGATCACGACGTCGAAATCCATGCTCTCGCGCTCGCCCAGCGTCTCCGTCTCGCTCATTGCACTCTCCCTCTATGTGCCCCGTGCCTTGCCTTTTCGCGCATTCTGTTTAGTGCAGCGCGAAAGTCGCTGCAATGTCGATAAGCCAATGACTGATATATTACGTTTACGTAAAGGTAATATTCCTGTCGAGACCTCTCCGGTCAAGTCCAGGCAATTGCGCTTCGCCGGTCGATGCGTCACAACAAGGCCATGGAACCAAGAGAGCCGATCGACGACAGCCCCGCCGGGAATGCGCAGCCTGCCGGCCTGCCGCGTGACATGTCGGTTGCCGCGGGTCTCGAGGCGTTGCTCGACTTCTATGTCTCGGCAGGCGCCGATGCCTGGCTGGAAAGCGAACCGGTTGACGCTTTCGCGCTCGCGGCACGGCCTCCGGTGGCTCGCCATTCTGCGAGCAACCGTGCCCCGCTGGACGGGACGCCGGCACCTTCAAGAGCGGCGGTGGGTCAGGACGATGCGGCGCGGCCGGCTGCCTCCGGTCGCTTGCGGGACGGGCCTGCGCAGGATCGGCCACGTCCGGTGGCCCAGCCTCCGGCAGCGGTCACCACGGCTTCCGGTGCCGTCCTGCCCGGCGACGAGGCTGTTGTCGCCGCGCGCGATGCCGCCCGCACGGCCGCGACACTTGAGGAATTGCGCGAGACGCTCGCCCGTTTCGAGGGGTGCAACCTGCGCCTGACGGCGAAGTCCCTCGTCTTTGCCGACGGACCGGCCAACGCGTCGCTGATGTTCGTCGGCGAGGCGCCCGGACGCGACGAGGACTTGCGCGGAGTGCCGTTCGTGGGGCGCTCCGGTCAGTTGCTCGACCGGATGATCGAGGCGATCGGCCTGTCGCGCGGCGACGTCTACATCACCAATGTCGTCCCCTGGCGGCCTCCCGGCAACCGCACCCCGAGCCCGCAGGAAACGGAAATCTGCAAACCCTTCGTATTGCGCCAGATCGAGCTTGTGCGCCCGCGCGTGCTTGTCTTCCTGGGGGGGGCGTCCGCCAAGGCTCTGACCGGCGCCCAGGAGGGGATCCTGCGCCTGCGCGGCCGCTGGACGCAGATGCCGCTTGGCGAGGGCGACGCGATCAAGGCGGTGGCGACGCTGCATCCGGCTTACCTGCTGCGCAACCCGGTGCAGAAACGGCTCGCCTGGCGCGATTTCCTGGCCGTGCGCGAGGCGCTTGGCTCCCTGCAGGCCGGCTGATCGACGCGCCGTTGGCGCGCCCGTCTTTTTCTTGCCGCTGCCGCCACCTATATGGACCGAGGCTGCATGTGCGGCTTCTGTCTTCGCGCCTGTTTCATCGAAGGGATTTCTCTTGTTCGACCGCATCCGCCGACAACTTCCGGGCAAATGGGGCAATGTGCCGACGACAATTCCCGTCGTCCGCCTGCAAGGCGCCATTGGCATGGTTTCGCCGTTTCGCCCCGGACTGTCGCTCGCCGCGCTCGCTCCCGTGCTCGACAAGGCCTTCGGCTTCGAGGCTCCGGCGGTGGCGCTGGTCGTCAATTCGCCCGGCGGATCGCCGGTTCAGTCGCGCCTGATCCACGACCGGATACGGGAACTTGCCGCCGAGAAGAAGCGCGAGGTGCTCGTCTTCGTCGAGGATGTGGCCGCGTCCGGCGGCTACATGCTTGCAATCGCCGGCGACGAGATCTTCGTCGATGCCAGTTCGATTGTCGGGTCCATCGGCGTGGTTTCCGCCAGTTTCGGTTTCACCGAGGCGATCGCACGGCTCGGCATCGAGCGACGGGTGCACACGGCCGGCGAGAGCAAGGCGATTCTCGATCCCTTCCGTCCGGAGCGTGACGAGGATGTCCTGCATCTGAAGACGATCCAGCAGGAGATGCACGAAAGCTTCATCGCCCTGGTCAAGGCGCGGCGCGGGGATGTCCTGTCCGAGGCGCCGGACCTTTTCTCCGGCCTGTTCTGGACCGGCAGCACGTCCCGCGACCTCGGTCTTGTCGATGGTATCGGCAGCATTCGCTCGGTCCTGCGTGCGCGCTTCGGTGACAAGGTGAAGATGCGGCTTGTGGGTGGCCAGCGGTCCATCTTCTCGCGCAAGCAAGGGGTCGGCATCTCCGGGGCAAGCCTGCTTTCGGGCGGATCCCTGGCCGAAGGCTGGGCGGAGGATGCGGTTGCGACGCTGGAACACCGCGCATTGTGGGCACGTTACGGACTGTAGGGCGGGGCGGCCGGCCGGGAGGATGAAATGGTAAATGTGTTTGCAGCGGCTGGATTGGCGATCGGGGGCTATCTGCTCGTGCGCGCCGTACGCCGGGAGATGGGCCGCGTCGAGAAAAAGGTCTCCAGGGTCGCCCGCAAGGCGTCCGCCGGGCAGCCGGTCAAGACGCTTGAGCGGGATCCGGAAACAGGCCGCTACCGGCCGAAGGACTGAATCACGCGGTTCCCGGGATGCGAAAGCCGATGGGACTGTGCGCTGTCAATGCTCGGTCTCGCACAAGGCATGATCGGCAAGCGTGTGGATCACGTTGCACTCGCCGACGGTCTCGCCGTGACAGCTCGCCAGAACCCGCGACAGTTCCCCTTCCAGTTTCTGCAGCCGTGCGATCCTCTCGCGAATTCCCGCAAGGTGGCTGCCCGCGATCTGATGGGCCTCGGCACAGGGCATTTGCGGGTTCTCGCTCAGATGCAGCAATTCGCGGATCGCCTCCAGCGACAGGCCGAGATCGCGGGCGTGACGGATGAAGGTCAACCGGTCGCGCGCCGCCTGCGAATAGCGTCGCTGGTTGCCGGCCGAGCGCGGCGGTTCCTCGATCAGCCCCTGTTGCTCGTAATAGCGGATCGTCGGCACCTTGACCCCGCATTGCCGGGACAGTTCCCCGATAGAATACATCGCTGATTGGCCTCTTGAACCTCTGCTCTCCGGAGCAACTAGGGTCGGGCCATGGCATTCGCAAGGTGAAAACAGGGGAACGGCCGGGAAGGAGGGCGCCGCATCCATGAGGACCGACAAGTTGTCTGGCTGGGGTCGGGAGGCAGGCGCGTGGCCCGTCATGCAACCAGACCGGGGCTGCGTTGCCGCAGCGCCCGGCCGGGGTCGCGAGGTGAGCCCTCAGCGGTAGGAGGTGGTGTGCCCGAGGACGGCGCGCGGGCAGGTCGACTGGATGATCACCGTGCCGTTCGGGTAGACATAGCGGGTCTTGCTGCAGTTCTCCGCCGGCGGCGTCTGCACGATCCGCTCGCGGCCATACCGCCTCCGGGGATAGTTCGGCGAATGGGTCACGACCATTGCCGCGGTCTCGGAACCCATGCATTCCCGTGTGGCGCAAAGAATGACGCCGTTGGCAGATCCGCGATGGCTCCAGACCTTGCTGCCGCCGCCGCCTGTCGGCGGGGAACTGTCGGTGCTGCTGGTTCCGCCATTGTTGCCACCGCCTTTGCCGCTGGACTGGGCCGGGGCGCCGGTGCTGGCGAGGGCCATGGAAAGGGCCGTCACGCCCGCCAGGATGAGCTTCTGAAAGTTCGACATGTTATCGTCCTCCGAGTGTCCTGCCGCCGGACTGTTCCTGCGGCTTGCTTCTCGATGGCGTGGGGATATTTCCTCCTCTTTCGTCATCGCATCTACAAGATGACCTAACGGAAGGTCTGGCGCTGTGATGCCTGACACAGTCCTGCCGATCCCGTTGATACGGTCTGTCCTGCCTTGTCGGCACCGGAGTGGAGCTGACGAGGGTCCGCCCGTCTTGACGCAGGCATGCGTTGATGGCACCTCTCGCCCGGCGCCAGCCGGGACGTGCCTCCCGGCCGCGTTCCCGCCGAATTCGAGGACGAGAGACATGACGAGCGAAGCGGTGCCTGCGCACATGCGCCCCGAGAACTCCTTCCAGGGGTTGATCCTGACGCTGCAGCGCTTCTGGGCGGACCAGGGTTGCGTCGTGCTCCAGCCCTATGACATGGAGGTCGGCGCCGGCACCTTCCATCCCGCGACGACGCTGCGCTCGCTCGGGCCGCGTCCCTGGAAGGCGGCCTATGTGCAGCCCTCGCGCCGCCCGACAGACGGCCGCTATGGCGAGAACCCCAACCGGCTGCAGCATTACTACCAGTTCCAGGCGATCCTGAAGCCGTCCCCGGAGAACCTGCAGGACCTCTATTTGCAGAGTCTTTACGCGATCGGTCTCGATCCGGCCCTGCACGACATCCGCTTCGTCGAGGACGACTGGGAGAGCCCGACACTCGGCGCCTGGGGGCTTGGCTGGGAGTGCTGGTGCGATGGCATGGAAGTGTCGCAGTTCACCTACTTCCAGCAGGTGGCCGGCGTCGAATGCGCACCCGTTTCCGGCGAGCTCACCTACGGGCTGGAACGGCTCGCCATGTATATCCAGGGCGTCGATAACGTCTACGACCTCAACTACAACGGCCGCGAGGGGGCGGAAAAGGTCACCTATGGCGACGTCTTCCTGCAGGCCGAGCAGGAATATTCGCGGCACAATTTCGAGCACGCCGACACGGAGATGCTGTTCCGCCACTTCAAGGACGCGGAAGAGGAATGCCGCCGCCTGCTCGATGCCGGTGCGAAGGCGCGCGATGCGGCCGGCGCCGCCGTGCACCAGCTGGTGCTGCCGGCCTATGACCAGTGCATCAAGGCGAGCCACGCGTTCAACCTGTTGGATGCCCGCGGCGTCATCTCGGTGACCGAGCGCCAGAGCTACATCCTGCGCGTGCGGGAGCTCGCCAAGGCCTGCGGCGCGGCCTTCCTGGAGACGGAAGCCGGAGGTGTCGGCTACACCGGTTAGGTTTTCGTCCGCCCGGTGATGTGCGTCACAGTCCGTGCCGCGATGGCGGTTTCAAGTGTCCCGTGCTTGCAGTAGCGTAAGCGCAAATCGCGGATGCAAGGGGACCTTGCCACATGGCTACCTGGATCGTGCTCGGGTTGATCGTTCTGGTCGGCCTCTATCTTGTCTATCTCTACAATGACCTCGTGCGGAAGCGGCAGATGGTGCGCGAGGGCTGGAGCGGCATCGACGTTCAGCTGAAGCGCCGCTCCGACCTCATTCCCAATCTGGTCGAGACGGTGAAGGGGTACGCGACGCACGAGCGCGCCGCGCTCGAAGCCGTGACCGAGATGCGGGCGAAGGCCGCCGGCATGCCGCGCGACGACGTCGCCGGCCGGGCCCAGGCGGAGGGCATGCTGTCCCAGGCGCTGGGCCGTCTCTTCGCCGTGGCCGAAGCCTATCCCGACCTGAAGGCGAACGAGAATTTCCGCGATCTTCAGGCGTCCATCGAGAAGACCGAGGACGCGTTGCAGATGGCCCGGCGCTACTACAATGGCGCGGTGCGCGCGCTGAACGTGCTGGTCGAGAGTTTCCCCTCGAACCTTGTCGCCGGCCGTTTCGGCTTCACCCAGGAAGACTATTTCGAGATCGAGGACCCGGCCGACCGGGCCGTGCCCAAGGTCGCGTTCTGAGGAGGCAGGTCATGCGTCTCCGCAATCTCCCGGCGCTGGTCGCCGGCTGGCTTGCTGTACTCATCCTTTGCTTCGCCCCGCCTGCAGCGCAGGCCGACGAACGGATCCTGGCCTTCAACTCGACGGTCGAGGTCGCCTCCGGCGGCGAGTTCACGGTCACCGAGACGATCCGCGTGCGCGCGGAGGGGAGCCAGATCCGCCGGGGCATCTACCGCGATATTCCGCTTGCCTTCGAGAGGGCGGACGGAAGCCGGGCGATGGCCGGTTTCGACCTTGTCTCGATCCGGCGCGACGGCGAGGAGGACGGCTATACCGTCAACCGGGGCGGCAGCGGCGTGCGCGTCTATATCGGCCGCGAGGACGTTTTCCTCTCCCCCGGCACCTACACCTACACGATCGTCTACCGCACCGACCGGCAGGTCCGGTTCTTCGACGGCCATGACGAGGTCTACTGGAACGCGACCGGCAACGAATGGAACTTCCCGATCGACAAGGCCGTCGCGCGGGTTGTGCTGCCCGAAGGCGCCACCGCAAAGGACTACTCGGCCTACACGGGCGCCTATGGCGCCACCGGCCGGGATTTTACCGCTCGCGTCGAGGATGGCGGACGCAGCGTGCTCTTTGCCTCCACACGCGTCCTTGCGCCTGGCGAAGGGCTGACGGTCAATGTCGAGATGGCAAAGGGCGTCGTCGCCGAGCCGACGACCGAACAGGAGCTGGGGTATTTCCTTTCCGATCATTTCGCCGAGATCCTTGGCGGTCTGGGTCTCGTTCTTGTGCTTGGCTACTACCTCTGGGTCTGGCGGCTGGTCGGGCGGGACCCTCCCAAAGGCGTGATCTTTCCCCGTTTCGAGGGGCCTGAAGGAATTTCGCCGGCCTTGTCGAACTATGTCGTGCGCAAGGGGTTCGGCGATGGCGGCTGGCGCGCGCTTTCCGCCGCCTGCATCAGCCTTGCCGTCAAGGGTCGGCTGGTGCTCGAGGATCTGGCGGGCGACCTGAAGCTGACGCGGCCAGAAGGGGCGCTAGGCGATTACGCCGGACTGGCGAATGGCGAAAAGGCCATCGCGCGATGGCTCGACGGGCGTGAGGGACGCTTCACCGTGTCGAAGGCGAACGGAACGGCGGTCAAGTCGCTTGGCAGCACCTTCCGCGGCGCCATCGAGGGGGAGAACCGCAACCGGTTTTTCAAGGCCAATACCGTCTGGTTGGTGCCGGGTGTCGCGCTGTCGGTCGTGACGATTTTTGCACTGCTCGCCTTCGGCAAACTCAGCGACGACCAGATCGCCGTGATGATCCCGATTTTCATGGTCACGTTCGTCGTTGTCATGTTCACGGTGCAGATCGGCAAGGTGTTCCACCGTTCGCGCAGTACCGCGTTGCGGGTCGTCTTCACGCTTGTCATCTTCGGCTTCATCACCATGGGTCATCTCGTCGGTGCGGCGGCGCTGTTGCAGTCGCAAGGGGCCATTCCGCCGCTGGCGCTCATTGCCGTCGCGCTGCTCGCGGTCAATATCCTCTTCTACTTCCTGATCGGCGCGCCGACGGCGCTCGGCCGCACGGTCATGGACGAGATCGAGGGTCTGAAGATGTATCTCGAGGTCGCCGAGAAGGACCGGATGAACATGAAAGGCGCGCCTCGCATGAGCCCTTCCCATTTCGAGACGCTGCTTCCCTATGCCGTGGCGCTCGACGTTGAAAAGCCGTGGTCCAAGGCCTTCGAGACATGGCTTCTGACGGCGGCCGGCGCAGCTGCCGCAACCGCCTATGCTCCGGCCTGGTATTCAGGCCGGGCCTTCGACAGCCACGATGTTTCCGGGTCACTGGGCGACACGCTCGGAGCCATGTCGGGCACCTTCACCTCCTCGCTCCCGGCACCGAAATCCTCCAGCTCCGGCGGCGGAGGGGGCGGCTTTTCCGGCGGTGGCGGCGGTGGCGGCGGCGGCGGCGGCTGGTAGGTTCGCTCCCCGCCGCCTGAGTGCGGGGGGTGACTTTTCCTCCCGCACTTGCTAACGGACGCGGGACGAAAATCGGATGCCGCGCGCAGGTGCGGGCATCCCGGCCCCAAACTTCGAGATCCCGCGATGCCCGACCTTCTCCTGGAGCTCTTCAGCGAGGAAATTCCCGCCCGCATGCAGCGCCGCGCGGCGGAAAACCTGAAGCAGCTGGTGACTGATGCGCTGGTCGACCAGGGCGTGACCTATGAGGGTGCCAAGGCCTTCGCGACGCCGCGTCGCCTGGCGCTGCACATTGCCGGGCTGACGGCGGGCTCGAAACCGACCAGGGAAGAGCGGAAAGGCCCGCGCGTCGGCGCGCCGGAAAAGGCGCTTGAAGGCTTCCTGCGCGGCGCGGGGCTTGCCTCCATCGACGAGGCGCAGGTCGCCTCCGACCCGAAGAAGGGCGACTTCTACGTCGCGGTGATCGAGAAGCCGGGGCGTGCCACGCCCGAGATCTTCGCCGAGATCATGCCGGGCATCATCCGGGGGTTCCCCTGGCCGAAGTCGATGCGCTGGGGCACGGGGCAGATGCGCTGGGTGCGCCCGCTCCATTCCATCGTCGCCACCTTCGGACCGGAGACCGAGGAGCCGGAGGTGATCCCCTTCGAGGTCGACGGTATTGCTTCGTCCAACATCACGCGCGGCCACCGCTTCCTGGCGCCCGATGCCTTCGAGGTGCGCCGGCTGGACGACTATGCCGACAAGCTGGAGAAGGCGAAGGTCGTGCTCGATGCGGACCGGCGCAAGGACATCATCGCCAACGACGCGCGCAACCGTGCCATGGCGCTCGGGCTGGAACTGGTCGAGGACGAGGGACTTCTTGAGGAAGTCGCCGGGCTGGTCGAATGGCCGGTGGTGCTGGTGGGCAGTTTCGAGGAAGCGTTCCTGGAACTCCCCGACGAGGTCATCCGGCTGACGATCCGTGCCAACCAGAAGTGTTTCGTGTTGCGCGATCCCGCGACGGGCAGGCTCTCAAACCGCTTCGTCGCGGTCTCCAACATCGAGGCCGCCGATGGCGGGGCGACGATCATCGCCGGCAACGAGAAGGTGATCAGGGCGCGTCTGTCCGATGCCCGTTTCTTCTGGGAGACGGACCTGAAGGCGCCGCTCGAAAGCCGCCTTCCGAAGCTCGACAGCGTCGTCTTCCACGAAAAGCTCGGCACCCAGGGCGCGCGGGTGAACCGTCTCGAGGCTCTGGCCCGCGAGATCGCCCCGCTGGTCGGTGCGGACGTGGAGAAGGCGGCGCGCGCCGCGCGCCTTGCCAAGGCCGACCTGCCGACGCAGATGGTCTATGAGTTCCCCGAGCTGCAGGGCCAGATGGGCCGCACCTATGCGCAGATGCAGGGCGAGGAGCCTTCGGTGGCCCTTGCCATCGAGGATCACTACAAGCCGCAGGGCCCGTCCGACGCGGTGCCGGCCGATCCGGTCGCGATTGCCGTGGCGCTTGCCGACAAGCTGGATCTTCTCACCGGCTTCTGGGCCATCGACGAGAAGCCGACCGGCTCCAAGGATCCGTTCGCCCTGCGCCGTGCGGCGCTCGGCGTCATCCGCATCGTGCTGGAGAATGGTTTGCGGCTCCGCCTCGCGGCATTGCTTGGCCACGCCAATCCGGCGACGGCGAAGGCAAGCCCGCTTGCCGCCGATCTCCTTGCCTTCTTCGCCGACCGGCTGAAAGTGCACCTGCGCGAGCAGGGCGCCCGTCACGACCTCATCGACGCGGTCTTCGCGCTGGAGGGTCAGGACGACCTCCTGATGGTGGTGAAACGCGTCGAGGCGCTGGGCGCGTTCCTGGCGACCGAGGACGGGACGAACTTGCTTGCCGGTGTCAAGCGGGCGGCGAACATCCTCAAGGCGGAGGAAAAGAAGGACGGGGTCGAGGTCACCGACCGGCCGCATGCCGACCATCTGGTCGAAAAGGCCGAGATCGAGCTTGCGGCCGCCATCGATACGGCGCGCGCCGATATTCGCGACGCGCTCAAGGGCGAGGACTTCGCCGGTGCGATGACCGCGCTTGCCGGATTGCGCGCGCCCGTCGACCGCTTCTTCGACGACATTCTCGTCAATGCGGATGACACGGATCTGCGCCTCAACCGCCTGCGCCTGCTCGCGGAAATCCGAGAGGCGACACGCAGCGTCGCCGACTTCTCGAAGATTTCCGGCTAAGGCGAAGGACGGAAGACCGCTACGGCATCGGGTCGATGCACTGGCACCGCCCGTTGGTCGACACCGACGCCTCGTAGTAGTCGGCCTGCATGGTGACGGAGATCTCGACGATCCGGGTGATGACGAAGCCGCAGCTTTTGCCGGCCTCGCACTCGCCGGCAAAGCCGCAGCCGCCGTTGCCCGCCTCCATGACATTGGCGAAGGCGTGCTGCACGGCCTTCAACGGCGTGCGGCCCAAGCCTCCGGCCTTGACCGCCTGGTTTTCAAGGCTTCCGCATTTCATCCGCGTGATCTCCGGTTGTGGGGACGCGGATGAAGTCAATCAGGGATCGTGACGCAACGTCAAGGAAATTGCCGGCGGATCACTCCGCCGGCACTGCCGCAAGCCGCGCCACCGGCTCCTCGCGGATCGGCCAGTGGATGAGCGCGGCGAAGATGCTGAGCCCGATGCCGAGATACCAGATCACGTCATAGGAGCCGGTCTGGTCATAGAGCCGCCCGCCGAGCCAGACGCCGAGGAACGAGCCGATCTGGTGCGAGAAGAAGACGAAGCCGAACAGCGTCGCCATGTAACGCGGGCCGAACATCACCGCGACGAGACCGGATGTCGGTGGCACGGTGGACAGCCACAGGAAGCCCATCGTTCCCGCGAAGACGAGCACGGTCAGCGGCGTTGCCGGGGCCACCAGGAACAGCGAGATCGCGATGGCCCGGCCCACATAGATCAGCGACAGGAAATAGGGCTTGGGGTAGCGGCCGCCGATATAGCCCGAGGCCAGCGCTCCGAAGATGTTGCAGAAGCCGATCAGCGCGATGGCGATGGCGCCCCATTTCGGGTCGAGGCCGATATCCGCGATATAGGGCGGCAGGTGCACGGTGATGAAGGCGACGTGGAAGCCGCAGACGAAGAAGCCGAAGGTGAGCAGGATGAAGCCGCGGGTGCGGAATGCCTCGGCGATGGCCTGGCCAAGGTTCTGGTCGGCGATGCCGGAGCCGGGCACATAGGCCGCCGGCTTGCCCCTCAGCGCGATGGCGAGGAACGGCACGACGAGCATCAGCCCGCCGAGAATGTAAAGCGTCTCCTGCCAGCCGAAGGCATCGAGCAGTCCCTGGCTGAGGGGCGCGAAGAGAAACTGGCCGAAGGAGCCGGCAGCGGTACCGACGCCGAAGGCGAGCGAGCGCTTCTCCGCTGTGACGGCCCGCCCGAAGGCGGCAAGCACCAGCGAGAAGGACGAGAAGGCGACGCCGAGGCCGATCAGCACGCCGCCCGACAGATGCAGCACCAGGGCGCTTTCCGCCTGGGCCATGATGAGAAGGCCGGTCATGTAGAGTACGCCGCCAAAGGCGATCGTGCGCGCGGTGCCGAAGCGGTCGGCGATCATGCCGGCGACCGGCTGCGCCGCGCCCCAGACGAGATTCTGGATGGCAAGCGCCAGCGCGAAGATCTCGCGCGACCAGCCGCGTGCCTCCGTCATCGGGGCAAGAAAGAGGCCGAGCGCCGAGCGCGGGCCGAAGCTGATCAATGCGACGAGGCAGCCGCAGACGATGATCAGCGGCAGGCTGACCGCGACACGCGGCAGCGGGGAAGGGGAGGCGGTTGTCATCGTGGAATTCCCGGCGAAGGGCCGGCGCGATGGCCGGCAGTCTCAGTTGCCGCGACTATGCGGGATTTGATGACATAAAAATAATGAAACATATTTATCCAAGACATTCCGATCTTGCATGTAAGGATGCCTTCAGACAGTCACGCAAACGGGGTGGAACGGGAGACGGCATGAACATCGACGATATGCGCGCCCTGGTCGCGGTGGTCGAGGGAGGCTCGCTCGCGCACGCGGCGGCGCGCCTGCACCTGACCCAGCCGGCGATCACCCGCCGCCTCCAGCGGCTTGAGGAAAGCCTCGGCGTCACCTTGCTCGACCGCGACCAGAAGCCGGCCCGTCCCACGGAACAGGGGCGATCCGCCTATCGCGCCTGTGTCGATATCCTGCACGCCACCGAGGATCTGCGCCGCGCCGTCGGTCGCCCGTCCGCCGGCCAGGTGTTGCGTCTCGGGGTAACGCCCGGTGTCATGGATGCCGTGCTGCGGCCGGTCTTCGGCGGGCTCTCACGTGACGTGCCGGACGGCCGGCTCGACCTGCGCACCGGACCGAGCATCGATCTGCGTGCGGCCCTGCGCGGCGGCGAGCTCGATGCGGCGATCGTCTTCCTGAGGGAGGAGAAGGGCCCCGATCCACGCGAAACGGCCATCCGCGTCGGCATGGAGGAGGTCTCCGTGGTTGCCGCGCGTTCCGCCGGCTTGCCGGAGCGCATGGAACTCGAGGATCTCGCCGACCATCCTTTCGTGATCAATCCTGACGGCTGCGGCTTTCGAACCGGACTGGAGCATCGGTTTCTGCGTAGCGGCAAGTCGCTCACCGTTGCCGCCTCCGTCTGGGGCATTCCGCAGCAGTTGCAATTGATTGCCGACGGGGTCGGTATCGGCCTGATTCCCCGCCGCATGGTGCGTGCCAGCATGGAGTGCGACCGGCTTCAGATCGTTGAGGTCCCCGACTTTACCGCCCGCCTCGCGGTCTGGATGATGACGGCCGGCCATTTGCCGGCTCTGGCACCGGCGCTCGGCGCCGTGCGCCGGGCAGTCGAGCAAGTGTTTGAAATCGAATAGAAATATTCATTCATCCTACAAAATATCGATACTGCGACAAGAAAGACATTGGCAAGCGCCGGGTGGGTGCCTATATATACCCCGTACGAGCATAACCGACGGCTATTGCCGCGTTTTTTAAACGGCGGTTTATGCTCAAATTGAGCAAAAGAAGGTCCGCGACTGCCGCGCGCAAGCGTGCTGCCCGGATCGACGCATTGCTCTTTGTCGACGGATCGTGCCTCGCGGCCGGTCCGGAAAAGCCAGGGAGGTCATCATGGCCACCATTGCACTCGATATCGGTCACCGTCCCGCCGCCAGCGCCGTCCCGGCGCGTGCCCCGGGCTTCGCGCCCCTGGAGCGGCCCGAACTTGCCTACACGCCGGAAGTCGCCGAGGCGACCGCGCCGGTCTACGAGAAGGTCAAGGACTTCATTCCGCAGATCGAGTGGCCGGTGCTGGCGCCGGTGATCCATGCGATCAACAAGCTCAAGAAGGAGCGCAACGCGGTCATCCTGGCGCACAACTACATGACGCCGGAGATCTTCCACGGGGTGGCGGACATCGTCGGCGACAGTCTCGCGCTCGCCAAGGAAGCGGCCAAGACCGACGCGGACGTGATCGTCCAGTGCGGCGTGCACTTCATGGCCGAGACCGCGAAGATCCTCAACCCCGACAAGACGGTCCTGATCCCGGACATGAAGGCGGGCTGCTCGCTCGCCGAATCGATCACGGCCGCCGATGTGCGCGCCCTGCGCGAGAAGCACCCGGGCGTTCCGATCGTCACCTATGTGAACACATCGGCCGACGTGAAGGCGGAATGCGATATCTGCTGCACCTCGGCCAATGCGGTTCAGGTGGTGGAGAGCCTCAACGCGCCGAAGGTGCTGCTGATCCCGGACCAGTATCTGGCCGCCAACGTGGCGCGCCAGACCGATGTCGAGATCCTCACCTGGGCGGGTGCCTGCGAGGTGCACGAGCGCTTCACGGCCGCGGAACTGCGCGAATATCGCGAGATCGAGCCGGCGGTGAAGATCATCGCCCATCCGGAATGCCCGCCGGAAGTGGTCGACGAGGCCGATTTCACCGGCTCGACCGCCGGCATGATCGACTGGGTCAAGCAGAACCGTCCGGGCAAGGTGATGCTCGTCACCGAATGCTCCATGGCGGACAATATCGCCTCGGAAACGCCGGGCGTCGACTATGTGCGGCCGTGCAACCTGTGCCCGCACATGAAGCGCATCACCCTGTCGAAAATCCTCGACGCACTGGTCGAGATGCGCGACGAGGTGACCGTCGATCCGGTTGTTGCAGCCCGTGCCCGCCAGTCGGTGGAGCGGATGATCAACCTCAAGAGCTGACATTTGGTCGCGCCCGGAGCCTCCCGCTTCGGGCGCAATTCGTTTGGCAAGCCGTATTGACGGGGTAAGATCGGAGCCGGACGGCATTGGTCGAGGCGGGTCGCTCCGTCATGCCCTGCGTATGAGGCAGGCGGGCGGCGGCGATCCCGGCCAGTCGTCTTCTTTGTGCTCCGATTGCCCAAGGTCGCCGGCCGGCCTTGTCCCTGCCCATGGCCCCTTGGCCCTTCCCCGGACGTGAAAACATGACGTCAGCCCGCCCTGCCACTTCGCATATCGACGATGTCGTCATCCTCGGTGGTGGCCTCACCGGCCTGTTCTGCGCGCTCAAGCTGGCGCCGCGCCCGGTCACCATCCTGTCCGCATCGCCGATCGGCGAAGGCGCATCCTCGGCCTGGGCTCAGGGCGGGATCGCGGCTGCCGTCTCAGACGAGGACAGCGCCGCCTCGCACGCTGCCGACACGATGGCCGTCGGCGGCGGGCTGTGCGACGAGAAGGTCGTGCGGCTGATGACCGAGGAGGCGGGCGAGCGCGTCCGCGACCTGCTCGGCTATGGCGTGCCGTTCGACATGGATCTGGAAGGCCGGCTGCAGCTCTCCCGCGAGGCCGCCCACTCGGTCAACCGCATCGTGCGCGTGCGCGGCGACATGGCCGGACGGGCCATCATGGATGCCCTTGTCGCCGCCGTTCGCAAGACGCCGTCGATCCGGGTCGTGGAAGGATATCTGGGCGAGGAACTGCTGCATGCCGGGCGCCTGGTCACAGGCGTGCTCGCCCGCCGCCGCGGCGATCGCGAGCGGCTTGCCTTCCCCGCGCATGCCGTGGTGCTCGCCTCCGGCGGCATCGGCCATCTCTTCTCCGTGACCACCAACCCGCCGGAGGCGAACGGCCAGGGTATCGCCATGGCGCTCAATGCGGGGGCGGTGATCGCCGATGCGGAGTTCGTCCAGTTTCACCCGACCGCGCTGAATGTCGGCCAGGATCCGGCGCCGCTCGCCTCCGAGGCGCTGCGCGGGGAAGGCGCGATGCTGATCGATTCGACCGGTCGCCGGTTCATGGAAGAGATCGACCCGCTCAAGGAGCTTGCTCCCCGCGACGTGGTCGCGCGGGCCGTTTTCGCCGAAACGCTCTCCGGGCGCGGGGCGTTCCTCGACTGCCGGGAGGCGATCGGCGCGGCTTTTCCGGAACGCTTCCCGACCGTGTATGCCGCCTGCCTCAAGGCCGGGGTCGACCCGGCTCCCGGACCGATCCCCGTTGCGCCGGCCGAGCACTATCACATGGGCGGTGTGCTGACCGATGCGAACGGCCGCACTTCGCTCGACAATCTCTGGGCGGCGGGCGAGGTTGCCTCCACCGGCGCCCATGGCGCCAACCGGCTGGCATCGAACTCGCTGCTGGAGACGGTCGTCTTCGCCGCCCGTATCGCCGAGGACATCCAGAACCAGATGCCCAATCCGCGCACCGCGCACTGGCCGGGCATCGACGACCATATCCAGGAGCCGACCCGGCGCAACGAGGTCGAGCGCGACGCCATCGGCATGTTGCGACGGGCAATGGCCGCCGGTGTCGGGGTGATCCGCGACGCGGAAGGGCTGACCGGAACGCTGGCCGTCATCGACGCGCTCGAGGCGCGTTGCAAGCGCCGCTCGATCCGCAACATGATGACCGCCGGCAAGGTGGTCACGGCTTCCGCGCTGATGCGCGAGGAAAGCCGCGGCGGGCACTGGCGGTCGGATTTCCCCCGAACCGATCCCGCGCTTGCCCGGCGTTCCTTCGTCACCCTCAAGGATGTCGAGGCGGCGGTCGCGGCCGCCTGTGACAGCGATGTCGGGCGCGCCGCCGTGGCCCGGCTGGAGCTCGACAGCGGAGACGAGACATGAGCGTGGCTGCCAGCCTTCCGGTCCTGCCCGGCCTTTTGGTCGAGGACGCGGTTCGTGCGGCCTTGCTGGAGGACTGGGGCCGGGCCGGAGACATCACCGCCCAGGCGACATTGTCCCCCGAGCTCGGTGCAACCGCCGTCATCGCCGCCCGCCAGCCCGGGCGCCTTGCCGGTCTTGCCCTTGCCGAGACGGCCTTCCGGCTGAGTGATCCTGCGATCCGGGTGGAGCCGCTTGTCGGTGATGGTGCCCGGCTTGTCCCCGGCGACGTGGTGATGCGCATTTCCGGGCCGGCGCGCGGGCTGTTGTCGGCCGAACGGGTCGCTCTCAATTTCCTCGGCCACCTGTCGGGGGTCGCGACGGCCACGGGCCTGTTCGCTGACAAGATATCGCATACGAAGGCCCGTATCGTGTGCACCCGCAAGACGACGCCGGGCATGAGGGCTTTCGAGAAATACGCGGTGCGTTGCGGCGGTGGCGCCAACCATCGCTTCGGCCTCGATGACGCGATCCTGATCAAGGACAATCACATTGCGGTTGCCGGCGGCGTGCGCGCCGCGATCGATGCGGCGCGGGCCTTTGCCGGTCATCTCGTCAAGATCGAGGTGGAGGTCGACACGCTCGACCAGCTGCGCGAGGCGCTCGCCGCGCGTCCGGACGTGGTGATGCTCGACAACATGGAGCCGGCAATGCTGCGCGAGGCGGTGTCCATCGCCGATGGCGCGGTGCTGCTCGAGGCTTCCGGCGGCATCACGCTCGAAACGGTTGCGGATGTGGCCGAAACCGGGGTCGACCTGATCTCCGTCGGCTGGATCACCCATTCCGCGCCGGTTCTCGATCTCGGCCTCGATATCGTTCTCGGGTGAACGCCGGCAGGGACGGGACCGACAGCCGGTCTCTTCTGGCTCGCCGTCTCTCCGTGTCGGCTGACGCCCGCCGTCAGGCTGTCGAGCGAAGAAGCGGGCGGTCCGTCAGGCTGGCGCCTGCCCCGACATCTGTGACCGGCGTGCCGATGCTGGCGATGGCGATGCCGTCTGCCTGCGTCTTGGCGTGCTGCTTCAGCCGGGCGATGTGATTGCTCAACATGTCGAGATTGTCGATCACGACCCCCTTGGGAATGTGCATCACGGCGATCGAGCATGTCAGGAGCGAATAGGTCTGCATCCGCCCCGTGCGGTCCTCGGCTGGAATGAAGCCCTGCCGGCGATGTTCCGGGCTGTAGAGGCTTTCCACCTGATGGGCGAAATCGGCACGCAGGTCGCGCATGTGACGGGCGACCTTGTCGCGCGGCCAGTCTTCCAGTCCGACGAAGAAGTCGTCGCCCCCGACATGGCCGACAAAGGCGCGGCCCATGTCGAGCTTCCGCTTGAGCAGCTCGGAAAACAGGATCAGCGCCCGGTCGCCGATACGAAACCCGTAAGCATCGTTGAAGGGCTTGAAGTTGTCGAAATCGATGTAGCACAGGGACCGGTCCCGGTCCGCCCCCGCCCCGGTCCGCACGACATGGTCGGAGATTGCCGAATTGCCCGGCAGTTTGGTCAACGGGTTCTGGTCCTGGGCGATCTGCAGGCGGGCCTCGTTCGAGATTTTCAGGAGCGAGGGGGCGAGCAGGCAGCCGGTGTAGCGGCCGTTGCGCGTGATGACGATGCCGTCGGCAAGCTCCTCCGAACTGACGTCGACGAGCCGGGCAAGCGGTGCATTGACGTCGGCGATCGCACAGGGGCGGATGAAGCGCCTCAGGTGATTGTCGATGGTCGGGTTGAGCAGCAGGTCGCGCCCGAACGACAGATAGAGGAAGCTTTTCAGGTCTGCTTCGCGGATCAGTCCCCGCGGCTCGTCGGCGGCGTTGACCACGGGAAGAATGGTCTGCTGCGGGTTCGCCTGGAATATGTCGAGCGCCTGGGCGATGGAGCCGCTTTCGCTGATCGACGGGATGCGCGCCATTTCCTGCTCGAGAAAGTCGAGATCGGCATGTTTGCGCATGTCCGGGCGGTCTGCCCGGTCACCCTGGACGGAATAGACGGGGCGGGCCTGGGTGATGTCGGTGAAGGGACGCGCGATCAGGTAACCCTGGACGAGATCGCATCCGACATCGCGGCAGGCGCGCAGCTCGGACGGGGTTTCGACACCTTCCGCGACGACACGGATGCCAAGCACATGGGCAAGATCCACGACGCTGGACACGAACAGCCGCTTGCGGGCGTCGTTCTGCAGGGAGGTGATGAAGAACCGGTCGATCTTCAGGATGCCGGGCTCGTACTGGTAAAGCAGGCGCAGTTGCGAGTAGCCCTGCCCGAAGTCGTCAAGGGCGATGCCGAAGCCATGGTCGCGCGCGCTGGTGACGAAGCTGTGCAGGTCGTTCTGGGCAAAACGCTCATGGATTTCGGGGATTTCCAAGCAAATATGCCAAGGCGACAGTCCGTAGGCGCGGGTGGCGGCCTGCGTCGCCTCGAGCTGTTCCTGCATGGCTGACAGGTTGCGTGCGTCGATGTTCAGGAACAGCTTGGTTTTTTCCGAAACGCCCATGCGGGCAAACTTGGCGATCGCCTTGCGCCTGAGCAGGCTTTCCAGTTCGGCGATACGGTTGTTTTCCGCGGCATAGTCGAGAACGTCCCGGGGTGTGCTGAACCCCAGTCTCTCGAATTCCCGCAGCAGCGCCTCGTAGCCGAAGACTTCTCCGGAATGGATGTCGACAATCGGCTGGAAAGCGTAGTCAAGCGCCGCCTCGGCCTGCGTCATGAAGAGCGGCAGGTTGCGGGTGGCGCGCAAGGCCTCGGCAATGCGGCCGGCGTTGTCGCTCACATCTGGCTCCTTCGTCCGCCGGCGCTGTTGCATCCGGTCGTGCGCGCAGTCGATGCCGGCTTTCTCCGGCCGAATCGCGACTGGCGGACACCAGTCTTGCAGCCGAATGGTGACGGTATGAATGCAGGGAACCGCGCGGAGCTTCGCACGAAATCCATGGAATGGCCTTCTCGCGGTAATGACTTGTCGAATCAGAACATTGTGGCTGTTCCCGCGGTAAGGCCGCAGGCGAGAAAACTCATATAATTTAAATGTAAAGGGAACCTTGCGCGGATCGTCGAGCGAGCCGTCGTCCTCGCTTTGGAATACGTCGGCAGGGCGGCTGGATCAGCTCCAGCCGCCATTCCTGGTCTTGTAGAAGATGTGCTGGCCGATCTTGTCGAGGCGCTTCATGTAGCGCGCCCAGCGCGGGCTCACATAGGTCGCGTGGTAATGCGTCGAGGCGCCGACCTTTTCCAGATAGCGCTGTCCCGACACCGTCTCGCGAGCGACCTTCTGCGCCACCTCCCATTCCGGCTTTTCGGTGATCCGGTCGCGGATCCCGTCACAGGCGAAGGAGAACTGGCAACGGTTGCGCAGGTGCCGGTTCTGATAGACGACCTTGCAGATGGTTTCGGGATAGGTTGGGTTGCGCACCCGGTTGAGCACGACCTGGGCGACGGCCGCCTGGCCGTCGACCGGTTCGCCGCGGGCTTCGAAATAGACGGCCTCGGCGAGACAACGCTGTTCCTTGGCGGTGATCACGCTTGCCGGCAGGGCGCGATTGGCCCACCAGAACGGATCGCTGTCCTTGTTGGTTTCAAGTGCCGCTTCGTCCCCGGTGCCCGGCGCCAGGGCGCTTCCGCCAAGCAGCGCCTCGAAGGGCGCGCGCACATTGGCCATGCCCTGCGGAGCATAGGCGGAGGCATAGGAGACACTGGTCGCTGCCACGTTGCGGGCCATGGCGAGCCGTGTCAGGTCGAGCGGCGACCCCTTGCCGGTCTTGCCGGCGCTGGCGAGTGCCGTGCCTTCGAGACCTGCGGGAATGTTGGGTCGCACGAAGGCGACACGCGGCAGGTCGGCCGAGGTTCGTCCGCCGATCATGCTGGTCATCGTGTAGACCGAGCCGGCGGCGACGCCGACCATCTCGCGGTCGGGAGCGAGCGACACGTAGCGGTCGCCCTTGGCGGAGCGGTTCACGGGTGTGCGCGCCGGCGGCGTCTTGGGGGCGCTTTCCTTGACGAAGGTCTCCAGGCCGCGCACCACGGCCGGGTCCGTGCCAGGTGCCGCGTTGGTGATCGCGTAGTCGGGAGTGTCGCCCTTTCGGCTCTGCGACGCATCGGCGAGCACGAGGGAGGGGGCCATGCTGCTTGCATGCGGAGCCGCCTCGATGGCCGACATCCAGCGCGGGGCGTTGCCGCGCGTGGCCTCGATCAGGGCGGTGATGTCCTGCTGCCCGATCGAGCCGGACCAGGCCAGATAGACCACCGGAGCAAGGGCGGCGAGCCGCCAGACAGCGGGCCTCTTCGTACCTTGCGTGTTCCGCCCCGTGCGGGTCGGACCGTCGGTTCTTCGACGGGGGGCGAGGCGGTGGCCAAGCGTTTGCACCGTGCCAGTCATACGCGGCAACTCCGGTCCATGCGGCAAGAGGTCGGGAACGTCCGGCCAGGAGCCGTGACGCAATGTCTAAAGTTGATCCTCGCGGTTTAACCTTGAAAGAGAGTTAATACGGGCGAAATGCCGCCGGTTTCCATGATTTCCAAGACCTGTACTGGGTCCGGCATGGTTAATGCGACCGGGTTGGAACAGCCCAAATTGCTCTTGGAAAAGCGCTTTTCTCAGAACGGACAGGAACTGGTGAAGGTGGTCGGTGCACCGCCGTCGGGATGGCGGACCGTCAGGCTTTCGGCGTGAAGCTGAAGGCGTGATGCGCCGTTTTGCGACTCGGGCGTACCGTAGAGCGGGTCCCCGAGGATCGGATGGCCGAGCTCGCGCATGTGAACGCGCAACTGGTGCGAGCGACCGGTCTGCGGTTCCAGCAGCACCCGTGTCGCGTGCTCCTCGCGTGTCAGCACCCGCCAGTTCGTGAGTGCAGCCCTGCCTGCCTCATGATCGACCATCTGCCGCGGCCGGTTCGGCCAATCCGTGCAGAGCGGCAGGTCGATCGTGCCGTGGTCCTGCGCGACATGGCCGGCAACCCGCGCGACATAGGCCTTGCTGACATGACGGCGTTCGAACTGAAGGCCCAGGTGACGGTGGGCAGCCGCGTTCAGCGCCAGCACCATCACGCCCGACGTATCCATGTCGAGCCGGTGAACGATGCGCGCTTCGGGGTAAAGGAGCGCAGCCCGCGCCGCGACGCAGTCGGCAAGTCGCGGGTGCTTGCCGGGCACGCTCAAAAGCCCGCTCGGCTTGTCGACGACGAGCAGGTCACGGTCGTGATGCAGCACGATCAGAAGCGGCTCGCGCGGCGGCGCGTAGACGCGGTCGGGAAGCGGCAAGCCTGGGGGCGATTGTTCCTGCATCACCCTCACATAACGGTCGGCGCGCGCCGTGCAAAGGGCCAGCGGCGACCCCGGCGGGCGGGACCCGCCTCTCAGCGCGCCTCGCCTGCGGGAAAGATCATGCAGGTCTCGACCCCATGGGCGACGAGCTTGCCCTTGCCGTCGACCAGGCGGGCTTCCGAGGTCGCCATTCGGCGGCCGCGATGCAGCACCCTGCCGTCGCAGACAAGCCGCCCGCTCGTCTCGAACACCGGGCGCACGTTGTTCACCTTGAATTCGACGGTCGTGTAGCCCTCGCCGGGAGCGAGCGTCGTGTGCACCGCGCAGCCAAGGGCGGAATCGAGGAGTGTCGCGATCCAGCCGCCATGCACGGTGCCAAGGGGATTGTAATGGTCGAACGAGGGTTCGCCTTCAAAGCGGGCGAAGTCGGTGTCGACCTCCGTCAGCACGAAATTCATTGTCCGGCAGATCGGCGGTGCGGGCAGGCGGCCGGCGATCATACCGCGCAACTGCTCGAGCCCGCTCATCGTGGCGGCCTCGGCGGGGTCGGCAAGCCCGAAAACGCGTCCACCGAAATCCATCGCATCGTCCTCGTTTGTGTGCATATGCACATATACACGTAAGACGCCGCCATGCAAGACGCCTGAAGCCACGATTTCGGTTATCATTGCGTGTCTATGCACGCAACTGCACTCGTGTTACCTTGCGACATGAACGCCAACCTCTTCTGCTCATGTCATCGCCTGCGCCGCGCCGGTCGTGTCGTCACCCGTCTCTATGAACACGCGCTGGCCGACAGCGGGTTGACGCCGCAGCAATTCGCCGTGTTGGCGAGCCTTGCCTATGACGGGGCGCGGACCGCGTCGGAACTGACCGAGCGGGTCGGGGCGGAACGCAGCACGCTGACCCGGGCAATCGACAGGCTTGAGGCTGCGGGACTTGTCGAGACCGGTCCGGCCGGCGATCGCCGCGAGCGCCGCGTCGCGCTCACCGGCGCAGGCCGCGAGCGTCTTGTGCAGGGCGTCGCCGGCTGGCGCCGGGCGGAGGGCACCATGCGCCATGCCATGGGGCCGGAGCGGGTGGCGCTGCTCTGGGAGCTCCTGTCCGAGGCCGAAGCCGCCACCACGCAATACGATCCGGAAAAGGCCCGCCGCGCACGCCAGGCCAGGTCCGGGGTGTTGCAGGGGAACGGCGGGGATGGAGCCGGCGAGGAGGCCGGGGCGGAAAGCGGGGCTACCGCCCGCCGACCCTGAGGCCCAGGGCCGGGCGCTCCTTCAGCACCTCGTGCCGAAAGCGGAACAGCGCCGCCGGCCGGCCGCCGGTCTGGGTGGACGTTTCGCCGGTCGGCTCGACCAGGTCGCCCTTTTCCACCAGGCGTCGGAAGTTCTGCTTGTGCAGGTGCCGGCCGGAAATCGCCTCGACGCAGCGCTGCAGGTCGGTCAGCGTGAAGATGTGCGGCATCAGTTCGAAGACGAGCGGCCGGTATTTCAGCTTCGTGCGCAACCGGGAGATGGCCGTGGCCAGGATACGCCGGTGGTCGTACAGCATCGGCTGGCCGAGGCCGGGCAGGTTGCCGCGCTTCAGGGCTGCCGGTCGGCCGTCGCGGCGGGCTTCTTCCAGAAGGCCGGCCTCGTAAAGAAGCTCGTAGCGGTCGAGAACCCGTTCCTCGTTCCACATTCCGTCCTGGATGTTGAACGCCTGATGCACCTGCTCGCCCCGCGAGCGTGCCCGCGGCGGGCTGTCGCTGGGCACCGGCGCCGAGGTCCAGGCGTCCAGTGCGGGCAGGATTTCCTGCTGCACCACGGCCGGCATGCCGGACCGCCAGTCTTCCCAGGGAAAAAAGCTGTACCACGAACGCCATTGGGCATTTTGCAGCGTCAGGGCCTCGTCGGAGCGCAATGTCTGCCGGGCAAGGGCCAGATAACCGACGGAGACGACATGCGGGCCCGCATCCGAGTGGATGTGGTGACGACCGCGATCGCCGAATGTGTAGAGCTGCTCGACATAGCCGAGCTTCAGCGCGGTCTGTTCCTCGACCCATTCGCGCAGGCCGATCTCGAACGTCCTGTGGCGTGTCGGATCGAACGGGCCGAAGGGCAGGGACTGGGCAGGGTTCTCCGGCTTCGCGGCAATGGTCAGGACCTGCGGCTGGGGGTCCGCGACGGAGACAATGACGGCGTTGAGGCCGATCTCGATCATGGGCGGCCCGCGGCGGCGACATCAAGGGTGAAGGGCGTTCCTTCGAAGGCGTCGGCTCCCCGGCCGATCGCCTTGACCGCTGCCGTCATGCGGCCCTCTCGCCCGAGCAGGGTATCGGCGAGAGCCACCAGCCGGGCATTGGGGGTCGCCGATGGCGAGGCCGCGCGCAGGGCCTTTGCAAGCGTGGTCTCGCTGGCATGAGGGGAAAGCGCGCAGGCGCTGATATAGGCCGCCGCCGTCGACCGGCTGATGCCGGCGAAGCAATGGATGACCATCGGTTGCGCCCGGTCCCATGTGCCAACGAAATCGAGAAGCTGGCGGACATGTATCTCGCCTGGCGGGGTGAGGCCCTCGGCCGGTGCGGTGATATCGTTGAAGGCGAGGAAGAGATGATCGTCGGCGGCGATGCTGTCTGGGCGGCGCACTTCGGTTCCCGCGCTGATCAATGTCACCAGCCGTCGCGCCCCGGTGCGCTCGACGGTTTCCGACAATCGCGCCAGCGAACACACGGTGATCATTGCCCCTCCTGCGGTTTGACCTCTGTCGCGGCTCCGCTCCTGCGTCCCGAAGCGCAACACGCCCTTACCCTTTTCTAGGGCAGGCGGAAGCGCCTGTCACCGCGCCTGTGAGCCGGTTTGCCGTGCCGCTTCGATTTCCTCGAAACGCTTCAGGAACAGCAGCTGTGCCTTCGCCGCCGGCAATGCGGTCAGTCCGAGCCTCGGTGCCTGACCGCTTGCGGGAAAGAGACCGTTCGGCTGGCCGAAGATCCGAGCCGCCTCGCCGTCGTCGAAACCGGCCAGTTCCACCGCCTCGAAATAGGCAGCGATCGTGTCCGCCTTCTTGGTCAGCACGCGGGTTTTCTCCGGGATGGTCGCGGGCAGTGCGAAGCGAAGGTGGATCGCCGCCTGAAGGTGCGCCTCGATCTCCTTGTAGTTGCCGCCCATCACCGCCTTGAAGGGCGAGATCATGTCGCCGATCACGTATTCCGGGGCATCATGCAGCAACACGCAGAGCCGCTCGTCGGCGGAAAGGCCCGGCTGCAGCCGTCGTGCCAGCTTTTCCACCAGCAGCGAGTGTTCGGCGACGGAAAAGGCGTGGTCTCCGACGGTCTGGCCATTCCAGCGCGCCACCCGTGCCAGCCCGTGGGCTATGTCCTCGATCTCGACATCGAGCGGGGAGGGATCGAGCAGGTCGAGGCGGCGGCCCGACAGCATGCGTTGCCAGGCGCGCGGCTCGCTCGCCGGTTTTCTTGGCGTGCGGCTCATGGGAGTGCCGTCCTCACGCGTCGCCCTCGCCGCTGCCCGTTTGCGGCCAGACGAAACTTGCGAATTCCGGCAGGGTGAAGGTGAGGGCAACGCCGTCTGCCGTGACATCGGCGCCCCGCGCGAGCGCACCGGCGATCCGGTCGAGCCGCACCAGGGCAAGGCCTTCGCTGCCGGCGACGCTGCCCAGCGTCCCGGCCGGCTTGCCGTCGGCGAGGATCTCCGTTCCGCTTCGGGGCATGGATGCCTCGGCGCTTGCCTTGATGACGCGGCGCCGTGCCGTGCCGCGATGCTGCATCCGGCTGACGACCTCCTGACCGACGAAACAGCCCTTGTCGAAGGCGACGCCGTTGAGGTCGTCCATGTCCGCGTCGTGCGGGAAACTGTCGCCGGGGGGGAAGTCGAACGGGGCCTCCGGCAAGCCGAATGCCACGCGCCGCGCATGGTAGGCGGAGGCGGGGACTTCGGAAAAGCCGTCGAAACCTCCGTCTTGCCCTGTGGCGGGTGCGTAGGCGCGCCAGCCGAAGCCGGCAAGGCGCGGGTCGGCCATGACGATCGTGTCCGCCGCCTCGGGCTTGCCGCCCCAGACGGCAAGTACGTCCCGCTCGCCGGAGACGTCCTCGATCTCCACCTTGGCGCGCAAGCGGTAGAAGCCGAGCCGCTTCACCAACTCCGCGATCTGCTCCCGGTTCGCCTCGATCAGGTAACCGTCCCCGTGGCCGAGGATCAGGAAATCGAACAGGATCTTGCCCTGTGGCGTCAGCAGCGCGCCATAGCCGCCCGTCACCGTATCGACCTTGTCGAGATCGCAGGTCAGGAGGTTCTGCAGGAAGTCGTGCGCATCCGGCCCGCCGACACGGACAAGGCCGCGCCAGTCGAGCCTTGCGGCGGCCCGCGTCGTGTCTTGGGTGTTCCCGGGGGGCTCGCTGATGCCGGTCATGTTCATTTCGGTCCTCGAGGCGATTCGCGGCAGGGGCGTGGGACGACTCGCCGCCGCCACGTTCCGCTCATGGCCACATAGGCCGGATCTTACGGGTCAACAAGGTCCCGGCAAGCCCCGGGTCGAAGGTGACGGCGCGGTCGGCGGGGGGCAGGTCGCTAGTGCGGCCGGAGACGGGGAAGGTGATCGACATTCAGAAGGGACATGTCACTCGCGGAAATGGTGAACAGCCGCAAATTCGACACGCTTTGTTACCAGTTGCGCGGTAGCATGCGGGCGTCTCCGGTCCGCTTTGCCGGTTCCTCCGGCGCGGCGCTTTCAGGTCGTACCGCCATGTGCCGTCTGGCTGCCTATCTCGGTGCCGAAATTCCGCTGGAAAACATCATCGCCCGCCCGCGCCATTCCCTGCTCGTCCAGAGCCAGGACGCGCAGGAAGCGAAGCTGCGCGTCAATGGCGACGGCTTCGGCATTGCCTGGTACGGCCACCTTCCCGAACCCGGCCTGTTCAAGGACGTGTTGCCGGCCTGGGCCGACACCAATCTGCCGAGCGTCTGCCGCCTGGTGCGCTCCCGGCTCTTTCTCGCCCATGTGCGGGCGGCGACGACCGGCGCCGCCTCGCGCGACAATTGCCACCCTTTCGCCCATGGGCGCTGGGCTTTCATGCACAATGGCTGCATCGGCAATTTCGCCGGGCTGCGCCGCGACATGGAAGCCTGCATTTCCGACGAGTTCTATGCCACGCGGCGCGGCACCACCGATTCGGAACTCTTCTTCCTGCTGCTGCTGAGCAACGGTCTCGATACGGATCCGAAGGCGGCGCTCGATGCAACGCTCGCCCGGCTGCTTGAGATCGCCGAACGGCGCGGCACACGCGGCGAGCCCATCCGACTGACCTGCGCCTTCAGTGACGGCGAGCGCATCTTCGCCTTCCGGTTCGCCGATGACGGACGGGCGCCATCGCTCTATCTGTCCGACTGCCTCGATCACGGCGGGCGGGCCTTCGCGTCCGAACCGCTTGAAGGCCCTTGCGCGCGCTGGCGTGTCGTGGAACCCGATACCCTCTACGAACTGGGCGGCGACGGCGTCGCCGTTCACGCGATCGGTCCGGTCCACGGCGCAGGGCCCGTCGAACGTCCGATACGGTCGATCTCGTCCTGACCTGCGTCAGGCAGGGCTTGGCAGGGAACCGCGCGAGCCGCCAAGGGCTGCGGAAATGCTGGCGATGCGGGAGCTTGCCGGAATCGGGCGGAGCGTGAAGAGGCGGGGAATGCGGTTCTGGCCGGCATCGTGTGCCAGTGCCATCAGGGATTCGACCTGCTCTCCGACGCGCCGGTGGGTTTCGGTCTCGATGCGGATCCGCCGCCAGACGTGGCGCTGGACGACGAGGTCCATGCAGGCCTTGATATCCACGATGAGGAATTCGAGGTCGAGCGTCGGCAGGCCGAGATAGGCGCGCAACTCGTCGAAGATGCTTCTCAGCACGGCCGCGTAGGCAAGGTCCTCGGAGGCGGGGCGCAACTCGTTGATGTCGAGGCACTGGATCTGTGCCTCCTCGCGGGCGGTCTCGATGAAGGCGGCCAGCTGCATGCTGGTCAGCTTCGCGGAACCGTCTTCCAGCGACAGTTGCTTCATCAGGAGCGAAGCCTCGAAAATGTCGAGGATCCGCCGTGACAGCAGATACACCAGCTCGCGCAGGGCGCGCTCCTGGCCCGGGTTGCATTCGATGAAGTTCATTTCGACGATGTCGAACAGTCCGGCCTCGAAGGTTTCGCTGATGTTGCGGAAGCAGGGGTGGTGCTGGAGCAGGCGGTTCACCACCGGCAGGGCATCGGCCTCGACAGGACAATCCGACATGCGGATCTCGTTGATGTCGGTGAACAGGTTCGGGCTCTTGCGCTCCATGCCATTCTGCGGTTTGAACACGGCAATCTCCTTCGCCGGCCCGTTGTCCGGGCGACGTTTCTGGTCGTCTTGTCTTCTGGGTTGTCGGCCGGAATGGCCACCGTGGTTAAAAGATTCCGAATCGCGACCTGAGTCGCAATCGAGAAATGCCCGACCGAAGCAAGGATATTTTGCGATTTATCGAGGTTTTATGTGGACAAGGGCGAATCGGTTGCAGTGTGCAACCGCGTTCTTTGTGATCGCCATCACGGCAATTTGAGTCAAACAAGCCCAAACCTTGTCGAAACTAACGTCGGATTCACGGGTTTGCGCTTAAATGCGGTCTCGCCGTAGAAATCCAAGGGTGAAGGTTGGGCGGATGATCGAGATTTTGAAGACCATGCGTGGCGCGTCGAAGGGCGCTTTTGCCGGACAGGTGGTGGCCGGTGCCGTCGTGGCGATGCTGGCAATGGGCGCGCTGCCGGTGAAGGCGCGCGATGGCAAGGCGTTGACGCCTGTGGCCGGCGACGTGGCGGGCATCGGCGACCAGGCCGCCATGTCCGAGGCACCGCTGCAGATCCTTGTTTCGCTGTCCGATCAGGAACTCGACGTCTATCGCGGCACCCGCCTTGTGGAAACTGTCAGGATTTCCTCCGGCAAGAGCGGATATGGCACGCCCACCGGCGTCTTCAGCATCCTGGAAAAGCGCCGGCGGCATTTCTCGAACATCTACGACAATGCACCGATGCCGTACATGCAGCGCCTGACCTGGTCCGGCATTGCCTTGCATGAAGGTCGCGTGCCCAACTATCCGGCCTCGCATGGTTGTGTGCGCCTGCCGCGCGGTTTCGCCAAGGAGCTCTTCGCCATGACGGGACGGGGCGGTCATGTGATCGTCACCCGCGAGCGCACGCGTCCGAATGAAATCACCCATGTGTCCCTGCCGGCGCTGCGCCTGCCCGAAACGACGGTGGCGAGCCTCGATGTCGGCCTGCGTCCCGGACTTCCCGGACCGGTCGAGGACAGCGCGTCCGACACGATCGGGGCGCTCGGGGTCTCCGAGGCGGCGCTGGAGCTTCCGCGCGAGCCGCTGCGCATTCTCGTCACCCGCACAAGCCCGCAGGAGCGCCTGCGCGACCTGCAGCGCGTGCTTGACCGGCTCGGCTACGAACCTGGTCCGGTAGATGGCGTGATCGGTCGCAAGACACGGGCCGCGATCCGCCTGTTCCAGGAAGGGGCCGAACTTCCCGTTACCGGAGAGCCGACGGACGTCGTTCTCAAGGCGCTCTATGCCGAGGCCGGCGAACCGGGGCCGGCAACCGGCCGGCTCTATGTCCGGCGCAAATTCAAGGAAGTGTTTTCGGCCAATGTGGTGCTGAAGGACCCGGATGCGCCGCTCGGAACCCATCTCTTCACGGTCATCGGCGGTGTCGGACAGGGCGAGAAGCCGCGCTGGATGAACGTTGTCGCGGACGCAGCCGAAGGCGTCAGCTCGGTCAGCGTGCTCGACCGCTTCGAATGGAGCGACGACGCCCGTGCCTTCGTCGAGGCCAACCTTGCGCTCGGCTCCTCGCTGATGGTCACCGACCGGCCGTTCCGCCTGCATTCCGGGCTCGGCACCGACTTCGTGGTGATGACCCGCCAGTAAGGGCGGCGGACGGTTCGTTCACGTTTCCTGGTCGTCCTGGTGTGGTGAATTTGAAATACGCCTCACTTTGGCAGCACGCCCAGAGCGTATTTCAAATTCGAAAACCACACTAGAAACATAAACTTGCTAGTCACCCTCTTGAATCTGAAGTTCGTTTGGAGCATGCCGGGAAATGTGACGAACTTCAGATTCTGGTGACTAGCCGATCGTGATGTCGACCAGGCGGGTATCGAAGGCGACATGCCCGGCGATCTCCGCCACCTCGTCATAGGGGCTCTCGTAGCCCCACCCGGCGTTTGCGATCTCGCTGCCGGGCGCGTCGAGGTTCCAGTAGGTTGCCTCGCCCTTGAACGGACAACGAGTCGTATGGGTGGAGCGCAGGAGCCGGTCCATGCGGATGTCCGCCCTGGGCAGGTAATGCAAGTCCGGATAGCCGCTTTCGCGCAGGGTGACGCTGTTGCGGCTGTCCGCCAGCGGCATACCCTTGATTGCAACGCGGATGCGTTCGCCGGACCGGTGCAGCGTGATCGCATGGCCGGGATGGCGGGCAAAGCCGGGGGCCGGATTGGCCATGAAACCGTCTCCTGATCAGTCGCCTGCAACGAAGTAATGCAGCGTCCCGTCCGGGCCGATGCCCACCCGGTAGAATGTCCAGGCGCCGGTCGTTTCCATTTCGGCGAGATCGCCGGAGGTGACGATGCGATACATCTCCACCTTCTGCTCCTTGGATAGCCGTGCCAGCGGCATGCGTGCGAAATAAGGCCAGATATACATTTCCTGAGCGGTGCCCTGGTCGGCATGAACGTAGCCGGTTTCGAGGATTTCCGTCAGGATCGCGAGAACCTCCAGCCCTTCCGGATCGCCGGAGGCCGACTTCAGGTACTCGATCGGATCGGTCATTTCGCCGAAGGTGAGGGTCGGCATCATCTCGTTGCCTTCGAGCACCATGCGCAGCCGCTCCAGGTCGCCGGCATGGGCAGCCTCGAGCAACTGGGCGCGGGTACGGGCCACCGGTTTCGGCAGGTCCGCATCGCCATAGAACACCTCGGGCAGATGGACTGGCTGGGCGCCATAGGCGCCCGACGCTGCCGTGCCCGGTTCGGCAAAGGGCTCTTGCGGCTTCAGGTCCTCGACCGGGATCTTTTGCGTTTCGACGGCCTCCTCGGTCGGCTGGACCTGGATCCTCTCGGTCTGCACGCTCGCGGCCCCGGCTGGCGGTGCGAGGGCGGTGGCAAGCAGCACGACGATGACGGCAAGCGGGCGGACCGGTAGCATGGTAATCCTTTCGGGTCCCGGTTCAGGGCGATGCGTGGACCCTATACCACGCCGTGGCGCGTTGAAATCACAGGATCGAGAGACGCAGCCGGCGCCGAAACAGACGAAAAGTCCGATTGTGCGGTTGAGCTTGTGCAAGGCGGTCGCTAGGGATGGCGGAAGGACGCGCCCGGATGCGGGCGCGCAAACAGACGACGGGGACGAACGTCTTTGCAGGAACCGTTCTTCTTCCTGGTAGGTCTTGGGGTCGGTCTGGCGACCAGCGCACCGGTCGGGCCGATCAACATCGCCGCCATCCAGCGCGCTTTGCGGTCGGGCTTTCTCGCCGGCTTCTGTGCCGGCCTCGGCGCCGTGTTCGCCGACGGCCTCTATGCGAGCTTCGCGGCTTTCGGCGTGACCGCCGTGTCGGATTTCGTCGATGAGAACAGTGCCGTCATCCAGACGATCGGCGGCCTGCTGGTCATCGTCTTCGGCATCCGTATCCTGCTGAGCCGTCCGCACATGGAAAATGACGACGCGCCGTCGCCGAGCCTCATGTCGGGGATCGTCACCGGTTTCGTCATGACAGCGACGAATCCCGGCGTCGTGCTGGGCTTCCTGGCAATCTTCGGAAGTCTCGGAAAATGGGCGCCGGACCCGGGCGATTACGTGGGGGCGGCGATGCTCGTCGCCGGTGTCCTGACCGGCGCGGTCTCCTGGTGGGTGGTGCTTTCGGCGCTGGTCTCTCGGCTGCGCCTGCAGATGAACGACACCTGGTTGTTGTGGATCAACCGGGGCGCGGGAGCCGCGCTGATCGCCTTCGGCCTCGCCATCTTCCTGCACCACTACGTGTTCGGCTAGTCACCCGGATCTGCAGTTCGTTTCGAAGCTTGCTGCGGCCTGTATGCCGAACTTCACGTCCGCCACACCAGGGCCGCGGGACACAGGCTCCCGGCGACCGGTGGTGCATCCGGATCGCCGCTGTCTGGTCAGTGCATCGGCTTGAAGATCGTGTAGTCGCCGCGCCGCACACGCTCCGGCAGACCTTCCGCGAGTTGGGCGACCGCCTCCTCGCCGAACGAGGCCACAAGGTCGGCAAACGC
Organism: Stappia sp.; assembly: GCF_048261845.1. Lineage (GTDB taxonomy): Bacteria > Pseudomonadota > Alphaproteobacteria > Rhizobiales > Stappiaceae > Stappia. Next base: position 25,486 of record NZ_JBLXFR010000007.1, on the reverse strand, counting down.
TGTGAACAGGGCCGCATGCGCAACGGCAGCCGAATCGATGCCGTCGGCGACGGCTTCCGCGAAGGCATCGTCGATATAACCGAGCGCCATCCGGCGGATGTCCTGGTCGGTGACCGGACCCTCTTCGAACTCGGTATCGGTGTTCTCTGTGTCTTGCATGGTTGAGCCGCCTGTGCCTGCCGGAAGCTGGATCCCGGTATTTCCTTTGGCGGCTACTGTGCGTGAGTCGGGCGGGAACCGTAAAGAAAAGCTTAAAATCTTCGCTAAATTCCCGCGAACATGGTTAACGCGACGAAAGGATCCGCTCAGCGATTGTAGCGGGTGGTGACGTTGCGGATCAGGGCGCCGCCCTCGTCGATATAACGGGCCAGCGCTTCTTGCGCAGCCGGCGTGCAGCGCCGGTAAACCGATGAAAAGCCTCGATAACCCTGATTGAAACGTTCGATGAAGCGCCGCTCGCGCTCGTCGTCCTGCACTTCCGCATCGAGCAGCGATTGCATCTGGTCGCGCCACAGGCTCCCGTCGGACGATCCGCACAAGGGGCGCAGGTAGTGCAGGGCGCCGAGGATCTCGGAGAGCCGCATCAGGTCGCTCTCATAGGGGGGATCTTCCACCCGGGCGGCCGTCTGGGCCAGCGATTGCCCCGGCATCAGCAAGGCAATGGCAAGCACCGCGCGGCACAGGAAAGGCGCGAGGCGGCAGGAAGCCGGAAGGGGGGCTGGGAGGCGCGGCGTCATGCCCGGCAAGATGCGTCGGCGCGGCGGGTTGCGCAAGCCATTGCGGTGCGCGCCGGGCGCCGCAGGTGTCGTCGGTCACCCCTCACTGCTCTGGGTCTCCCATGGGGAGCGGCGCCAGGCGCAGGATCCGTGCCGCTGTTCCCGGCGTCATCGTCAATCCGCCGAGGTCCGCAAGAGCGACAAAGGCGACGGCCTCCGCGTCATCGCCGGCACTGGGGACGCCGGCGTCCGCTGTTCCCCTGAACACCGCGATGACGAAGTGATGTCCGCCGTTCTCCGCTTCGGCGGTGCTGATCGCCTCGACCAGCTCGACCGGCCGGGGCTCGATCTCGGCGTCAAGCCCGGTCTCCTCGCGCAGTTCGCGCAGGGCCGCCTCGCGCAGGCTCTCGCCGAATTCGACGGAGCCGCCCGGCAGGCTCCAATGGCCGAGAAAGGGCTGCTTGCCGCGGCGGACCAGCAACACGCGATCCTTGTCGAGGATCAGCACGCTGACGCCAAGGCGTGGACGAGGGGCAGGGGCCGGGGGAGGCGACGCGTCGTTCATGGTCGGGAAGAATGCCACGCCGGGCGGCAGGGGCAAGCGGCTTGTCGGCAAGCTGAAGCCAGAGAACCGTCAGGCGAAGAGGGCGTCGATCTCGGCTTGCGAATCGCTTTCGAAAGTTTCCGCAGGGTCCAGGTGACCGTGGATGATGCCGCTTGCGGTGGCGATGAGAGGCTTGATCTCGTTTGCCGTCTCACGGGCGATCGCATCGGCGAGCGGAGCGATTTCAGGTGCATCGCGCAGCCGGCCCTGTTTCTCGCAGACCGCCGTGTTGAGCGTCGCGACCACATCGCGCAGCGCGCGTCGGACGGCGGCCGGGGCGGCGTGGAACGCCTGGATGGCGAGGTTTTTCTCGGCAAAATTGGACGCTTCGAAATGCTGCTCGTAGCTGAGCGGCTGCCATTCCAGCACCTCTCCGGCGCATTCCGGCATGGCCGGAAGCATCTCGAGCATCATCACCACTTCATTGAAGTGGTTCAGATAATCGGTGGCGAGACCGGTATGCGGATTGATATTGGCGGCGACAAGCCTGTCAGCCGACAAAACCCCCTGGCCCAAAGTCATTTCCGCCAAGCTCATGTGACGCCTTTCCGGACAACTCCCGGCGAACTTATCGCCATCGGGTTTCGATTTGCCTAATTCGTGGAATACGATACCAACGGGCGGAGGCAGTTTCGGGACACGGGGAGAGCGGTTCATGTGCGGACGTTTCGCGCTCAGGCAGAGCCCGGCCGAAGTCAGCGCGCTGTTCGGATATCGGGGCGACGTGCCAGGTGCGGACTTTCCCCCTCGCTACAACATCGCGCCGACACAACCGGTCGCGACCGTGCGCCTTTCCCATGGCGAGCGGCGCTTTGCGCTGGTGCGCTGGGGGCTCGTGCCCGGCTGGGTCAAGGACCCGGCCGCCTTCTCGCTGCTGATCAATGCACGCGCGGAGACCGCAGCGGACAAGCCGTCCTTTCGTGCCGCCATGCGCCATCGTCGCTGCCTCATACCGGCCTCCGGCTACTATGAGTGGCATCGCCCGGAAACGGGTGAAAAGACGCCCTACTTCATCCGCCCGCGCGACGGCGGCATCGTCGCTTTCGCGGGTCTCTGGGAGGAGTGGTGCGATCCCGATGGCGGCGAGATCGAGACCGGCGCCCTTCTCACCGTTCCGGCAAACGCGGCGCTCGCGCCGATCCACCACCGCATGCCGGTCGTTGTCGCGCCAGACGATTTCGACGCCTGGCTCGATGTCGGGGGCACGCCGCTGAAGGAGGCGCTCGCCCTGTTGCGCCCGGCCGCCGGCGACCTTTTCGAGGCGGTGCCGGTCTCGGGCCGGGTCAACTCGGCGCGCGAGGACGATGCCGCGCTGACGGTGCCGGTGGCGGCGGCAGAGCCGGACGAGCCGGCCACGCAGTCCCCGGCAGGCAGGACGGCCCGGGCAACGCGCCGGACCGGCAGCGTCGCGCCAGACGCGGGCCAGCTCGATCTCTTCTGAAAGGACGGGCTTTAGAGCATGCGTCCCGGATTGAGCGTGTTGTTCGGGTCGAAGGCGGCCTTGATGCGGCGCATCAGCTCAAGTTCGACCGGGCTCTTCACCTCGGCGAGAAGGTCTTTCTTCAGCCGGCCGATGCCGTGTTCAGCCGAGATCGAGCCTCCGAATTTCAGAACGATCCGGTGGACGAGCGCGTTCATCTCGTCCCAGCCCGCCAGGAAGGCGGCCTTGTCGGCGCCCACTGGCTGGCTGACATTGAAATGGATGTTGCCGTCGCCCATGTGGCCAAAGGGCACGGGCCTGCAACCGGGCACCAGCGCCTCCACTGCGGCGATCGCCTCGTCGAGAAAGGCCGGAACGCTGGCGACGGGCACTGACACGTCGTGCTTGATCGATCCGCCTTCCTCGCGCTGGACCTCCGACATGCCGTGGCGCAGGTGCCAGAACGCGGCCGCCTGGGCCACCGATTCGGCAAGTGCTGCATCTTCCACCAGCCCCGCCTCGTAGGCCTCGCCGAGGATGGTTTCCATCAAGGCCCGCGTCGGGGCCTCGTTGCCGTCCTCTTCCGTGCCGGAAGACAGTTCCATCAGGACGTACCAGGGCGAGGGGGCCTGCAAGGGATCGCGAGCGCCGGCCAGATGGCGGACGGAGAACTCGAGCCCGACGCGGGGCATCAGTTCGAAGCCGGTGAGCATCGCGCCGGCGCGGGCGCGCGCTCGTGAAAACAGCGACAGCGCATCATGCGGCGAAGCGATTCCCGCAAAGGCGACGTCCTGGGCACGCGGCCGGGGGAAAAGCTTCAGGACAGCGGCCGTGACGATGCCGAGCGTGCCTTCCGAACCGATAAACAATTGTTTCAGATCGTAACCGGTATTGTCTTTCCGAAGCCCCCTCAGCCCCTCCACGACACGCCCATCCGGCAGCACCACCTCCAGTCCGAGAACCAGGTCGCGGGTGTTGCCATAGGCGAGCACGGCGGTGCCTCCGGCGTTGGTGGCGATGTTGCCGCCGATCTGGCACGAACCCTGTGAGCCGAGCGTGAGAGGAAAGAAGCGGTCGGCAGCCTCGGCCGCGTCGTGGATCGCCTGCAGCGTGCAACCGGCTTCGACGGTCATCGAGAAGCCCTCGGCATCGATGTCGCGGATGCGGTTCAGACGGCCCAGGCTGAGGACGATTTCCGTAGCGGAATCATCGGGTATCTGCCCGCCGACAAGTCCTGTATTGCCCCCTTGCGGAACGATTTTCAGGCCGTTCGCATCGGCATGGGAGAGGATTGCGGCAACCTCGTCCCGGCTGCCCGGTCGCAACACCACAGGTGTCTTGCCGACATAAAGGTCGCGCCACTCGCGCAGGTATGGCGCGGTGTCTGAATCCGCGACAAGCGCGTTGCGGGCGCCGACGATGTCGACGAGGGGGGCGAGGAGTGCGGTGTCGGGCATGGCGGCGGGACCGGCGTCTGGCATGTGAGGGAGGCAAATTCGACGGTCACGCATATCACATTTTCGCGGCTGGTCGATCCGTGCAGGCGGCCTGTCAGTGGCTTGAAGCGGCTAGGGGGCTGTGCCATACGAACCCGTCCCGGCCGGCGGTTGTGGTTCGGGCGCGGATACGCGGGTCAGGTTTGACCAAAATCATCCGCGAGTTTTGGCGTGCAGGAGACACAGCATGGCGATTACACAGGGACTGATGGCTGGAAAGCGCGGGCTTATCCTGGGCGTCGCGAACAATCGGTCCATCGCTTGGGGGATTGCCAAGGCACTTGCCGATGCGGGCGCGGAAATCGCACTGACTTACCAGGGAGATGCGCTGCGCAAGCGGGTCGAGCCGCTGGCGGCGGACCTCGGCGCCACGGTCGCCGGTCATTGCGACGTGATGGACGAAGCCTCCATCGACGCGGTGTTCGACAACCTCGCCAAAACCTGGGGCAAGATCGACTTTCTCGTCCATGCGGTGGCGTTTTCCGACAAGGACGAACTGACCGGGCGCTATGTCGACACCTCCCCGGAGAACTTCCGCAACACGATGCAGATCTCCTGCTATTCGTTCACCTCGGTCGCGCAGCGCGCCGAGAAGCTGATGACCGATGGCGGCTCGATGCTGACGCTCACCTATTACGGTGCCGAGAAGGTTATGCCGCATTACAACGTGATGGGTGTCGCCAAGGCCGCGCTCGAGGCAAGCGTGCGTTACCTCGCCGCTGATCTCGGCAAGCAGGGCATCCGGGTCAACGCGATCTCCGCCGGGCCGATCAAGACGCTTGCGGCGTCCGGCATCGGCGACTTCCGCTATATCCTCAAGTGGAACGAGTACAATGCGCCCCTGCGCCGGACGGTGACCATCGAGGAAGTGGGCGATGCTGCCATGTTCCTGCTGTCCGACCTCGGACGCGGCATCACCGGCGAGATCCAGCATGTCGACAGCGGGTATCACATCGTCGGCATGAAGGCCGTCGACGCGCCCGACATCACCACCGTGGTCAAGGACTGATCCGACCGCGACTTTTCCGGTTTCCCGATCCGCGACCCGGGTGGCAGCGTCCACGCGGGTCGCGATCCGTTTGTGCGATGGAGGTTCGATGAGCAGCGCCGACACGGGCATTGCACGTCTTGTCCCCCCTTTCATGGTCTTCATCCGTCACGGCCAGACCGACTGGAATGCGGAAGGACGCATGCAGGGGCGGCGGGATATCCCGCTCAATGACACCGGTCGCGCCCAGGCGCGCCGCAATGGCGCGGCCCTGCGCGACTATTTCGCCGACAAGGGCATCGACAAGGACGAGCTTTCCTATTTCGTCTCCCCCCTGTCGCGGGCGGTGGAGACAATGGAGCTGATTTGCGGCGAACTCGGCCTCGATGCGGATCTGTGCCAGCGCGACGAACGGCTGCTGGAGATCACGTTTGGCGCCTGGGAAGGTTACACCATCCCCGAGCTTGCCGAGCGCGCGCCGGAACTGACGGCTGCCCGCAAGGCCGACAAATGGGGCTTCGTGCCGCCCGAGGGGGAGAGCTACCGGATGCTGTCGAGCCGCATCGATGCCTGGCTCGCCACCCTGACGCGCCCGTCCGTCGTCATCTCGCATGGCGGCGTCATGCGCGTCTTGCAGGGGCGCCTGCGGTCCCTCCCGAACGCGGAAATTCCCGGTCTGGACATCCCGCAGGACCGCATGCTGGTGTGGACCGGCAGCGAGGTCGACTGGGTCTGAGGTCGCGACCGGGATTGCGAGCGGACGGCGTCGCCGCCCGCTGCGCCGGTCGGGACAGCGGCGTTCAGTTGAGGATCTGGACGTCGGTCAGCGTCCTGGCGTTGCCGCCCTCGTCGAAGAAGACCAGCACGCGCATGCCGGACTTCAGGTCGTCGACGAAAAAGTCGACCGGAATTTCGTAGCTCGTGCCATCCGACAGGACGAGCTTGCCGGTGTCGGGCTGGATCTCGACGATGGTCGCCTCGACCTCGCCGGCCAGCGCAACGCCTGTTGCCAGCGCGCCGAGCGCCACGATACCCAGCATCTTTGCCAGGGTCATTGAAAGGATGCGCTTCATTCTCGTCTCCGTGGGCCCGCCCGTTTGGCGATCGGGCAGGATCGAACAAAACCTGCGCGTCGGCGTCAAGAGGCAGAGGCGCCGTGGCGCGGGCGGGATATGCTGTCACTAACGTGTGTTCGGCGAGACTTTGCGCAACCATCCCTCCGTTGAAGCCGTCCAGGCTCCTGAGGGTTGCGGCCGGCGAGTGGATCGTCAAGGTCGAACGGAGCGTTGGTAAGAACCAAGGATGGCGTTTCGATGGCGGATGCCCGGTATGAGGTGGCGCCATCGTGAAACGGTCCGGGCCGCCGTTCGGGCGACCCGGACCATCGGTCTTGCAAAGGGGTTCGGGCCGATGCCGAACCTGCCTCAGCTCTGGCGAATGAACCCCAGAACATCCGCGTTGAACTGCTCGGCCTGAAGCTGCGCAAGGCCGTGGCTGCCACCGGGATAGATTTTCAGTCTGGCGTCGCGGACGATTTCCGCGGCGCGATGCGCGGTTGCCTTGATGGGCACGAGCTGATCGTCATCGCCATGAACAATCAGGGTGGGTCTGTCGATGGCTTTCAGGTCGTCGGTATAGTCGACCTCCGAAAACTCGCGGATGCAGTCGTACTGGCCCTTGATTCCGCCGGCCATGCCCTGCAGCCAGAAACTGTCGCGCAGACCCTGGTTGTCTTCCACGCCGTCGCGGTTGAAGCCGTAAAAGGGCGTGGTGAGATCGCGGTAGAACTGCGAGCGGTCGAGCGAGGTGCCCCGCCTGATGTTGTCGAACACCTCCATCGGCGTGCCGTGCGGATTGTCGGCTGTCTGCAGCATCAGCGGCGGAACGGCGCCGACCAGGACAACCTTGGCGATCCGCGCGTTGCCGTGGCGCCCGATATAGCGGGCGACTTCGCCGCCGCCGGTGGAGTGACCGACAAGGATCGCTTCCTTCAGGTCGAGGCGCTCGAACAGTTCCGCCAGATCGTCTGCATAGCGGTCCATGTTGTTGCCGTTCCACGTCTGGGACGACCGACCGTGGCTGCGCCGGTCATGGGCGATGACACGATAACCCTGCAGGCCGAAGAAAAGCATCTGCGCATCCCAGGCATCGGCGGTCAGCGGCCAGCCGTGCGAGAACACGATCGGCTGACCGGTTCCCCAGTCCTTGTAGAAGATCTCGGCGCCGTCGCTGGCGGTGAAAGTTGTCATCTTCGGGTTTCCTTCTGCTGCAGTTGCCCGGGCGACAAGGGAGGGGTCCAGGCTGGGAAAAACCGTGAGGCCGAGGGCGAATGCACCGCCTCCGGCAAGGGCGTTTCGACGTGTGATCTGGAGGCGTTGCCCCGTATCGGTCATGCGTTTTCTCCAATAAATCGTTCACGACTAAATCGCTGACGATCAATCATCTAGGGAACGCGGGGCGGCATGTCAATCGCTATCGATTAAAGCGTGCACGATTTTATCCTCTGCTTGCGATAATATCGTGCGCGACCTATATCGGAATGAAAGGAGATGCGGAATGATCGACGAAGATGAACTGGTGCTGCATGGCCTGCCGGCGGAGATGCTCTGCTTTTCCGTATACTCCGCCTCGCATGCCTTCACCCATCTCTACCGTCAGGCACTGAGCGGCATCGGCCTGACCTATCCGCAGTACCTGGTGATGCTGCTGCTTTGGAGGGTGGACGGCCGTACGGTCAAGGACATCGGCCGGCACATGGATCTTGAATCCAACACGCTCACGCCGCTGCTCAAGCGGCTGGAGGGTCTCGGCCTGATCAGGCGCACCAGGGACCGCGCCGACGAGCGGGTCGTGCGGGTGCAGCTCACCGAAGCCGGGAGGCAGCTCGAGGACGCGGCGCGCGAGGTGCCGGCCTGTATCGCCGCCGCCGTGGGTCTTGGGGCGGAGGAGGTGGCGGATCTGGCGCGGCGCTTGCGCGACCTGCGCAAGCGCTTGCTGGAGGGGTGAGGCCGCCGGAACCAAGACACCGGAGGGCGTCGGCGCAACTTTTCGTCCCGTCCGGGGCAACGGGTTCGTAAGGTGCATCGACCGGACCGATCCGGCGGATGGCTGCAAAGGGTGGGCATGCAAGGCGGGCAGGCATCGGCGGCGGGAGCCGGGCGGCGCTGCCGGAGAGGCTGCAATGACGGATGTGATCAGCGCCACCGAGCGCTTCTACGAGGGACTGCCGGTGTTCAGCGATTTCGGGCGGGTCAGCGAGGCGGAGGCCTTTGCTCCCCTGCCTGACGACTGGACGCTGCTGGTCGCGGACATCGTGCGCTCGCGCGATGCAGTCGCCGCCGGGCGTTACAAGACCGTCAACATGGTGGCGGCAGCCGTCGTCACGGCGGTGCTCAACGCCGCCGGTCGCGCCGATCTTCCCTTCGTCTTTGGTGGCGACGGGGCAATGGCTGCCGTTCCGCCGTCACTTGCCGGAGCGACGTCGAAGGCGCTTGTCTCCGTCCGCGTGATGGCGCGCGAGACCGCCGGGCTCGACCTGCGCGTCGCCGCGATTCCCGTCCGGGACCTGCGCGCCCGTGGCGCCGACCTGCGGGTTGCAAGGTTCGAGCTGAGCCCGGGCAACAATCTGGCGATGTTCTCCGGCGGCGGTATCGAACTGGGTGACGCGATCCTCAAGGACGAGACCCGTGTTGCGCCCTATCGCCTCGCGGAGACCGGAACGGTCGGCCCGGCACCGCTCGACGGGCTTTCCTGCCGCTGGGAGGCGCTGCCGGCCGAGCGTGGCCGCATGGTGACCCTGATCCTGCGTCCGGCGAGTGGCCGGGTGGAGGATCTGAAGATGCTTCTGTCCGACTTGCACTCGCTGCTCGGTATCGACCTTGCCGCATCCGATCCCGCCAGTGCACCGGTGCGCCGGAGCTCGCTGAAGTTCCGCTTTCCTCCTTCGGGGCTTGCGATGGAGGCGCGCATGCTTGGCTGGCGGCGTGGCGTCTGGCGCGCCTATCTGGCGGGCGCTCTCGCCTCGCTCGCCTTCCTCCTGGGTGTTGGCACCGGGCGCCGGATCGGCCCGTTCGAGCCTGGCCGCTACCTGCGCGATGTTGCCCTCAATACCGATTTCCGCAAGTTCGACGACACGCTCCGCCTCGTGCTTGATCTTGACGCGGGGGAGAGCGAGGCGCTCTCCGCCTACCTGGCGAAAGGCGAGGAGGAGGGCCGTCTCGTCTATGGCATGCATGTCTCCCATTCGGCGCTGATGACCTGTCTCGTCTTCAGCCTCGAGCAGAACCGTCACATCCATTTCATCGACGGCTCCGGCGGCGGCTTCTCGCGCGCTGCCGCCGATTTCAAGACCCGGCTGGCGGCGATGCCGGCGGCCTCGTCCGGCATCCCGTCGCCGGACTGAAACGCGCGAGACCGTTTTTACGGTTTCCCTGCGGCGCAGGCCGAACTAGAAGAGCCGTGCAAGCCTGCAGTCGCGAACCCTGTCCGGACGAAGCCGATGTCGCACAACACCTTTGGTCATCTTTTTCGCGTCACGACCTGGGGCGAAAGCCACGGTCCCGGACTTGGCTGTGTCATCGACGGCTGTCCCCCGCTGATCGAGATCTCCGAAGCCGAGATCCAGGCATTTCTCGACAAACGCAAGCCCGGCCAGTCGCGCTTCACCACCCAGCGCCGCGAGGCCGATGCGGTGCGCATCCTGTCCGGCGTGATGAGCGACGACGAGGGCGTGCTGCGCACCACCGGGACGCCCATCTCGCTGATGATCGAGAACACCGACCAGCGCTCCAAGGATTATTCCGAGATCCGCGAGAGCTACCGGCCCGGGCATGCGGATTTCACCTATGACGCCAAATACGGCATTCGCGACTATCGCGGCGGCGGTCGTTCGTCGGCCCGCGAGACGGCCGCGCGCGTGGCGGCCGGCGCCATCGCCCGCAAGGTGATCCCCGGCCTTGTCCTGCGCGGAGCGCTCGTTCAGATCGGCCCGCACAAGGTCGACCGCTCGCGCTGGGACTGGGACGAGATCGGCAACAACCCCTTCTTCTGCCCGGACGCGACCACGGCGGCGCGCTGGTCCGACTATCTCGACCAGATTCGCAAGGACGGGTCTTCTGTCGGCGCCGTCGTCGAGATCGTCGCCGAGGGCGTCCCCGCCGGCCTCGGCGCTCCGATCTACGGCAAGCTCGACCAGGATATCGCGAGCGCCCTGATGTCGATCAACGCGGTCAAGGGTGTTGAGATCGGCAACGGCTTTGAAGCGGCGACACTGACCGGCGAGGAGAACGCGGACGAGATGCGCATCGGTGCCGACGGCCGGCCCGTGTTCCTGACCAACAATGCCGGCGGCGTGCTTGGCGGCATTTCCTCCGGCGAGCCGGTGGTCGCGCGTTTCGCGGTCAAGCCGACCTCCTCGATCCTCACCCCGCGCAAGTCGGTGACGCGCTCGGGCGAGGAAGTCGACGTGCGCACCAAGGGTCGCCACGACCCTTGCGTCGGCATCCGCGCGGTGCCGGTCGGGGAGGCGATGGTCGCCTGCATCCTCGCCGATCACTATCTGCGCCATCGCGGTCAGGTCGGCTGATTTTCAGTATTACTGAATTTCTGATCATTTTTCATTGCCACTGAAGTCATTTCGGTTACAATGCCGGCATGCGACTGGATGCTTGGCTTTCGATCAACAAGGAAACCCGCTCGGCCTTTGCCCGGCGCGCCGGCCTGTCGCCGGCGGCGGTGACGGCCTTGTGCAACGATCCCGGCGTCTGGGTGTCGCGCGACAGCGCGGAACGGATCGCGGCCGCAACCGGCGGTGCCGTGACCCCGAATGACCTTCTCGGCTTGAAAGGATCCAAGGAATTGGACATGTCCCAGACCCGTGTCGCGGAGGCGATCCGCGCATTCGAACGCGGCGAGATGCTCGTCGTTACCGATGATGACGACCGTGAGAACGAGGGCGACCTGGTTGTCGCCGCCTCGCTGATCACGCCTGAACAGATGGCCTTCATGGTCCGCCACACGTCCGGCATTGTCTGCGCGCCGATGACGCGCGAGGCGGCGCGGCGGTTGCGGCTCGATCCGATGGTCGCCGACAATGATGCGCCGCTCTCCACGGCCTTCACCATTTCCGTCGACTATCGCCACGGCCTGACCACCGGCATCTCCGCCGAGGAGCGTTGCTCCACCGTGCGCGGGCTGGCCAATCCGAATGCCGGGGCGGCTGATTTCGCCCGCCCGGGCCACATCTTCCCGCTTGTTGCCCGCGAGGGCGGGGTGCTGATGCGCTCCGGCCATACCGAGGCCGCGGTCGATCTCTGCCGTCTTGCCGGCCAGCCGGAAGTCGGCGTGATTTCGGAGCTGGTCAACGATGACGGCACCGTCAAGCGGGGCGACCAGGTGGTCGCGTTCGCCGCCGAGCACGGACTGAAAGTGGTATCGGTCGCCGATCTCATCTCGTGGCGGCAGCGCATGGAGCGGCTGGTCGAACGGGTTGCCGAGCAGCCTGTCGAGACAATCGCCGGTCCCGCCTATGCGGTCACCTATTCGACGCCCTATGACCCGATGCATCATGTCGCCGTTGTCTATGGCGACATTCTCGACGGTCGCAACGTGCCGGTCCGCCTGCAGCTGGAATCCGTGCTCGACGACGTTTTTGGCGACACGCGGGTGATGGACGACGTCATGCGCGATTTCGCCGCACGCGGCCGGGGCGTGGTCGTCTACCTCCGGGAAGGGTCCGTTGGCGTTGCGCGTCAGGCGCGACGTGCGCGCACCGACCTGATGGCGGCGGAGGACGAGGAGCACCAGTCGGCGCAGGCCCGCGAGGAGCAATGGCGCGAAGTCGGGCTCGGCGCGCAGATACTCAAGGATCTTGGCGTCAACTCGATCACGCTTCTGGCCTCGCGCCAGCGGCATTATGTCGGCCTGGAAGGCTTCGGCATCGTCATTGAGGGTACCGAGATCCGGGAAGGTTAACCCCCGCCCGTCGCCGCTGTCCGGTCTCGCCGGACGGGCAGGCTCGGGCCCGGCGGGTGAGCGGCAAAAAAAGAGGCCGTGCGCAGGCACGGCCTCAAGTCGATCACTGTGCACGTGGCCCCATCGACCACAACCTCTGTTTAGTAGTTTTTGCTCTTCTGTCCATCACCCTCAGGGGTGATGCTGGCGGAGATTTTGCCGGAATATCATCACTTTCGACAGGGGGTGATTTACCTAAGGTTGTGCGGCAATGGCGAAAAGTCTCTCGCGTGCAGCCGTTGCGATGCCGGTTTTCGCGCCGGCGCCGCCGCCTCGCGCGGCCTGGCGACGGGCACCTGCCAGCGGTCCATTTGCGCACTATATGGTCATGGTGGTATTGAGCGGCTAGGCGAGAGCCGCGCGAGCGGCGCCTGAACCGAGCCGCGAACCTTTGGGACTGCCCACGTGTACAAACGCCCCGACACCCCGCTTCTGGACGCAGTGGCAACCCCGCACGATTTGCGGCGGCTGCCGGAGCGCGACCTGCGACAGTTTGCCGATGAATTGCGCGCGGAGGTGATCGATGCCGTCTCGGTGACCGGCGGCCATCTGGGCGCGGGTCTTGGCGTCGTCGAACTGACCACGGCGCTCCACTATGTCTTCGACACGCCGGACGACCGGCTGATCTGGGATGTTGGCCATCAGTGCTATCCCCACAAGATCCTGACCGGCCGGCGCGACCGCATTCGCACCCTGCGCCAGGGCGGCGGTCTGTCGGGCTTTACCAAGCGCTCCGAGAGCGAATACGACCCCTTCGGCGCGGCCCATTCCTCCACCTCGATTTCCGCCGGCCTCGGCATGGCCGTGGCGCGTGATCTCGAGGGGCGGAAGAACAACATCATCGCCGTTATCGGCGACGGCGCCATGTCGGCGGGCATGGCCTACGAGGCGATGAACAATGCAGGCGCGCAGCATTCCCGCCTGATCGTCATCCTCAACGACAACGACATGTCGATCGCCCCGCCGGTGGGCGCGATGAGTGCCTATCTCGCCCGCCTTGTCTCCGGTCGCACCTACATGACCCTGCGCGATGCGGCCAAGCAGCTCGCCAAGGCGCTGCCGCGCCAGCTCAAGGAAAAGGCCGCCCGGGCGGAGGAATACGCCCGTGGTTTCTGGACCGGAGGCACGCTGTTCGAGGAACTTGGCTTCTACTATGTCGGGCCGGTCGACGGCCACAATCTCGACCATCTCCTGCCGGTGCTGAAGAATGTCCGCGACACCCATCAGGGACCGGTCCTGATCCATGTCGTGACCCGCAAGGGCAAGGGGTATGAACCGGCGGAAAATTCGGCGGACAAGTATCACGGTGTTGCCAAGTTCGACGTCGTCACCGGCAAGCAGTCGAAGCCGAAGGCGAACGCGCCGAGCTATACCCGCGTCTTCGCGGAGAGCCTGATCGAGGAGGCCCGCCACGACGAGCGCATTGTCGGCATCACGGCGGCGATGCCCGACGGCACCGGGCTCGACCTCTTCGGCGAGGTCTACCCCGCCCGCGCCTTCGATGTCGGCATCGCCGAGCAGCATGCCGTCACCTTTGCCGCCGGCATGGCGAGCGAAGGCTACAAGCCCTTCTGCGCCATCTACTCGACCTTCCTGCAGCGCGCCTATGACCAGGTGGTGCATGATGTCGCGATCCAGGGCCTGCCGGTGCGCTTTCCCATCGACCGGGCCGGTCTCGTCGGCGCCGACGGCCCCACCCATGCCGGCAGTTTCGATACCGCCTATCTCGCCTGCCTGCCCGGCTTCGTCGTCATGGCTGCCGGCGACGAGGCGGAACTCCGGCACATGGTGGCAACGGCGGCGGCCTATGACGAGGGGCCGATCTCCTTCCGCTATCCGCGCGGCGAGGGTGTCGGGATCGAACTGCCGCAGCGCGGTGAGGTTCTGGAGATCGGTCGCGGCCGCGTGCTGCGCGAGGGCGGCAAGGTGGCGCTTCTGTCCTTCGGCGGACGGTTGGCCGAGTGTCTGGCCGCGGCTGACGAGCTCGACGCGGCGGGGCTTCCGACCACCGTTGCCGATGCCCGTTTCGCAAAGCCGCTCGACGAGGAATTGATCGTGCGGCTCGCCCGCGAGCATGAGGTTCTTGTGCTCGTCGAGGAAGGCTCCGTCGGCGGTTTCGCCTCCCATGTCCTGCACCGGCTGGCCGAGCGCGGCTTGCTCGAGGCAGGGCTGAAGGTGCGGCCCGTCTGCCTGCCGGACCGCTATCTCGATCACGACAAGCCGGAGCGGATGTATGCCGAGGCCGGGCTCGACGTGAAGGGCATCATGGCAACGGTCTTTTCCGCCCTCGGCAAGGATGCGGCCGGGGCGGCGCGTCTCGCCTGAGCCGGCGGCTCCAGGAGCTATGCGCAAGGGTCGGGACGCCATGCGTCTCGCCGTCATTGACAGTTTCCGCCGAATGTTGAAACGGTCGCCTCGATGCACAGGGCGTCGGCGTCTCGCCGCCGTCGCTTCTTGCGGTTGCGCGAAATCGTCTGAGCGCGCCGACGAGCCAGATCAGGAAAGAGCGCGACCATGGCGCAAACGCTGGCCCCGGTATCGGCCCTTCTCATAGCCATTGCGCTTCTCGTCACCGGGCACGGCCTGCAGAGCACCCTGCTGCCGCTTGCCGGCTCGCAGGCGGGTTTTTCCGATCTCGCGGTCGGCCTGGTGTCGTCGAGCTATTTCTTCGGTCTTGTGCTGGGCTGCCTCGGCGCGCCCTACGTGATCATGCGCGCCGGCCACATCCGCGCCTTCGCGGCGCTGGTGTCGCTGATGTCGGCGGCGGCGATCTTCCATCCCCTGATGGTCGACCCGCTCGCCTGGAGCCTGATCCGCATCGTTTCCGGGTTCTGCCTCGCCGGCTTCTACATGATCGTTGAAAGCTGGCTCAACGAGCAGGCCTCCAACGAAAATCGCGGCACGATCATGTCGATCTACATCGTGCTGGTCTATGCCGCGATGACCGCCGGCCAGATCTCGCTGACGGCGACCGACATTTCCACCTTCGTGCCCTTCGCCATCGCTTCCGTTGCCGTCAGTCTCGCGGTCATCCCGGTGTCGTTGACCACGGCCAACCAGCCGGCACCGATCACGGTGGTGCGCTTTCGTCCGGTCAAGCTCTACCGCAATTCGCCGACGGCGCTGGTCGCCGTGCTGCTGATCGGGGTGACGCAGGGCGCGTTGTGGATGCTGGCGCCGCTTTATGCGATCCAGATCGGCCTTACCACCAACAACGCCGCTTATTTCGCTGCCGCCGTCGTCGGCGCGGGAGCGATCTCGCAGTGGCCCATCGGTCGCCTGTCCGACCGGCTCG
Source organism: Stappia sp. (assembly GCF_048261845.1). Lineage (GTDB taxonomy): Bacteria > Pseudomonadota > Alphaproteobacteria > Rhizobiales > Stappiaceae > Stappia. Next base: position 9,956 of record NZ_JBLXFR010000007.1, on the reverse strand, counting down.
ACCGGCGCCTCATCCTGCTTGGCCTGGCCGTCAGCGCCGTTTTCGTCAGCATCGTCTTCATGACCGTCCCGATCGGAGGGGTCGGCGTGGCGCTGGTGCTTGCCTTGCTTGCCGGCGTCGCGACACAGCCTGCATATGCGATCGCCGCCTCGCATGCCTTCGACCATGCCGACCGCGACGATTATGTGGAGACGTCGTCGGGCATGAACCTTGCCTTCGGCATCGGTTCGTCCGTCGGGCCGCTCACGGCGTCCCTCTTGATGCAGTCTGTCGGCCCCTGGGGGCTGTTCCTGCAGGTTGCCATCATCCAGGGCATCATGGCCCTTTACATCTTCACACGCCTGTTCCAGCGGGCCGCACTGCCGGTGGAAGACAAGACCGATTTCGACTACGCCGCCTCGGCCCAGGTCGGTACGGTCCTGTCGCCCGAGCCGCTCGACCTCGAGGATCCCTATGTCATCCCGCCGGAGGAATTCCCGGCCTATGACTACGAACGGGATGCGGAGACAGGCCAGGACGACGGCGCGGTGATGGAGGAGCACTTCTCCCTCGGCCCCGAAAACGTCGAGGATGACGCGGCAGCGGAGCCCGGACCCGACGAGCGCGACGCGGTCATGCCCTCCCGCTGAGCGGCACCCGGCCGGCCACGACCTGCCAGCCTCCGCATGCGGCAAATCATCCCTCGACCTTGGCCGGGTGCTGGGGCATTGTCCCGCCGATGACGAGAGACACGATGCTCCTGCAACTGTTCAGACGCGAGGCGCTGCCGCTGGCGGTGCTCTGCGCGCTGGCGCTTGTCGTCCAGCTCGTTGCCGGCACCATGGCCGCGGCCGCGACAAGCGGCGACAGCGGGCTCGATGTGCTTTGCATCAGCGGGCAGGTATCCGATGGCGATGTGCCGCCGTCCCCCGGTCACGGCACCGGGCTTTGCCCCTGCGGCCCCGTCTGTCCGCATGGCGCGACCTGTCTGGCAGGCGGCTGTGCGCCCGCTGCCGCGTCGGTACGCCCGGCGCCTTCAGGTCGCTCACCGCTCTTCATCGTGCGGGACATGCCGCCGCGCGCGCGTACGCTGCTGGCATCCGGCGGTATCCGCGCGCCGCCCGCTCCGGTTTCATTGCCCTCTTGAGCCACGCCCACCCGCGTGGAACGACTGCAATCGAAACACGGAAAATCACATGACCTTCTTGAAGACCGCCGCGACCTGCGCGGCCCTTGCCCTGTCCGTTCTCGTCGCCTCTCCGGCGCTTGCCCATGATACCAAGACCGTCGGCGACATCACCGTCTCCTCTCCCTGGACCCGGGCGACGCCGCCCCGCGCCAGGGCAGGCGGCGGGTTCGTCACCATCGTCAATGCAGGCGGCGAGGACCGCCTCGTTTCCGCTTCCGCGAATGTTTCCACGCGGACGGAGCTTCACGAGATGACCGTGACAGACGGTGTCATGAAGATGCGCGAGATGGCGGATGGCATTCCGGTTCCCGCCGGCGGGACGCTTGAACTGAAGCCCGGCAGCTATCACGTCATGTTCTTCGACCTCACCGGGCCGTTGAAGGAAGGCGAGAACGTTCCGGTGACGCTGACCTTCGAGAAGGCCGGCGAGGTCACGGTCGACTTCAAGGTCGAGCGCATCGGCGCCAAGGGGCCGGAGCATGGCGAACATGGCGGCGACCAGATGCGGAACGGCGACATGGACCACAGCAAGATGGACCACGGCGTTGATGCCGGCCACATGAAACACGACAAGTCGAAGGATTGAGACGAACATGTCAGGATTGAAGATCCTGCGCTATGTGGCATGGGCGGCGGTGGCCGTCCTGCTTGGCGCCATCGGGTTCGTGACTGCCCAGCACTATCTCGGCCCCAAGGACGGGGGACTGCTGTCGCCCGTCGCCTCCATCGGCGGCCCCTTCACGATGGTTGACGCGGCCGCCGGCCGCACCGTCACCGAAGCGGATTTCAAGGGCAAGCCGACGGCCTATTTCTTCGGCTTCACCTTCTGCCCGGATGTCTGCCCGACGACGCTTGCCGAGACGCAGATGTGGATCGAGAAGCTCGGGGCCGACGCCGACAAGGTGAACTTCGCCTTCGTCTCCGTCGATCCGGAGCGCGACACGCCCGAGGTGATGCGCGACTACGTTGCCGCGTTCGACGACCGCATCCGCCCCCTGACCGGCTCTGCCGAACAGGTCGAGGCGATGCTCAAGGCGTACCGGGTCTATGCGCGCAAGGTGCCGCTCGACGACGGGGACTACACGATGGATCATTCGGCCGCGGTCTTCCTCATGGATTCCGACAACCGCTTCGTCGGCACCATCGCCTACGAAGAGGCCCCGGAAAACGCCATGGCCAAACTGCGCCGCCTGATCGATAATGCGGGCTGACCGTCGCACCTGACACGGACCCTGAGAGATGCGCTCCGACCTGATGCTCCCTGCCGGCATTTTCTTCGCCGCCGCCTTTGCGGCCAGCGGGTTGCTGTGGTGGGTCTACGGGGAGCGCATCTATGTCGACCGGTTGCTCACCGGCATCGCCAACTGCTTCTGAACGGCGGCTTTCATGGCGGACAGGGATCGGCTTGACCAGCTCCTGGTGACGCGCGGCCTGGTCGAAACCCGGGCGCGGGCCCGCGACGCCATCCTGCGCGGCCATGTCCGCGTCGACGGCCTTGCCGTTGAAAAGCCTGGCCAGAAGGTTGCCGTCGATGCCGGGCTGTCGGTCGACGATCCGGCCGGAAACTATGTCTCGCGTTCAGCGCTCAAGCTGAAGGCGGGGCTGGAGCGTTTCGCCATCGACGTGGCGGGGAAGGTGGCGCTTGACCTCGGCGCCTCGACCGGCGGTTTCACCCAGGTTCTGGTCGAGGCGGGTGCCCTTCGCGTCCATGCCATCGATGTCGGGCATGACCAGCTTCACGAGCGGATCGCGGCACTGCCGCAGGTGCGCCGCCGCGACGGGATCAATGCGCGCGCGCTCACCTCCGCCGATCTCGATGGCGATGCGCCGGAAATCGTCGTCTCCGACATGAGCTTCATCTCGCTGCGCCTTGCCCTGCCGCCGGCGCTTGCGCTTGCCGCGCCCGGGGCGCTGGGGCTGTTTCTGGTCAAGCCGCAATTCGAGGCCGGCCGGAGGGCGGTCGGCAAGGGCGGACTGGTCGACCCGCAAACCGGCGAGACGGTCGCCCGCGATCTGGCCGGCTGGCTCGGCGAACAGCCCGGCTGGTCCGCTGTCGGCCTTGCGCCATCGCCGATTGCCGGCGGCGACGGCAACGCCGAATGGCTGCTTGCCGGGGCGAAGGCCGGCTGAGCCGCGTTCACCGCGCTTGCGCTTGCCGGTTCAAAGGCCTAATCGGGCGCGATGAGCAAAGACAATCTTCTTGAGATCACCGCCCTTGCCCACAAGGGCGAGGGCAGGGCGGAGACATCCGAGGGCCCGGTCCATGTCCCCTTCGCGCTGCCTGGCGAGACGGTGCGCGTGGTCCGCGAGGGCACACGCGCCCGCATGGTCGAGGTGGTGACGCAATCCCCCGACAGGGTCGAGCCCGCCTGTCCGCATTTCGGCACCTGCGGGGGCTGCGCCCTCCAGCACATGGCGCTTCCGGCGCAACTGGAATGGAAGCGGGGGCAGGTCGTTGCCGCCCTTGCCTCCAGGGGGCTGGAAGACTGGGCGTCCCTGGTCGAGCCGACGGTCGACGCGGGCGGGGCGGGCCGCCGCCGCGCGGTCTTCGCCGCTGCACGCGCCGGATCCCGCATTCTCCTCGGCTTTCACGAGCGTGCTAGCCACCGTCTCGTCGATATCGGAACCTGTCCGGTACTCGTGCCGGAGCTGTCCGGCCTGCTGCCGGTGCTGAAATCGCTCTCTGCCCGCGTCATGCCGCGCAAGGGCGAGGTGACGCTGACGGTGCTTGCCACGCCGAACGGCGCCGACCTGGCATTGACCTCGACCGCGCGAACCGAGCCGCGGGCCATGGCCGGCCTCATTGAAGAGGCGATGGCAGCCGGGATCGCCCGCCTGTCGCTCAACGGCGAGGTGCTTGTGGAGGCCCGCCCGCCGGAGCTTCTGATGGACGGTGTGACGGTCGTGCCGCCGCCGGGCAGCTTCGTGCAGGCAACATCGGTCGGTGAGCAGGCGCTGGTCGAGCGTGTCGTCGCCGGTGTCGGCAAGGCGCGCAAGGTTGCCGATCTCTTCTGCGGGTCGGGCACCTTCGCGCTTCGCCTTGCCCGCAAGGCGACCATCCGCGCGGTGGAAGGCGAGAAACCGGCCCTGGCGGCGCTCGACAAGGCGATGCGCGGCGGCGCGGGCGCCCTGCGCCAGATTCATACCGAACGGCGTGACCTGATGCGCAACCCGCTCACCGCCGGCGAGCTCGACGATTTCGGCAGGGGCATGGAGGCGGTTGTCTTCGATCCCCCGCGCGCCGGGGCCGAGGCGCAGGCCCGGGAGATCGCCCGTTCGAAGGTACCCGTCGTCGTGGCGGTGTCCTGCAATCCGGCGACGCTGGCGCGCGATCTGCGCATTCTCGCCGATGGCGGCTATCGGCCGCGCTCCATCCTTCCGGTGGATCAGTTCCGTCATTCGCCCCATATTGAGGTTGTGGTGGTTCTGTCGCGCGGTTGAGGAAACCAACCGCCCGGCAGCGAAGAGGCGGGAAAGCTGATGGGTGACGCAAGCCTTGCCGGTCGTGCCTTCGATTGGGCCCGCAGGGCGCGCTATGTCGCGCGCCAGGGCTCGCGTGTCGTCTGGTTCGCGGCCCACGGAGAAGTGGCGCAGGCAATCTCCCGCCGGGTGGTCCGCAAGGCCCGCCTGGAGCGGGGCGGGGAGGCGGTCTCCACACAGGCACCGAAGCCGGCGCGAAAGACGTCGACCCCCGACCTCAGGCGGCTCTTCTCCCAGATCGCGGCGCTGTTCGCCCGCGACCTCGCCAATATCGAGGCCGGCCATTATCCGGTTCCCGAAGGAGAGTTCGGTCCTCCGCGCGCGTTTCTCGATCTCAGCCGCAGCTTTCTTGCCGATGTGCCCAAGGTCGCCAGGCGCCGCGTCAGCGACGCCCATCAGGAGGTGTTCGACGCCACCCGGGAGGCGGCCCGGGGTCTGCCGCGCTACTATCGGCAGAACTTCCATTTCCAGACGGATGGCTGGCTGTCACGCGACAGTGCCCGCATCTACGATTTCCAGGTCGAGGTTCTGTTCAAGGGAGCGACGGCGGCCATGCGCCGGCAGGGGCTCGTGCATCTGTCGGAACTCCTGCGGCTGAAGGACCAGCGCCATGTCGCCTATGCCGACATTGCCTGTGGCACGGGCGGGCTGCTCGCCCCCGCGCTTGCCGCATTTCCGCGCCTGCGCGGCGTCGGTGTCGACCTGTCGGAGCCCTATCTGGCGCATGCCCGCGAGGCGCTGTCGGCGCCGCACCGCCGCCGAGCCGGCTTTGTCAATGCCAACGCGGAGGCGCTTCCCTTTGCGGATGACAGCCTCGACGCGGTGAGCTGCGTCTATCTTTTCCACGAACTGCCGCCAAAGGTTCGGGCCACCGTCGCCGCCGAACTGGGCAGGGTGCTGAAACCGGGCGGGCGCCTGATCTTCATCGACAGTCTGCAGCGCGGCGACCTGCCGGAAAACGACGGGTTGCTGGACCTCTTCCCCGACCTGTTCCACGAGCCCTATTATCGCAGCTATCTGGTGGAGGATCTCGACGCGCTTTTCGCCGCGGGCAGGCTGCGCCGGCGGGACCTGTCCTCCGCCTTTCTTTCCCGCGTCGCGCTTTACGAGAAGGTGTAGACGGGGCGAACCGCGCCGCCGTCAGTCGACGTCGAGCGGGGCGGTTCCGGACGCGCTGCCATCCTCGGCAAGCTGGATCTTTTCCACCTTGGCTTCGGCCGACTTCAGCAGCGTGTCGCAATGACGGCGCAGGGCATCGCCGCGCGAGTAGAGCTGGATGCTTTCCTCAAGCGGCACGTCGCCACGCTCCAGCCGGCCGACAATGGTCTCCAGCTCTTTGAGCGCTGCTTCGAAGGCAAGCGCGGCGATCTCCGGTTCGATCTCGTCTCGGCTCACGCAGGGGCTCCGGGGTCCGTGGCTGGTGTCATCGGTTGCGCGTGCGATCCTAGAGGCGGTGGCCGGCCCGGGCAAGCAGCGGCGCATGCCCTTCTGCGCACAGCCTGTGGACAGGCCCTGCGCCGGAAGGCGGGCAAAGCGCCTGCCTCAGGCCTTCATCAGCGTCATGACATGGGCGGCGGCGGAGCGGGCGAGCCCCTCGAGGTCGTACCCGCCTTCCAGCAGCGAGACCACCTTGCCGCCGCTGTGCCGGTCGGCGATGTCCATCAGCCTCAAGGTGGCCCAGGCGAAATCCGCCTCGACCAGGTTGAGCCCGCCGAGCGGATCGCGTTGATGGGCGTCGAACCCGGCGGAGATGATCACCAGATCCGGCCGGAAGATCTCCAGCCGGGGGAGGATCGCAACCGTCATTGCCTCGCGGAACTCCTCGCCGCCGTCGCCGGCGGCAAGCGGGGCGTTGACGATCGTGTCCGCTTCGCCGCGTTCGCTGGCGGCGCCCGATCCCGGATAGAGCGGCATCTGGTGCGTCGAGCAATACATCACGCTCGGGTCGTTCCAGAAGATGTCCTGGGTGCCGTTGCCGTGATGCACGTCGAAATCGATGATCGCGACCCGCTCCGCGCCGTGTGTTTCCTGCGCGTGCCGGGCGGCGATGGCGGCGTTGTTGAAGAAGCAGAAGCCCATCGCGCGGGCTGTCTCGGCGTGATGTCCGGGCGGGCGCGAGGCGCAGAACGCGTTGCTGACCTTGCCTTCCATCACCTCGTCGACCGCACGGCAGGCGGCACCGACGCCGCGCATCGCCGCCTCCCAGCTTCCCGGCGACATGGTTGTGTCCGCGTCGATGCGCACCAGCCCGTCTGTCGGCGCTGCGTTGTGCAGCATGTCGATGTAGGAGGACGGGTGGACGCGGGCGATGTCGGCGATCCGGCCCATCGGGGCCATGTCCCGCTGCAGGGTCTGGAAGCGCTCATGCTCGAGGATGCGGTCAATTGCCCGGATCCGGTCCGGCCGCTCGGGATGACCGACCGGTGTCAAATGGTCGAGATAGGCGGAATGGTGCAGGTAGAGCGTTCCCAAGAGTGCTTCCTTGCGCGGGCCATTGTCGTTGCTGGCGTTTCGGGCCCATCTGACCGGCCGCCCGTGCGACTGTCAATGAGCGAGCGCAAACCGCCGGGCAAGCGCCGTGTCGGGTCATGATGGCCGGGGCAGGGGAAGAGGAGCTGACGGACAAAAGAAAGCCGGGGCGGCATCCGACTGCCGGCCCCGGTGAAAGGTGCGGGCATGACAAGGCCCGTAGGGGAGGTCCGCTGCATCGCCTGTGAAGGCAATTATAATACTAATTGATTCGCCGGCTTTTCAGAAGGCATATTGCAAAAAAAGAGAAATTTCATCTTGGAGTTGTGATTTATCTTACGCAGCGTGAAGCGTAATTACCTGTAAAAAATATCAGTATTCGACGTGCTCATCTGCAAGGATCCGCGGGCCCGCGCAATTGCCACGGGGCGGATGTCACGGGCGCGGCGCGGCTGCCCGTCGCAGCCGGTCGTTGATGGCCTCGCCAAGGCCGGTGTCCGGCACGGGCATTGCCGCGATGCGATCTGCGCCGCTCGCATCGAGCGTCCGCATTGCGGTGAAGAGCCGCGCGGCTGCCTCACGCAATTCGCCCCGGACGCTCAGTTGCACGATTGTTCCGGCCTTGTCCGCGCCAGGCGGCAGCTCGGGACCGAAGGCGAGCAGCGCTTCGCCGGGCTCGACATGGGTGGCGTCAAGCCGCAGGGCCGCGCGCGGGGCGTAGTGAGAGGAGAGCATGCCGGGCGCATCCGGTGCGTCATCGGGCCGGACGAGGGGCGGGGCAAGCTTTTCGCCGAGCACGGCCTCGATGGCCTGCCGCTCGATGCCGCCGGGACGCAGCAGGCGCGGGCGTTCGTCGGTCAGCGCGATGATGGTGGATTCCACTCCGACCGGGGTCGGTCCGGCGTCGATGAGCAGTGCCAGCCGGTCGCCCAGGTCGCCGGCCACGGCCTCCGCCGTGGTGCCGCTGATGCGTCCCGACCGGTTGGCGCTGGGAGCCGCGATGGGCCGGCCGCTTGCCTGCGCCAGATCGCGCATGATCGCCGCTGCCGGCACCCGCAGGGCCAGGCTTGGCAGACCCGCCGTCGCAAGGTCGCACACCGTGCTGTCGGCGCGCTTCGGCAGCACCATCGTCAGCGGGCCCGGCCAGAAGGCATCGGCCAGCACCCGCGCGCGGGTGTCGAACAATGCGTGACGCTCCGCCGCTTCCACCGATTCGACATGGGCGATCAGCGGGTTGAAACTGGGCCGGCCCTTCGCCGCGTAGATGTCGGCGCAGGCAAGTGCGTTGGACGCATCGGCGGCAAGCCCGTAGACCGTTTCCGTCGGTATGGCGACAAGCCGCCCGGCGACGAGATCCGCCACCGCCGCCTCGAAAGCGGTCGTGCCGAGCCAGTTCTCCTCGCGGGGGTCGATCTGCCAGCGGCGCATGGCCTCGTTCACTCCGTAGCGTGTTGTCGTGCATTGGGCGCGGGCGGATGCCGTCCGTGCCGGCCTGCGTCAAAAGCGGGAGGCATTGCCGCAACGTCACCGATTGACGTGCACGTCAACACAGACCATCCTCGCGCCCAAACACAAATCCCCGGCGGTTCTGCGGCCTGCGCCGCTCTTCGTCAAGCCGCCGGCCAGAGCCTGCCAGGGAGTGAAACATGTATCGTGCCCCAGTTTCGGAGATCGCCTTCACGTTGAAGCACGTGGCGGGCCTTGCCGATGTGCTTGCCCATGCGGAGCACGCCGAGGTTTCCGACGATCTTGTGGACGCGATCCTTGAGGAGGCGGGGCGTTTCGCGGCCGAGGAAATCGCACCGCTCAATGCTCCCGGCGACCGTGTTGGCGCCAAACTGGAAAACGGCGAGGTCACCATGCCGCCGGGCTGGCGCGAGGCCTACCGTGCCTGGGCGCAAGGAGGCTGGAACTCGCTCACCGGCTCACCGGAATTCGGCGGCCAGGGCCTGCCGATGATGCTGCATGCGGCGGCGCTCGAGATGTGGAACTCCGGCTCCATGGCCTTCGCCATCGGCCCGACGCTGACCATGGGCGCGGTCGAGGCGCTGGAAAAGCACGCCAGCCGCGAATTGCAGGAGACCTACCTGCCGAAGCTCATTTCGGGCGAATGGATGGGGACGATGAACCTGACGGAGCCGCAGGCCGGCTCCGACCTCAACGCGCTGCGCGCGCGCGCCGAGCCCGTCGGAGACGGCACCTACCGCATCTTCGGGCAGAAGATCTTCATCACCTTCGGCGAGCAGGACTTCACCGACAACATCGTCCATCTGGTGCTCGCCCGCCTGCCGGACGCACCCGCCGGCACGCGCGGCATCTCGCTCTTTCTCGTTCCGAAGTTCTTCGTCGAAGCCGACGGATCGCTGGGTGCGCGCAACGACGTGCGCTGCGCCGGCATCGAGCACAAGCTCGGCATCCATGCCTCGCCCACCTGCACCATGGTCTATGGCGATGAGGGCGGTGCCGTCGGCTGGCTGATCGGCGAGGAGAACCGCGGCCTCGCCTGCATGTTCACGATGATGAACAACGCCCGCCTGTCTGTCGGCATCCAGGGCCTCGGCGTTGCCGAGCGTGCCACCCAGCAGGCGCTTGCCTATGCGAACGAGCGTCGCCAGGGGCGCGTTGCCGGCGACACCGGCGAGGGCATGAGCCCGATTGCCGGTCATCCGGACGTTCGCCGCACGCTGCTTGCCATGCAGGCCTGGACGCAGGTCGCCCGTGCGGCCTGCTTCACCAACGCGCATGCCATCGACATGGCGCGGCTCGCCGGCGATGCGGATGCCCGCACCCGCTGGAGCGAGCGGGCGGCGGCGCTGGCGCCGATCGGCGGGGCGCTGCG
>NZ_JBLXFR010000006.1:0-109445 GCF_048261845.1 Stappia sp. | reverse complement strand
CAAGCGTCGCCGGGGCCGCCGGGGCGGTCGCCGCAGCCGCCGCGACAGCGAAGGTGGCGACGACACCGAGCCGACGTCGGAGGCTCCCGCCGTCGCGGCGGAGGCCAATGACGTCAAGGTCGGCGAGAGCGAAAGCCAGGCACCGGTCGCCGACAGCGACGACAAGGCCGATACCGGTTCGCAGGCCGAGGTCGAGGCTGACGTTTCCGCAACCGACGACACGCCCGCAGACGAGCCGGCCGAGGTCGCCGTGACCGAGGAGACCCCGGTGGCCGCGGCTGAAGACGCCGAGCCGGCCGACGTGTCGGGCGAAACCGGGGAAACCTCCGAAGCCGAGGTCAAGGCCGAAGAGCCCGTGAGCGCCGAGCCGGTCGAGGCCGAGCCGGTGGCCGCGGAACCCGAAAAGCCGTCCGCTCCGGCCGAGCCGGTCGTGGTGCGCGAGAAGGTCAGCGGCGACGGGTCGACCCGGGAAAGCGACGATCCCGAGCCGAAGCGCTCCGGCTGGTGGCAGCGCCGCAGCTTCTTCTGAAAGGCATTTCGGTTGTGGGGGCGCTGAAAGCCCCTGTCGGGCCCCAGGCGGCTTTCGGATGTCCGAGAGCTCAATCCCGATAAATTTTCGATCGATCTTGCAAAAAAATGGCGGGCAGATTGCACAATCTGCCCGCCTTTTTTGTATGCTTTTTTGCAAATGCCGAGCCTGACGGACAGTCTCCGGAAGCACGTCGGCATGGCCCCCGGGGAACCTGTCCCCGCTTTCGCGAAAATCGCCCTGCCCGCTTATCCCTGTTTCGGCAGCCAGTCGGCCATCCGGTCCATCGCTTCCTCGATGACGGCCGTGTCGCCGGCGAAGGAGAAGCGCAGGTAGGCGCGTCCGTTGACGGGATCGAAATCCGGCCCCGGCGTCGCCGCAATGCCGGTTTCCTCCAGCATGCGCGCGGCAAAGGCGACGCTGTCGTTGGAAAACGGCCGAACGCTCGCATAGAGATAGAACGCACCGTCGACGGGAAGCATCTCTGTGAAACCGAGCCCCGGCATCCGGTCCAGCAGCACCTCCCGGTTGCGCGCATAGCCGGCCTTGACGATTTCCAGATCGCGGGTCGCACCGAAAGCAGCCGCTGCGGCCCTTTGGGAAAGCTCCGGCGGAGAGATATAGAGGCTCTGCGCGATCCGCTCGACCGGGCGGACCAGCGCCTCGGGCAGAACCATCCAGCCGATCCGCCACCCGGTCATGCAGTAGTATTTCGAGAAGCTGTTGATGACGATCGCCTTTTCCGTGAAGGACAGCGCTGTTTCCTGCCGTCCGTCAAAGACAAGGCCGTGATAGATCTCGTCCGAGATGAACCACAGGTCGAGCGCCTCGCAGGCCGCGTTGAGCGCCTTCAGCGCCTCCGGCGTCATCATCGTGCCTGTCGGATTGGCTGGCGAGGCGACCAGCACGCCCTTTAGCGGCGCCTCTCGGTGAGCGGCCTCGAGCAGGTCCGGCGTCAAGGCCCAGCGTGTATCCGGACCGACCTCTATCTCGACCGGAACGAGCCCCAGCGCCCGCAGGATGTTACGATAGGCCGGATAACCTGGCGCGGTGATCGCCACCCGGTCGCCGGGATCGAACGCGGCCAGAAACGCCAGATTGAACCCCGCCGACGAACCCGTCGTCGCCACGATGCGTTCGTCGGCAACCTCGAGGCCGTGGGCAGCGCGGTAGTGATCGGCGATGGCGCGCCGCAACAACGGCAGGCCGCGCGCCTCGGTGTAGCCGATGCGCCCCTCGTCGAGCGCCATGCGGGCAGCGTCAAGCACCGCACGGGGTGCCCGCGCTCCAGGCTGACCGACCTCCATGTGCAGGACGCGCGCGCCGGCAGCCTCCAGGGCGTTGGCCCGGGCGAGCACGTCCATTGCAAGAAACGGTTCGACCTCGGATCGGCGGGAGACGTCGGGCATGGCTGGTTTTCCTGTTTCTGGAGCGTGTCGAGGCCGCTGGTGCCGACGACCGGCCGGCGAGCGGCGCACAGTGCCAATCTGGTGCCGCATTTGCGGCGTCTAGAATGCACGAGCGCATATCGCAACGGGCAGTTGACCGGCCTCGTCCCGGTCACCTACCCTCCGCTCGACTGCCTGTCGAGGGGGTGACGACCGATGCCGGACCATTGCCGCCGCCCCGAACCTCCGGCCGGTGCAACCGAGACCAGCAAGACCGTGAACAAAGGCATGCCCATGCTCCCGTCCCTCACTTCCATGCCCCGAACGGAATTGGCGGCTGGCCGCGGCAGGTCCGGACGCGCCCTTGTAAAGAACCTTGCTGTTGTGGTCGTGGCCTGTGCGGTGGCGTTCGGCCCTTTGACCGCGCCGGCGCGCGCCCAGGGCGGGTTGCCGCTGGTGCGCGACGCGGAAACCGAAGCCCTCATGCGCGACTATGCGGGGCCGATCTTCGATGCCGCCGGGATTGCCCGTCAGCAGGTCGAGATCATCCTCGTCAACCGAAACGATTTCAATGCTTTCGTCGCTGACGCGCGGCGCATTTTCATCAATGTCGGCGTGATCACCGAGGCCGAAACGCCGGGCGAGGTCATCGGCGTCCTGGCACACGAAACCGGACACATCACCGGCAGTCATCTCGTTCGCCTGCGTCAGGCCCTCGCAAACGCACAGATCATGGCGGTCCTCGGCGTGGTCCTCGGCGTTGGCGCCATGGCGGCCGGCGCCTCGTCCGGCCAGTCGGGCGTCGCGCAGGGCGGCGCCGGCGCGATGACCGCAGGCACCGGTATCGCGCAACGCAGCCTGCTGGCCTATCGGCGCGGCGAGGAATCCATTGCCGACCGCGCCGCGATCACCTTCCTGGAAAAGACCGGCCAGTCGGCGAAGGGCATGCTGAAAACCTTCAGCCGCTTCGCCGACCAGCTGCTGTTTTCCGCCCAGTACACCGACCCTTACGCGCAGAGCCATCCGATGCCGCGCGAGCGCCTCAACGCGCTGGAAACGCTGGCTCGCAAGAGCCGCTACTGGGACACCCCCGCCAGTCCCGACCTGCAGTTCCGCCACGACATGGTGCGGGCCAAGCTGATCGCCTTCACCAGCCATCCGAACGTGGTTGCACGGACCTATCCGAAATCCGACAACTCCCTGCCCGCCCAATATGCGCGTGCCGTCGTGACCATGCGCACAAAGAGCCGTCGCCAGACAGTCGACGAGATCGACAAGCTGCTGCGCCAACAGCCGAACAACCCGTATTTTCACGAACTCAAGGGCCAGGCCCTGCTCGAATCGGGCAACCCGAAGGCGTCGATCGGCCCGTTCCGCCAGGCGGTCGCCCTGCGGCCCAGGGAGCCCCAGTTTCAGATCTGGCTGGGCTTCGCGCTCGTGGCCGCAAACGAAAATTCGGCGCTGGCGGAGGCAGAGCGGGTCCTCAAGCTCGGCCTGCAGATGGATCCCAATTCCCATATCGGATACTCGCAACTCGCCATTGCGCTCGGCCGTCAGGGAAAGACCGCGGAGGCGGATCTCGCCACCGCGCGCGGCCTGATGGCGCGAGGCGATTTCAGCGCAGCCAAACGCTACGCCGCCCGCGCACAAAAAAATTTGAAGCGCGGAACACCATCCTGGCTACAGGCTGATGATATCGTGTCCTATAAGCCTCCGAAGCTTCCCGGCCGTTCATGAAGACGGGACGCGTTGCGAATGACACCTAACGGACCGGATTGAGGGCCTCTCCCCCGGTCGCTGGAGAACCGAATGAAGAAGCTGCTTCTGGCCACCATCGCGGCAATGACCTTCGTCTTTTCGCCCTTGGCTCAGGCCCAGGACACGCCCCTGACGCGCGGCGACGTTGAAAAGATCGTGCGCGAATACCTGATCGGGAACCCGGAAATCATCCGCGAGGCGTTTCAGGAACTGGAACGGCGCGAAATGGCGGCCGCCAGCAAGGCCCGCACCGAGGCCCTTTCGGGCATCGCCGACATCCTCTTCAACTCCACCCGTCAGGTCGAACTCGGCAACCCGGACGGCGACGTCACCCTGGTCGAGTTCTTCGACTACAATTGCGGCTACTGCAAGCGCGCCATGGCCGACATGGAAAAGCTGCTCGAGGAAGACAAGAAGCTCCGCGTCGTCTTGAAGGAATTCCCGGTTCTCGGTCAGGGCTCGGTCGAGGCGGCCCAGGTCGCGGTCGCGGTCAATATGGCCGAGCCGGAGAAATATCACGACTTCCACCGCAACCTGATGGGCGCCAGTGGCCAGGCCAACAAGGCCAGCGCTCTTGCCGCCGCCGGGGAAGCCGGGCTCGACGTCGACAAGCTCGAGGCCTCCCTCGACGATGCCGAGGTCAAGACCTCGATCCAGGAAGTCTACATGCTGGCCAACAGGCTCGGCCTGACGGGAACCCCGTCCTATGTCATTGGCGACGATGTGGTGATGGGCGCGGTCGGCTACGACCAGCTCAAGGGCAAGATCGACTCGATGCGCAATTGCGGCCAGGCGACCTGCTGAGGACGAACCGGCCGTTCATCCCGGCCGTCCCGTTGCGATACCGGGCGGCCGGCATGGCTGGCGGCCGCCCGCGCGGGACCGCGGAAGGCGACAACAGGTCTTTTCCTGTGCTTCCCAAGTCCCTATAAGAGGCTCAGTGATGCATCGCGATGCGCCACCCGTGTCGCGTCGCCCTTGCGGGGAATGAATGTCCGCCTCGATCTATGTCCTCAACGGACCGAACCTCAACCGGCTCGGCACCAGGGAGCCTTCCACCTACGGGACGGCGACCCTTGGCGATATCGAAAGCCTGTGCCGCGACGTCGGGGAGGATCTTGATCTGGAGATCGAGTTCCGGCAGTCCAACCACGAGGGCATGCTGGTCGACTGGATCCAGGAGGCGGGCGATCTTGCGCAAGGACTGGTGATCAATCCCGCCGCCTTCACGCATACGTCCGTCGCGCTGCACGATGCCATTCGCGCCGCCGAGATACCGACCGTCGAGGTTCATCTTTCGAACGTCTTCGCACGGGAGGCCTTTCGGCATCATTCCTACGTGTCGCCGGTCGCGCTTGGCGTGATCTGCGGCTTTGGTCCGACTGGCTACCGGCTGGCGCTCGAAGCGCTGTCGACTGTCATCAGGCCCTGACCACGGCCAACGCGGCCCGTTCAACCACGAAAAGATCAAGACAGGCAAATGTCGGAAAAGAAAGACCAATTCGATCAGGACTTGATTCGCCAGCTCGCGGCTCTGCTTGACGAGACCAACCTGACGGAGATCGAACTCGAGCGCGACGAATTCCGCGTTCGCGTCGCTCGACAGATAACGGTCGAGGCACCGGTTTCGGTCGGCCGCGCGGCTCCCGTTGCCCCGGCAGCGCCCGCCGCGGCTCCCGCATCCGCCGATCCGGCCGGTCATCCCGGCGCCGTGCCCTCGCCGATGGTCGGCACCGCCTATCGCGCGGCCGAACCGGGCGCACGCAACTTCGTCGAGGTCGGCGACACGGTGAACGCCGGCGACACGCTCATCATCGTCGAGGCGATGAAGACCATGAACCAGATCCCGTCTCCCCGTTCCGGTCGCGTCACCGCGATCCTGGTCGAGGACGGGCAGCCGGTGGAATACGGCGAACCGCTCGTCGTCCTCGAGTGACGGGGGCCGAACCCATGTTCTCGAAGATCCTCATCGCCAATCGCGGCGAGATCGCACTGCGCGTGTTGCGCGCCTGCAAGGAGCTCGGCATCCAGACCGTCGCGGTGCATTCCACCGCCGACGCCGATGCCATGCATGTGCGCCTCGCCGACGAAAGCGTGTGCATCGGTCCGCCGCCGGCGCGCGACAGCTACCTGAACATTCCCCAGCTTCTGGCCGCCTGCGAGATCACCGGCGCCGACGCCGTGCATCCCGGCTACGGGTTCCTGTCGGAAAACGCTCGCTTCGCCGAGATCCTCGAAGCGCACAAGATCACCTTCATCGGCCCGACCGCGGAACACATCCACATCATGGGTGACAAGATCGCGGCGAAGCAGACGGCGGAGCGCCTCGGCATTCCCGTGGTTCCGGGCTCCGACGGCGCGGTGAAGCCGGGCGACGACGCCCACGCGATCGCCCGCAAGATCGGTTACCCCGTGCTCGTCAAGGCCGCTGCCGGCGGCGGCGGACGCGGCATGAAGGTGGCGCTCACCGAGAACGACCTCGACACTGCGCTGTCGACGGCCCGCACGGAAGCCAAGAACGCCTTTGGCGACGATGCCCTCTACATGGAGAAGTATCTCGGCAAGCCGCGCCATATCGAGATTCAGGTGCTCGGCGACGGACGCGGCAACGCGATCCACCTTGGCGAGCGCGACTGCTCCTTGCAGCGCCGTCACCAGAAGGTCCTCGAGGAGGCGCCCTCTCCCGCCCTCAACGCGGCCCAGCGCAAGGAGATCGGCGAGATCGTCGCCGATGCCATGCGCAAGCTCAAGTATCGCGGCGTCGGGACGATCGAATTCCTCTACGAGAACGGGGAATTCTATTTCATCGAGATGAACACCCGCCTGCAGGTGGAACATCCCGTGACCGAGATGATCACCGGCATCGACCTGGTCAACGAGCAGATCCGCATCGCCTCCGGCGCCGAGCTAACGCTTCGCCAGGAGGACGTGCAGTTCGAGGGCCATGCCATCGAATGCCGCATCAATGCCGAGAACCCGCGGACCTTCGCGCCCTCGCCGGGCAGGATTTCCTATTACCATCCGCCGGGCGGACTTGGCGTGCGCGTCGATTCCGGTGTCTATCAGGGTTACCGGATCCCGCCGCATTACGACAGCCTGATCGGCAAGCTGATCGTCCACGGCCGCAACCGCGTCGAGTGCATGATGCGCCTGCGCCGCTGCCTGGACGAGTTCGTGGTGGATGGAATCGAGTCGACGATCCCGCTGTTTCGTGATCTCGTCGACAATCAGGACATTGCCAACGGCATGTACGACATTCACTGGCTCGAGAAATATCTCGCCGCCAAGTCGGACGACTGAGACCGCGGGAGGCGGGCCTTGTCGCCGCGCCTCCCGCCCGAAAGGTTTCCATGGCCGGGAACAAGAACGATCCGCTGGTCATCACGCCGCATGTCCTGCTCAAGGCCTATGCCTGCGGCATCTTTCCCATGGCGGAATCGGCCGAGGACACCAATCTTTTCTGGATCGAGCCCGAGCATCGCGGGATCCTGCCGCTCGGTGCCTTCCACCTCCCCAAACGTCTGCGCCGGACCATTCGCCAGGACCAGTTCGAGGTCCGGGTGGACAGCGATTTCCAGGGGGTCATCGACGGCTGCGCCGCCCCTGCCGAGGGACGCCGCAAGACCTGGATCAACGCGGAAATCCGGCGTCTTTACGGCGCGCTCTTCGACATGGGCTACTGCCACACCGTCGAGACCTGGCGCGACGGGAAACTCGTCGGCGGTCTCTACGGGGTCTCGCTTGGCGCGGCCTTCTTCGGCGAAAGCATGTTCGCCTTCGAACGCGACGCGTCGAAGGTCGCCCTCGCCCACCTGGCCGCACGGCTGATCGCCGGCAACTACGAACTGCTCGACACCCAGTTCGTCACCGGCCACCTGTCGCAATTCGGCACCATTGAGGTTCCCAAGGGCCGCTACGACAAGATGCTCGAAGCGGCGCTGAACCGCTTCGGGGACTTTTCCGCCCTGCCGGCCGCCGCCGACGGCCGCACGGTGCTCGACACGCTCGACATGCGCACGCCGGACGAATGATCTGCGGCCATCGACGACGGTCATGGACAGGAGACTACGTCCGGGACTGTCCGCCGGCACGAGCCGGATCATAGGCAAGCAGCCTGAGCGCATTGGCGGTGACCAGCACCGTCGCGCCCGTATCCGCCAGGATCGCGATCCACAGCCCGGTGATCCCCAGGATCGAGGTGACGAGGAACACGCCCTTCAGCCCCAGCGCGATGGCGACGTTCTGGTGGATGTTCGACATGGTCGCCCTCGCCAGCCGGATCATGGCCGGGACATCGGCCACCCGGTCGCGCAGGATCGCCGCATCCGCCGTCTCCAGCGCCACATCCGTTCCCGACCCCATGGCAACGCCAAGGCTCGCCTGCTTGAGGGCCGGCGCATCGTTGATGCCGTCACCCACCATCATCACCGGCCCGCCCTGCGACAGTTCGCGGATCGCCACGAGCTTGTCCTCCGGCAGGAGGCGCGCCCGCTGCGCGATGCCGATGACATCGCCGATCGCGGCCGCCGTGCGGGCATTGTCGCCGGTCAGCATGACCGCCGAGACATCGAGGCGCGCAAGCTCCCGGATCGCGCGGGCCGCGTCCTCGCGCGGTTCGTCGCGCAGCGCAACGAGACCGAAGGGGCCTTCCGCCCCATGGACGACCACCACCGTCTTGCCGGCATTTTCCAGCGCGACCGCCGCCTGCTCCAGGTCGGCCGGCAGACGGCCGGCCTCCAGCGCCTCGGCCGGGCTCGTCACATGAACCTCGCCCCGCCCGGCAAGTTCGGCCACCACGCCGCGCCCGGGAATGGCGCGCGCCGCGCTGGCCGCGGGAAGCGCAAGTCCGTCACGTTCGGCGCGTGACAGGATGGCTTTGGCGAGCGGATGGCTCGACCCGCTTTCCACCGCCGCCGCCAGCATCAACACTTCGGCCTGCGGCATACCGTTGAAGGGCACGATGTCGGTGACGACCGGACGGCCTTGCGTCAGCGTACCGGTCTTGTCGAAGGCCACCTGCCGCGTGGCGGCCGCAGCCTCGACGACGGACCCGCCCTTCATCAACAGCCCGCGCCGCGCGCCAGACGAAAGGCCGGAAGCGATGGCGGCCGGCACCGAGATCACCAGCGCGCAGGGGCAGCCGATGAGAAGCAGGGCCAGGGCCCGGTAGATCCACACGTCCCAGGGCAGACCGAAGGCAATCGGCGGCACCAGCGCGACCAGAACGGCAATGCCGACGATGAAAGGCATGTAGATCCGGCTCAGCCGGTCGATGAAGCGTTCGGTCGGCGCGCGCGATTCTTCCGCTTCCTCCACCAGACGAATGATGCGGGCGACCGTGTTGTCGGACGGCTCCCGGGTGACACGCACGGTGAGTGCCGCCTCGGTGTTGATCGATCCGGCAAACACATCATCGCCGGGGCCACGGGTCTGCGGCATGCTTTCGCCCGTGACCGGGCTCTCGTCGACGCCGGAACGGCCTTCCACCACCGTTCCGTCCGCCGGCACCCGGTCTCCGGGGCGCACCAGCACCTCGTTTCCGATCGCAAGGCTGTCCGCCGGCACCTCACGCGGGCGCCCGCCGTCCATCAGCAAGGCCGTCTTGGGCAGGAGCTTCACCAGTGAGCGGATGCCGCTGCGGGCCTGATCGGTCGCAACCCCCTCCAGCAATTCGCCAACGGCGAACAGGAAGACCACAAGCGCCGCTTCCTCCGACGCGTCAATGAAGAGCGCGCCGGTGGCGGCAATCGTCATCAGCATCTCGATGGTGAAGGGCATGCCGGCGCGGAGCAGGGCAAAGGCCCGCCGGGCCACGGGAAACAGGCCGATGAGGCACGCCGCGACGAAGGCCCAGCGGGAAATCCCGGGAGAAACAAGCAGCTCGCTTCCCCAGGCCGCGAGAAGCAGTGCGCCGGTCAGAATGACCAGCCGTCCCTTGCCGGTCCGCCACCAGGACAGGCCCCGCTCGGCCGGATCGCCGTGTCCGTGGGCATGTGTGTCGCTCTCGTCGTGCCCCTCGCCGTGACCCTCGCCGTGACCCTCGTCCTGATCGTGAGTGCCTTGCGCGAGCTTCCGGCCATGGTCATGGTCGCCGCATCCGCAGGGGCCGCCATCGCCGGCCTCGCGCCCGTTCGCAGCCCCGCTCTCGCCATCCGGGCCGAGACGCCGGCGTCCGGCGGCCGTGTAGCCGACCGCACCGACCGCACGCTCCACGGCCTCGGGCCGGGCACGCGCCTCATCAAGGGAAACCCGGAGCCGCTCCTTCATCAGCGACACCTCGACCCCGCTGACGCCGGCAACGCGCTCGACCGCCCCTCGCGCCTTGGCGACGCAGGAGGCACAGTCCATGCCCTTGACGGTCCATTCGTACCGGGTTCCGACGGTCACGCCGTCGGCACTCGCCTTGCTCATGTCAGTCCTTCCTCCCCGGTCCGACCGGGGGATTTCTGGAAACCGACATGAGTGATAATCCCTCTAGCCACTATAGCTTCAAGAGGGAATTCCGAGAAAATCAGCCCGGGCCGATCATGCGCCCGATCTCCTCGGCAAGCTGACGCGCCTCCTCCGCCCCCTTGCCGCGCGCGTCGGTCTCGAGGATCGTGCGCCCGCTTCCCATTGACGCGGCAAAGGCAGTCCGGTTGCCGAGGCGCGCCGCCGCGACGTTGAAGCCGTTCTCGCCGATCGCCGCCATCACCTCTTCCGTCAGCGCCGCGCGCGGCGGCACCCGGTTGAGCACCACGAGCGAACGCGTGCCTTCCCTGCGCGCAAGCTCGACCGTCTGGCCCGTGGCCCAGAGATCGACAAGCGTCGGCTGGACGGGAATGATGACCATGTCGGCCGCCTCGATGGCCGGGCGAACATCGGAATCGGTCTTGGGCGGCGTATCGAGGATCACCACCCCGTGATCCCGGGCCAGCGAACGCGCCTCGCGGCGTGCCCCCCAGCCGCTGGAGGTACGGAAAGTCAGTCCCGTGCCGGCATCCCCGAAAGCGTCTTCGCGCGCCTCGTACCATGTGCCGAGCGATCCTTGCGGATCGACATCGACCAGCGCCACCGGAAACTCGCCTTTCAGGGCCAGGGCGACGGCAAGATGGGCGGCAAGGGTGGTCTTGCCCGATCCGCCCTTCTGCTGTGCAACGGAAATGATGCGACCGCCCATTCTTCACTCTCGCCCAAGCTGGTGTTGCCGACTACTGTTGCACCGCAACACGTCAATGACAACGACGATCTCAGCGAGTGCTGGACCGCGATTGCCACAACACGTAAACCGGAGAGCCCGGACCGGGCGCGGCGAGAGGGACAGCCTGCCTGGCCCCGCCCTTGCCCGCCCCCCGGCCGCCATCGTCACGTCACCAGGAGACAGGCCTTGTCAGAGTTCGTCCTCGCCCCGCCGCCCGTGCCAAGTGTTGCCGTGGAGGGAAGCAGCGCCCGCTATCCCGTCCGGCGGATCTTCTGCGTTGGCCGGAACTATGCGGCCCATGCAAGGGAGATGGGCAAGGACCCCGACCGGGAGCCGCCATTCTTCTTCACCAAGCCCGCCGACGCGGTCTGCGATGCCGGCGGCACGGTTCCCTATCCGCCGCTGACCGAGGATCTTCATTTCGAGATGGAACTCGTCGTCGCCATCGGGATCGGCGGCAGCAACATCGATCCGGCCGACTCGAACGCCCACATCTGGGGCTATGGCGCGGGCATCGACCTGACCCGACGCGACCTGCAGGCGCAGGCCAAGGAAATGGGCCGCCCCTGGGACTGGGCCAAGGGCTTCGACTTCTCCGCTCCCTGCTCGCCGCTGGTGCCGTGGAGCCGCTGCGGCCATCCGACCGCCGGGCGCATTACCCTGGCCCTCAACGGCGAAACGCGCCAGGACGGCGATCTTGCCGACCAGATCTGGCCCGTCGCCGACATTGTCGCCATCTGCAGCCGCTCGGTTGTCCTGCGGCCCGGCGACCTGATCTTCACCGGAACGCCCGCCGGCGTCGGTGCGGCGCGGCCCGGGGACCGGCTGGAGGGCTCTATCGAGGGGGTTGCCTCCCTTTCCGTCACGATCGCCGAACGCCGTTGACGTCCAGCCGGCAGAAAAGAGGCCGCCAGATGAACGGACATCCGCCGGCCGGGGAGGATCATGCGGCCGGCTCCGATGACGCCGGCCCGCCGCGCATTCCGCGCCCGCGCGGCTGGCGGGCACTCGTCATCGCGTTCCGCTCGCTTCTCTTCCTGGCGCTGGCGCTCGCCACCCTCGTCGTGGTCACGCCCCTCACACCGCTCCTTGCGATGCCTCGCGGCTTCGTCCGGGCCTGCGCCAACGCGATCATCCGCTTCTGGCTCTGGCTTCTCGCCGCCATTGCCGGACTGCGCTACGAGGTGCGCGGCCGGGAGAACCTCGCCGCCGCCGGCCCCTGCCTGATTGCCTCCAAGCACCAGTCCGCCTTCGAGACCCTTGCCCTGCAGATCATCCTCGACGACCCGGCGATCGTGCTGAAGCGGGAACTGACCCGCATCCCCGTGGCCGGATGGACCATGTGGCGGTTGCGCCATATCGGCATCAACCGCAAGGCCGGCGCGGCGGCGCTTGTCGATCTCGTCCGCCAGGCACGGAAGCGTCTGGCGGAGGGGCGCCCGGTTGTGATCTTTCCCGAAGGCACCCGCGCGGCGCCCTTCGCCGCCCCCGACTACAAGCCGGGCGTCGTCGCCCTTTACCGCGCGCTGAAAGTGCCCTGCCTGCCGATCGCGCTGAACTCCGGCGTGTTCTGGCCACGCAACAGTTTCTGGCGTTTCCCCGGCACCATCGTCGTGGAGATCCTGCCGGCTATTCCCGCCGGCCTCGATTCGGGCAGCTTCTCCGCCCGGCTGGAAAGCGCGATCGAGACCCGTACCGCGGAACTCGTCACCGCCGCCCTGTCGCGCGGCTGACCGCCCCCCCCCCGGCCGGTCAGCCGCGCGACAGTCAGGCCATCGTCTGCGCTTCCAGCCGCCAGGATCCCGTCGAGACGAGGCTGCGGGTCATCCGGAAGACTTCCGGCGCGTAGAGCATGAAGTGAAAGATATAGGCGGAGATCGTCACGATCTCGTGGATCGTGTAGAAATTGTAGACGTCGTACTCGGGGACGGGAAGATCGAACCCCTTGATCGCGAACAGGACAAGATAAAAGAGGGCGAGCCCCACGGTCACAAAGGCAAGGTAGCGACGAATACGGGAATATCTCGATTCAAGACGCAGGTAAGGACAGCCCTGGCGACTCCGCAGGTGCACGAGACGGGTCGCCACGATACCGCTGAGGAGAATGGCGATCGCTTGAAAAACAAAGAAAAAATAGCTTCCGATCATGTGGATGTCGTGGTTTTGCCGGAAGGTGACCTGCGTACAGACGACCATCCCCAGCGTTCCGCAGAACTGCACCACAATGAAGACATGCATCAACCGGCGCAGGCTGGCACGCGTTGCCGGATCGCCCTCGGTGCGCAGCCGGATGGTGGCGAAATAGGCGTTGCACAAGGGCACGAGCGCCAAAGCGATGACACAGGCGACAGCGAGAATGACCGCCGCGAAGGGCTCGCCGATGAACGGGTCGCTGATTGCACGGCTAATCGTTGGTGCACTTTGCTGGACGTAGTCGGGGTGGCGCTGGTAAAAGGCCCAACGGGCCCAGATCATCATGGCGATCGCCGATCCGGGCACGATCACGACGGGAGCTGCAAGAAGCAGGCCCGCAGCCGCACCAAAGTTAGTTGCCCGTTCCCTGGCCATGCTCAAGCCCCGCCTCGCACAACAGTTTTTCCGGCACAACCGCATGAGCGCCTGTTCCCGGTCCGCGATGATGCGGCTCGCCCTGCAAGCCTTGCGAACACTGTTGTGCTTAGTAGACCCGCAATGCTGCCGCAAGAGCAGCCGTGTCATTCGGCCCTCGTGCCGGCCCGCACCGCCAGTTGCCGCCGTTTTTCGATAACTTCAAGCTGGAACAGAACCGGCTTAGCCCTTATGACAAGCGCAAAAGACGCGGAAATAACAGGGACAGAGACTCATCATGGAACAGATGGCCGAAGGGATTGATCCCGCAACCCTCGAGAGGCTTCTCGATCTGGTCGCCAAGGAAGGAATGGTCGAGCGCGAGAAACTCGCTGCCGACGCAACCTTCGATGATCTTGGCATACAGTCTGCCGACATGGTGGTTATCCTCATGGCCATCGAAGAAGAATTCGGCGTCTATATTCCCGTCGACGGCGACCTTGCGGAGGCCCGCACGGTTGGAGACTTCCTCAAGGTTCTCGCGGCCCGCATGAAGGAAGATGCCGCGTGACGAGCAAACAAAGACGCATTGTCGTCACGGGAATGGGTGCGATCACGGCCGCCGGCATGGGCGCGGAGGCGCTGTGGACAGCGGCCCGCGACGGCCGGACCGGTGTTTCCCATTTCCAGCTCGACCGCTATCCGCGCCAGCGCATCACCAAGGCGGCGCACATCCCGGACTTCGATCCTGCGGCGCACCTGACCCCGCAAGAGATCAAGACGACCGACCGTTTCGCGCAGTTTGCGCTGGTCGCGGCGGAGGAAGCCCTGCGCAACGCCGGGATCGACACGTCCGAACCGCTCGGCACCCGGGTAGGCGCGATCATCGGATCGGGCATTGGCGGGTCCTGGACGACAGATGACGGGCACTACGGCTTCTACGTCACGGAAACCCGCCCCGACCTCATGAGCATCGCCAAGGTCATGCCGAATGCGGCCGCATCGCAGATCAGCATGCGCTACGGCATTCGCGGCCCCTCGCTTGCCGTGTCGAGCGCTTGCGCCTCCGGCACCCAGTCGGTCGGCTACGGTCTCCAGATGATTCGATCCGGCATGATCGACGCGGCGCTTGTCGGCGGCAGCGAAGCCCTTCTGACGCCCGCAACCTTCCGCGCCTGGGAGATCCTGCGCGTGATGGCGCCGGAAGCCTGCCGCCCCTTCTCCGGCAAGAGAAACGGCATGGTGCTCGGCGAAGGTGCGGCCGTCCTGATGATCGAGGAACTCGAACATGCGCTCGCGCGCGGCGCGACGCCGCTTGCCGAGATCGCCGGCTACGGAACGACAAGCGACGCCGGCGACCTGTTGCGGCCAACGGTCGAGGGACCGGCATCTTCCATGGCCAATGCCCTTGCCGATGCCGGCTTGCAGCCTGAAGACATCGGCTACGTGAACGCTCACGGCACCGGCACGATTCTCAACGACATCTCCGAAACGGAAGCGATTCGCAGGGTTTTCGGCGGCTATGCCGAGACACTGCCTGTCTCCTCGACCAAACCGATCCACGGCCATGCCCTTGGCGCTGCGGGCGCCATCGAACTGATCATCACCGTCAACGCGCTTCGCGCGAAGGTCGCCCCGCCGACGATCAACTGGCTCGAGCAGGATCCCAAATGCCTGCCCGATCCGGTGCCCAATACGGCCCGCCCCCACCAGATCGACGCCGCGCTGAGCAACTCCTTCGCCTTCGGCGGCATCAACGCCACGCTGGCGATCCGGTCGGTTCGCTAGATGAACGAACCGGTCTGGACAGCGGTCGCGGATCTGGAGCTGTCGACAGGACGAGCCCCGGTCGATGCCTTCGCCGCGGCGGTCGGCGGCACCGGCGGGGACGGCCGGGACCGCGTGCCGGCCACCTATGCCTTCACCGCCCTCTCTCGCCCGGAAGTCCTGGGCGTTCTGGAGCGTATGGCGGCCGATCGCAAGGCGGTACTGGTCCACCAGGCGCAACAGTTCAGCTACGAGCGGGACCTTGAGGTCGACCGCAGCTACCAGGTGGCTGTGGACTGGCGATGCAATCCGGACCGTGACGACCGGATCGTGGTGCGCGGACGTGTGCGGGACGAAGCCGGCCGCCACTGTCAGGAGTTCCTTGCAGACATCGTCCTGTTCGAGAACAGGCGGGCAGACGAGGCCGGGTCATGAGCGAAGCCGCCTTGTCCGTCGGGCACAAGTTTGCCGATACCGCGCCGGCGCTGCTCGACAGTGCCCGCGTCGCGGCCTATGCGAATGCCTCCGGGGACCGCAATCCCATTCATCTCGACGAGGAGGCCGCCCGCGCCGCCGGCCTGCCCGGAACCATCGTTCACGGCATGCTGGTGATGGGCCATTTCGAGGGGGCCCTGAGGGACTGGTTGCCCGGCACCCGCATCCGCAGCCTGCAGATCCGTTTTTTGAGGCCGCTCGCCGTTGGCGCACGGATGACGGTTTCCGGCCGGGTCGCCAAGCTGCTTCCCGGCACCCCGCCGGAAATGATCGTTCGCCTGTCCGTGCAGGACGATGCCGGCCAGTCGGTGGGCATCGGCGATGCAACGGTGAGCGCAGGGAACAGCTGACACCGTCCGCGACACGCCGGGCGTTTCCAGGAGAACCCCATGCCCCTGGCTGTTACCTTGCGCATCGACGATCCGGACGCGGCATCCGTCACGGCGATATGGGAGACGCTGCTCGGCCAGGGCCTTGAGGCAACGCGGCGCAACTTCGCCTATGCACCCCACCTGACCCTCGCCATTCTCCCTGACGCCCCTGAAGAGGAAGAGGCCATCGCCGCGACGCTGGCCGGGTTCGCGGCGCGCTGCACTCCGGTTGATGTGACCCTGACGGGACCGGGTCTCTTTCCCGGGCCGCCGGCGGTGGTCTATCTCGCCCCGGTTCCCCGGCGGGACCTCCTCGATCTCCACCGGAACCTCGACACCGCGCTCGCAGCCCGGCATCCGGGACTGGCCCGCGCCGGGCACTACCGGCCGGACGCCTTCGTGCCGCATGTGACGCTTTGCGAGGCGGCCGAGGATCCCGCGGTGGCGGTCTCGGCCTTGCCGGCCGGTGACGCCTGGCCGCTCAGGCTGCGGGCCTCGCGGCTGGAACTGGTGCGGTTTCATCCCGCGCAGGTGATTGCAAGCTTTGCGATGGGGTGACGGCGGACCGGTCGCGGCTCAGCCGACGGCTTCCGCTGGCGAAACCGCATCGCCGACCCATGCCGTGATCGCCTCGACCTGGGGGGGCAACTCGGTCGCCTCTCCCCCGCAGAACTCCAGGAACGCATCGCGGTTGAGGCCGTTGACGCCCACGATCACCGCCATGTCGGCGGCCAGCGCCTCGGCGATGAGATCGCGGAACCCGCGTCCCTCCGCCTCCTGCTTGCCGAACTTGTTGACGATCAGCACCTCGGCACCGCTCGCAAGCTGCCGTGCCGTCGCCCCGACAGCCATCTCCAGCCCGTGCGGATCGAGGCGACACCCCCTCGATGCCTTGCCCAGCGACTGGGAGATGCGAAACATCGGCCCGGCCGGCAGCACCTTCACGTCCATGTCGCAGTGCCGCCCGCTGTCGCAGTCCGAGTTGATCTGGACGACGCCGCAGGTGCGAACGCCCCGCCGGGCAAGGGCTTCCGCCACGCCCGCGAGCACGAGATCCATGTCGCCGCGACCGGGCGACGTCGTATAGGCCAGATGCATGTCCGTTCCGTACCTGTCAGGTTCGACGGGACAGGTATCGCAGACCGATGGCCATGCGGGCAAGCCCGCCGTTCGAGCGTTCGGGCGTTCGGCGTTCAGCCGGGCAGCAGCGCGTTGACGGCCTTCTCGATGCCGCGCAGTTCGGCAAGCCCCCGCAGCCGGCCGATGGCCGGATATCCCGGCGTCGACGCGCGCCTGAGATCGTCGAGGATCTGGTGGCCGTGATCGGGTCGCATCGGCAAGGATATGCCCCGGCGGCGCTCGATCTCCACCACCTTGCGCACCATCGCGACCATGTCGACATCGCCGTCGAGATGGGCAGCCTCGTGGAAGCTCTTGCCGTCGCCCTCGCGTTTTGTCGTGCGCAGATGCAGGAAATGCACACGCTCGCCGAAACGCTCCAGCATGGTGACGAGGTCGTTGTCCGCCCGCACGCCATAGGAACCGGTGCAGAAGGTAAAGCCGTGCGCCGGGCTCGCGGACATCGCCGCGATCGCTGCCATGTCGTCCTGGGTGGAGACGATGCGGGGAAGACCGAACAGCGCCCGTGGCGGATCGTCGGGATGGATGGCAAGGACAATGCCCGCCTTTTCAGCCACCGGCACGACGATTTCCAGGAACGCCGCGAGCCGCTCGCGCAGGCCGTCCGCATCCATCCCCTCATAGGCAGCAAGACGCGCCCGGAACGTGTCGAGCGAATAGCTCTCCTCCGACCCTGGAAGCCCCGCGATGATCGTGGCGGTAAGCGCCTTGATCTCCTCGCCCGACATGCCGGCATGCAGGGCACGCGCCGCCTCGACCTCGGCCTGGGTATAGTCCGCGGCCGCGCCGTCGCGCGCGAGAACGAAGAGATCGAAGGCGGCAAAGCGTACCTGGTCGAAACGCAGGCACCGCGCCCCGTCTGGCAGTTCGTGCGCCAGCTCGGTCCGCGTCCAGTCGAGCACCGGCATGAAATTGTAGCAGACGGTGCGGATGCCGTTCGCCGCAAGGTTCTCCAGCGACACGCACCAGGCCTCGACATGTCGCTCCCAGCCCGGGGCGCCTGTCTTGATGTCCTCGTGGACGGGAATGCTCTCGACCACCGACCATTCAAGGCCGGCGGCCGCGATGGCGGCCTTGCGCGCGGCGATCGCTTCCGACGACCATGCCGTGCCGTTGGGCACATCATGAAGCGCCGTCACGACACCCGTCGCACCCGCCTGGCGGATATCGGAAAGGGTGACCGGGTCGGCCGGGCCGAACCAGCGCCAGGACTGTTGCATTTCGAAGGATCCCTCGGGGACTGGGTGGACAGGGTTGCTTTCGTTCGGATCGTTTCAGGTTCCCGCCGCCGTGGCCGGGCCGCTGTCAAACAGGTAGCCGTCGAATTGCGGGTCATCGACATCGGACAGTTCAAGAAGGGTGAGCCGGACGTTTTCCAGGTGTCGCCACATGGCCTGCCGTGCAGCGCCCGGGTCCCGGCATTGCAGCGCCGTCAGGATCGCCTGGTGATCCTCGAGCCACTTGCCCCGATACCCCCGGTCGAAGATCCGCGTGTGCAGGCGTGCCCACATCGGGCTCTGTTCGCGCTTGCGCCAGAGCTCGTCGATCATGTCGACCAGCACGCTGTTCTGCGTCGCCTCGGCGATCAGGTGGTGGAACAACTCGTCGCCGGAATAGTCGCCCGACCCCGCCACGATCGCCTTGCGCTCCAGATCGAGCGCCTCGCGCATGCGCAGGATGTCCGATTTGGTCACCATGGTTGCGGCAAAGGCGGCGATGCTGCTTTCCAGCACCTGGCGCGCCTGCAGCAGCTCGAACGGCCCGATGTCGCCGCGCGGCTCTTCGCTTTCGCCGGAAGGAAGACGCTCGACATAGATGCCCGAGCCCTTGCGGACGTCGACGAAGCCCTCGATCTCAAGCATGATCATCGCTTCGCGCACGAGCGAACGGCTGACGGCCATCTCCTCGGAGATCTGCCGTTCCGTCTTGAGACGGTCGCCGACACGGTAGTTGCCGGCGCGCAATTCCTGCTTCAGCGCCTCCGCCACTTCCTCGTAACGCCGCTTGCCGCCGCCTTCGATCATGCGTCCCCCTCCCCGGCGGCCTCCGCCTCGCGGCGCTCGGCATAGTAGGCCGCCAACACGCCAAAGGCCTCTTTCACTGTGGTCTTG
This sequence comes from Stappia sp., assembly GCF_048261845.1. Classification (GTDB taxonomy): domain Bacteria; phylum Pseudomonadota; class Alphaproteobacteria; order Rhizobiales; family Stappiaceae; genus Stappia. The sequence continues at coordinate 90,159 of NZ_JBLXFR010000006.1, read as the reverse complement.
TCGGCCGCGATCAGGCCCTTCTTGTTGTAGCCACGCTGAAAGATATTTTGCCGGCGTTCAACCCGGAAGTCATAAAGGATCCAGGGAGACATGCCTTTCACATAGGAAAGGTCGCGCAGCGTGGCGATCTGCTTCCGGTAGACCTCGGTCATGTAGGCTTCGCTGAACAGGCCCCGGGCCGGCGCGCCTTCGCCGATCGCTCCGTCCGCCCCGGTTTCCGAGATCACCACCGGCTTGCCGGGATCGGAATTCCGGCCGATGGCGACGAGGTCCTCGAAATTCTCCTCGTACCAGCCGTAATACTCGTTGATGCCGATCACATCGATATGCTCGGCCAGGCGATCCTCGATGCGGTTGCGCGCGTGGTTGACGAGACACGCGGCCGAGGTCAGCCGGGTCGGATCGAACTCCTTCGCCGTATCGGCAAGGCCTTTCATGAAGGCAAGGCGCGCGTCGGTGTCCGGGTTCTCGTTGCCGACCGACCAGATGACGACGCTGGCCCGGTTGCGGTCGCGCTTGACCAGCTCGATCAGCTGGTTGCGGGCATCCCGATAGGTCGCAGGGTCGTCGAAGGCGACGGCCCAGTAAACCGGGATCTCCTCCCAGAGCAGGAAACCGAGTTCGTCGGCCAGCCGCGCCGCCATCTCGTGATGCGGATAATGGGCAAGCCGCAGGTAGTTGCAATTGAGCGCCCGCGCATGCTCGAAGCGCCGGCGCAGATCCGCTTCGCTCGTCACCTTGCCCATGTCGCGATCGTCCTCGTGCACCGAGATGCCGCGCAGGAACAGGGCCTTGCCGTTCAGCCGGATCTCGTCGCCGGCGCGCTCCACCTGGCGGAAACCGACCCGGTCCTCGACCCGGTCCGCGCCCGACGTCAGGACGACGTCGTAGAGCTTCGGGCTTTCCGGCGACCACAGGGCCGGCCGCGCCTCGAATGTCGCGCTTCCGCGCCCGTCCGCATCGAGCGCGACGGCCTGGCGGATGCCGAGTTCCGGAATTTCCAACACGGCCTCGGCGGCGTCGCCATCGACGGCCACCTCAGCCCGGATGCGGGAATAGGAACCGTCGGGAACAAGATGCACGAAGAGGTCGCGGATCACCGTTTCCGGTGTCTCGTAGAGCTCGACCTCGCGGTAGACGCCGCCATAGTTGAACCAGTCGGTGTTGCGCATCGGCACCCGGTCCAGCGTGCGGGTGTTGTTGACCATCAGCATCAGCCAGTTGCGGCCCGGGCGCAGATGGTCGGTGAGCTCGCAGAAGAACGGCGTCGAGCCGCCATAGTGATTGCCGAGGAACTCGCCGTTGAGAAACACCTTGCAATCGTATTGCGCCGCGCCGACGCGCAGGAAGCGGCGTTTGCCGGCCAGCTCCCCGGCCATGTCGAGCGGCCGCGTGTACCAGGCGCTGCCCTCGAAGAAGTACCACTTCTCCTTCAGCATCTGCCAGCAGGAGGGGACCGGCACGGTCTCGCCCTCATAAGGGTCGTAGTCCCAGGGCTCGGCCCGCTCCTCCGCCGGCATCGGCAGCATCGAAAACCACTTCTGCCGCAGCCCCGTGTCGAGCAGGTCGACGCAGAAATTCCACTCGCCGTCGAGGCTGATGCCCCGGCGCCCGCCTGTGAAGATCATCGTCTCGTGGTTGAGCGACTGCGTGTTGAAGGGACGGTCATAGTCCTCGTCATGCAGCGCCTGAAGCGCGTTTTCGGCAAGGGCGGAACGTTCGAGCACGACGGAACTCCGGAAAGGTCGCAATAACAAGGGGAACCCCGCGCCGCGCACAAGGCGCGGCGCGGGCAGTCCTTGGGAGGACTTATTCGGCGGCGGCCTTGATGCGCTTGATCAGGTCCGCAACGCGCTCGGACTTGGCGGCGGCCTCTTCATGCATCGGCAGGACCTTTTCCACGAACGGGCCCTTCTCGACGTCGACGAAGGTCACGCCGAGTTCCTTCTTGGCGAGCTCGATGCCCTCGGCAACCTGCTCGTTCCAGTTCTTGCGGTGGAAGTCCATGGACTCGCTGGCAGCCTGCTTCAACGCCTTCTGCTGGTCCTCCGAGAGCGCGTCCCAGGTCTGGGTCGAGATCATCACGACCGACGGGATCATGGTGTGCTCGTTGTTGGAATAGACCTTGGCGACCTCGCCATGGCGGGCCGAGGTCAGCGCAAGCGGGTTGTTCTCCGCGCCGTCGACGACACCCTGCTGAAGGGCGCTGTAGAGCTCGCCCCAGGCGATCGGGGTCGGGCTGCCGCCCAGCAGTTCGACCATGCGGATCGCCGACGGGCTCGGCTGCACGCGGATCTTCATGCCTTCGAGATCGGCCGGCGTGCGGATCTCCTTGTTGGCGTAGAAGGACCGGGCGCCCTCGACATAATAGGCAACGCCGATGAAGCCCTTGTCGCGCGAGGATGTCAGGATGTCGTCGCCGATCTCGCCCGACAGCACCTTGTAGTAGTGCTCCTCGTCGGCGAAGATGAAGGGCAGGTTGAGCGCCGAATAGGACTCCTCGAAGGCTTCCAGCTCGCTGGCGTTCGAGCGGGCCATGTCGAGCGTGCCGTTCTGCATCAGCTCCATGGATTCGCGCTGGTTGCCGAGCTGGGCATTGGCATAGACGCGGATCTTGACGTCGCCGTTGGTCAGCTCATTGACCCGCTCGGCCATGAACTCCATCGACTTGTGAAGCGGATGATCTTCCGGATTGTTGTGATTGAGCTTCAATGTCCGCGCTTCGGCGACGGATGCGAAGGCGAAAAGGGCCGCGCCGGCGATGGCGGCGGCGCGATAGGACATGCGCATGTGAATTCCTCCCGGGTTTTCTCCATCCGGACCAGAAGCCGGCCCGGACGTCGCGACGCATCGGCACTGCCGGCCTTTGCGCAAATTGGCCGGCCAATCTTGGCCAACACTGGCGCGAGACTTCTTCAACGGCACCGACATGTCAACCAGTTTTGAAAATTGGTTGACCAATTTTTTTAAATGCGCAATGTCAGGACCCGAAGCGACGCGGCACAATGCGCGCGGGAAGAAACAGGTCCGGCACGATCCGGAACCGGGAGGACAGGATGGCCGCGAGACACGAACCGGCGACGGCCCGCACGGGAGGAACCTCGCCATGCACGCTCTGAAAACCCGCATCGACCGCGTTCTGGGGATGCTCATCGCCGCCGTCTTTGCGGTGCTCGTTGCCTGCGTCGTCTGGCAGGTGGTGTCGCGCTACGTGCTCGGCACACCGAGCACAGTCACCGACGAGATGGCCCGGTTCATGTTCATGTGGGTGGGTCTTGTCGGTGCCGCCTATACGCTCGGGCAGCGCCGGCATCTGGCCATTGACGTGCTGCCGCTCATGCTCAGCGGCCGCTACGCGCAACTCCTTGCCGCCCTCGTCATGATCCTCATCGCCGGTTTCGCCGCTGTCGTCATGGTCTATGGCGGCGCCCAGCTGGTCGACAAGACGCTCGCCACGGGGCAGCTCTCTCCGGCGCTGCGCATCCCCATGGGCTATGTCTACGGCGCCATCCCCTTCTCCGGCGCGATGATCGTCTTCTACTGCTGCTTTTTCCTGGTCGGCCTCGCCCGCGGGGAAACTCCCGACACTCCCGCCGGCGATACGCCCGGCGGCCCGCTCGACTGAGGATCGCGACCCATGGAACTGCAAAGCGCTCTCACCCTTTTCGGCGTGTTCGGCCTGCTGATGGTCCTCGGCGTCCCCATCGCCTTCGCCATCGGCATCGCCTCGGTCGTGACCTTCACGCTGTTCATGACCTTCGACCAGTCGGTCTACATCACCGCCCAGCAGATGGCCTCCGGCCTCGACAGCTTCACCCTGCTCGCCATTCCCTTCTTCATCCTGGCCGGCAACATCATGAATCGCGGCGGCATCGCGCTGCGCCTGATCGAATTCGCCAAGGTGCTCGGCGGCCGCCTGCCCGGCTCGCTTGCCCATTGCAACGTGCTTGCCAACATGATGTTCGGCTCGATCTCCGGTTCGGCGGTCGCCTCCGCCGCCGCCGTCGGCGGCGTCATGGCCCCCTTGCAGAAAAAGGAAGGCTACGACCCGGCATACTCCGCCGCCGTCAACATCGCCTCCTGCCCCACCGGCCTGCTCATCCCGCCCTCCACCACCTTCATCGTCTATTCGCTGATCACCAACGGCACCTCGATTGCCGCCCTCTTCGTTGCCGGCTACGTGCCCGGCATCCTGATGGGCCTCGGCCTGATGCTGGTCGCCGGCATCATCGCCAGGAAGCGCGGCTACCCGGTCGCCCCGCGCCCGAGCCTGCGGGAAGTCCTCCACAAGACAGCCGATGCGGTGCTGCCGCTCGGCCTGATCGTGATCGTCATGGGCGGCATCATCGGCGGTGTCTTCACCGCCACCGAGGCCTCCGCTGCAGCGGTCGTCTACACCCTGCTGCTGGCTCTCGTCGTCTATCGCGAGATCGGTGTGAAGGACCTGCCTGGCATCATCCTGGAATCGGCCGTTACCACCTCCATCGTGCTGCTGATGATCGGCTGCTCCATCGCCATGTCCAAGGTGATGGCCTTTGCCGACATCCCCTACACGATCTCCGACATCCTGCTCGGGCTTTCGGAAAACCCCCTGGTGCTGCTGCTGGTGATCAACCTTGCCCTGCTGGTGGTCGGCACCTTCATGGACATGACCCCGGCGCTGCTGATCTTCACGCCGATCTTCCTTCCCGTGGTCAAGGATCTTGGCATGGACCCGGTCCATTTCGGCGTGATGATGACCTTCAACCTGTGCATCGGCATCTGCACGCCGCCCGTGGGTTCGGCCCTCTTCGTCGGCTGTTCGGTCGGCAATGTCTCGATCGGCAAGGTGCTCAAACCCCTGCTGCCCTTCTACGCCGTGCTGGCGGCGATGCTGCTGCTCGTCACCTTCGTGCCGGCGCTCAGCCTGACCCTGCCCCGCCTTCTTCTCGGCTACTGATCCCCCCGACACCGGACGATCCGACAGATGAAACCGCTCAAGACCTTCCGCCTCGAGGCACGCCGCGAGGCCGGCATCGACCTTCTCGTCGACGGTCGCCATCTCATGACCATTCTCGTTCTCGACGAGACGCTGTTCCGTGTCGTGCTGCGCAAGGACGGCGCCTTCCGTCTCGCCCGCACCTGGACGATCGCGCCGGAACTGGCAAACGGCGGCGCCGACGTCGCCTGGGAAGGCCGCGACCGCATGGACCTCTCCGGGTTCCCCTGCCCGGCCTTCGTTCTGGAGGAGGCGGAGGGGCGGTTGACCCTGTCGACGGACACCCTGCGCCTCGAGATCGCCGCACCGCTGACCCTGACCTGGAGCGCCCGGCAGGCGGACGGACGTTTTGCCGTCTTCGCCGAAGAGCGTCCCACCGGCGCCTATATGCTGGGCGTGCGCGACCACGCCCACGGTCATTTCCTCCTGAGGAAACCGGAAGAGAAGGTCTTCGGTCTTGGCGAAAAGGCCGGCAACCTGGAGCGCTCGGGCAGGCGCTACGAGATGCGCAATCTCGACGCCATGGGCTATGACGCAAGCTCCACCGACCCGCTCTACAAGCACATCCCCTTTACCGTCACCCGCACCCCGGAGGCCGGCGCCTTCGGTCTCTTCTACGACAATCTCGCCGGTTGCTGGTTCGATCTCGGCAACGAGCTCGACAATTACCACCGGCCCTACCGGGCCTATCGCGCCGCCGACGGCGACCTCGACTACTACATGAGCTGGGCGCCGAACGTGCTCGAGGTGGTCAAGGCCCAGGTTCGCCTGACCGGTGGCACCGCCTTCCCCCCGCTCTGGAGCCTCGGATACTCCGGCTCGACCATGCATTACACGGATGCAGAGAACGCGCAGGAGCAGCTTGAGGGTTTCGTCCGCCTCGTCGACGAGCACGACATTCCCTGCGACAGCTTCCAGCTCTCCTCCGGTTATTCCTCGATCGGGCCGAAGCGCTACGTCTTCACCTGGAACCATGACAAGGTGCCGGATCCGAAGGCGATGGCCGCGACCTTCGCCCGGGCCGACCTGCATCTTGCCGCCAACATCAAGCCCTGCCTCTTGCAGGACCACCCCATGTATGACGCGGTCGCCGCGCGCGGCCTGTTCATCCGCGACAGCGAGAGCGATGCGCCGGAACGCTCCTCCTTCTGGGACGACGAGGGCTCGCATCTCGACTTCACCAACCCGGAGACCGTCCGCTGGTGGCAGGCGAACGTCACCGGCAAACTGCTCGCCAACGGCATCGGCTCCACCTGGAACGACAACAACGAATTCGAGGTCTGGGACGCGGGCGCGCGCTGCCACGGCTTCGGCGAGGAGATCGAGGTCGGGCTCGTCCGCCCCCTGATGCCGCTGCTGATGAACCGCGCCAGCCGCGAGGCGCAGGTGGCCCATGCGCCGGACACCCGCCCCTATCTCATCTCGCGCTCGGGTGCGCCGGGCATGCAGCGCTACGCCCAGACCTGGTCCGGCGACAACCGCACCGAATGGAAGACGCTGCGCTACAACATCCGCATGGGTCTCGGCATGTCGCTGTCGGGCCTCTACAATATCGGCCACGACGTCGGCGGGTTCGCCGGACCGAAGCCGGATCCCGAGCTGTTCGTCCGCTGGGTGCAGAACGGCATCTTCCACCCGCGCTTCACCATCCATTCGTGGAACGACGACGGCACGGTCAACGAGCCCTGGATGTATCCGGACGTGACGCCGCTCGTCCGCGACGCGATCCGCCTGCGCTATCGCCTGCTCCCCTATCTCTACACGGCGCTGCATCAGGCGGTCACCCGGCACGAGCCCATGCTGCGCCCGACCTTCCTCGACCACGAGCATGATGCCCGCTGTTTCGAGGAACCGGACGACTTCCTGATCGGCCGCAACCTGCTCGTCGCCAATGTCATCGATCCGGGCCAGAGCGAACGTCGCGTCTACCTGCCTGACAACGGCAGCGGCTGGTGGGACTACTGGGCCGGCACCTGGCATGCGGGCGGACAGGAGATCGCCGTGCCCGTCACGCTCGCCTCCATGCCGCTCTTCGTGCGCGCCGGCGCCGTGCTGCCGCTTGCAGAGGGGCTCGACCGCGCCAATGCCGCACGCGACGCTGTGCGGGTTCTGGCGCTCTTCCCCGCCCCGGCCGGCACCACGGCGACCAGCACCGAATATGCCGACGACGGCATCTCGGCGAACGCGCTTGCCGGCAACCACGCGATCACCGAAATGACGCTCGCCTGCGAAGCCGAAACGCTCCGCCTGACACTGCACCGCCAGGGCACCTATCGGCCGGCCTTCGCCAGCGTGCGCGTCGAACTGCCGGCCGGAGAAACCCGCCGTCTCGTCGTCAATGGCGCGGACATTTCATCCGGCGACAACGTTGCCATCCCGGGCGAATGATCGAGGCCAGATCCATGCAAGAACCGGAAAAGACGGGCGGCGACACCGTCCGCACCCTCCCCGCCTACGAGCGCGCGGCATTGCGGGAGCGCATCCTTCATATCGGCTTCGGCGCCTTCGCCCGCGCCTTCCTGACGACAATCCTCGACGAGACGCTGGACGGCACCGGCGAGCCCGAGAACCGCGACTGGGGCATGGTCGCCGTGCGCCTCAACTCCGGCGTCGAGGATCTCGACGCGCTGGAGCGGGACGACTGCCGGCACTGGGTGCTTGCCGCCGATGACGAGCGCACGGAGATCCGCCAGGTCGATGCGGTCGTCGCCACCTGCCATCCGCTCCGCGACGGCCTTGCCGCCCTGCTCGGGCGCTTCACCCGGCCCGAGCTTGCCATCGTCTCGCTGACCATCACCGAAAAGGGCTATTGCACTCGTGACGGACGCCTCGATCCGGAAAACGCCGGCATCGTCCGCGATCTCGCCGCGCCACAGGCTCCCGGCACGGCCATCGGCGTCATTGTCGAGGGCCTGCGCCTGCGCCGCGCCGCCGGACTTTCCGGACTGACCGTGCTTTCCTGCGACAACCTGCCGGAAAACGGCCATGTCTGCCGCGCCGCAGTGCTCGACTTCGCCCGCGCCCGCGACGAAGGCCTCGCTGCCTGGATCGAGGCAAATGTCTCCTTCCCCTGCACCATGGTCGATCGCATCGTGCCGGCGCTTGATGCGGACGGACGCGACATGCTCGCGCAAGCCGGCATCGCCGCGGATGCCGGGATCGTCTGCGAGCCCTTCCGGCAATGGGTGGTGGAGGACGATTTCGCCGCCGGCCGGCCGGATTTTTCCTTGGCCGGCGCGCAATTCGTCGACGATGTGCGCCCCTTCGAGGAGATGAAGCTGCGCATGCTCAATGGCAGCCATACGTTCCTGGCCTGCCTTGGCCAGGTCGCCGGCCATGCGACCATCGCCAGGTGCATGGGCGACCAGCTGTTTCGGGCCGCCGCACGCGGCCTGATGCTGGAAGAGCAGGCCCCGACCCTCTCCCTGCCGGGTGAACATGACCTTGCCGCCTATGCCGAAGCACTGCTTGCCCGCTTCTCCAACTCGCGGTTGAAGCACCGCACCGCGCAGATCGCCACCGACACCAGCCAGAAACTGCCGCAGCGCCTGCTGGCGCCGATCAGCTGGCACCTTTCCGCCGGCACACCCTGGCCGCGCCTGGCGCTCGGCGTCGCCGGCTGGCTCGCCTTCTGCCGTGGCAAGGACGAGGCGGGCAACGCCCTCGCCCTCAACGATCCGCTGGCCGGACGCATAACGGAAATCGTCGCCGGCAATAGCGACGGCCCGGCCCATGTCCGTGCCATGCTCGCCCTCGATGCGGTCTTCCCGGCCGATCTTGCCGCCAACTTGACCTTTGTTTCGCTTGTCGAGGCCGCCTATCTGGAACTGCGCCGCGAGGGCGTGCACGCCACCCTTTCCCGCCTTGCCGACGCCCCCCGGAGCCCCGCATGACCAAGCCTTTCCTCGGCGACGACTTCCTTCTGGAAACCGATCACGCGAGCCGCCTCTTTCACGAGGTAGCGGCGCCCCTGCCCATCGTCGACTACCACAACCACCTGCCGCCGGCGGAAATCGCCTCCGACAAGCGCTGGGACACGCTCGGCCGCATCTGGCTCGAGGGCGATCACTACAAGTGGCGGGCAATGCGCTGGGCCGGCATCGACGAACGACTGGTCACCGGTGAAGCCGATTTTCGCGAGAAATACGAGGCCTTTGCCGCCGCGATGCCGCGTATCGTCGGCAACCCGCTCTATCACTGGTCGCATCTGGAGCTGGCCCGCTATTTCGGCATGACCGGCGTCGTGCTCAATGCGGGCAGCGCCGGCGAGGTCTGGGATGAGGCCAACCGCCAGCTCGCCGGCCCCGACCATACCGCGCGCGGCCTCTTGCGGGGCATGAAGGTCGAGCTGGTCGGCACGACGGACGATCCCTGCGACACGCTTGAGCACCACATCGCCCTCAAGGACGATGCGGCGCTGGGCTTCCGAATGGTGCCGAGCTTTCGCCCGGACAAGGCCTTCAAGATCGAGCTCGAGGGCTTTGCCGCCTATATCGACCGGCTTTCCCAGACATGCGGCCAGCCGATTGCCACCTTCGAGGACCTGATGGCCGCGCTGGTCTCCCGGCTCGACCATTTCGTCGCCGCCGGCTGCCGCGCCACCGACCACGGCATCGAGATCCTGCGCCCGGGGCGCGAATGCGGCGCGGCCCGGCTCGACACGATCCTGTCGAAGCGGCTTTCAGGCGCCGCGCTGGACGAGGACGAGATCGCCGATTTCCAGACGGCCGTGCTGGTCGGACTCGGCCGCGCCTATGCGGCCCGCGACCTCGTCATGCAGTTCCATATCGGCGCGATCCGCAACACGCGCAGCGCGCTCTTCTCCCGTCTCGGACCCGATGTCGGCGGCGATTCCATCGCCGACCTCCCGCTCGCCGGCCCCCTCAACGCGTTGCTTGACCGGCTCGACCGCACCGGCGAACTGCCGCGTACGATCCTCTACTGCCTGGATCCGACGAAAAACGAGGTCGTCGTCACCACCGCCGGCAATTTCCAGGACGGCTCGCTCGCCGGAAAGGTGCAGGCCGGTTCCGGCTGGTGGTTCAACGACCAGCTCGACGGCATGGAGCGGCAGATGACGCAACTGGCGCAGATGGGTCTCCTCTCCACCTTCGTCGGCATGCTCACGGACAGCCGCTCCTTCCTCTCCTTCCCGCGCCACGAATATTTCCGTCGCCTCTTGTGCAACATGGTCGGCGGCTGGATGGAGCGCGGGCTGATGCCGCCGGACACGGACCTCGCCGACGGCCTCATCCGCGACATCTGCTACGGCAACGCGAAGCGCTGGTTCCTCGATCCCGCCTGATCCTTCGGGTTCCTGCGGTTACGCGCTGTCGTCGTGAACAGACCGGCTGTCGGCTGGCGCCTGCGCCCGCTCAAACCGGCCGTAGTCGCGCGACACCGCGGCAATGCGCAGCCGGTAGTCGGAGAACACCCCGCCGCGCCCCTGCCCCTGGGCCGCGCGGTGGCTCTCAAGGTTGCGCCAGGCCCGCACCGCATCCTCGTCCCGGAAGAAGGAGAGCGACAGTATCTTGTCAGGGTCAGTCAGGCTCTGAAACCGCTCGACCGAGATGAAGCCGTCGATTCTCTCCAGCACCGATCGCAGGCTTGCGGCAATCTGCAGATAGCGCTCCCGGCCACCATCCTTCGCCGGCATGACCTCGAAGATCACCGCGATCACGGGCGCCTCCCGTGCGGCGTCGAGACGAGCTTCAGGAACGTCCTGTCCTCGCGCAACAGGAAGCGCTCGGCCTGCGCGAACTCGTAATTCTCCCGGCCGAGCGGATCGGCGGCAAGACGTTCCCGATAGGCCTCGTAGTCCGCAAGGCTCGCAATGTTGTAGATGCCGTAGGCAAGCGTGCTCGAACCTTCATGCGGAGCGAAATAGCCGATCAGGTCGGCTCCGCAACGCGGGATCGCGGTGCCCCAGTTGCGGGCATATTGCGCGAACTGCGCCTTCTTCGTCGGGTCGATGTGATAGCGGATAACGCAGGTCAGCATGTCTGCTCCCTTCCTTCATGTGGACAGGGTGTCACGCTAGCCGATTGCCGCACGCCCATGCTTCGACTAGCATCGAACCATGAAGGAAGGCCCCGACATCGCCCGTCTCGCCGCACTGATCGGCGATCCCGCCCGCGCCAACATGCTCTCGGCGCTGATGGGCGGGCGCGCACTGACCGCAAGCGAACTGGCGGCCGAGGCCGGCGTCACCCTTCCCACGGCCAGTTCCCATCTGGCGAAACTGTGCGAGGGCGGCCTGGCAAGCCCGCGCAAGCAGGGCCGGCACAAGTATTTCAGCCTCGCCAGCGACGAGGTCGCCCGGGTGCTGGAAGGGTTGATGGGGCTTGCCGCCGGCCACGGACACCTGCGCAACCGCCCGGGTCCGCGCGATCCGGCCCTGCGCAAGGCCCGCGTCTGCTACAATCACCTCGCCGGCGATCTGGGAACGCGCATGTTCGACAGCCTGGTGGCACGCGGACTGCTCGCACGAGGCGGTGACGAACTCGTCCTCACCCCGGCGGGACGCACCTTCGCCGCGGACGTTGGCATTGACCTGCCGGCGCTCGACGCCGGCAAGGCCCGGCTCTGCCGCGAATGCCTCGACTGGAGCGAGCGCCGCTCGCATCTCGCCGGCAGCCTCGGCCGGGCGATCCTCGGCCGGATCGAGGATCTCGGCTGGGCCCGCCGCGACCGCCAGACCCGCATTGTCGCGTTCACGCCGGACGGCGAGACACGGTTCCTGGAACGCTTCTGTCGCGGGCAGGACTGAGCGCTTCAAAAAGCGCGCATGAATCCGGAATACACGCAGTGGTAGGCACAAAATGAACCGTGCGGATCATATCCGCATGAGTTCGTGCACAATAATCTCTCCTTGAACAGCGGGACATCACCCCTTCAAGGAAGAAACAATGTCGTCCGTCACGGAAATTTCAAATACACTTGAAGAACAAAACTCGATTTCTGAAATGAAGATCGAGGTCAAGGCTGCGGGCCGAAAAGGGCGCGGCGTCTATGCGCTCAAGGATCTTGCCGCAGGCGATCTTCTGGAGCGTGCACCGGGGATCTTCTTCGACGCATCGCAGAGCGCCAAGCTCAAGCCGACGGCCGTATTCGATCACCTGCTCGCCAATCCCGCCGACTACGCCCCCGGCAATCCGGGCAACACCTACGCGCTGATCAATGGCGGCATGTCCTACTGCAACCACGCGGCGGACAACAACGCTGTCATCCAGTGGAGCTTCGAGGCCGACGGCCTGTGGCTGCAACTGCGCGCGCTGAGAGCTGTCGCCGCCGGCGCCGAAGTCACCATCCACTACACCAATCTCGAGGAATACCCCGACGGGGACGGTTTCGAAACCTGAGCGAAAGGACAGTTCACATGCTCAAGAAAGCACGCAAGATCAAGCTGGACGGCATCTATGACGAGGAATTCTACAACGAGCGGGTATCGCGCTCGCTATGCTTTCTCGGCATCGACGAGGAGCAACGCCGGCTCTCCCAGGAAAAGCTCGCCAACGCCACCGTCGGCGTCGCCGGATGCGGCGGCATCGGCTCCTACCTGGCGGTGCAGCTTGCCCGGATGGGTGTCCGTCACCTGAAGCTCGCCGATCCCGACCATTTCGACGCGTCCAACATCAACCGCCAGCTCGGTTCCGGCAAGAACACCGTCGGCCGCAACAAGGCGATGGTCGTCGGCGAGATGGTGCATGAAATGACGCCCGACGTGACTGTCGAGATCTATCCCGACGGCATCCAGCGCCATACGGCCGAGGATTTCGTCGAGGGCTGCGACCTGCTGCTCGACATGACGGATTTCTACCTGATCTCGGAACGCTATGCGCTGCACCGGGCCTACCGGGCAAGCCCGACCGCGATCACCATGCTGTGCGCCTGCGTCTGGGGTTGGGCCTCGACCGTCTACAAGTTCGACAAGGACGGCGTCACATACGAGGACCTGCTCGGCATTCCCGAGGACAAGACGCTCGACCGCGACGACGTCGAGCGCCTGATCAAGATGCAGGCCAACTACTTCCCCCGCTTCCCCGGACGCGACACCGTCTACGAGTGGATGGAGGACATCGGCAACATCCCGATCCTTGGCGCTGTTCCCCCGATCGCCTGCGGCTATGTCGCCGCCCGCTCCGTCCTTGCCCTGTGCGACCTGGAAAAGGCGCCCTATTGCGAGCCGCTGCCGCCGATCCCGGCCTACTACCTGGTCGACACCGCCACCTTCGATGCCGGCTTCTACGCCTTCGACGGCGACTGGGCCAATGACGGGGTTCACGAAAAGCACTTCGCTCCGGATTTCGACTGGCGCGCCGCCAGCTGAACCCGCCCTCCGCCGCCTGTCCCACCAGTCAAACCCGGGAGCTCGCCATGTCGGGTCCATCGACCACACGCCATTTGCTGTCCATCGACGATCTTGACGGCGACACCATCCGGGCGATCCTCGCCCGGTCCCGGGAACTGGCGGCGGGGGCACAGAGCCGCGCCCGCGGCGCCATCGCCGCGCTGCTGTTCTTCTCCCCCTCGACCCGGACCCAGTACGGGTTCCAGTCGAGCGTGCTGCGGGCCGGCGGCGGGGTGATCAGCGTCGACCTGGAAAACTCGCGGGCCGGATCGAACTGGGGCGAAAGCCTCGCCGATACCGCCCGCGTTCTCTCCGGCTTCGCCGACCTGGCGGTGATCCGCCATTCCGAGGCGGACGGGGTCTATGACTTCGCCGAAGCCAGCACGATCCCGGTGATCAATGCCGGCAACGGCATGGGTCTGCGCGCCGAGCATCCGACCCAGGCTTTGATCGACCTCTTCACCATCGAAAAGGCCTTCGGGCGGATCGACGGGCTGAAGATCCTGATCATCGGCGGCACGCACCTGCGCGCCTTCCGCTCCCAGATCCGCGCGCTGGCCCATTTCCCGCAAGTCGAACTCTTCGTCCTGTGCCCGGACAAGTTCTGGATGGAGTTCCCTGACGCGGAGCATTACCGCCGCGCCGGCATCCGTTTTACCCGCATCGGCCATCTCGACGAGGTGAAACGCAATGTCGACGTGATCTATCACAACGGCATCACCGAACGGCGCGGCGAGCCCGTCGACAGCTTCTATGCCCTCGACCGGGCGAGGCTCGCCGAAATGCGCGCCGACGCGATCGTCATGCACTCCCTGCCGCGCGTCGAGGACCTTGCCCACGACGTCGACGGCATGCCCCAGGCCCGCTACTTCGAGCAGGCCCACAACGGCGTTCCGGTGCGCGCCGCGATCATCGAGCACCTTCTGGCCGCGCAGCGCGAATAGCCCCGCCGCCCGGCCACCAACCCCACGCGACAAACATCGTTTGCCCTTTCGCGCGCCGCCATCCCGGAGCGCGGGACAGGACGCTTGCATCCGAAATCCGCAGAAAACCCGAGAGGACCCTTGCCATGACCCGCATCTCCCGCCGCCTCGCACTGCTCGGCACCGTCGCCGCCCTGCTGCCCTCCGCATTGCCCGCCACCGCCGCCGACAAGATCACGGTCACCGGGCTCAACTGGGATGCCGCCAAGGTCATCTCGCAGGTCCTGACCCAGGTGATCGAAAAGGAACTCGGCGCCCCGACAGCGATCCTCGAGGCCGATACCGAGACCTCGCTGGTCTCGATGGATGCGGGTGACGGCAAGCTCGACGTCTTCCCCGACATCTGGATGCCGAACCAGCAAAAGGCCTGGGAAACCTACGTCGATACCCGCAAGACCATCGGCCACAATGCCGGTTACGAGGCGGTCCAGGGCTTCTTCCTGACGACCGAAACAGCGCAGGCGCTCGGCATCACCACGATCGAGGACCTGAAGTCGCCCGAGATCGCCCGCCGGTTCGACACCGACGGCGACGGGCTGGGCGAATACTGGGCCGGCGAGGAAAGCTGGGGCGCGACCCGGCTCAACCGCATCAAGATGAAATCCTACGGTCTTGACGACCTGTGGGAGCCCTGGATTGCCAGCAACGAGGATTTCAAGGCGGCGCTCAAGTCCGCCACCGACGACGGGCGCCCCGTCCTCTTCTACCACTGGACGCCGGAATGGGTGTTCTCGGTCCATGACCTCACGCAGGTCTCCGAACCGGCCTACTACAAGGGCTGCGACACGGTCCATGGCCCGGCTGAGCGCGACGACTGGCTGGAGGCCTCGTCCTTCCCCTGCGCCTTCGAGACGAGCCGCGTCTACGTCTTCCACTCCCGCTCGCTGGAAACCCGCTTCCCGAAGGCGGCCGAGTTCCTGACCCGGGTCTCCTTCGATCCCGCCGTGATCAACGGCTGGGTCACCGAGACCGGCGTCGAGGGCAAGGCGCCTGCCGAGGTCGCCAGGGACTGGCTTGCGGCAAACCCGGCAACCGTCGACGGCTGGCTCGGCCGCGCGCCGGCGCAGTGAGGCGGGACCATGCCCGACATGTCCGACACCGCCCGCCAGATACGCATCGGCATGATCCTGCTGGTGCTATCGGCTGCCTGCTACAGCACGGCCGGGCTTTTCACCCGGCTGATCGACACCAGCGTCTGGACGATGCTCTGCATTCGCGGACTGGTGGCCGGCTTCTTCATCCTGGCGATCATGCTGGCGCGCGAGGGGCGCGCCGGCCTTGCCCAGTTCGGCGTGTTCCGCAGCGCCCCGGGACTGGTCGCGATCGCCGCCAGCGTGCTCGCCATGATCTTCAACCTCAACGCCTACCTGAACACCTCGGTGGCGAACGTGGTCCTGATCTACGCCACCGCCCCCTTCGTGGCGGCGGGGTTCTCCTGGCTTCTCCTGCGTGAACCGGTGCGGGCCTCGACCCTGTGGGCGAGCTTCGTCGCCCTCCTCGGCGTGATCGTCATCGTCGGCGGCTCGCTGGAGGGCGGCGGCTTGCTCGGCGATGCCTACGCCATGGCCATGACCTTCTTCATGGCGCTGATGATCGTCGCGGTGCGCTGGGGCAAGGCGCATTCGATGGTGGCCATGGCCTGCGCCTCCGCCTTCGCCTCCTTCCTGATCACGCTGCCGCTGGCGGACTTCGCCACCATCGACGCGGAGATTCTCCTCCTGCTGGTCGCCTTCGGGATCACCCAGCTCGGCCTCGGCATCCTCTTCCTGACGCTTGGCGCCCGCCACCTGAATTCCGGCCAGGCGACCCTGATCAGCACGCTCGACGTTCCCCTCGCCCCGCTCTGGGTGTGGATCGCCTTCGCCGACGTGCCCCCGCTCGCCACCGTCGTCGGCGGCCTGGTGGTCATGACCGCCGTCGTCTTCTCCATCCTCTACAGCCAACGCGCGCCGGCTCCGGCGGCGGAGGGAACATCATGAAAATCGACCGCATCACCGTCTTTCGCCTGGCCATAGGCTTCGGCGACACCCGATACGTGACGGGCACCTCCGGCAAGGCACAGGACAGTGTCGACGGCACGATCCTGCGCATCGACACCGACGAGGGTCTCACCGGCTGGGGTGAGGTCAGCCCCTGGGGGCGGACCTATCTGCCCGAATTCGCGGAAGCCGCCCGCGCCGGGATCGACGTCCTGGCCCCTGCCCTGATCGGCGCCGACCCGACCGACATCGCCGGGCTGCATGCCCGGATGGACCGGCATCTGGACGGCCACCCCTATATCAAGTCCGGCTTCGACATCGCCGCGCATGATCTTCTCGGCAAGGCCGCCAACCTGCCCGTCTACCGGCTGCTCGGCGGCCGCGCGAACGAGCGCATTCCGATGAACTGCGCCGTCTATCACGGTCCGTTCAACGAGATGGCGGAGCGGATCGCGGCTTACCGGGAGGGCCCGGGCTACCGGATCTTCTCCACCAAGCCCGGCGGCGAGGCCGTTTCCGATATCGCTCTTTACGAGCGGCTTGCCGAAATCCGCCAGCCGCAGGAAACCTTCATCGCCGACGCAAACCGCCTGTGGACGCTCACCGACGCGCTGAAGGTGGCCCGCGCCATCGAACCGCTCGGCTTCAATCTCGAACAGCCCTGCGGCACCTACGAGGCCTGCCTGCGGGTCCGGCGCGCCACCAGGGCGACAGTCACCCTCGACGAGAGCGTGCTGGATGGCGACGTGCTCGCACGGCTCGCCCGCGACGACGCGGCCGACATCGTTCACGTCAAGCTGTCGCGCATCGGCGGCATCGCCGCCGCCCGCCGCTTCGCGGCCTTCTGCGAGATCGCCGGACTGTCGCTGAGCTGGGCCGCGTCCGGCGGCACGGAGATCGCCGACATGGCGGCCCTGCATGTCGCCGCCGCCACGCCGCGCGATCACCTGTTCGGCCTTTGGAGCTGCCGCGAGTTCAACACCGAGACCTATGCCGGCGGCGCCTCGCACATCACCGACGGCTTCGTCATTCCGAGCGAAGCCCCCGGCCTCGGCCTCACCCCTGACGAGGACGCCTTCGGCACGCCGATCGCGACCTATCGCTGACCCCTGACGCAAGCACTGGAGAACACCATGGATCAGACCGCCTACTTGATGGACATGCGCGCCTCGAAGATCAATTCCGCGTTCTATCTCTACAACACCGAGAAGATCGAGGAGAACTTCGCCCGTTTCGAAAGCGTCGCCTACGGAAACACCGACGTCTTCTTCGCCTCGATGGCGAACGACAACCCCTATCTCCTGACCCTGATCCGCGAACGCGGCATGGGCCTGTTCGTGAACTCGCTGAAGCACCTGCGTCTGGCGGAATCCTGCGGCTTTCCCGCCGACCGGGTGATCTTCGCCAGCACCGGACTGACCGCCGCGATGATGCGCTACCTGGTCGCGCGCGGCATCAAGCTGCATCTGGACTCCATCAGCCAGATCGAACTGTTCGGCTCGCTCGGCATCAAGGCCGAGGTCGGGCTCAGGCTGAACACGTCGGAGCGCTCCCGCATCAGCCCGTTCTCGGGCAATGACAGCCGGATCGGCATCCAGGATCACGAGCTCGACGAAGCCCTCGACGCCTGCGAGCGCCTCGGCCTGACGGCGACCGGCAGCCATGTCTATATCGGCACCGACATTGTCGATGTCGACGAGATGATCGCCGGCGTCGAGCGCTCGCTGGAACTCTCCGACCGGTTTCCCGATCTCGCCTATGTCGATGTCGGCGGCGGCTTTCCGCTCGACGAGACACGCTTCGACTTCGACGACTACAACGCCCGCATCACGGCCCTGCTCAACGACTTCTCCAAAAAGCGCGGGCGGCCGATACGGCTGGTCATCGAGCCGGGTCGGGCGATGTTCGGCAATGCGGCGTGCTTCTATGCACAGGTCACCGACATCAAGAAGCGGGACGGCCACTACTTCGTCTGCGTCGATGCCAGCGCCTCGATGATCCCCCGCGCCATGTTCTACGAGGACTACAATCCCGTCCGCGTGATGAGCAATGGCGGCGGGCCGCGCCCCGATTTCGACCAGCCGGTCGACGTCGTCGGCAACACCACCTATTCCCGCGACTTCCTGACAAGGCGGCAGACGATCCCGCAGGTCGAGATCGGCGAATGGCTCGAGTTCGATCAGGCCGGATCCTACTGCTACTCGATGATCACCCGCTTCCTGGGCCAGACCTACCCGCCCGAATACCTAGCAAGCAAGTCGGGAACGCTGACGCTGATCCGTCCGGGCGACGTGACCGAGGAGGCGGTCCAGTGAGGCCGGCAGCCACACTGGCGGTGTCCCCGCACCCGGCATCGGGTGCGCGGCCGTCCGACTGGCCCCGCACATGGACCTTCGAGGGCATCGCCGCCGGCGAGGCGCATTGCCACGAGGTCGTCGAACGGCTGTTCCTGGCCGATGACGGCGACCAGTGCATCGAGGTCGTGCGAACCCGCTCCTTCGGGCGCGGGCTGCTGCTGGACGGTCGCATCCAGCACCTGGAGGGCGACGAATACATCTACAGCGAGGCGATCGTGCATCCGGCGGCCCTAGCCGTCGGCAAGGCATTGAAACGGGTGCTCGTCGTCGGCGGCGGCCCCGGCGGCGCGGTGCGCGAGGCCTTGAAGCACCTGTCCGTGGAGGAGGTCGTCCAGGTCGAGATCGACCAGCGGATGGCCGACCTTGCCCGCCGCCACTTCGCGCATGTCGCAAAGGGGTTCCACGAGGATCCCCGCTTTCGCCTGGTGATCGCCGATATCCGCGACTACCTCGCCTCGGCGCCCCTGCCCTTCGACCTCGTCATCCACGATGTCAGCGAGCCCCTGCCCGGCTCCCCTGCCGAGTTCCTGTTCTCGCCGGACCATTTCGCCGCGATGGCGCAACTGGTCTCGACCCGGGGCGCCTTTGTCACCTGGGCCGGGGCCGCCGGTCCCTGCGCCGGCCACGAGGCATCAAGGATACATGCGCTGACGGCCGAGCATTTCGCTCGCGCCGAAGGCCTTGTCTGCCATGCCCAGTCCTACGGCACCTCGTGGCTGTTTTCCGTCGGATCGCATCGCGACCTCGATCTGGAGGGCCGCTCCGCCAGCCTCGTCGACCGGCTGCTGGCCACCCGGCTGGACGGAGCGCTGACCTATTACGACGGCATCACCCACAGGCACATGGTGTCGCTTCCCAAGGACCTGCGGGCGCGCCTGGCGGCGCGCGGCACCGCACCCGTGTCCGCCTTCCAGGAGGAACTGTCATGAACGGCAATCCGTCACCCGCCCCGGAGGATTTCGCAGGCGTCCAGGCCCTCTACGACGAGACCATGGCCGACAATGCCCGCGTCCACGACCTCATCTACCCGCATGTCTTCGGCCCCGGGCAGTATATCGGCCAGTTCAGCGACAACAGCGCCAACGAGCTGCGATTGATGGGCTCGCTCATGCAGCTCGCTCCGGGTTCGCGGGTGCTCGATCTGGGGTGCGGACGCGGCCTCGTCGCCGCGTTCCTCGCCCGAGAGATGGAGTGGTCGGTCACCGGGATCGATCTGTCGCTCGTCTCCGTGGCCGCCGGCCGGGACAAGGACCACGACGTCGAACTGATCGCCGGAAACGTCTACGAACATGCCTTTCCCGGACCCTTTGACGGCATCTACAGCACCGGAGCGGCCTGCCATTTCGACGCGGCCCGGCTGTTCGCTCGCGCCCGCGCGCTGCTCCGGCCCGGCGGCCGGCTCGCCATCTTCGAACGGACCCGCCTCGGCGACATCGATGCCGACGACTGGAACCGGCTCACCCGCGACTGGAAATGCCCGCATGTCTACACCACGCAGGAATATGGCGAGCTTCTGGCCGTCGCCGGTTTCAGGATCCGCCATGTCGTTGACACGACCGAGCGGTTCCGCCTCTGGCAGGAGCGCTCCGTCGATGTGCGCAGGGCCCTGCGCGACGAGATCGTTGCAACCACCTCGCAGGACTACTTCGAAACCTCGCTGGCACTTGCCGCCTATGAGCATGACGTCTCGAAGAAGGGCCTTCTGGGCTATGCCGCGGTGATCGCGGAGGCGGTCTCGTGACAGGCGCCGCCCCCCTGCAGCATCCGGTGCTCGAGGAGGCCGACAGCCGCCTCCTGGAGATCGGCGACGTCATGGCCGAAGGCGATACCGGCCTGACCAGCTACCGGCTCGTCCGGCTCGCCGCCTATGGCCGTGCCCTCTTGATCGACGGGCTGATCCAGTCCAGCGAGTTCGACCAGGAGCTCTACCACGAGATGCTCATGTCGCCGGCGGCAGCCCTTCATGGCAACCTGCGCAAGGTGGTCGTGGTCGGCGGCGGCAATGGCGGCATCCTCAACAAGCTGCAGCACCTGCCGGGCCTGCGGGCCGTGCGCCATGTCGACCTCGACCCGGTGCTGGCGGAACTGTGCCGCTATCACATGCCGCACCTGCAGCCGCGAACGCCCTTCCCCTTCGACTACCGGATGGAGTTCGACGACCCGCACGCCTGGCTTGCGCGCCAGCGCGGCGATCTCGCCGGCTGGGCGGATCTCGTTCTGCTCGACCTTCCGGACGCTGCCGGAACGTCCTACGCCAACACCGTGTTCGAAACCGGCACCCTTGCCGCGGCGGCCGACCTGCTCGCCCCCGGTGGCATCCTGGCCACCCATGTCGGCCACAGCCATCCCGCCTCGGTCGGGTTTCAGGCATCCACCACGGCACACCTGCGGCACCTGTTCGCCGATGTGGTGATCTACGACCAGTACATCCCGAGCTTCGCCGTCCCCTGGGGCTTCGCCATCGCCAGCCGGGACCGGAAGCTGAACGGTTTCGCCGGCAAGTCCATGGCGCGCCGGATCGAGGCCCTGCCTCCGGCCATGCGCCGCCACTACGACCATGCCACCCATCTTGCCCTGCTGCATCGCCCGGCCCTGCTGCGCGGTGCCCTCGACGACGCAGCGCAGGCGGGCACGAACAAGGAGACCACGACATGACGCTGACCGCCCAGACCGATGTCGAGACCGATGCGGGCGCCCTGGCGCCATGGCAACAAGCGGCGGCCCTCGGCTTTCTCGAGCGCCTGCGGATGCCGACGAACTTCCCCTGCTTCTTTTCCCAGAACGCCTGCCGCCGTGGCCGCATCCTCTTTGCCTTCGTCGACAGTCTCGCACCAAAGGACCTTGCCCACGCCGCCGATGACCTCGGTGCCTATGTGCGGCGCTCGAGGGAGTGGGACGGAGACGTCGCAACCGCCGAGCCGCTGGTCGTGCTGTTCGATCCGGCAACGGTCACGGCCGACACGGTCGAGGCCTGGCACGGCATCGGCTGGCAGGTGTTGCAGGCCTGGCACGATCTCGATCCCGCCGCCTGGCCCGACGAGGTTTCGCAGGTGCCCTCCAGCCCGTTCTGGACGATGTGCTTTGCCGGCATGCAGCTCTTCGTCAACATGAGCAACCCGGCCCACCGCATCCGCCGCAGCCGCAATCTCGGGCGTGCCTTCGCCTTCATCGTCAACCCGCGCGAGCGGTTCGACATCGTCGCCGGCGACAATCCTCGCGGCCGCGCCGTGCGCGAGCGGTTGCGCAAGCGCATCCACGCCTATGACGGGCTCCCGCACAGCCCGGCGCTCGGCAGCTTCGAGGCCGGCGAGATCGAATGGTGGCAATACGGGCTCGCGGAGACCAACGCGGCGCCCTCCGGAACCTGCCCCATGAGGATGCGCAAACCGGCGGGGAACGGGCAATGAGCCCGCTGCCCCGCGCACCCGATGGCGACGCTTCGCTCGCCATGGCCGTCTGCGAACTGCCGGACGGCCTGACGCCCGGCGATGCGGCCTGGCAACGCTTCGTGTCGCTCGTCGACGCCGCCCGCCCGCAGGCCCTTCTGCTCAATGAGTTGCCGTTCGGAGCCTGGCCGGCCGCCTCCCCGGAGTTCAGCCTGCCGGAGGCCGGTCGGACGGCGGCCGTGCACGCGGCCGGCATTGCCGCGCTGGACGCGGTCGAGGTCCCGGCGCTGTTCGGCTCGACGGCGCTGCCGGCGCCGAACGGACTGATCAACGAGGGATTCGCCAGGATCGGCGGTCGCTACCACGCACTCCATCACAAGCTGTGCCTGCCGGAGGAGCCGGGCTTTCACGAAGACAGCTGGTTCCGGCCGGGGCACCAGACTTTCGGCCTGCTCGATCATGGCGACTTTCGGTTCGCCTTCGCCATCTGCTCGGAGCTGATGGTGCCCGAGGTCGGCCGCTCGCTCGTGCGCGCCGGCGCGGATGTCCTGCTCGTGCCGAGGGCCAGCACCGCCGACGGGTTCGACCGGTGGATGACGGTCGCCCGGGCCACCGCCATCGTCAACGGCTGCTATGTGCTGAG
Organism: Stappia sp.; assembly: GCF_048261845.1. Classification (GTDB taxonomy): domain Bacteria; phylum Pseudomonadota; class Alphaproteobacteria; order Rhizobiales; family Stappiaceae; genus Stappia. The sequence continues at coordinate 67,483 of NZ_JBLXFR010000006.1, read as the reverse complement.
CTCCAACAGGAGCGGTGGCGGCGGGAGTGTTCCCGCCTTCGGCGGCTGCGGGTTTGCCGTGGCGCCGGGCGGCGAGGTGCTCGCGCTGACGACCCCCGATGACCCGCTGGTTGTCGTCACCCTGTCACGGAGCCGCCTTGCGGAGGCGCGGCGGGACTATCCGCTCACGATAAGCGCGCATCTGGATCTCCCCTCGCCGCGCCCGCGATGAGCGAACCGGCAGCGAAACCTCAGTCGGCCAGGTCGTATCGCATGATCGGCCTGGTCGGCGAGCCCCGTGCCACCTCCTTGAAGCCCGCCCGCAGGAAGTTCTCGCGAAAGCCGGTCCATGCATAGGAGACGGGATAGGAGGATTTTTCCGGCGCCACCGGGTAGCCCTCCAGGCACTCGGCGCCAAGCTCCCGGCCAAGCTCGATCGCGCCCGCGAGCAAGGCAGCCGAGACACCCTTCCGGCGATGGCTGCGGGCGATGTAGAGGCAGGAGACCGACCAGACCGGCCGCGCGTCAACCGGCTTCAGCACCCGCGAGGTGCGCAGGCGAACGAAGACCTCGCGCGGGGCGACGGACACCCAGCCGACAGGTGTCTCGCCGTCATAGGCAAGCACGCCCGGCGGCGGCCCCGTCCGCACCAGTTCCTCCATCGCCGCGCGGGTCCCCTCGCCGCGCAACTCGTCATAGGCGCCCTTTCCCAGACGCCAGAGCATGCACCAGCAGCCGCCATACCCGCCCTTCGGTCCCATCAACTGCTCGAAGTCGGCAAACCGTTCCGGCGTCAGGGGAAACGTCGCGAGGTCCGGACTGCTCACGATGCGATCCCCGTCGGTTTTCCGTCGATGCTGAGGCTGTTCTTGCGCCGCCAATAGGCCTCGACCCCCTCCTCGCCCATTTCGGCATAGAAGGGCACCAGTTCCTCTTCGCCCCGCTGCTCCTGGAACGTCATCACCGGTACGCCCGATCCGCAGGACGTCTGCACCAGGTCGATCTCCAGGTCGAAAATCTGCCGCGTGCCCGCCATTTCCGCAAACAATCCGGCAAGCGCCGGGAACCCCTCGTCGCGCGGATGCAGCACCTTTGCCCGGCCATAGATCCTGAGGATCCGGGCCTCCCCGCTGAAGGCGCAGAACATCAGCGTCATCCGGTCCGACTCGCGAAGATGCGCGGCGGTCTCGTTGCCGCTGCCCGAGAGATTGAGCCAGACGATCCGCGTATCGCTCATGATACGCAGCGTATCCAGTCCTTTCGGGGAAATATTGACCCGTCCTTGCGGCGCGGCGGTGCCCACGAAAAACATCTCGCGCTGCACGGCAAAGTCCCGCAGCGTTCCGTTCAACTTGTTCGAAACAGCCATGGTGAGTACAACTTCCTTCAGTTGGCAGGATTAAAAAATTACCACAGGTTGTATTACGAGGTCGAGACGATCCGGTGATTTGATGCGAGCATCAGGGCATTGGGCGGCCGTTTTCCACGCTGGCAGGCCGACCGGCCGGAACACAAGGGTGCAGGACCTCCTGGCACCGGCGGCCGGCATCCCCCCGCCCGGCGCGCTTGGCCGGAGCCCCCTGTCAGGCACCTCCGGGCTGCGCCGGTCTCAAGAACCTGCGCTCTGGGGCGCGCCCTGGGCGGAGACCACGAGTTGGGACCGCGACCGCAGATGGGCGGCCACCTTGCTGCGCCGGTCAAGGTCCAGCTTGCCGAGGATGGCGTGGACATGGTTCTTGACGGTTGCCGGGCTGATGTTGAGCTTGTTGGCGATTTCCTTGTTGGTCAGCCCGCGCTCCAGCAGGTGGGCGATTTCTGTCTGGCGTCTGGTCAGCAATGTCCTCTCCTCCTCGCCGTCTCCTCCCGCCCCGGCTCCGCCATCCGGCCGGTCGACGACCAGATGAAAGTTCAGCCTGATGTAATCGTCCCCCGCCGCCGGGTCCGGGAGCTTTCCTTCCGGACATCCGTCCGCATAAGCGGTTTTCACACCCTCAAGAAACGCCAGGAGGCTGGAACTCCTGACCTCGAGACTGTTCTGCGACAGGTCCGTCAATTCCAGCACGACATCGAACTTCGCAGGCTCCGACATACCAAGCACCCTTGAAATAATTCCAATGACTTAACTAAGATCTACTTAAATAGTTAATACAAATAAATAGACCACATTTCCCATTTTCGACTTATATCGCAATATTGAATCTATTATTTCAAATCTCGGATGATAATATATTTTACGTATTACTAAGATATATGCGGATGACAAAGGTCTCAGTGCCGAAATTTACAAGGATAAAATGGGAATACGCCTTGGAGTTGCGTTGAAAACAAAAGAATAAGACGAAAAAGATTCACCCCTTGGCGCGACCAACCGGGGCGCTTGCAGGCATGATGACTTCATCTCCAGATTGAATATTAAAAGAATACATCCAATGGATGCAGCTGTTCGCTGTCCGCGCATTGCCCGGACCGCAATCGCACCAGGACGGCGGGAACGAAAAATCCCATTCATTAAACCAAACGGTTGACTCAAAGAAAAATCCCGTTATCAATAAACCTCATGGTTGAATTAAACACACCCCAACTGAATGCCGTTTTTCATGCTCTCGGCGACGCAACGCGCCGCCGGATGCTTCACGAACTCGCGGATGGCGAAAGGACCGTAAGCCAGCTTGCGGAACCGTTTGCCATCTCGCTCGCCGCCGCGTCGAAACACGTCAAGGCCCTCGAAAACGCCGGCCTCATCCGCCGCGAAATCCGCTGGCGCACGCATGTCTGCTCGCTCGAGCCGGCCCCGCTCGCCAGCGCCTACCAATGGCTCGCCGCCTATGAACGCTTCTGGACCAGACGTCTGGACGTGCTCGAAGGGCTCCTGCGCCAGGAGAAGGCCGCCACCCCCTCTGCAAAACCCGAAGGAGAAGACAAATGAACCAACTGGCAGACCTTGAAGCCCACGGCACGCTGATCGAGCCGGCAACGCTGGAGATCCGGCGCATCCTGCCGGCCTCCGTCGAGCGTGTCTGGGAGTACCTCACCGACAGCGACCTGCGCCGCCAGTGGCTCGCCTCGGGCGACATGACGATGAAGGCCGGAACGTCCTTCGAACTCGTCTGGCGCAATGACGAGCTGTCCCCCCGCCCCTCCTCTCCCGGATGTCGTCCGGAAGGAGTTGGCGACGAGATCCGCATGAACAGCCGGATCATCGAGCTGGACCCGCCCCGCAGGCTGGTCATCACATGGCAGGGTGATGGCGAGGTTTCTTTCGACCTGGCCGCGCGCGGCGAGGATACGCTGTTGACCATTGTTCACCGCCGCCTTGCGGAACGCGGCACCCGTCTGGCGGTGAGCGCCGGCTGGCACACGCATCTCGACATCCTGCTCGCGCGCATGAACCAGCGCGAACCGGAGCCGTTCTGGGACGGCTGGAGCCGCCTCAGGGCGGAATACGAGAAGCGGTTCTCCGCCTGACGGCGAAACGGGGCGAAGGCGCGGCCGTCGCCCTTTGCAGGCAACCGCATGCCGAAATCCGGTGACACGGTCACCTGGATCGCGCGCCTGGGCGCGCCACGGGCTCCCGTAAGGGGAGCCCGTGGCAGTTCAGGAGACGGGATCAGTCCTGCGGGGGCAGCATCTGGGGATTCCAGACGATCTCCCACAGATGTCCGTCGAGGTCGCGAAAATACCCGGCATGGCCGCCATAAAACGTGTCCTGCGGCGCCTTGATGATCTCCGCGCCCGCGCGCCGGGCCAACTCCATGATCCGGCCGACCTCTTCGCGGCGCGAAACGTTATGTCCGATGGTGAAGGCCGTGGAACTGACGGGCTGCTCGGGAAGACCGGTGTCGAATGCCAGGTCGCTGCGCGCCCAGATCGCCAGCTTGAGCCCGCCGGACAGGTCGAAGAAGGCGACCGCGCCATGCTCGAACTCCCGGCCGACAATGCCCTCGGTCGGCCAGCCGAGACCGTCGCGATAGAAGACCAGCGACTTTTCGAGGTCGGCGACACCAAGCGTGAAAACGGAAATACGTGGTTGCATGTCCATGCCCTTCCTATCGGCGCCTGCATCATGCGGGCACCCTGATAGTCTTGGGCCGCTGCATGCGCAGCGGAAGGACCCGCAAAGCGGGGGCCGGGCCAACCTTCCCGAACCTAACCTGTTTCAGACCCACGACAAATAGCCGCGCGCCGCGCGCTGGTCAACGACAGTTTCGCGTTTTTCGGCTGCAGCCGGGCGACGGAGAATCGGCAAGACCCTTGGTCTCCGCAGGGCCGCGCAGCCCGGCCGGGCCGCATCGCCCGCCTGCCCTGTCCACGCCGTCCGCTCAACGGTCAGGGCAGACATCCCTGCATGGCCCGGAAGCTTGGCGCCGCGCGCTGGCGCGGCGCGAGCCTTGCCCGTCAGGCTTCGGGAACGTAGCGGCGGGAGAGTTCCGCCCGGTCCTCGTAGCTCGCCTCGAAGATCGGCGCCGCAAGCGTGGCGCGCACCTTGAGGATGCCCGTGCCGACATTGCGGAATCCGTGCTTCGCGCCGGCGGGAATCAGCACCGATTGCTGCGGCGTCACGATCATGCTTTCCCCGCGAAGGAAAATTTCGGCCTCGCCCTCCATCACTTCGAGCACTTCCTCGACGGCGTGAAGGTGGATAGGCGCACCGAGCCCGGGGTCGCAGAACTGTTCGAAAATGCAAAGCTGGGCGGCGCTGTTCAAAGCCGAGACGCGCATCAGCGTCTTCACCCCGTCGCGCCATTTCTCCAGCGGTTGCGTCTCGTGTTTCAGGACATTCATGGGATTCTCCGCAAGCTGTGAAACCGAAGCGGCTTTCACCGCCCTTGTTTTATTTTCCAGGTCGCGCCGGTCGCGATCCACATTGACAGATTTCACCATCCGGCCATACTGACCTACATGTCAGTAACCTCCTCCGATGCTGGACTCAAGACAGATATCGTCGTCGTTGGCGGCGGCGGTTCCGGTTTGATGGCCGCGCTCGCGGCCGCCCGCGCCGGCGCCCGCGTCACGTTGATCGAGAAGAACGAGCGTCTTGGCGGCACTACCGCCCTGTCCGTCGGCACGATTTGCGCAACGGCGACGCGTCTTCAGCGCGCAGCGGGAATCGACGACGGACCCGACTCGCATTTCTCCGACATGGAAAAATTCATGGGCGATCGCGCCGCCCGCGACAATCTGCGTTTGCGGCGCATCCTGGTCGACAATGCCCCGGAGGCCGTCGCGATTCTCGAAGAGCTCGGCGTCACCTTCATGGGACCGCTGCCGGAGCCGCCGCATACACAGCCGCGTTTGCACGCCGTGCTGCCGCACTCGCGGAGCTTCGTGCGCCATCTCGAAAAGGCCTGCCGCGCCGCCGGCGTGACGATCCTGACCGGCCGCCGCGTCACCGGGCTCCTGCACGAGGACGGCACCGTGCGCGGCGTCGGAATCGAAGGGCCGCAAGGAAAAGAGCGGGTCATCGCCGCACGCGGGGTGATTCTCGCCTCAGGCGATTTCAGCTCCGCGGAGGCGGAATACAAGCGCCGCCACATGAGCGGCCCGCTTCTGAAGATCGGCGGCGTCAATCCCGCAAGCACGGGCGACGGCCAGAAGATGGCGGAGGCTGTCGGCGCGGAGGTGGTGAACGGCGATCTGGCCTGGGGACCGGAGGTTCGCTTTCTCGCCCCACCCCGCCCGGGGCTCATCGCCCGCACACCGACCAGCCGCTTCGTCGCCCGGCCGCTTCTGGCGGCAATGAAGATCCTGCCGCAATGGGTGCTCAGGCCGATCCTGCTGCGCTTCGTGACGACCTTTCTCGCCCCCTCGCCGCGCCTGTTCGAGGAAGGAGCGATCCTCGTGAACCGCCTTGGCGAGCGCTTCTGCGACGAGTTGAACCGCCCGCAGGACGCGATCGGCGACCAGCCGGACCAACTGGCCTGGATCGTGATGGACGACGAGACCGCGCGCCGGTTCACCGCCTGGCCCTATTTCATCTCCACCGCGCCCGGCGTCGGATACGCCTATCTGCCGGACTACGCCCGCTCCCGGCCGGACATCTATGCCACGGCTCCCGATCTTGCCGGACTGGCGGCAAGGACGGGCCTGCCGGCGGAGGCACTGGAGCGGAGCGTGGCAAGCCGTGCCCGCACGTCCGGCGACACCGCAGCCTCCCCAGGCCGCGGCCCGTTTCATGCGCTCGGCCCTGCCAGGTCCTGGATTGTCTTCAGCGAAGGCGGAGTTCGCATCGATGAGAATTTCCGCGTGCTCGACAGGGCGCGCGAACCGATCCCCGGTCTTTTCGCGGCGGGTTCCGCCGGTCAGGGCGGGGCGATACTCGAAGGCCACGGGCACCACCTCGCCTGGGCTTTCGTTTCCGGCCTTCTTGCGGGCCGCGCCGCCGCTTCGGCGGAGCCTGCGAGAATGGATTGATCTGCCAAATGAAACCAACCAAACGACAGAGGGGTAATAACATGTCATCTGGTAAACTCGCAGCTTCTGCCGCACTGGCCCTTGGCCTCGCCTTCGGCGCTCAGACACCCGCCACGGCGCAGGAGACGATGGAGCTCAACATGGCGACGCCATGGGCGGGCGGACACTGGCTCGAATTCGGCGCGCAGCGTTACGCCGACATCGTCGAGCAGATCACCGACGGACGCATCAAGATCAACGTCTTCCCGGCGGGCGCACTCGGCCCGGCGCTGAAGGTCACGGAGACGGTGAAGACCGGCGTCGCCGATATCGGCCATGCCTGGCCGGGTTATGACTGGGCCGTCGACCGCACCGCCGCGATCATCTCGGGCTGGCCCGGCGGGCCGAACCCCGAAGAGATGATGCAGTGGGTCTTCAACGGCAATGGCGGCAAGCTCTGGAAAGAGTGGCGCATGGAGAAGTTCGGCGTCGTCTCGATCCCCTGCGGCACGCCGGAGACCGAGATCTTCATGCATTCGCACAAGCCGGTGACCAAGCCCGAGGACATGGTGGGCCTGAAGCTGCGCACCTCCTCGTCCTGGGCCGAGATCGCGCCGATGCTCGGCGCATCCACCGTCGTTCTGCCCGGCTCCGAGGTGTTCTCCGCGCTTGAGCGCGGCGTCGTGGACGCCATCGAATGGGGCGGCCCCGGCGGCAACGAGCAGGAAGGCTTCAACAAGATCGCGAAATACGTGATCACGCCCGGCCTGCATTCCCGCGCCGCCGCCCATGACTGCATCGTCAACGTCGATGTGTGGAACCGCATCAGCGAGAAGGACCAGAAGCTCCTGGAGCTTGCCGGCAAGATGGCCTGGATGGACGCCTATCTCAGCTACGTGAAGCTCGACATCGAGGGCTACAAGAAGATGAAGGCCAACCCGGACAACGTCTTCCTGACGGTCGAGCCGAGCCTCGTCACGGCGGTGAGCGAAGCCTCCACCAAGTGGGCAGAGGAGCAGTCCAAGTCCAACGAGTGGTTCAAGCGCATCTACGAGGACCAGAAGGAGTTCCTCGAAGACATGAAGCTTGAGGCCGAATTCCGCTTCCCGATCGGCGCGCGCTGATCTCCACCGAAACGGACCGGCGCGGCTCAGCCGCGCCGGTCTTACTCATGGAAGGACTGTCGCGCGATGAACCTTTCCGCCTTAGTTGATCAGATCGGACGCATATCGCTCTGGTCCGGCCGCCTGAGCGCACTGCTCGTCCCGCCGCTCGTCGTCGCGATGGTGTACGAGGTGGTCAGCCGCTACTTTTTCGACGCCCCGACCCAATGGGCGTTCGAGGTCAGTTACATGATGATGGGGACGATTTTCCTTCTCGGCATGTCGTACGCCCTGTCGGTCGACCAGCACGTGAATGTCGATTTCCTTCACGCAAAACTGCCGGCACGCGTGATCGCGGTCATCGACGCCGTCGCCTACGCCATCCTCACGGTCATGGTGATCTGGCTGACGAACACGCTGATCTTCAACGCGATCAGCGTCTACAAGACCGGGGAAGGCTCCGGCCTTTCCTCGTGGAACCCGCAGATCTGGCCGTATCGCGTGGTCTACGCCGTCGGTTTCGCTCTCTTCGCGCTGCAATGCCTCGCCAAGACAATCCAGAACCTTCTGATCGCGTTCGACGCCGAGGGCGGGGAGGCCCAACGATGAACTCCGATATTGTCCTGTGGATGTTCCCGGCGCTGGTCGGACTCATCTTCCTCGGAATCCCGATCGCCTTCTCCATGATGCTCACCGCGCTGGCTTTCGGGCTCCTGCGCTTTGGCGACACGGTCTTCTATCAGTTCGCCCAGCGGGTGGACGACGTGGCAACGAATTACGTGCTCGGCGCGATTCCGCTCTTTGTCTTCATGGGCGCGATACTCGAACGGGCCGGCATCGCCGAGCGGCTCTTCGACGCCCTCTACATGTGGACGCGGCGTCTGCCCGGAGGCCTGGCGGTCGCGGCACTCTTGATGTGCACGATCTTCGCCGCGGCGAGCGGCGTCGTCGGGGCGACCGAAACGCTGGTGGGCATGCTTGCCATTCCGGCGATGATGAAGCGGAACTATCATCCGCGCCTGATCGCCGGCACGATCTGCGGCGGCGGCTCGCTGGGAACGGTGATCCCGCCTTCGATCCCGGTCATCGTGCTGGCGCCCATGGCGGCCCTGCCCATCGGCGACCTGATGGCCGGCATTCTCGTGCCGGGCCTGCTGATGTCGGGTCTCTTCACCCTCTACATCGTCATCGTCTCGGCCCTGCGCCCCGATTACGCGCCGGTTGACACAGAAAAGGACCCGCGCAGCCTGGGCGAAAAGCTCGTCTTCACGATGACGGCGCTCGTGCCCCCGGCCATACTGATCGCCACCGTTCTCGGCTCGCTCTTCATGGGGCTCGCGACGCCGACGGAGGCCGCCGCCTGTGGCTCGGCCGGCGTGCTGATCCTCGCGCTTTTCTATGGGCGGTTGAACCTGCGCGTGCTCTTTCAGGCTTCGGTACAGACCATCTCGCTCACGGCGATGATCCTCGCGATCGTGCTTGCCGGCGGAATGTTCTCGGGGGTCTTCTTCGCCTCCGGCGGCATGGGTGAGGTTCAGGGCATTCTGCGCAGCTTCGGACTGGACGCCTGGTCGGTTGTCGCGATCATCCTGTTCATCGCGTTCATGCTCGGGTTCATCGTCGACCTCATCTCGGTCGTGCTGATCCTCATCCCGATCTCGATGCCGCTGCTCAAGGTCTACGGGATCGACCCTCTCTGGTTCTCCATCGTGTTCCTCGTGATGCTCCAGACCAGCTATCTCACGCCGCCGATGTCGCCTTCGATCTTCTACCTGAAGGCAATCGCGCCGCCGCAGATCCGGCTCAAGGACATGTACTGGGGCGTCATTCCCTTCATCTTCTGTCAGTTGATCGTGCTCATCCTCGTGCTGCTCTTCCCCGAGCTCGCGACCTGGATGCCGGACCTCATCTACAATTGACGGGCAGGAAAGGAGATCGCGATGAGCGAGACTGAAACGCAAAGCCGGTCCATCGTCCTCGGCCCCGAAGACGGGGAGAGCTTCTGGCAGCCCGTTCCCGCCAACGGGTTCGTCCGGAACCTGCTCAACCAGGAGAAGACCGGCGGCGCCGCCGGCTTCTCCATGGGCGTGCAGACGGTCGCGCCGGGCTGCTCCATCCGCGAGCACACCCATGACGCCCACGAGGAGGTGATCTTCGTCATCGACGGGCGCGGTTCCGCCCGGATCGAAGGCGAGGATCATCCGATCGAGAAAGGCTCCTGCGCCTATATCGGGCGCGGCCTGAAACATCATTTCATCAACCCGAACGACGAACCGCTGAGCTTCACCTTTCTCCTCATGCCGGGCGGACTGGACAGTTTCTTTGCCCGCATCGGACGCCCGAAAGCACCGGGCGAGCCGGCGCCGGAGCCATTCCCCCGGCCGGAGAACATTGCCGAGATCGAGCGTGAGACGGTGTTCGGCTGGGTCGATTCCAGCTTTGACCAGAAGAAGTGAGCAGAAGATGATCTACGAAGAGCGTGACTATCGCATCAAGGCGGGCAAGCTCGCCGAATTCGTGAAGCTCTACGGCGAGTACGGCCTGTCGATCCAGAAGGAGCTGCTCGGCACGTTCCACGCCTATTTCACGTCCGAGATCGGCGAGTTGAACCATGTCGTCGCGTTGTGGAGCTATGAGAGCCTCGACGACCGCGCCGCCCGGCGCGCGAAGATGCTGGCCGATCCGCGTTGGCAGGAGTATCTGAACCGCGTCGACGGATTGATCGACACGCAGACGACGCGGATCCTGACACCCGTATCCTACTCGCCGATGCAATGAGTGCGGCCGGCGACAGCACCGCGGGCGAGAGTTTCATCGCCAGCGCGGATGACGGCGCGAAGCTCAAGGCCTGGTCGCATGGCTCGGGCCGGCGCGCGCTTCTTCTGGTCAGTGGTCTGGGCGGGACCGGAGGCTTCTGGAAAGAGGTCGCCCCCGCCCTGTCCGGCGACATGCGCGTCCTGCGTTTCGACCAGCGCGGGATCGGTGCCAGCGAACGCGGCAGCGCGTCGGTTTCGATCGACCAGCTGGCACGGGACTGTCTTTCCGTGCTCGACGCCGCCGGCATCGAACGCGTCTTCCTGCTCGGCCATTCGACCGGCGGCTGCATCGGGCAGGCCTTCGCCCGGATCGCACCGGAGCGGACGGAAGGATTGATCCTGAGCGCCGCCTGGATGCGCCCGAGCCATTACATGAATGCGCTTTTCGGTACGCGGCGCGACATCCTCGCCCATTCGCCTGCGGCCTATGCGGCGAGCGCGGCGCTCCTGTCGCATCCGCCCGACTGGCTGGAAGAGAACTGGGGCGTCTTCGAGGCCGGCGTCAGGAACGCGCCGGCAACGCCGGAGGCGGTCGCGGTGGTCAGGGAGCGGATCGACGCGCTGCTCTCGTTCGACGGCAGCGCGCAGGCGGGCGCCCTCACGCAGCCGGCGCTCGTGCTGGGTGCGCGCGACGACATGATCGTGCCGCCCTTCCTGCAGAAGGACCTGGCGGCAGCGCTGCCCTCGGCCGAGCTGAGGGTCATGGAGAGCGGCGGGCATTTCTTTCCCGTCACGCGGCGCGATCGGACGGTGGCCGAAATCTCGGACTGGATCGGGGCACGATGACGCAACGACGCATCCTCGTGATCGGCTACGGCGCGATCGCCGCCGAACTGGTCTCCCTGCTGCGCGATCCGGCGATCTTCGGGGCCCGTGTGGGCGTGATGCTCCGCCCCGGCTCGCCTTCGCACGCGAAGGCGCCGGGCGGGATCGACATTGTGGTGGAGGCGGCCGACGTCACCGCGTTCGGGCCAGATCTCGTTGTGGAGGCGGCCGGCCATTCGGCCGTGCGGGAGACCGTGCCCGACCTTCTGGCGCTCGGCCTGCCCGTGCTCGTTTCCTCCATCGGGGCGCTTCACGACGACGATCTCGTCAAGCGGCTTTCCGAGACGGCGGAAGCACATGGCGGGAGGCTCATCCTCGCCTCCGGCGCGCTCGGCGCGCTCGACTATATCCGCGCGGCGCGGAGCGCCAACGCACTCGACGTCGCCTACGAATCCCGCAAGCCCCCTGCGGCCTGGGCAGGCGAACTGAAGGCGCTCGGCCATGACCCGGAGACGCTCGCCATGCCGGTGACACTCTTCGAGGGCACGGCGCGGGAGGCCGCCGCCGCCTATCCGCAGAACCTCAACGTCGCGGCGGCGCTCGCCCTCGCGGGGCCGGGTTTCGACGGCGTGCGGGTCGGCGTGGTCTGCGATCCGGAGGCAAGGGGCAACACCCATCTGGTGACCGCGTCGAGCGAGTTCGGCCAAATGCGGATCGAGATCGCCAACCGGCCCTCCCCCTCCAATCCGAAATCGTCCTGGATCGTCGCGCACTCGCTTTTCGCCGCGATCCGCCAACACTTTTCGCCGGTTCAGATGCTGTAAACGGGCGGCCGCGAAGTCGCCTTTTGATTGCGTGCAGACGACCGAAATGCTACTTACTGACATGTCAGTAAGTAGCCTGACACAGGGAGAATAACCAGATGAAGCTTGCCGACCGCATCGCAATCATTACGGGCGGAGGCTCGGGCATCGGCCGCGAGGCATGCCGTCTCTTCGCCTCCGAGGGCGCGACCGTGATCGTCGCGGACCGCGATCTCGACGCAGCCCGCACCGTTGCTGAAGACATCGTCGCAAAGGGCGGAAAGGCCGAGGCAATTGCCGCCGACGTCGCGCGCGAGGAAGACGTGAAGGCGATGGTCGAAAAGACCGTGGCGGCGCATGGCCGGCTCGACATTCTCGTCAACAATGCGGGCTACGGGTTCGCAGGCACGGTCGTCTCCACCGCCACCGAGGACTGGGATGCGCTGATGGCGGTGAACGTCAAGGGCGTCTATCTCGGCTGCAAATACGCAATTCCGGCGATGGCGAAGAACGGCGGCGGCGCGATCGTCTCCACTGCCTCGGCCGCTGCCAATATCGGCATTCACGACCGCGCGGCCTATGTCGCGTCGAAGGGCGCCGTGGCCGCGCTGACGCGGGCAATGGCGATCGACCATGTCGATGACGGCATACGCGTCAACGCCGTGGCGCCGGGCACGATCGAGTCGCCCTATTTCACCGAGATCCTGAAAGGGCCGGATTCCGCCGACCTGCGCCGGGGGCTTGAGGAGCGACAGGCGATGAACCGGCTCGGCAAGCCGATGGAGATCGCCCAGGCCATGCTCTGGCTGGCCAGTGACGACGCGTCCTTCTGCACGGGGACCGTCCTTGTCGTGGATGGCGGATGGACCGCCCGCGGCGACCGCAAACCGAAGAAGAAGGCTTGAAGCCCATGTATGGATTGAACGGAAGGAACGCCATCGTCACAGGTGCGGCGCATGGCATCGGCAAGGAGATCGCGACCCGGCTCCTGAAGGAAGGGTGCGCCGTCGGTCTTCTGGATTTCGACGCCGACGGGCTGGCGGCGACGGCAGCCGCGCTGTCCGCACTTGGCAAGGTCTCCCACGCCGCCTGCGACGTCTCCTCGAAGGAGGCCGTCGAGACGGGCGTCGCGAAGGTGACCGCCGACCTGGGCGCGATTGACATCCTGGTGAACAACGCCGGCATCTGCAAGGTCGGCAAGCTGCTCGAATGCGAGGAGTCCGTCTGGCGCGCGACCTTCGGCGTCAATGTGGACGGTATCTTCCACATGGTTCGCGCCGTCGCGCCCGCGATGGTCGCACGCGGCGAAGGCTCGATCGTCAACATCGCCTCGTGGATGGGCAAGTCCGGCGTCGCCGCCTACGGAGCCTATTGCGCGTCGAAATTCGCTGCCGTCTCCCTCACCCAGTCGCTGGCCTGCGAACTGGGCGAATCCGGCGTGCGCGTCAACGCGGTCGGGCCGGGCCTGATCGTGGACACCAAGATGCGCGACGAATCCGAGGTGCTTCGCAAGCAGCAAGGTCTGCCGAGCGCTTTCGATCGCGCGCAGAGCATCCCGCTCCGCCGGCCCGGTGTTCCCGCCGACATCTCCAACGCTGTTCTCTTTCTGGTCTCCGACCAGGCGTCCTACATCACGGGCGAGACGATCAGCGTGACCGGAGGCCTTTGGAACGACTGACTTCAAAGCCCGCCCTGAACCAGCAAAGGAGTGACCCCATGCCTCGTTTCAAGGACTACCGCCCCGCCGGCGTGATTCCGGCAACGCTGCTCGCGCTCAACGAAGATCTGAGCATCGATGCGAAGGAGACGCGCAAGCATCTTCGCGATTGCGCACTGGTCGACGGCGTTTCCGCCGTGACGGTCAACGGTCACGCCTCCGAGGTTCACGCCTGCACGTTCGACGAGCAGCGCATGATCCTCGCCGATTCCCTCGCGGAGGTCGGCGATAAGGTGCCGCTCATCAACGGCGTCTATGCCGACGGCTCGCTCGAAGCGGCGAAGATCGCCCGCATGGCCGCCGAGGAAGGTGCGTCCTGCCTTCTGGTCTTTCCGCCGAACAGCATGGCAATGGGCGGGCATCTTCGTCCCGAGATGGCGATCGAGCACTACAAGCGCATCGCGGACGCGACGGACCTGCCGCTCATTGCGTTCCAGTACCCGATGGCCAGCGGACTTGGCTTTACGTTCGAGACGCTCCTGCAGCTCTTCGAGGACGTCCCGACCATTGCCGCGATCAAGGACTGGTCCAACGATCCGATGCTGCATGAGCGGCATGTGCGTACCTTCCAGAACCTCGCGCGCCCGGTGAATGTGCTGTCGACCCATTCCGCCTGGCTGATGTCCTCGCTCACACTGGGATGCAACGGCCTTCTCTCGGGGTCCGGCAGCGTCATCGCCGATCTTCAGGTCGCGCTGTTCCGTGCCATACAGGCGGGCGACCTGAAGCAGGCGCAGGCGGTCAACGACCGGATCGTCCCCCTCTCGCAGGCGTTCTACGCGCCGCCCTTCCTCGACATGCACAACCGCATGAAGGAGGCGCTCGTCCTGCTCGGCCGGCTGGAGAAATCCTTCGTGCGTCCGCCGCTGATGAAGCTGTCGGAAGCCGAGATCGGCCGGATCGGCGAGGCGCTGAAACAGGCGGGCGTCACCCGCGATGGCGCCCTGCCCCTCGCGGCCTGACCCCAAGGACCCGGTCCGATGCCGAATGACGACCAACGGCCCGGCGAATTGTTCCGTCCGGGCCGGATCGGCCCGCTATCGCTGAAGAACCGCGTGGTCATGGCCCCCATGACCACGCGGCTGGCGGATCGGGACGGGTTCGCCACCGATGCGGGCCTCGCCTATTACCGCGCCCGCGCCGCCGGCGGCGTCGGGCTGCTGACGGTCGAGATGGCGGCGCCCGAACGGGCCGGCAAGCACCGCCATTTCGAGCTCGGTGCCGCGGACGACACCTTCCTCCCCGGTCTTTCAAGGATCGTCGAGGCGATCCATGCCGAGGGCGCGAAAGCATCGATCCAGCTCGGTCATGGCGGCGGCCACACGCGCGTCGACATCTGCGGAACGACACCGATCGCCCCCTCGGCGATCCCTCACAGCGTCCAGGAGGGGGACACCGAGGTCATCGTTCCCGAGGCGATGAGCCGCGCGCGGATCGCGGAGACCGTCGGCGCCTTCGCCGCGGCGGCCGAGCGCATGGCCCGGGCCGGCTTCGATGCGGTCGAGCTTCACGCCGCGCACGGCTATCTTCTCTCCCAGTTCATGTCGCCGATGGAGAACCGGCGGGATGACGAATATGGCGGCCCGCTCGAGAACCGGGCGCGTTTCGCGCTCGAGATCACGCGCGCAGTCCGCGCCGCCGTTCCCGGCCTCGCCGTCATTTTCCGCATGAATGGCGACGATTACTTCGAGGGCGGCATGACCCCTGACGAGGCCGTGACCATCGCCGGCTGGGCTGCCGAAGCAGGCGCCGACGCAATACATGTCACCGGCGGGCATTACCGCTCCCGGCCGAACGCCGCGATCATGATCCCGCCGATGGCGACCGTGCCGACGCCGTTTCTCGGCTTCGCGCGGATGGTGAAGGCCGCCGTCGACGTCCCGGTGATCGCCGTCGGTCGTTTCGGCGACCCGGCGGCGGCGGAGCGCGCGCTCCAGGCGCAGGAAGCCGACTTCATCGCGCTCGGCCGCCCGCTTCTCGCCGACCCGGACTGGCCCCGCACGGCGCGCGACGGGCGCGAGGTCAGACGCTGCCTCGCCTGCAACAGCTGCGTTGACGGCATGCGCGCGGGCGAGCGGCTCCAATGCATCGTGAACCCGCATGCGGGCCGCGAGGCCGACCGGCGCGGGGTTCCCAGCCGCTCCGGGCAACGCATCGCGGTGATCGGCGCCGGGCCGGCGGGGCTGGCCTACGCCGCGGAGATGGCCGGAACGAACGACGTGACCCTCTTCGAGAGATCCGGCGCCGTCGGCGGCGCGTTGCGCCTGGCCGGCCTCGCGCCGCTGTTCCAGGGCGTGGAAGCGACCCGGGAAAGTCTTCTGGCCCATGCCGAGGCGCAGCTGCGCCGCTGCCGCGAGCGGGGCGTCGTGGTCGAGCTTGGCGCGGATCCGCTTGCCGACGAGGGCCGCCTCGCGGGGTTCGACCATATCGTCATCGCCACGGGCGCGCGCTACCGCGCCGGGGCTGGCCCCCTCGTCGCCGCGCTGCTAAGAACCGGGTGCGCCCGAATCGGCCCCGTCGCCGCGCTCGGCCGTCGCCCGGCGTTTCGGGACTGGTTCTACCATCGTGCCCGCGAGGCGACCGGCCCCCGGATCTCGGCCCGGCTCGAAGGGCGCAGCGTCGAAGTGATCGGCGACGCCCTGCGACCGGGAAAGACGGGCGCGGCCGTCGCCAGTGCGTTCGAGGCGGCCTACGGCCCCCTCGCGCGGGCGGAGGAGCGGCCATGAAGATCGAAACCAAGCCCCTGGAGAAGGACCTCCCCAGCCTGCGGGACGATATCAAGCGTGTCACCGTCACGCTGCTCCTGCGCAACGGCTACCAGGGGCTGAGGTTTCGCGACATTTCGGAGACGCTCGACACCACGCGCGCCAACATCCATCATCATTTCGGCAACAAGCAGAATTTGTGCGAGGAAGTCATCGTCGAGTATGTCGGGCAGACGCTCGACAGCTGGGAGCGCAACTGGGCCGGCCCGGCGACGCTCGCGGAGAAGATCGAGGGAATGAAAGAGGCGAACCGCGCCCGCTACCTCACCCACAACCCCACCGGCCGGACCGCCAATCCCTGGTCCCTGATCGGCCGGATGCGGCTGGAGCGCGACATCATCGGCCCGCAAGCCCGTCAGGCACTGGTCGATTTCGGCGTTGCGCTTGACAGGATGGTGCTTGCCGGTGTCTCGACCGCGATCGAGCGGGGCGAACTCGCCAAGGACACCCCCCGCGAGGCGGTCGCGCTGCAGCTCGTTGCCGTCGCCGACAGCGCCGGGTTCATCACCCTGGACGGCGGCGATTTCAGCCGCCTGGAGGAGCTTTATCGCTCGATCAGCCTGATCGTCCATCAGGCCTATGGCGTCAAGGGCCGCTGACCGGCGTCACGGGCGGAATTTCCCGATACTGCTCGCGGACCTGCCGCATCGGGTTGATCCGCTGCCCGGCTCCGGCCTCTGGTCCATCGTCACGTGACTTGCCGGCGAGCACGGCAGTCTGCGGGCTGCCCGGCTGACAGCCGCAGGCGATCCGGCCCGGCCGCTCCTTGCCTCGCCTTCCGTCCACCGCTTCGGTTTCCTTCCAGGGAAGAATTGGCAAGGCCGGCTTCCCGATCCCGGTGCGCGCCCCCCGCTTGCTCTTGGAGGTTCATCCGAGTGCAATTCGCGGCTTGTGGCAGTGTCCGGATTCCAGGGAGCAGCTCAGCCGGTCCCGCATCCATCGAAAACCTTCGCAACGACCGAAAACATGCTACAAGAATCTCGGCATCAAGCCGGGATTACTCGGTATCTGAACAATGTCTTCGACACCTTACGCCACACCGACCGATGACCAGATTTCCTGGCGCGAGGCAGATCGCACGTATCCGCTGCCGCCGCATCTCGTCGCCTTCCTGCAAGGTGGCGTAACCGCAACCCTGGGCGCGCGGAGCGCGACCGGCCGGCCGGTCATCGGTTCCGGCGTCGCGTGCCGCGTGCGGAACATGAGCGAGGTGCGCGTCCTTCTCTCGCCGGCCGCCAACGCTGCTCTTGTCGATGCCGTGACGAAGGGCAGCGCGGTGGCCGCGACCTTCTCCCGTGCACGCGATCACCGGTCGATCCAGCTCAAGGCCTCCCATGCCAGAATCCGCGACGCACTGCCCGACGACGTGAGCGAGGTCGCGCGGCAGACGGCGCTGCTCGCCGACGAACTCATGGACCTTGGATACACGCGCATCCAGGCCGACGCCTATGCGTTCCGCCATACGGTCGATCTGGTTTCGCTCGAGTTCCACCCCGAGCGCGTGTTCACCCAGACGCCCGGTCCGGGCGCGGGTGCGGAGCTGCCCAGATGACCGCCCTTGACCTTCGTGCCCTGCGCGGTGCGATGGAGGGTGTATGCGCCTCCATGCTCTGCACCTGCGACGAGGACGGCCTGCCCAACACCTCGATGATCAGCCAGGTCCACTGGGTCGACGACGACCATGTCGCGCTTTCCTATCAGTTCTTCAACAAGACGCGCCGGAACCTGCTCACGACGAAACAGGCGAGCGTTCAGCTCTTCGATCCGGGAACACTCGCGCTCTACCGGCTGGACCTCGACTACGTCGAGACGCGGACGTCCGGGCCGTTGTTCGAGACGATGAAGGCGAAACTGGCCGGTATCGCGTCGCATCACGGGCTGGAGAAGGTCTTTCGGCTGCTCGGCTCCGACATATTCCGCGCCACGAATGTCGAGGAGATCCTGCCGCCCTCGCTCACGCCGTCCTGCCGGAGCGTATCGCTGTTGGCGGCGGTCCGTTCCTGCGTCGAGGATCTGGCGCGCTGCCGTGACATCGACGAACTCGCGGACGCCGTCCTTGACGGGGTGACCCGGCACCTTGGCATATCGAACGCGATCCTTCTCGTGGCGGAATGCGACGGGCGTCTCTTCGCACTCGCCTCGCGCGGCTATGCCGTCTCCGGCGTCGGCGCGGAGATCCTTCCTGGCGAGGGCGTCATCGGGGTCGCCGCGCGCGAAGGCGTGCCCATCAGGATTGGTCATTTCAGCTCCGACTACCGCTACGGCGCTGCCCTCCGGGTCGCCGCGCGCAGCGCGGGCCTTCTGGCAGAGGAGCCCGCAGGCGTCCCCTTCCCCGGACTTGGCACACCGCACAGCCAGATCGCCGTGCCCGTCATGGCGGAGGGACGCGTCCTGGGCGTCATCTTTGCCGAATCCGACGAGATCCTGCGCTTCGACCACGAATGCGAGGATGCGCTGGTGTTGGTCGCAAGCCAGCTCGGGTCGATGATGGCGCTCCTCGGCGAGGACGAGACCGACGAGGCGTTGCCCGCCTCCAGCGACGTGGGGGCGCCCGGCAGTTCCGTTTCCGTGCGGTATTACCCGCGCGACGACAGCGTGTTCCTCGACCATGAATACCTGATCAAGGGCGTCGCGGGCGCAATCCTTTGGCGCCTCCTGCGGGAGCATGTCGCGACGGGCCGGACAGACTTCACGACGCGGGAACTGCGCCTCGACCAGTCGCTGAAACTCCCCGATCATGCCGAGAACCTCGACGCGCGCCTCATTCTCCTGCGCCGGCGGCTCGAGGATCGCGATGCTTGCCTGCGGATCGAGAAGACGGGGCGCGGCCGGTTCCGTCTCGTTTGTCAGTGCCGGATCGTCCTCGACAATGCGGGCGAGGACGAGGCGAGCGAGGTCGCATGACCCGTATCCTCGGGTGAGCATTTCCTTAGCATTCATTTAGCCTTCCCTGAGGCGAGACTTAGCAAGCGCCGCGCGACGGCCGGCCGTATAGAGCGCGGCGGGACGAGACTGCCGTGCCGGGCAGCCGCACCACCCGAAAACCAACCGAAACCGATGGCGCAGTTCGCTGCCACCGATCCGGGCCCATTGGGAACGGTCTGTGCCGCCATGCCCGCTCTTGAAAGACGAAAATGAAAACCGACAACCTGTTGAAGCGCCTGCGGGGCGCCACCGTCACCGCCCTCGAGCCGGGCCTCGGTGCCCGGAGCGACGCCCTTGTCTGGAACGGTCGCAAGCCCGCGCGCAAGGCCGTACTCATCGTGCGCGCCACATGCGCCGAAGACGTGGCCGAGGCCGTCCGCTTCGCGGCCGCGAACGGCTTCACCGCCTCGCCGCGCGGCGGCGGGCATCACTTCACCGGGATCGCCACACAGGCCGACATGGTGATCGACCTCGGCGCCCTCGACGCGATGACGCTCGACCTTGAGGCGCGAACCGCCCGCATCGAGCCTGCCGTGACCAACGCCCGGCTCGCGGCGGAACTCGAGAGCCACGGCCTCGCCTTTCCGGTCGGCCATTGCGGCAGCGTGCCGATGTCGGGCTACCTGCTTGGCGGCGGCTTCGGCTGGAATTCGGCCGAGTGGGGCTTCGCCTGCTTCTCGGTGACGGCGGTGGAGGTCGTGCTCGCCGACGGCCGGATGGTAACCGCGACCGCGACCGAACACAGCGACATCTTCTGGGCCGCCCGTGGCGCAGGGCCGGACTTCTTCGGCATCGTCACCGCCTATCACCTGTCGCTGAAGCCGGCGGCAAGCGCCACCGTCACCACCATCCGCGTCTATCCGGCGGAAATGGTGAGCGCCGTCGCCGACTGGGCCGAAAACGTCATGGCGAAGGCTCCGGCCTGCGTGGAATTCACCACGAAGGTCACCCCGACGCCGCAAGGCCCCGTCCTCGCCGCGATCGCCACCGTCTTCGCCGGCACGGACGCCGACGCCTCTGCAATCCATGCGGCACTTGGACAGGGCGCGCCCGAGGCTCTCGAGGTGATCGGCCCCATGCCCACGCCCATCGGCACGCTTTACGAAGTGACCGAGCCCTCGATGCCCCGCGGACGCCGCTATGCCGTGGACACGGTCTGGTCCGACGGCCGCTATGGCGAGGTCCTCGCACGCATCGTGCAGGACATGGCCCTCGCTCCGTCGGAGGCCAGCATGACGCTCGCCGTCCTGCGGTCGAACGCTGTCGCCACGCCCGGGAACACCGCCTTCTCCTGCCACGGCCGGATCTTCGGCGCGCTGTACGCGATCTGGGAAGACGAGGACGGCGATCCGGCGAATATCGGCTGGCTCCGCGCCGCGGTCGACGGCCTCGTTCCACTCTGCACCGGCGCCTATGTCGGCGAGGCCGACCTGGAGCGCCCCGACCGGGCGCTGCCGACATTGAGCCGCGAAGCCGAGGTGCGGCTCGCCGAGCTGAGCGCAACCTACGATCCGAAGGGCCTGTTTCGCCACCACCGGCGGGACGAGAGCGTCGCCGCTGAATGAACCGGCTCCGCGCGCCCGGCCCGGGAGCGCCTGTCGGACCACGACACCCAAGGAGACTGCATGATGATCCGCTACCACACCCTCGGCGCCGCGCTTCTGGCGGGCCTGATCCCGCTGGCCGCTGCCGCGCAGACGGTCGAGTTCGGCCCCCGGACGCCGCTCGGCGCCGGCACCGTCCGCTCGTTCGCCGAAACCGATGCCGCAGGCCTCGCCACGCGCATCGGCGTCGAGATGACCGAGACGGCCGTTACCTCCCTCCGGCACGACATGGTCTTCGTCACCGTGCCCCTGCCGGAGGCGGCCCTGCGCGCAGGCTACGACCATGTCTCGCTCGACTGGATGCCGCACGGCCATGCGCCCGGCGATCTCTTCGGCGTGCCGCATTTCGACGTGCATTTCTACATGACCACGGAGGCCGAACGGCTGGCCATCGATCCGGCCGACCCGCGTTACATGGAAAAGGCCGCGAACCGGCCTTCCATCGATTTCATGCCGCCGAACTTCATGCCCCCGCCGGAGGTCGACCCGGTCCCGGCGATGGGCGAGCACTGGCTCGACGTGACCGATCCGGTCCTCGCGGGCCAGCCCTTCGAAGCGGTGCTGATCTACGGCGCGTGGGACGGCGAGGTGACCTTCGTCGAGCCGATGGTGACGCGCGATCTCCTGCTCTCCCGCCGGGAGTTCGGCGGCGAGCTCGGCCAGCCGAAGCGCGTCGCCAGGGCAGTGTCCCTTCCAGCGGCCTGGAGCGTGTCCTTCAAGGCCGAAACCGGCGTCCATGTGGTGTCGATTGACGAACTCACGGCCCGCGTGCCTGGAGACGAGGCGCGTCCCCCGCGCGCGCACTGACGGAAACCGGCCGGGCGGAAACGGACTGCCCGGCCGGACACCGCCGTCGGCACACGCGATCCCGGGTCCCGAAGATTCGGGCCCGGACATGTCAGCGGCGCACTTGCCTCTCAGGTTTGAAGGATGAAACCGCCCGCGAATCCGGGGCTGTTCAATGCGCCCGCATGCCGTAGCTCCCGGTGCGCTGTTCTGGAACGTTCACGGATGGCAACCGCCTTGCACTTGCACTTGCACTTGCACATGGCGCCATTGCGGGACAGGCTCGAAACGATCAAGCGACACTTTTGGTGAGGGATCCGTATGAGTTCTGCGCTGCCGGAGGGCAAAAAGATCCGCATCCGGTCCTTCTACGGCTTCGGCCCGGAGGAGGATGGCTACGTTGGCTGGACACAGGAAAGCTCCCGCGACGCCTACCTTCGAAAGCTAAACGACGGCGACCTCGTCATGATCTACGGCGCCAGCACCGCAGAGACCGAGAAGTCACTGCGCTCATATGTACTTGGCTTTCTGGAGGTCGAGGCAACTCCAATCCGCGACTACGAAAAATCCTCCAAGGTGGGTTTGGATCGGAAACGAGATGCGGGCTGGGCCGACAAGTGGACCTATGCAATTCCAGTCCGCCGCGCTTGGCGGGCTGAAGAGAAGATGATGATCTCGAGGATCGCTTTCAGTTCCTATCGGTCTGAGGCAGGCCAAGCTCTCGCGGTTCATGGCGCCGATCTCGACCCAGATGAGATCGCGCAAGCGCTGAAAATCAAGGTGCGGGAGGTCAACGTCTACGGCGAGCCACCAGTCAATGATGGCGAGTCCCCAGCAATGGCGTTCGCGGAGGTCTTTAAGCCTTCCCACGCGTTTCCCGGCAGTTTCGGTGAAAGAACTTCGAACTATGAAGATGGGGAAGCATTCCTATACCTTGCTGTCTACGAGGGGGACGGCCACGCTCTCTTGGGCAGGAAGAAATCATTTGGCGACAAATCGGTCGTGCTGAAGGTCGGCGTAACCAACGCATTAAAGCGCCGCTGCGCCGAATTGAACGCGGGTATCCCTCCAGCGGCTACCGGCCGTTGGGCGCTACGGGTGAACTCGCAGCCATTCCCGAACAAGAAATCGGCGGAGGATGTCGAAGCTCAGTTCAAGCAACTTTCTTCGGGCCGTCTTGAAAGTCTGGGCGGGGAATTTTTCTGGGGAACCTCGGAAGAAGCTGAGTCTCTGTGTTGGTCTTTGCCCGGCATGTCACGGTTTTGAAGGTCAGCATGTCTCACGCCTGCAATATTTACTGACACAGCTCTAAACAGATTGACCGGGCCCATGGCTTGGTTCGACTTCAGTTCCATCTCGCGAACGCCACCCGTGTCGAAGTACTCAGCCTCGACGTCGAAAAGGTCTTTCAAATTAAATTACTTGCAATCTATTCACCATAACGGCGCAGTCATCAGGTCCGGAGAATGCTGGCAACGAGAGAACGATTTCGGCCCTGTAGGCGCCAAGGCCAGTGCTCAGCCCTTCCCGCATACCCCTCGAAAACAACGCAAAAGTCCGGCCGCAGCCGGATGAGGAGAACGCTTTCGCGGGGGTAAGTGGCGGAGGGGATGGGTCTGTTATCCAACCTTCTCCACCTCCGTTCGACGGCAGATCTACGGTCGGTATGTTACCCGAGCACCCTCATCAATGATAACGAAACGATCCTGATGCGCCGGGTCATAGGGGTTCGGCAGCAGCGTAAACTTCGGCTCGGGCGTCAGTACGAAATCCACCTTAAGGATGAAGAACTCCTCACGCTGCCGCCTCCGACGCTTTCGGGCGATCTCTCTCGCGTGGCGGATCTCGGAGGTGCCGAGCGTGAAGCCGGTGCCATCCTCTTCGCTAGATTTGACCTCGATGTTGTAGGTGCAACCATCCAGAATGAACGAGATATCGCAGCCTTTCCCCTCATCTACATAGGAAGCGTTATCGGGAAAGGCTTTCGCACTGTAGGCTGAGACCCAATTTGCCGGCGTGATGATCTCGGGGCCGTACTTGATCTGCAACCAACGGAAGGCATGGATCTCGCCCGCTGCCCCGATCAGGTCCTCCATGTCCCGGCGTGTCTTCGGAGGCACTCGGGTGCGCTTGGTCCTGGCTTTCGAATCGCTCGGCTTAGGCTTTTTCGCCTTTTGCGGAAGCGTGAGAGCCTTCAAATCGAAGCCCGCAAATGCACGCACGCTAGCGTCGGAAACATGCGCCGAAATATGCGCGAAGAGTTCGGCTAGACCGCTGTCGGAGTTGTCGATGTCACCGCCACAGACCTGGACGATGCGCTTTTTACGTTCGGCTGCCGCCTGCAGGGCCGACAGCCGATCTTGGGCATCATCCATCTCGGCAGGATTGACTTGCAAAGCAGTCATCAGCGCGTCGAGCGATCCGGCATCCCGAATAGCATCTCGGATCTTCTGTGGCGCAGTCGGGGGCAGGTCCGCGCAGATGAAATCCAGCGCGCGAGCTTCTCCCCAGCGCAGGGTGAAGACGTCGCGATCCTCCTGTCGGGGCGACAGGGTCGGATCGCCGAGCTTCGCCTCGCGCCAGGCAGAGCTTTCGTTCATGCCCGCTGCGGCATGCCATGCTGTTGCGATTAGCATGAGGCGGCTGTGCAGCCCCTCCAGGAGCCTGCGGTTCACGGATGCAACTTCTACGGGATCGGTCAGAGGAACCTCGAACGGAAGGCACGCGATGGCGCGGCCAAGTTCGTCCGAGGCTAGGAGGTCGAGCAAGGTGGTCCCATCAAGCGCGAAACCTGCTTGCGCCAGTTCCGCAGTGATGGCGCTCGCCACTTCCGAGGCCGGAAGCTCCCAGTAGGCCTCGGAGGCGGTCGAGGGGGACGTCATATCATCGAGGCGCTTCATCATCGTGGCGTAGGGCGGCGCTTCCGGCGTCCGAGCGGCAAGCGCAGCAATGATGCGCCTCAGGACGGGCAGCATCCGGTCGCGATGTTGCCGGAATTGCCTTTCGTGCAAGGGGTTGGAAATTGCGACTTCGCCGCGTTGAGCCCCTTCGCGGTTCCAATAAGCAAGCTCGACCTGCGGTCCCAGAAGATCGCGAGCAAGGCTACCAAATTGCAGGACTTCCCTTGATGCAACGGCCGCATTCAATACTTCCTTTGCAAGCTCCTGGGATGGGAATGCCTCATCAAGAACAGAGATCAGTTGGTCGCGCTGTTCGGATGCCTCGACGCGAAGTGCGAGATCGTCCCGTGAAAGAACACGCAGAAGCCTCGCCAGTCGAGAAATCACCGGTCCCAGGTCGCCGCGCCAGAGCTCAAGAACCTCATGGAAGTGATCCGGCGAAAGATCAAGAAGCCTCAGGGTCCGTTCGGGTATCACATCCTCGTCGTTGGGCCAGATTTCATCGAGACCCGTGCGAATCTGCACCCGCAGGTCGGACCGGCCAATCAGTTGCGACAACGCATCAGCGACCGATTGGATGTCTGACTTCCAGTCCGTATCAAGCACGAGCGTTTTCCTACGGGCAAGCCAGGCGGCCATCTGCGGCGTTGGATCAGCGATCGGTTGTTCGGTGATCATCGGCACGACCGAGAGTTGGGGCACGACGGCTACTCTCGCTTCGCGGAACGCAGCGACAAGGTCGTTGAAGCCCCCGGACATCGTCCCTTGGGCGTTCTGCCCGTGAAAGGCGGCAATCGTCAGCACCAACGGAATGACCCCATCGAGATCTCGAAACGACGGCAGCTCGACGGACTCGCTATCCGCGAAGGGTTGATTGCCCGACTGCGCAACCAATTCGAAGCGCTCCGAATTCCTGACCGCGACCCCGTAACGCCCGGAAAAACCTTCGGCAAGGCGTTGTGCGGCCTTGGGTTCTATCGCGATGACCGAGAGGCCGAGTTCGCGAAGGTCAGAAGTGGAGGAGCGACTGCTCGGCAAGTATACCGGGTTGGCCGCTGAGGGTTCCACCAAGGCCAGAAATCCGTCGGGCTGCTGCACCACAATATGTGCAGGGAAAGCAACCGGTGAGGCGGGATCAAATGCGTCCCAAGCCGCGCGCAATTGACCGATCAAAGTGCTCACGTTGCGGAATGTGCGGTTCTCCACGGCTTTGCCGAGACTGTCTAGCAGCCGCACATCGTCTGTTCGCGTCTCTGGGTCGTAATGGGCGACTCCGAGACGTGTGAACAATGACTTGAGGGCGTCGTCCTGCTCGATCCGCACCGCGACTTGGGCGGGCAGCGGGTCGAGATGTTCAAAGGTCCAGGTTCTGCCGTTTGCGGTGTAGCGGCTTGGGACAAACCAGCGCCCAGCGGGCTTGCTCCAGCTTCGTGTGCCCTCGTGATCCCCGTCGGGGATCCAGTCAAACATGGCCAGGGCCAAGAATAGCGGCGAGTCGAGGGTGATGCGCTCGTAGGTCCCCGTGTCTCTCATGAGGTCCACGCTTGACCAACCGCTGCCCCATCGCGGCGCGCTGCCCATTACGACATCAAGAAGGGCCTGTTTCGTATCGCTGTCAAACGAGGCGCGATTTTCTAGCCCCGGTAGCCAGCGGAACGTGTCGATCTTGGATCGACCCGATTTGTATGAGCTACTCCGGCCATTCAGATTCTCGCCGAAAGCTTTCCAAGTCTCAGCGTCAATGGGTGCCGGGGCGGCTTGGTGACTCTGAAAGCGATAATAGCTGACCTGACATGTCAAGGCAGGTTCCTTTCCGCCGATTACCAAGAGCGGCAACCCATCGAAAACACCCGCGCTTTCAAGAACGTGACGTGCGACTCCACCGAACTCGCCCCAGTCAGGGTCATCCGGTGTGCAGAGGAGCCGGGCGCGCGCGGCCTTGGCGCTTTCCGTGCCGGCAAGTCGCAGGTATCGATCCACCGCGACGCCTTGTGTTTCGGGCCAGCCCTTGCCGAAGATGG
The DNA here is from genome assembly GCF_048261845.1 of Stappia sp. Lineage (GTDB taxonomy): Bacteria > Pseudomonadota > Alphaproteobacteria > Rhizobiales > Stappiaceae > Stappia. Next base: position 40,909 of record NZ_JBLXFR010000006.1, on the reverse strand, counting down.
CTTGGGAAAGGGGATACCATCCTCCACGGCAGGGAACGGGGATCTTTGCCATGGCCTTGGTGACGCTCTCGCCATCGCCGCGCGCCTCGAGCGAAGCCGCAAGGCGGAGCGCGTAGGAAAGGGCATCACGACACAATCCGGCATCGTTGGTCCTACGAGCAACGGGCATTTCGGGAAGGTTTGGGACCAGAATGTCCGCAAGCACGTCTTCGCGTCTGAAGGTATTGACCAGCTTGGAATCCGTCAGATGCTTGTGAAGTTCGGTATTCTGCCTACGGCCATCGCGAACTTCGCTGACGGGTATCTGAGGATCCAAGATTGCGATAAACGATTGCAGCGCTGCAGGAATCTGGTCGATGCCGGGCTCGTCCGGGCTATCATCATCTTGGCCGGTTTGGCGCGGACGAAAATAGATGGCCTGCCCGGCGACACCACCGGAATGCAACCTGCCATCCGTGCACAGAAGCACGTCCTTACCCATGAGGTGGGATAGGTCGTCTGAGAAGATTTCGCAGACATCCTGCCAAAAGTGCCCCCAATCCAGCTCTGCTTCGCCCGCCAGCGCTTTTGCGGCGCCTTCGATCATCGTCGCCTGATCTGCTTCCGCAGGCATGACGCCGATACCAAAATGCTCGGAGAGTCGCTCGATTGACCCGATGCGCGAATCCATTGCCGCACTATAGGCAGGGAATGTCGCATGCTGGCGAAGCAGGCCCGCATCCAGCACCTTGGGATCGCTTGGCAGCGGCAGCAGGGACGTCTCTGCTAGCGAGCGCCATCCGTGATCGCTAAGCATCCACGGGGAGGTCTCGATGCTGACCCCCATATCCGTCGCAGCTTGGCGTATGTGGTTTTGCCAGCGCTCCATTGGCGCGCTTGCAGAGGCATGTGGCGCAAGGATGTCTAGGATACCGGCTGCCTCTGCCGCAGAGCGTCCAGCCAAGTCGTCGGCAATCGCCTCTAGAGCGAGGACGGCGGCCTGATGCAACAGGAAGTCGTTGTAGCTTCCACCCGCCTGTACGCCCTCTGTCTCGGTATCAAAGCTGATTGTCGTGCGGCTCATATCGCCGAAGAACGGCGCGCTAATGTGAAGGGCGGCACCGGTCTCCAACGAGGTCGGAAGGAAGATGCTGAGTTTTCCGGGTGTTGGTTCACGGACATCGCTGACCGCGACGGAAATCTCGGCCTGTTCCAGTTTCGGCCAGTGGCCGGGCAAGCCGCGAATGGATTCTTGGACCGCCTCCGGCATGTCCAATACCGGAAGCGCGCGCCGCCAGACGGAGTAATGATTGCTAGTGTCACCTGAGCTGACCGAGATCTTGCCATATCCCCTTGGCCCGGTCGCTTCCCGAATGGCGTTGCGACAGAACGTTCTGGAGCTATTGGGAGTGGTGATCGTCAGCGCCTTCAGGTTGTCGAGAAACAACATGGAATCGGCTGTGATCTCTGCAAGCTTGCGTTCCACTAGGGTGGCAGCCGCAGGAGAAAGCAGCGGCAAGGCCAGGACGGATGCAAATCCGCGGGCTTCGAGATCGTCGACCACATGGCTGCGCGCTGACTGCGGCCAAGGCAAAAGGTAGGGCGAAAGGTAACCAATCTCTTCGCGCAACCAGTCCGAGGTCGAATTCGCACCTTGCGCTTGGCGGCGTTTTGCGCCGGTGTGCAAGCGCTCGCAAAGGATTGGATCTTCATCGATAACCTCGGCAAACCATTCCTGTTCGACCGAAAGCGGTCGATCCTCAAGGATGGCAAGTGCGGGGTCGTAGATTGACTTGGTAAAATCGGGGTCGAAACCAAAGCAATAGCCATCGAATTCCGGGCTAGCTTCCTGTCGCCGAGACCAGATGCGGGGCTTTTGGCTGATCTCGAGCACGCTGCGAAATCCGATCCCTTTGTTGCCTACAGAGGTTGCCGGATCCTTGTCGCTCTGGCCAAGCCGAGAGACGCTTTCAAAATTACTGTGCGAAAACGGTGCGCCGTCATTGGCAACGTAAAGTGTTCCGAACCCACCATCCATTTCCAGTCGCATCTCGATCCGGCATTGCGAAGCTTTGCGGTCCGCGGCCCGACTGACGGCGTCATAAGCGTTCTGGATCAATTCGATAACAAAACGGCCGTGGTACTGGTGCCTGACCTGCTCGGTCAGGCTATGGATGGACCGGTAATCCGTAACCCCTTCTGAGAGCTGGTAAAGAAAGCTGCGTATCTTGCTGCCAGTCTCCGCGCGGATCACCGCCTCGAGCGTGCTGGGGCGCGTGGACTTACGGCTGTCATTTAATGAAGTTTCATAGAGCATTAAAGATCTCTGCAATCAGGCTTTCTGTGCTTTCAAGGTCGCAAGGAGCGCGGGAGGTATAGCGCCACTGGGTACTGTGGGTGGTGAGCAAGGCGTATTCAAAGCACACAGCGTGTTCACCAATCGCATCTGCTCGACCGTTTCGCATTTCGCTTCGCGCAGACGCGGCGCGCCGAAGACCAGCGCCAGCCCCTTGGCGCGCGACACCGCCACGTTGATGCGGTTGAGCGAAAACAGGAAGTCCATGCCCCGCGGCGTCTCTTCAGCCGATGACGCGGTCATCGAGACCAGGCAGACAGGCGCTTCCTGTCCTTGGAACTTGTCCACGGTGCCGACGCGAATGCCATCGGGTAGCGCGTCGCGCAGGGCATTTACCTGTGCGTTGTAGGGTGCGACCACAATGATGTCGGACTGACGCATTGGACGCGTCGTGCCGTCTTTTTCGGTCCATGCGGCCGTCAGCAGTTCGCGGGCGGCAGCCTTTATGGCCTCGATCTCCTCCGGCGCGATCTGGGCATTGCCCTCATGCGGGACCGAGACCCAGAACGCGCCCGCCGAGGGAAACGCAGTCCCGGCCACGGCCTGACGTGAGGTATCTGGGTGGCTGGTCAGCCGTCCTTCATAGACCTGGTCGGAAATGAAGCGGCAGACATCCGGATGCATCCGCCGCGACACGGGCAGGAATATGCCGCGGTCAGGCGGGACTGTTGCATGATCGCCAAGCATCCAGTCGAGGCAAGAGAGGTTCGAAGGCTCGGGGTGCGCACCCTGGATCACCTGTGGCAACTGGCGCGGGTCGCCGACCAGAACGATATTGCGCGCAGATCGCCCCATGGCAACCATGTTGGCAAGCCCAACCTGACCGGCCTCATCCACGAAGAGCCAGTCGAAAGCCTGAACATTCTCTTCACGGGTAAAGAACCAGGCGGTCGCGCCGACAACCTGCGTGCCGCCGGCGGCCTCGGCGTTGTCGGTGGTGCGACGGACGGGGCAGTCGTCTGGATAGCTGTCATCCTCTCCCGAAGTCTTGTGGACGAGGTCGAGCGTGATCGGCAGGTCGGAATCCTCCAGCGCGGCAAGGCAACCCATGAGCACGTTGCGGATAGCCTCATGGCTGTTCGAGGTGACGCCGACGCGCGCGCCCTGCCGCACCAGCGACAGGATGACTCGCGCGGTCACATAGGTCTTGCCGGTGCCAGGCGGCCCTTGGATCGGCAAGACTGTGCCGTCCATCGCGGCTACAGCAGCGATGGTCCCTGCCACGGGATCCGTCACTTGCTCCAGCGTCCCGGTGACAAGACGCGGTGCGGCCCGGGACAACAGGTCGTCCACTGCCGAGTAAGGGCGGCGCCCGCATTGATCGGCAATCACGTCGCGGAGCGCGGTGGCGATGACATCAGTATTCAGCGGCCAGTCCGGGTGCAGGGTCAGGCGGTCGGTCAGAAGATGCGCCTTCGCCGCCCCGGTCTTGAGGGTGATCTCGCGCGAAGTCCGATCTAGGTCGGTGATGCTGATTGTGGCAGGCGGCCCGTCAAGGACAGGCACCGTCGCATTCTTGCCGCCCCGCAACTTTGTCTCCTGCTCCGGGAAGCGATAGGTGCGCGCCATCGAGCGTTTCACGGGTACAGCCGCGCCCACGGCCTCGAGCCCGGCAAGCGCGTCGAGATCGTCGATCAGATCATCCTCGTCCTTGCCGACGCTGTCGAACACCGCCCATTGCGCGGGCTTCGCCTCCCGCTTGTGAAAGAGGCCGAGGTTGAAAAGCATCGCCTGCCGGTCTTCGGGTAGGCCGGAGGCCGCAAGGGACGAACGCAGCGCCTCCGTGTCTGCATCCTCCTCGGCCTCCTTCATGCCCGCATCCTGCCCGAGCGACGGCCATGGACCGCCGGGGCGAATGCCGACGAGCCAATCCCGCAGCTCCTCGGTCGAAATGCAATCGACGCGGTTGTAATCCTCGATCTCGTCGAGGATCTGCTGCTCGCCCGTCTCGCGCCACCGCTCGTAGGCGACGACCGAGCCGCCCGCCGTCTTCACCTCGCCATCGCGCTTGCGGTCATAGAAGGCCTCCATCGACTTGATGGAGTAATTGGGCTCGGAGCCGATCAGCCCCCCGCGCACGACGGCGAACAGATCGACGAACCGGCGCTCGCGCAGGAGCCGGTCGAGGAACGCCTCGCCCATGCCGTACTTCGTGGTCAGCCGTCGTAGCGCGGTGATCTCGTAGGGCGCATAATGATAGATGCGCGCGTCCGGATAAGCCGTGAGGCGCGCACGGAAGAATTCCAGCAGGTCAGCGAGTGCACGTGCTTCGGCAGCATGGTCATGCGCCCAAAACGCTTGGAACTGGCCATCGAACCAGACGCCATGCAGGTATTCTAGGCCGCCCTCGAAATGCGGATCGCCTTCGATGTCATAGAACAGATCGCCGACCTGTGGCTCGGGTAGCAGATCAAACCCTTTGCCGGGCTCCAGTAAGCGCAGTTCGAATGCGGGCATCCCTGTTTTGCGGGCGTGCTGCAGACGGGCCTGGCTTACAAGGCGCATGCGCGTGTTTTCCGCCATGCCGCGGATCGGATGATCGAGACTGGCGAGAGCTTCCATGGTCTCGATACCCGCAGCTTCCAGCTTCTTCACCTGTCCACGGCTGACGTTGGCGACATTGAACAGGCTGTCCTCGGCCTGCCAGACCTCGGCGCAATGGTCGCCCCAGCGGCAAAGACCACAGTCCGCGCAGGGGATCGCACGGGTTGGCGGCGGATCGGCCACGAACTCTTCGAGCCGCGCCCGCGCCATGCGGGCATAGGCGGCGTAGTCCGACAGCCGAAGGGTCGCGCGGGTGCCGTCCCCCAATTCGACATGGGCGAACTCGGGCGCGGCGCCCTGAATCTCGGTCAGCAGATCGGAATAAAGCACCAACTGCAACACATGCTTCGGGTGTGGCCGCCGCTTCAGCTTAGTGTCGGCCACTTCGTAGCTGAACGAGCCAAGCGCGGAGGGGCGATCGACGCGCTCCAGGAAATCCGACCAGCCGCCCCAGTTACCGGAGAGGAAAGCGCCCTGAAATACCACATCCGGACCCATGGCCAGCGCGGCGCGGGTCGCTTCAGCGTTGTTGCCAAGTCCGCTGCGCTCGATCTCGATGACGGTGCGCCCAATGTCTTTGAGGTGAGCCAGATGGGCTGCCTCGTGGGCGTCGCCCTGTTTCTGCAGCAATGCAGCGTCTTCACTGTCTTCCCGCGGCTCCGGTCCAGTACCGCGCATATGGGCCAGATCCAGGGCCGTCGCGTGGGAACACCCCATGAAGCGCATGAGATCTGAGGCGGAGAGGAAAATACGGCCGTCGAGGTCCCTCATGAATGCTCCAATACTTGCGACACTCAATCCCCGAGGGAATCGCCTCGACAGATCGCAAGTTGATCAATAGCTTATGATGGTGTCAATTTCTGGCATAGAGGTCAAATGTCTTTCGCCAAGGCTCAGGATCTACTCCGTCTCGCCCAGATGGCCGCTTCTCGGCGTGGCGGCGTTAGCCTTGAGGACATCTGCACCGAATTCGGCGTTTCGCACCGCACGGCGCAACGGATGACCGAAGCGCTGGACGACGCCTTCGCCAATGTCACGACTACGGATGCCGAGGATCGCCGGCGGTATTGGCGGCTTGAGGCGCCACCGTCCGAGCGACTGCAGCCGCGACAGGAAACCACCATAGAAGCGCTGGAAATCGCAGCCCGCACCGCCCGCGACCAGGCGCGATTGCGCCATGCGCGCGCGCTGGAGGATCTGCGTGATGGGCTGCTGGCGCGGCTGGCTCCCCGTGACGCGACGAGGTCCGAGGCCGATGCCGAGGCCGTACTGGCTGGGCTCGGCCAAGTCATGCGCCCCGGTCCGACCGTCGCCCTGCGTCCTGACGTGACGGATGCAGTCATTGAGGCGCTGCGAGGACCGTTCCGTCTACGCGTCGTCTACGGATCTGAGGATGCCGCGCCACGGGTGATCGAACCGCACGGCCTGATGCTGGGTCACCGCAGCTATCTTGTGGCGCGGCAGCCCTCGCGCAGCGAAACGATCCTGAACTTCCGCATGGACCGGATTCATGTCGCCGTGGTGCTCGACGAGAGCTTTGCCTTCGCACCGGGGTTCACGCTGGAGGACTATGCCGCCAAGGCCTTCGGTGTCTATCAGGACCCGGCGCAATACGGCGAGGTGATCTGGCGCTTCGCGCCCGAGGCCGCCGCGCGTGCCGCTGAGTTCCGTTTTCATCCAACGCAGGTGCTGGAGCCACAGGATGACGATAGCCTGATTATCCGGTTCACCGCGGCCGGATGGCTCGAGATGGCGTGGCACCTCTATCAATGGGGCGACAAGGTCGAGGTGATCGCGCCTGACGGGCTACGAACCTTGGTCGAGGGATATCGAAGGTCGGATTTCGACGCCTTGCCGTGATGGGATTTTCAGAGGGGATTTGTGAATGAAGGATGTTCTCGACCATGCTGCGTTGAAAACCAAGCAGCGCGCCATTCGCAATGGCTTTCCCGAAACCATGGGCTTGCGTGCGCATCGCGCCATCAGTTGGATTGGACGCGCCGAGACGTGCGGCGACGATGATGACGCCCGCTTCATCTTCCTCTGGATCGCTTTCAATGCCGCCTATGCCGACGAGCGGGAATTCCAGGCATTGGCGCCTGGCGAACGTGCCGCCTTCGTGGACTATTTCGGCAGGCTGGTGGCGCGTGACGAGGGGCGCCGGATCTACAAGGCGCTGTGGCAGCGTTTCTCGGGCCCGGTACGAATGCTGATGGAAAATCGCTATGTCTTCAATCCGTTCTGGCAACACCACAACGGGATCGACGGCTTCGAGGACTGGGAGGAGAAGTTCAAGGCATCGTCACGCAGCTTCGCGCAGGCATTTCAAGCGGGCGACAGCGTACGGGTCCTCAGCTTTGTCTTTGACCGGCTATACGTCCTGCGCAACCAGCTGGTCCACGGCGGAGCAACATGGAACAGTGGGGTCAACAGGTCACAGGTACGCGACGGTGCGGCAATTCTGTCCTTCCTGTTGCCAGTATTCGTAGACCTTATGATGGACCATCCGGCTGAAGATTGGGGACGGCCCTTCTATCCGGTGGTGCCCTAAGCGCGCGGTTGGCGAAGGTGTCTACGACCGCCGCCTCAGTAATCTGTCTCGACATATACGCCCGAGCAATCATATGCGACTGCCGCTGCCGTTGCGCCGTTGTTCATGTAGTTGCGCGGGCCCAGGAGTTGCGTCGCGGCCGGGATGTCGGTGTCGAGCATGGCCTCGACCACCGCCCCGCTGACCTCCTCGACCACCCTGACGCCAATCTCGCTGCTGTTCGGGGCGGCGAGGAGCGTGAGGGTCAGGACGTTGGTCGTGCTCGCGACCGGGAAACTCGCCCCGAGATCGGTGAGCGTCGGCGCGCCGGAGACATCGTTCTGGACCAGCTGCCAGTTCGTGTGGGTGCCGCGCTGGAAGCCGATGCCGATGCAGTTCACCACGGCCGACAACGTCAGGGTCGTGGCCAGCGCCGCGGTCGAACCGTAGAGACCGAAGAATCCCATGCCGGTCGCCTGCAGGGTGACGAGCGAGAGCCGGTTCACGTAGGTGAAGCCGCCCAGCCCATCAGCATTCCCGCGCCAGCAGACCCAGCCGGTCGAGCGTTCCTCGGCCGCCGCATCGGCGGTGGCGGCGTTGGTCACGCGCCAGCGGCGCATTGAGGTCGAGAGGTTGGTGGTGGCGAGCGTCGGTGTGGAAACCGTGCCGACGGCGGTGCGCGGCATGCCGTTGGTGTTGACCGTGGTGCCGGTGGACGGCGCCCAGGTCGCGATGCGGTTCACCCCAAAATGCGGCTGCAGCGGAAAGAACCGCCCCGATGGGCGCTGGACGTCGAGCCATCCGGCCCCGGCACGGTCGCGGGCATAGAGGGCGAGCTTGCCGGTCGGCGGCGGCACGGGCACGGCGCTCACCGCCGGGAGCACCACGGGTTCGGGCATCTCGACTCGGCCGCTCGCGCGGTCGATCCTGAGCGCCTCGTAAAAGGCCGACCCGTCCGGGCTGACCTTGAAGCTGAAATCGTCGCTGCCGAGAAGGCCGATCAGGGCACGTGCCGACCAGTTGGTCTTGAAGGCGAACGAGGCATCGTTGGCGGCCGCGGCCTTGTTGACGGTCGCCTCGATTCCGGCGCCCGCGTTGTTCAGGAGCACCGCGGGCGTGTTGACCGAGAGCCGGTTGTAGCTGTCGGCCGTCGCCCCGCCGAGGCCCAGCAACTGCGCGGTCAGATTTGCCTGGGGCATGCCGACCTGCGTCACGGCATTGGCGAAGGTCACGGTCGGCGTGTTCACGACCGTCGTGCCATTCGCGCCCGAGGTTGCGGGGCCGATGTTGACGACCGTGGTCGACCCCGACACGCCGCCGGTGCCGAGATTCACGGTCTTGGTGAGGCCGGTGGTCGTCGCCCCGGTGCCCATGCCGTAGGTCGCGGTGCCCGTCGCCGTGCCAATGGTCGCGGTTGCCCCCGAGACCGTGACGGTGCCCGACGCGGTCAGCGTGCCCGAGAAGGTCTTGTTGCCGGTGAAGGTCTGGGTGCCTGCGAGGATCGCCAGTTCCGATGAGGTGTTCGGCAGCGTGTAGCTGCGGGTCGTACCGGTGCTGATACCGGAGAGCGAGAAGACCGCCTTCTTCGTGGGATCGGCATCGTTGACGAGGCTGAAGACCGCATCCGAGATGTCGCTGGGCTCGCCCACGACCTCCCAGGCGGCACCGGTCCAGACGAGCAGCACGGCCTCGTCCTCGACCCATGTCCGCCAGCCGGTGCGTGGCGGCAGGCGCAACCAGGCGCCGTCGGTCCAGAGGGCGATGTTCAGATCCCAACCCGCCCAGTCGCCGGTCGCGCCCGAGCCGACGATGTAGCGATCGCCATCGGCGGGACTGACTGGCGGTGCGGTCAGGTCCCGATCAATAACGGAGAGCTGGACGAGCCCGTCGAGGATCCGCAGCGCCTCGTTGTGGGTGACGTGCTTCTGCGCCTGCGCCGCCAGAATATAGGGCAGCAGGAGGTGGGTCGTGGCGTCGGACATGGGATGGCCTTCAGAAGATCAGCGTGACGGATTTCGGCGCGCCCCGCCCCACGAGGGCGGAGAGCTGGTAGATGCGGATGTCGAGCGTGTCGCCGGGGCCCAACGGTGCGCCCCAATCAGTGGTCTGCTGGGCGGCGGTGTAGATCGCGCTGGTGGTGGCCGCGCTCAGCACCCGCCTCACGGTCGCGCCATCGAGGATCTCGACGTCGTAGGTTTCGAGTTCTTCGGCCAGTGGCACCTCCAGCCCGCCCCAGCTGTCGGACGCGAGCGCTCGGGACCGGCGCGTCCAGCGGATCGTCAGGTCGCCGGGCGCGCGCGGTCTGCGCCATGGCTGTTCGACATGAGCGGCCGAGAACGGACGCAGCCCCACGCCCTCGGGCGTGAACGCCTGCGCGACATAGGTCTCGTCGCTGACCGGGCGGCTCGCCGGGCCGATGCGCCAGTTCCATGGGATCCCGAGATCGGCCTCGGCGATCGGCAGTGATGTCAACGCTGCGTCGAGCACCACGACCCGCGCGCCGGCGGGCGCCGGGTTGCCCATGGCACCTTCGGTCCCGCGCTGGCCGCGCAGGAGTCGGGTCAGGCGATACCGGCCGGGGGCGGTCAGTTCGGCCACGCCCGCCTGCACGATCTCCCAGACACCGGGCGCGCTCTCGATGGCCAGCGCGTTGGCGCCGCCGAACAAGGTCAGGTCGGTGACGCTTTCCAGCGTGCCGGTCAGCAGATCGACCACCAGCACGTTGCCGAGGTCGAAGCGTGACGTCGGCCCGGCGTAAAGGTCCGAGACCAGCGTGCCGATCCGGGCGCGGCTGCCGAACGTCGTCAGCAGGTCGAAGCCATCCGTCGAGGGGCTCCGGAAGACAGCGATCTCGCCGGGCCAAGGCACGGCGTGCGCAGCGGCGAAGGGCCGATGTGCGGGCTGGTCCTCGGTGAGCTGCGGCAAATCGAGGAGCATGACCTCGGGCGCGCCGAAGACCACCGCCTGCGACAGCGCAGAGGGTCGCGGAGCGCCGGGCGGCAGGTCGTAGGCTTCCCGATCCTGACGCACGGCCTCGATGCCGCGCGCGTCGGCATCGGCAATCGAGATGAGCCTCAGCGGGACGGATCGGCCGTCATGGGCGAGCATCACCACATCAGCGGGGTCGAGCGCGAGCCGCGAGGGCGGCAGCCGGAATGCCGCGCTCTCGCGACCGGTCCAGGCTTCCATCAGCGCGCGGCGGCAACGGCGCTCGGCCTCCTCTGGCGGCACTGCCATTGAGAAGCTCTCCGAGGCGATGCGCGTCGTGTCGACGGTGATCCGCCGGGCCTCGACCTGTGCCGCCTCGTAATCCTCGTCGGCCCGGGCGACCTGCCACTTCAGGGCCTGTGGCAGTTCGGTCTCCTGGCCGCGTGTCAGTTCCAGCACGTCGCACTCGCGGGCTGCGACGAGATCGTCGGGTGTGACGTTTGCCACCGCCGCCCGCGCATGACGAAGCGGATCACACCCTCGGTCTCGACGGCGTCGAAGCCGAAGTGGCGGGCAAGCGTGGTGATCGAGGCGCGCGGGCTTTCCAGCGCACCGATGGCATAGCCCTCGACCGAGCCCCAGAGGCCGGTGACGTCGATGCGGTCCTCCGGCAGCCGGGCGCGCAGGCAGAGGTGCCGGACGAGCGCCGCCAGCGACACCGACCCGAGGCGGCCGGTCAGCCAATGGCCGAGCCGCCAGTTCGGGCCATCGGTCCAGACATCGGTCAGTTCGGGAAAGAACGGGTACGGCCGTGCGTCCCAGGTCCAGGCCGCGCATTCCGGCACATCGACCATCCGGCCGCCATAGACCGAGGACAGCGGGTTGTTCGCGGCCTCACCCCAGAAGAGATAGGTCGCCTCGAGATAGGCGCGCTGGATGGTGTCGTCACGCCAGCCCCGCGAGAAGTAAGGCGTGAAGCTCTCCGACGATTTCGGGTCGAAGAAGACGTTGGGCTGGTTGGTGCCCCGGTCGATGGCCGGGCAGCCGAGTTCGGTGAAGCGGATGGGCTTGGATTCCGGCGCCCATGCGGTCGGCGTGCCGCTCTCCACGCCGCCCGGGCGGTCGTAATGCGCGTTCGACCACCAGCTGCGCAGATCCTTGTAGCGGAAGACCCATGGCTTGCTCGCAGCACCGTCGGTGATCGGGGTGCGGACCTGCGAAGAGCGGTCCGCCGCGCTGGCATAGAACCAGTCGAAGCCCTCGCGGCCCGCGATGTTCGCCTGCAGATAGGCCTGGTCGTAGATCGCGGGCCAGCCTTCGGCCGCGTCTGCATGGGTGAAGCCGTCCCGCCAGTCGGAGAGCGGCATGTAGTTGTCGATCCCGATGAAGTCCGTGTTTGGATCGGCCCAGAGCGGATCGAGGTGGAAGAACACATCGCCCGAGCCGTCACCCGGCTGGTGGCCGAAGTATTCAGACCAGTCGGCCGCATAGCCGATCTCCGTGCCCGCCCCGAGAATGGCGCGCACATCGGCGGCGAGCGCCTTGAACGCGGCGACGGCGGGATAGGTGCTGGCACCCGAGCGGATGGTGGTCAGACCGCGCATTTCCGAGCCGATCAGGAAAGCGTCGACCCCGCCGGCCACGACGCAGAGATGGGCGTAATGCAGCATCATCCGGCGCAAGCCCCAATCGCCGGATGGGCCGGTCCAGGAGACGGTCTCGCCCGAGATCGCGAAGTCGGAGGGGCTCGCGGCGCCGAAGAACGCCACGACTTGGCTCGACGCCGTGGTCGTCTTGTCCACGCTCCCGGCAAAGCCTGCGGCGGGCGAACAGGTGATCCTGCCGCGCCAGGGGAATGTGGGCTGGCCCGTCTCGGCGGCGGTGTCGGAATACGGGTTCGGCAGCGTATTGCCAGGCGGGACGTCCATCAGGAGGAATGGATAGAAGGTGACGCGCAGCCCACGGGACTCCATCTCCCGGATCGCCTGAACCACCGCGAAATCGGCGGGCGTGCCGCCATAGACCGACCAGATGACAGGCGTCGTGGATTTCGCCGAGACCTCGACGCCCGGGCGCAGCTTGCAGGAGCCCGCGCGCAGGTCGTCGCCGAACCAGGCGACGACAAGGCTGACACTTTCGACGGCGGGCGCCATGCCCTGCAGGCGGTCGAGTGCGACGACCATGTCGGCGGTGGCGGGCAGCGCGTTCAGGTTCTCGGCCTGCGTCGCGCCGCCCGAGGATTTTCGGATGGCCTGCGTCGCATAGGTGAACTCGCCCGAGGCCGGGATCAGCGTGACGGCGCGGGTCAGCCCCTCGGCGGTGTCGGGATCGGCGAGCGGCCGGAATACCTCGAAGGAGAGCTGCGGCAGACGGTTGCCATAGCTCGACAGCGGCAGTTCCTCGAAAACGACATAGGCGGTGCCGCGATAGGCGGGCGTGTTGGCCGCACCCATCTTGGCCGAAATGAACGGGTCCGCCGCCTGCGCCTCGTCGCCCGGATACCAGCGCCAGGTGACGCCGGAAAGGTCCATGGGCTTGCCGTCCGCCCAAACGGGCCCGATGCCGGTGATCGGCCCCTCACAGAGAGCGACGGCGAAGCTGGCGTAGTAGAGATACTCGGTGGTCTTGACCTTGCCGCCCCCGCCGCCCTTGCCGCCACCCTGGGTAGTGGTCTTCGTCTCCTCGCGGAAATCGGTCGCCCAGATGATGTTGCCACCGATGCGCATCCGGCCGTAGAGGCGCGGGATCACGGCTCCCTCGGTAGAGGACGTGATGCGCAGGCTTTCGAGCCGCGCGCCTTCGATCCGTTGCGTCGGGGCGAGCGAGGACACGATCCAGCTGTCGACAACAGAGCCGATGGTGGAGCCGATGAACCCGCCAATGGTCGCCGCGCTGACGCCGAGGATCGCGCCAACGATCGAGCCGCCGATGGCGGCACCGGCGGTGCCGAGAATGAGGGTGGCCATGTCGAAGTCTCAGCGTTGCGGAAACAGGAAGGCGAAAGCGATGCGCCGCCGCCAGGCTTGGGTCAGCGGTTCCTCGATCACGCCCAGCCGCTCGTAGGCGTGGAGGAAGGTGTCGGGGCCAGTGACGATCCCGACATGCTTGGCTATGGCGCGCGGCATCATCCGAAAGAGAACCAGCGAACCGGGAGTGACATCGGCCGGGGCGATCTCGGGCATCATGCGCCGCGCACCCTCGGCCAGTACCTCGCGAGGGCCGGTCTCGCCCCAGTCCCGGCTATAGGGCGGGATCGGAAACGGTTCGGGACCTACGACTTCACGCCAGACGCCGCGGGCGAGTCCGAGGCAATCGCAGCCGACGCCCTTGAGGCTCGCTTGGTCGTGATACGGTGTTCCAAGCCACGAACGTGCAATATGCACGATCAAAGCCGCTTGGCAGGTGTTGCCATGAGCCATAGTCTCCATGAACTAGGCGCTTTGGTTTTCGAGACAGATGAACAAACTGAGGGAGAAATGAAGCACGATCAAATAGACTCCCTTTGCGAAAGAGGGCTGGCATTTCCTGAACTGTTTGAAAAGCTCGAGGACTTGCGCGACAGTTCTGACTTCGACTGCTTCATTGTTGCTTTTCAGCTCCATATGCGCTTGACATCGACTTCGAAAACTACCGAGGTCGCGGGAATTTGTTGGACGTAGACGTTGATATAGTTTTTCTACCAGCCCTAACCTTCATTGATGAACGTCTTTCCAGAAAAATTGTCTCGGAAAAGGAAGGCGAGAAATCCAAAACGGGAATATCGGGATTGATTCCTTGCACCCAATGTTTGGCTCGGGTCAATCTTTGGGGGCGACGTCAGAGGTACTATGACAAGTACCTCGAGCTATCTATTCGCAATATGCACAATGAAATCGTTATCCCGGAGGATGACAGGCCATTCACCTGGAACAGAATCGGAGCAGCGAATGTGGGCTCGTACGAGGACGAGGTCGCCTATTTGACTCTCTCACAGGCGGCAGCGGCCACACGGCGATTCCTAAGAGACTACATGGCGGTTTCGCTGCACGAGCTTCAGATTCCTCAGACCCTTTTTTCGGCCTTCGCGAGCTCGAGATTTGAAAGGTACTATCCGCTAGGAAAGAGCCCAGACTTGCTAGCGGGTCTTCTGCCGCGCTCCAGTTCCAAGGCACTCCGAACGGCTCAAGTAGAGGATGTGCGTGCCGCCGCCAAATGGCCGGTGCGAGGCTTTTCTCCTTTTGAAGGCCAACTTTTAGCTCTTAAACGATTGGCAGATAGTGGCGAACCTGAGCTTGCGCTGGTTGGACTAATGGCACTTGTCGAGTGGCTGCTCAAAGACAATCTCCCACCTGAAATTTTGGGGGCGAGTAAGCGACGAAGCAAGGCGTTTGAGATTTTCCAGAAGGCTCAAGACTATTTCCAACTGCCAGATGGAGCATGGGACATTTTACACGCAGCGCGTCGGTTAAGAAATGATCATGTACATGAGCGACCGACATCTCGCTCTAGCAGTTATGACCCTGCGTCTGTTCGCTACGACAATCCTGAAACAGCCAAGGTCTTTAATGCCGCAGTCTTCGCTGCCTTTGAATTGTTTCGCAGCATCAATCTTTCGCGTAGCGCCGGTAAACAACTCCAACGTACAAGCGACTAGGTGGTTACAGCACGCCTCCGTCATGGCCACCGTCCTTGGTAGCGTAGCGCAGAACGGCGTCCTGGCCGGGGACATAGGGGAAGCCCCGGAAGTTGGCGGTGTTGGCGAACTTCGCGCCGCAGGTCTCGATCCGCTTGTCGCAGCCCGCGCGGATCGTGAATGCGTCTTCCTCCGCGATGGCCCGCACCGGTGCCTCGAGCAGGGTCAGTACAGCGACGCCATCCGCCACGTCATGGCCCAGCACCTCAGTGCGGCGTCCCGAGTTCGCGCCGCTGGTCCATTCAATGGTACCGAAGGTAAACCAGCCGGCCTCGAACCAGCCGAGACCGGAGGCGGTGAAGGCACGGTCGCGCAGGAGATCAATCACTGCGCCCGTGCCCTTGTAAGCCGGGTCCTCCAGATCGACGCCGCAGCGCGCGTCCCCGAGAGCAGCATCGCAGTTCGCCTGAAAGGTCCGCCCCACCGTCTGCCCGAGTACATGGGCCAGCGAGCGCACCTCCGCCACGAAGGCGAGCCGCCCGCGCCGGATCTGGCCGATGGCCCCGCGCCGCATCAGAACACGCTGGCCAGTATCGGCCCAGTTCACCCGCCAGACCTCGACCGCCGCGTTGTCCCAGCGGCCGTCGACAATATCGGTCTCGGTGGTGCGGTCCGAGGTCAGCACCCCCTCGGCATCCTGTGCATCGACGGACAGGTCCGAGCCCGAGCGAACCTCGGACGCCGTCAGTCCACTTTCCGGCTCGAAGTCCGTGCCGTCAAAGCTGAGCGTGCGATCATGGTCGGTGAAGCCGAAGGTGACACCGTCGGCCCGTGTGACCCGCCAGCACCAGGCGAGCGTGGTCGTGCCCTCGTCGAGATGGGCCTGCAGCGCGGGCGAGAGGGACTTCACTTCCGCCCCCAGCCGCGAAGCAATGCCAGAAAGGCACCGTACCGCAGCGGCGGACTGACAACACACTGGTCAAGGCGCTGGCCCGCGCGTTCCGATGGAAAAGGATGCTCGAATCGGGTGAGTTTGCCACGATCGCTGAACTGGCCGAGCGCGAAGGAATCGCGCCGTCATACATGACCCGAGTTATGCGATTGACGTTACTCGCACCGGACATCATCGAGGTCATCTTGGATGGCCAGCAGGAGCCGGAGGTGACGCGACCCGACTAATGAGATACTTTCCAAGGGACTGGGAGGGCCAACGCGTCCAAAATCGCAGTCCGTACTCGTCACGTCGAGGCATTGTTAGGCTTGAAACAAATACTATCCGCTGCGATAAACTACATGTAGCGGTGAGGTCGACATGAAGCACACATATTATGACTTTTTTGCTGGTGGAGGCATGGCAGGCTTTGGACTTGAAGCAGGTTGGGAGTGCCTTTTCGCCAACGACATCGACGCAAAGAAAGCTGAAAGCTACCGCGCGAACCACCACGGCGGCAAGGAACTCCTGCTGAAGGATGTTGCGAGTGTCACCGTAGATGAGATACCCGGGAAGGCTGACCTTCTGTGGGCTTCGTTCCCATGCCAAGACCTGTCTCTTGCAGGCAAGGGTGCAGGACTGGCCGGAAAACGCAGCGGTATGTTCAAGCCATTCTGGAAGTTGGTTAGACAGCTGCATGCGTCAGGCCGCGGGCCAAAGATAGTAGCGCTGGAAAACGTCTACGGTGCAATCACGAGCAATGGTGGTCGCGATTTTGCAACCTTGGCTGCTGCCTTCTCTGGACTTGGATACCGCTTTGGAGCGGTTGTTGTTGATGCTGTTCATTTTCTTCCCCAATCACGCCCTCGGTTTTTCATGATCGGAGTCCGTGGCGATCTTCGAGTTCCAAATGAACTCATGCAAAGTGGCCCATCAACTCTTTGGCATCCTCCTGCCCTTGTCGAAGGGCATCGCTTGCTATCGAAGGCTGCCGCCGAGCGGTGGATATGGTGGAATCTACCTGTGCCCGCGTTGCGCAACACTAACCTGTCCAGCCTGATCGAGGAAAAGCCAACCGGCGTGAAATGGCACACGAAGGCAGAGACCAAATACCTTCTCGACATGATGACCGACCACAACCGAAAGAAGGTTGAGGCCGCCATCGAACAGAAGACTAAGGTCGTAGGAACTGTCTATCGCCGAACTCGACCGGATGAAGCTGGGATTAAGCGCCAACGTGCAGAAGTGAGATTTGACGAGATCGCGGGATGCCTGCGAACGCCAGCGGGTGGTTCAAGCCGTCAGACGATCATCTCGGTCGAGGGAGAAAAGGTTCGCTCTCGCCTTCTGTCACCCCGTGAAGCAGCCGCGCTCATGGGCCTGCCTGACACTTACGTACTACCTTCTCGCTACAACGATGCCTATAAACTCGCGGGTGATGGGGTGGCAGTACCTGTGGTCAGGCATCTAGCCGAGAACATCTTCGAACCAGTGCTCGCAAGGAATCGACTCGCCCTCGTAGCGTGATTCAGATTACAAAGTCGGCATGCCCGACAAAGACCCGTTTTCGACAAAACAGCCTGCATTCGAAACGAAAGAACTCCGCGCTAGCCTGAAGAAGTTCATGGCTACGGAGTTCCAAGATGATGTGTCCGGTACGACAGCTCGAATTGGTAGCTTTGGATGGGGCGTATACGCCTTCTACGACTACGATGGCGAGCCGATCTATGTTGGGCAAACTAAAGAACAAGTAAGTGGACGGGTTGGACGCCACCTGACAGGCCAGCGCTCAGACGCAGTCGCCAAGTCCATTCTAGACCCATTAGAGGTTAAGGACATAGAGGTTTGGCCACTTCCTCAATACCAAGGCGTCACGAAAAAAAAGAACCCGTCGGAATATAAAGAAGCCGCTGAGCACCTAGATGCTTTGGAATATGCCGTTCACCAAAATCTCATAGCCAAGAGTAGGTTTGGTGAAATTCTAAATGAGAAAAACCCGCCCAAACCTAAGAAACCAATTATTCCGCTGAAATCGATTAGAGGTCGCATTGTGTCAGATAGGGTGCTGGAAATTCGCTCCCACCCCGACTTTAGGATTTTCCGTCGTGCAGCCGTTATTTCCCGTTTGAGCCAGGGTATTGCAGAGCGAGATGTGAAAGTTGGGCTGCGCCGGGTGCTCTTGGTTCAGGCAAAGCGTCTGCAGTGGCTTGCGGAACAGAGGTATCAAGCCTTGGGTGGCGACACTAGCGTCGAGATCGGCCACGAGGAAAACGATGGCGACAAAGACTGACACCAAACGGTCGCAGATCATGCGTGCTGTCAAGTGCAAGGATACCGTGCCTGAAATGGTCGTGCGCCGTTTGGTTCACTCACTTGGATATCGGTACCGACTGCACCGTAACGACCTTCCTGGAAAACCTGATCTTGTCTTTGGGCCGCGTCGAAAATTGATTTTCGTTCACGGCTGTTTTTGGCACGGACACACCTGCAAGCGTGGAAATCGTCAGCCAAAGACCAACGCTAATTACTGGAGAAAGAAGATCCAAGTGAATAAAGAGCGCGACAAATCGACACTCGAGGAGCTGCGCGCTCGAGGTTGGGAAATTTTGGTTTTGTGGGAGTGTGAAACGAGACAAGAAACACTAAGGCAGCGAATTGATACCTTTCTCCGCTCCACGAAACAGATAGCAAGTTCTAGCTTTTCACCCGGCTCCAGGGCGCCTTCAGCCGATATAGTGAAATAATTTCTGTAACTTGAAGGAGTCTACTTTGGCCGGCGAAACCGCGACCCCCTGCAACCATCCAGGAGCGCCCCCCGACGAGGTTATTGACCTTGTCGCAGAGGCTGTAAGATCAATTGCGCGCGACGATGCTTTTCTACAGAAGCATGGTCTGACTGTTCAGGATTTCGAGCTCGCGCTACCTGCTGCAATCCAACGGATTAGAGGAAGTGCAGCGGCTGGCACTGCGGATCGCCGAGAGTTTCTGACTGACCTCTTCAAATATATGATGGCTGCCGGAGCCATCAGCGAGTTTGAAAAGCCTGAGTATGGAAAGGATACTGTGTACCGCCTTCAAGTTTCTGGCGTTGGCAGCGTGGCAATTATTCAAAAAGGATGTCCTGACGGAGCACATAGCAGCGTTGCTTGGTCCACACCGGAATGGGCTCAAGAAACTTACCTTTGGTGGCTTTGTGACAGCCTGCAATATGAACCAGGTGAGCACGTCTCCAAAGGTGTAAATCGGCTTCGAAAGCGCTTCTTCTCTGATGCTTATGGAGACGCTATTGATGGCATTATCTTTCACAACGCAATGTGCGGCAGCCCAATTCGCCCTTGTCCCAAAATATCGAAAGCCATTGAGCTAAATGGTAGATTGATCCCGCCCCCTTGTATTTGGGTGATGCCAGAGCGGAATAATCTCCACAACTCCAACGCCACAAATTGGAACTGGTCGGGTGAGCGATCTCGTCAGTTTCCTGCCGTTCTTTTATCCGCCTTTGGGATCGACGGGCAAGAAGTGCAGTACTTCACCGGGCACATTGGTTTCCTTAAGGGAGGGCGAGGAACCCGAACTACTATCTCGTCAAGATACGGCGCAGGCGCATCAACAATGTACAGGAGTGACTCACGTTGAACCCGGTAATTGACCAAGAGCGGGCAGGTTTTCTTGCCCTTCGAACTCAAAAAGCAAACAAACAGCTTTTGCCCCAATGGGTTCGACCGGAAAAAGAGCTGCCGGTTGTAACCTTACCGATTGAGTGGGTGCGCTTTTCTACCTTGAACCACAGAACACGCGCCGAACAGGATCGCGAAATTCGCAAGAGTGGCAATAATGAATTGTTTACAGGTGATCCACTCGGAGGTCAGGCTCAAGCTATTCAGCTAGACATCTTGTCGAGCCAAGGCGGTTTCGACGACCTCATGAGAGACCTGGGGGAGCGCGGTCAACAAGAACCTGCCGTCGTTACTGCCGAGGGGATACTAATAAATGGTAATCGCCGTGCAGCTGCGTTAAGGAAGCTGTGGGTGGAAAATCATGTTGAAGGTGCCCGCTACATTCGCGCCTTTGTTCTTCCGGCAGACGCGACAAAGGACGAGTTAATTGATCTCGAAACAGAGCTCCAAGTTTCAAAGGACTTTCGGGAAGAATACTCCTGGGTTAACGAGGCCCTCCTGATTGAGGAAATATTTGAATCTTCAAACAAGAACTGGGACAAAGTCGCAAAACGGATGCGCCTGGGGAAAGAAGAAGTTCAAGAACAGTATGAAAAGCTTCAGCAGCTTCATCAGTTGATCGCACTATCCAATGGACAAAAGTTTCACGCGGACTTTGTGGGCAATAACTCCGCATTTCGAGAGTTGGCGATCCATGTTCGAGGCAAGTCGCCGCAAGAAGCTGCGTCCGTTCGTAGTGTGTATTTCCTTGGAACACTTGCGGGAACGAATTACCGTGATTTGAGACACCTTAGAAGGAGCGATGCCGTTGAGTTTGTCCGAGAGGAGTTCTCAAACGATCTATTTTTGAAATCTCTTCTTGAAAGCTCCGGTAGCAAAAGTGGTAACGCAGATTCTGACCTGTTGGATGATGTTCTCGGCGAAGGCAGCGAGTCAGATGCAGGAGACCTCAACCCCGTTCTCTCTTTTCTTGCTGCACAGAAGCCGGAAGAAATCGTAACTTTGCCTACAGGCGAGCAGGTCGCGGTTCAGCAGCTGTTAACTTCTGTAAAGAGTGCGGTTGATGCGGCGGCGAAGGAGGCGAGTGAAAATGTAAAGGACGCTAAAGCAGTTGTTGCACCAATCAAAAAACTAGACCTGGCAAAGGATAATATTGGTCGTGCCGGCGCCGCGCTAGCGAAAGCAAGATCCCAAAGTGAGTGGGATGAAGACGCTTTCAAAGAGAAGATTGCGGAGGTTAAGGCGGCCATCACCCAGATAGAGACACTGTAATGATTACCGCTGAGTTGTATCGCCAAGGTCGCCCTACTGTAATAATCGAACGCAACGGCGAGACAAATCCAGGTGCTTGGGCACGTCTACAGGAAGCTTTGGCGCGAGGCATCGACTCCGGCTCTCCTGTTCGCACGGTCGTTCACGCTGACGTCTTCCTGTCGGAGTTGAGGGTCCTGCGTGAACTACGTGATGTATTCGGCGAACGTGTCCAGCTTGGGCCAACTCTGTCCGATCAACTCCGCTCCATGGCCTCAGATCGCATCGCTCGTGAAAGCGTTGTTGAAGGAGGATCAGCAGACGAGACCACCCTTGATGCTTTGGAAGGCGAGCTCTCGCGGGCTGGGTTCAAGCGAAAGCTTAGACGTTTTCAAACAAGAAATCTGTTCAGGCTCGTAAGCCTCCCCCACGGAGCTGATTTTTCTGTGCCGGGTGCAGGAAAGACTACGGTCGCGCTAGCTGCCTACGCCGTACTGCGCGCCCGTGGCATCGTCCGCCGCCTAGCAGTAATTGGACCGATCGCGGCCTTCGGGGCATGGAAGGAGGAACTTGTTGCCTGCTTTGAAAGGCCACCGCTTCTAGTGATCCATGCTGGGGCAGGAACGGTTATACCGGCAAATACCGAAGTCTTATTATCCAACTACAATCGAACGGCGAGCGACTATGATACCGTCCGAAACTTCGTGGCTGCTGAACCAACGCAAGTGGTCCTAGATGAAGCGCATCGGATAAAGCGCGGGGCGGCAGGTGTGCATGGGAGAGCGGTTCTTGACCTTGCCTATGCAGCTCGTCGTCGGGACGTGCTCACTGGAACACCCGCGCCTCAAGGTGCTTTTGACTTGGTTGCATTGGTGAGCTTCCTTTTTCCCGGGCAGGATAGGCAGGTGCTTCCAGACGCCGCATACTTCGAACGCAAAGGCCGGGATGAAGATGTTCTAATTGAAACGAACAGCGCGATAAGACGGTATTTTGTACGCACGGCGAAAGCTGAATTAGATCTGCCCCCTACCAGTTTCGAAGTGGTGCGAGAACCTATGCCACCAATCCAAGCAGCGATTTACAACGCTTTGCTGGGTCAGTATCAGTCAACGTTTGCCCTTCCAGACCGAGGTCGTCACGAGATGCAAAGGTTGGGGCGGATCGTAATGTACCTTTTGGAGGCTGCAACGAACCCAATGCTGCTTACCGCTGGTTCGGACGACGATGATGATCCGGCCTTTCTGCATCCACCTTTGGAACTTCAAGGGCACGAACCTTTGGCTGATTTGCTGGCCCGGTACAGCAGCTTCGAACAGCCCTGGAAGTATCAACGTGTCTATTCAATCGTAAAAGAAGCGGTGGAAAAGGGCGAAAAAATACTGATCTGGTCGAGTTTTGTGAAAAATCTTAGGGCTCTCGCCCGTCTCTTGGATCAATATCAACCAGCTATTGTGCATGGTGGCGTGCCCTCAGACGAGATGCCCCCCCCTGGCGTTATTACTCGCGAACGAGAATTCGAACGATTTCGGCACGACCCGGCTTGCGCTGTACTGCTAGCGAATCCCGCAGCCTGCGGCGAAGGCGTTAGCCTGCACCATTGGTGCCATCATGCCGTATATTTGGACAGAACATTCAATGCTGGGCACTTTCTCCAGAGCCAAGATCGCATCCATCGGCTTGGGCTAGATGAGAACGTAGTCACACGTTTCACTTTGCTAATAAGCGCAGGCTCAATCGACGACTCCGTAGACGGTAGACTAGCTGAGAAAGTAAGCGCCCTTTCATTGCTAATGGACGATCCGGGACTGGTCCAAATTGCGTTGCCGTCAGCTGATGAAGGCTCAGGGGGCACGCCAGCATTTGACGATGACTATCAGGCAATTGCCGCTCATATCGCAGCCGGAAATGCGTGACCTACCTACCAGAGGCCGCTGTCATGCCGTTTTTCTCTTGGCTTTTAGCGCGAGGGTAAGGAACTGTCCCGACTTTCATGCGTGGATTGTGGCCGCTCTGGACAAACCAACACATATGGCCGCATCATTGGACCTATCCGGTACGGCTAAGCTACTTCTGGACATCGGTCTAGCTAGAGTTGAATCTTGTGTGATCACATCACGTGATCTGTCCAGATTGGATCGAGAAGCGGATCTGACCACTCTCAAAGGCATTGCTCGGTTACTCTTGCGAAGCCGACCGCCAGCTTGGCTCAGCGCAGCTGTATGCAACGGTCGTTTGGTGCCTGAATTGATCCCACAACGTGACTTTGACGCGATCGCATGGCTAGGAGATGATCTTGAAGAGATTGTAGTCACTGCTCATCAACAGGTCTATGGCGCGACAGATGAGCATTTACGTAAGCTGCTCGGCGACGCCGGAGAACTTGCGATAATATCTGCCTTGCGTCGCGATGGTCACAATCCGCGACATGTTTCGCTGATATCCGATCGCTTTGGCTACGACATAGAGCACAAAGAAGGTGCCCAAACCTTAGGACTCGAGATCAAAGCCGCTGTAAACGCTACGGCTGCCCGCGCATTTATTTCCCGAAACGAATTCGACGTCGCGAAAAGGATGAGCGAACGATGGAAACTAGTCCAAGTAATATTTTCATCACGGGTGATAGCAAGCAGGCGCGCGACCGCAGCAGACGTGGAGAAGATACGCGAACTGTCTAGTCATTCACTCTTCGAGATGGCGCCAATCGAGAAAGAGGGATTTCGTTGGACTGAAGTTGCAGAAATTCGCCCATCAGAAACTGAGTGGAAGCCGAGCAAGCTTAGAGTCGGAGAAGAGTTTGAGGCCATACTATCCAGTGACGAAGGCTAGGGTTAGGCGCATCGCAAAGAGGTGGATTCGGTCTCTTGCTCGAAGACAGCAGGGACACGAGAGCTTTGCGTCTGCGCCGCAAGACGTAGCTGTTTCGACGAAAGTTCCGTTTGGTATCCGCGTGACCGGCTCAATCGAACCAAACTAGATTAAGAATAAAGTGTCGAATTTCAATTATTTGCGGCCATTCACCGAAACTGCCACAGTCATCAGGTCCGGAGAATATCGGCACTGAGAGACCCCTCCCGAGCATTCTGGCGCCGGGGCCAGTGCTCAGCCCTTCCCGCATACCCCTCGAAAACAACGCAAAAGTCCGGCCGCAGCCGGATGAGGAGAACGCTTTCGCGGGGGTAAGTGGCGGAGAGGAAGGGATTCGAACCCTCGATACCGTCTCCGGTATACTCCCTTAGCAGGGGAGCGCCTTCGACCACTCGGCCACCTCTCCGTCGCGTCCTTTTCAAGGATTTGCACCGGTTTGGCAAGAGCATCCCGTCGAGATTTGTGGAGGAATGCGCCTTGCCGCTGGCAAAGCCCGCCCAAAACTCTTCGACAGCACCATTTGCGGGCGGTTCGCTCCCCTCCCCTCCATCTCCGCAGACGACGACAGCACCCTTGGACGCACATCCGCAAGATTGCATGAACTAAATAAACAACAATAGATTGCGGATATCGTGATGCCGAACCTCGGGGGGAGAGATGCGGCTCGACATCGTTGCGGAACATCTGGAAGCGATTCGCGACGCGCCGACACCCGACCTGATACGTTCGAAACTGCTGGCGTTCGGAGCCGGGTTCGGCATCGAGCACGTGATGTGCGGAACGATCCCGGGGGCCAACACCCCGCCAAGACAGGCGCGCGGCGCCATCCTCTTCAACAACTGGCCGGACAGCTGGCTCCACCGGTATGTCGAGCGGCGCTATGTCGACATCGATCCGGTGATCCGCAAGGTGCTGACGGCCGGCGACATGTTCGACTGGCGGGATGCACGCGCGCGCCCCGACGACATTCACACCGCCCGGCGGATGATGGGCGAGGCGCGCGAGCACGGCCTGGCGGCGGGTTTCGCCGTGCCCTTCGCCGGACGGCACGGGGAAAGGGGCAGCCTGTCGCTTGGCGGCGAGCGGATCGAGATCCCCTCGCCTGCCGTCGGCTTCCTTGCCCTTGCCGCAAGCTTCGCGGCGGAACGGGCCATGTCCCTGACCGTCATCGACGAGGTCCGTACTCCCCTCACCCCGCGCGAGCGCGACTGCCTGCTATGGACAGCCGAAGGCAAGACCGAGTGGGAAACCGCCTGCATTCTCGGCATTGCACCGGCAACCGTCGCCTCCCACCTTGCCGCGGCAAGGCACAAGCTCGATGCCAGCAACAAGGCCCACCTGGTCGCAAGGGCATTCCGCGCCGGGCTCATCCGCTAGCGAAACCCCATCTGTCTCGCCGTCGTTCGGAGCGCTCCATATATGCGGAACAGAGCAACAGCGGGAACAGGACATGCCGACGACAGTGGAACCCCTGCCATTCGATGCCCTCATGCAAACGAGAGGCGATGCGACGGCGCGCCGACTGCGTCAGGCATGGTCCCGATCACCGAGGCTGGGCGATGACTTGCTGAAGGACGCATCGAAGATCGTCCTCCTCGACGGAATTGCCGCGCCGCACGACACCCCTCATCTCCTCTTTGTCGGCGACGACACGCTGGCGAAGTTCGTCTCGACCCGGTTGCGCGCCGGGCCGGCGGTCGCCCAGTTCCCGAAGGAATATGTCGAGGCGCTGCGCCAGGGATATTTCGCCGCCGTCCACGAACGCAGGCCCGTTGCGGAAGTCATATCCACCGACGCCTTCCAGAACCTGGAATACGCCCGGCCCCTCTCCTATGTCCGCATCATCCTGCCGGTCGAGATGCAGGACGGCCGGCCCGTGCTTGCTGTCTATTCGCAAGGCACGGATGGCGGTCTGGTACAGGACCAGCTTCACCGCGACAGCGATCCGGAGCGGCAAGGGGAATGCGACGCCGTCGCCCTCACCCCGCGCGAACTCGATTGCCTGCTCTGGGCAGCGGAAGGCAAGACGGAGTGGGAGACCGCCGGCATTCTGGGGATCGCCCAGGCCACCGTCGCGTCCCATATCGGATCGGCTCGCCGAAAACTGAACGCGGACAACAAGGTACACCTCGTCACCAAGGCGCTGCGGCTGGGCGTCATTGCCTGACGTGACGCGGCGGCGGGCCCTGTCCGGCGGAAATCAATCCCGGTTTTCCATGATGGACGAGAGGGTTGACCCTCCGCATATGTCATGTGGGGCGGAAGGCGAACAGCAATGCGGCCTGGACGCGAACAGATGGCATCCGGTGTGTTGGCCAGAACGGGGAATTTGGAGATCGACCTATGGACACAGACGAGCGACGCGCCGCCTGTGACGAGATCGAGCAGCGGTTGACGCGCGTCATCGGCATGCTCTCGCGGCACCCGGAACTGTCGTCATTGTCGGAAAGGCTGCAGGAAATCCGGAATCTGGCGGCCTTGAAGCTCGCGGCTCCGCAAACCGCCTTGCAGGAGGAGGCAAGCCCCTTCGACCGGAAACCGGAAGACGGCAAGGGGGAATGACGGCGGGACCTGCGGCGCAAACAGCCGGCCACGCAAGCGTTTTCAAACGATCGGGGCATCCGGACCGGGCGGACACCAACCACGGCGCGGGCAGAACAATCCCGTCAGCGCGCCGTGGCCCGGTTGAGACTGGTCGTCGGCATGTCCCTCACACCGGGACGGGCGGCCGAAACGATCAATGCAGGGCAAGCCATTCGCGGGCCGCGCGCTGTGCGTCGGCGATGTCGCTCCGGCTCATCTCCACCGAAATCTCCTTGCGGTAGCGCACCGCGTCCATGCTGCCCTTCATGGCGGCGATGTTGAACCACTTGTGCGCGGCGACCAGGTCGGCGACGCCGTGGCGGCCGCAGGCGCAATCGAGCCCCATCTGCAGCAGAATGTCCGGTCCCGCGGGCTGGCCGCCCATCACGGCAAGATCGGGAGTTCCAAGATCCAAACGAGCCATTTCACACTCCTGTCTTTCGTTGGACCCCGACCGGCTTCTGCCGGGTCGGGCCTGGTGAAGATCCTGCCGGCCTCTTGTCCTTGCTGCCTGCAATCTTCACGTTCGAGTGTGTCCGGACGCCTTCAACGACCGCTTAAAATTCTCGCTTAACAAGAGGCAAACAGTTCAAGACCAATCGGTAAACTTCACGAAGGATTCATCTGTTTTCTCTGAAAAGCGCTTTTGAATCAGACATCTTTGAATCGAATTCTCATCACCTCGGAAACACTTGATTCACCTTGCCGAAAACAAGGAAAAAAAGATCGACGGGCAGCGACACAAAAAACCCGCCATCTGCCGTTACGTCACGGCTGGTTTCAACGACCCACTCTCGATAGGTTACGTTTGCGTAAAGGGAAAGACATGATCAGGACCCCGACGCCGGAGGAGGAGAGCAAGGGCAATGGCCAGGACATTATCGAGCACGACGACGGCGCTTGCGGCGGCAGCGACACTCGCCCTCTTGTTCGGCTCGGGCATCGAGGCACGGGCGGGCGAGGCAACCGGGGTCTGGAAGCGGCCGAGCGGCAGTTCGCAGATACAGATCGCCCCCTGCGGCTCGTCGCTCTGCGGCAAGATCGTGTGGCTTCGCGATCCCCGCAACGACACCGAGAACCCGGACGCCGCAAAGCGCAGCCGGCCTCTGCTGGGCACGCAAACCGTGATGGGCATGAAGCCGTCCGGCGACAACCGTTGGAAGGGCAAGGTCTACAATGCGGAAGACGGCAAGACCTACAGCGGCGTGATGACGCTGGTGGGCAACAACGGCCTGAAGCTGGAAGGCTGCGTGCTTGGCGGTCTCATCTGCAAGGGCGAGACCTGGACGCGGGTGCGCTAGCCTTTCGCTCCGCCGGTCGGGCCGCCTGCCGGGTCGTCTGCCGGGCCGCCGCCCTCTCGCTCGCGCTTGCCCTCGCCCTGCCCGTATCGGCACCGGCGAGGGACATGGACGCGATCTTCGGGGAATGGATCACCCCGGACAACGGCCTGGTGCGCATCGGCCCCTGCGGCGAGGCGCCGTGCGGGTTGCTTGTCGATTTCCCCCCGCCGCCGGGCTTCACGCGCGAAACCACACGGGATGCCAACAACCGCGACCGGAAGAAGCGCGACCGCAAGCTGCTCGGCATCCCGGTCCTGTGGAACCTGTCCAGCGACGGGGGGAATGGCTGGCGCGGGCGCGCCTACGATCCGCGCCGCGGGCTGAGTGCGTCGGTCGACGCCACGCTCGACCCGCCCGGCCGCCTTCGTCTTCGCGGCTGTGTCCGGGTCGTTGTCGACATGTGCCGGACGGAGGTCTGGCGCCGGGCGAAATAACGGCCCGGCGCCCGGTTTTCAAGGGGGTGCGACGCCGTTGCCAGCCCGTTCCCTCATACCGTTTCTCGCCAGAATTATGAGTTCACGTCCTGGCGGGCCCTTTGTCCGAACAGCACCGACTGGGCGTCCTTGTTGCTGGCAATATCAAGCTGCTCTCGCCTGTCGCGGCCGACGGCCAGGCCGCGCTCCACCGCCGGGCGGGCCTTCAGCGCCGCCAGCCAGCGCGCCACGTTGGGGAAGTCCTTCTCCAGGTCCATGCCCTGCCGCTCCCAGCCGGTTGCCCAGCCGACAATCGACATGTCAGCGATGGAATACTCGTCCGCCACGAAGTCGCGCCCCTCAAGCTGCCTGTCCAGCACGCCATACAGACGGTGTGTCTCGTTGAGGTAGCGATCCATCGCATAGGGCAGCTTTTCCGGCGCATAGACGCGGAAATGGTGGTTCTGGCCGAGCATCGGGCCGAAGCCGCCCATCTGCCACATCAGCCATTCCTCCACCTTCACCCGCTTGCGCTCGTCGGCGGGATAGAACCGTCCGAACTTGCGGCCGAGATATTGCAGGATTGCGCCGGACTCGAACACCGAGATCGGCTCCCCGCCCGGCCCTTCCGGGTCGACGATGGCCGGCATGCGGTTGTTCGGCGCAATCTTCAGGAAATCCGGCTTGAACTGCTCGCCCGCGCCGATATTGACGTATTTCACCTCGTAGGGAACGCCGAGTTCCTCCAGCAGGATCGTCACTTTCCAGCCGTTCGGGGTCGGCCAGTAGTGAAGCTCGATCGGCGTCTTCTGCTCTGTGCTCATTCGTGAAACTCCGTCTTGCATCGGGATGTGGCAGTTCGGGCCGGGAACGAGTGTCGGTGGCGGGAACTGCCGGGTCGATCATTCAAGTGGGACCTGCCCGGGCGCCCGCAACGCCCTTGCACGGCCGTCACGGTGAAAATCCTGCAGGCTGAACGCTGGATCAAGTCATACGAATGATACCGCCAGCCGGTCGCAACCCGTCTACAGCACCTTCTTGAAGCCCAGGTGCGAACGGTCGTAGCCGATCCGCTCATAAAAGGCATGAGCGCGGGTGCGCGCGGCATTGGAGGCAAGCTGCAGCAGAACGCAGCCCTCTTCCCGCGCGCGCTCCTCGGCAAAGGCCATCATCCGCGCGCCGAGCCCCTGGCTGCGCAGCGCCGGGTCGACATGCACGCTCTCCACCTGCGCCCTTGGGCGCCCGGCAAAGGACAGCCCGTCGAGGATGGTGAGTTCGAACATCCCGGCGATTTCGCCCGGCCCCATGCCCGCAAGCCGCGCCACGTACAGGACCGTACGCCCGCCGCCTTTCATGCGCCGGAAGGCGCCGAGATAGGGCGCAAGGTCCTCCACCTCCTGCCCCACCCGGGCGCCGGTGGCATTGGCGCTCATCAATGCGACGCAGGCCGGAACATCGGCCTCGCCGGCCGGCTCGATCATCAGCCCTTCGGCGGGCGGCAGGTTGCTGGCGCGCGCATCGTCAGTCTGCGGCATGAAAACCTCGAAGGCGGGGCGTGCGAAACAACGCCTCGCGTCAGGAAGAGGCGGCGGGAGCGATGACGCCGTGGACGGCATAACCGCTATAAAGCTCGTGCGTCACCGCATCAAGGCCGTGGGCCGACGCCACCCCGGCCAGAGCCTCCGCCAGCCCCGCACGCGGCTCCACGTGAAAGGCGGCGAGCCAGGCGCGGAGCGGCCCGCGCACGAACGCCGGATAGCCGCCCATCTGCCCGAAATCGACCACCGACAGCCGGCCGCCGGGCGCCAGCGCGGCAGCCCCGGCAGAAAGGGCTTCGCGCCAGGGCGGGATCATGGACAGGCTGTAGGAGAAGAACACGCGGTCGGCGCGCTCGATGCCGAACAGGGCCCGCGTGTCGAAGCCTGCCGCATCCCCCTGGGCAACTGTGATGCGCTCGCCCAGCCCGGCCCGGGCAATCGAGGTTTTTGCACTCGCCAGCATCTCCGCCGAGATGTCGATGCCAAGGTACCGCGCTTGCGGGTGACGCCGGGCGGCAAGGATCAGGTTGCGCGCCGTGCCGCAGCCGATCTCCAGGACAGTGCCGCCCACAGGGGGAGCAAGGTCCTCGATCAGCCGGTCGCGGCCCAGCAGATAGTATTTGCGGGTGGCATCGTAGATATGGCGCTGCCACCTGTAGATGCCGTCCATCAGATCCGCGCTGCCGGCCGGGGCAGCGCTGCGCGGACCGGCACTCACGCTGCGTCTTTCACGTAGATGTGGAAGCCGCCATAGATCGACGAGCGGTCCCTGAGGCCAAGGTCGCGCGAACGCTCGGCGTCATAGTGCCACTGGTCGAGGATCGCGGGCTCGACCCGGCCCGGCAGCAGGCTCGGTTCGGCCGCCGTTCTGAACACCACGCGCGCGCCCGGGCGCGCCGTCCTTGTGATTTCCGTCCACAATCCGTTCAGCACCGCATCCGACATCCAGTCCTGCGCATCGAGCAGCACGTAGCGGTCGATACTCTCTTCCTCGAGACCCGCAAGGTGATCGGTGAAGGAGCGGTTGACGACGCTGACGCGCTCGGCCCGGTCTCGGATCGTGTCGAAATGCTCGGCCCGGAGATAGGGCGGCAGCGGGCCCGCCTCGTCGTTGGCGTAGCTGCGACCGAAGGCCTGCCAGGCAAAGTAGTTTTCCGAAAGCGGAAAGCCGCAGGCAAGCCGTTCCAGCCGCTGGCGCAGAACCCCCGCCATGCCCCCTGTTCCGCTCGAGGCCAGCGCCTCGTATTGCGCGGGCGGGATGCCGAGCCCGTAGAGCGAAACCCGCTTCGATGTCGCCCAGCGCACCATGCGCTTGTCGAACAGCGGGGCCAGCGCCGTGTCGAAGAACGTGCGCTGTTCCTCCAGCGAGCGGGCTCTCAGCATCTCCTTCGGATTGATGCCGTAGACGCGCGCAACGAGATGGCCGGCGCCGATGAAGTAGCCGAGCAGCCCGTGGTGGTAGAGGTCGCGGGCAAAGAGCGAGATCCGCTTGCGGCCGGTCAGCCCGCGCTTTTCCCAATAGGCACAGCTGTCGGGATCGAGGCTGTCGCGCAGGAACCGGTTGTAGGCCTCGATGTTGGCCGCCTCGTCGGCCTTTCCGAAGAACCGGTAGAAGGCGTCGTGGTTCGGCAGGTTGCGGGCGGCAGCGAGCTTCAGCCGCGTCAGGGCCACATGCGCCTGGTTGAGATCGACGGCCGTGATCGAGGCCGGATCGGCGGTCAGGTAGGACAGGACGTTGCAGCCGCCGGAGGCAATCGTGACGACGTTGTGGTCGCGGCCGATTTCCAGCGCTTCCATGTCGATCTCGGGGTCTTCCCATATCTGCGGGTAGACAAGTCCCTTGAACGCCCAGGTGAAGAGACGCTCGAGCGCGCCCTCGCCCGACAAGGCCTTGTTGCGATGGACCGCGCGTCCCAGCAGTTCGCCCCTGCCCGCATTCGACTGACCAGTCAGCATGTAGACCTCCCGACTCGCTCGAGTTTCCTTGAGCTGAGCCGGGTAAGCCGTTCTCGTAACGGGATGATGACAGGCAGCGCCCGCGCGCCCTGCCCGCACGGCGCATCAGGACCGGGCAGCGCCCGTTCAGGCGACCTCGCGCACCTCGTCGGTCTGCGCATCGGAACGCCGGTAGACGTCCCGCGCCCGGGCGGCGGCCGTGATCACGGGAACATCGCGCCATTCCTGCGGCGTGACGAAGTGGCCGCGCTGGCGCGCCCGCGCTCCGGCCGCGGGAGAGGCCGTCCAGAAGATCACCAGCGGCGCAAACACCAGCGGCAGGGTCACCGGCAGCAGCCAGGCCATGAGGCCCGGCGCGAAGTAATAGGCGAAGGCAAGCGTCGCCGTACCGAAAAGCACCATCCACCAGCTCGCCCGCGCGCTTGTCGCAAGATCCAGCGAACCGTCCTCCCGGTCGCTCGAGGGCCAGCCGAAATCGGCTCCCGACAGCACCTGGAACACCGATCTGCTCTGGAACATCATGTGGACCGGCGCCATCAGCGAGGCGAGCAGCAACTCGTAGAGCGCCGAGACCGCCGCCCGGGCGGGACCGCCATAGGCTTCCGCTCCGCGCGTCAGCACGGCCCGCAACAGCAGCAGGGCCTTGGGCAGGATGAGGAGCCCGACGACGCCGAACAGCAGCGCCAGCCCCTTTTCCGTCTCCGGGTGGGGAAAGCGGGGAAACGGCGAGCCGGAAATGAAATAGACGGGCGCCGGCGCGAACAGCGGCGCGGCGACGCTTGCCAGCAGGAACATGAGCCACACGGGCGAGGCCAGATAAGCCATGATGCCCTGCAGGATGTTGATGCGGCTCCAGAACGGCAGCCCAGGCGCGAACACCACGCGGGCATGCTGGAGGTTGCCCTGGCACCAGCGGCGGTCGCGCTTGGCGTATTCGATGAGGTTGGCGGGCGCCTCCTCGTAGGAGCCCTCCAGATCCGCATCCAGCCGGACCTGCCAGCCGCCGCGTGCCAGCATCGCCGCCTCCACCGTGTCATGGGAGAGGATCTCGCCGCCGAAGGGCGGCTTTCCGGCCAGCGCCGGCAGCCCGCAGGTCGCGGCGAAGGCCCGGGTGCGGATCAACGCGTTATGGCCCCAGAACGGCCCCTGCCAGCCCTGGAGCGCCGCAACGCCGCGCGAGAAGACCGGCGAATAGAAATTCGCCGAGAACTGGATCATGCGGCCGAACAGCGTCTTGCGGCCGATGATGCAGGGCACCGTCTGCAGCAGGCCGAGCGCCGGCGCGGCCTCCATGCGCCGGACCATCTCGACAATGGTGTCCGCGCTCATCAGGCTGTCGGCATCCAGCACCAGCATGTATTCGTAGGCACCGCCGCTGGTGCGGATGAAATCGGCGATGTTGCCGGCCTTGCGACCGGTATTGGGCGAACGGTGCCGGTAGAACAGCCGGCCGCCCGCCCCCAGCACCTCGACGGCGCGCAGGTGAAGGGCCCGCTCGGCCGCAACCGCCTCCTTGCGCGTTGAATCCGAGAGAACGTGAAAGTCGAAGGTGGAGATCACGCCGAGTTCGTCCAGCGCGCGATACATGGCATCGAGCCGCGCGAACACCGCGTCGGCGGCCTCGTTGTAGACCGGGATGACGATCGCCGTCCGGCCGCCCGGCCGGCCTTCGCGCACCGGCACCTTGTCGTTGGAGAAGATCAGCCCGAGGATGCCGATACACGCTCCCCAGGACAGCCACAGCGCGCAGAAGGCAACGAGCGACACGCGCAGCACATCGACCCAGTCGAACCCGTCGGCAACCGCCACCGACCCGAACATCGAGGCGGCCGCCACCGTCAGGCCGAGCGTCAGCACGATGGCGCCGGTCCGGCGCAACCCGACCAGGACCCGGTCCTTCTGGGATGGCTTGGAAACACCCGGCTGCATTCTTCCACTCCCGAACGGCGGCGCCGTCAGCCGGCGCCGCGATGACAATCCCCGGCCCTATCCTTCACCGATGCGGTGACGGCGGGAGAAGACCCGGAGCGCCTGAAGACGGGGCGCCTGGAAGCGGGGCACCTGGAACCGGGGCGCCAGGAAACGCGACCGCAGGCTGGCGCCGGCGCTGTCGCGTTCCAGCGTCTGTACGGGCATCGCCAGCGGCGCCCGTGGCGCCGGCAGGCAGAGCGAGGAGATCAGGCTCTGCAACAGGTCCGCGCTGGCGCGGCCCGAGTAGAGGCGCTCCAGCACCGCGTCCCTCTCCCCGTCGCAAAGCCGCCCGACGGCCTCGCCCACGGCGTCCTCCAGCGTCGCGTCGTCGAGATCGCTGCGGTCGAAATGCTGCCGCAGACGGTCAAGAAAAGCCGGCCGGCCCGCATGCGTTTCCGGCGGAAGGGCGCGTTCCGGTTCCGGCAAAAGGACGTCAGCAATCATTTGATTTGTCCCCATTGATAGGTCCAGGTTTCGGTCAGGCGCTCCCCTTCCAGAAGAAGGGCGGCAGAAAGTTCGACAGGCTGGTCCGCATCGACCCGCTTGACGTCGACAATCAGTCTCCAAACGTCGCTGCCCGGCATCTGGTTCAATATCAGATGCGCGATTTTTCCGTTGGTCACGCCGAGCTTGGCTTCAACGGCGGACTCCTCGCCCAGCCCGGCAAGCGTCTCGCCGGCGAAATCGACAAGGAATTTGCGGACATTGGCATCGCCCTCGGCGGCCGAGTTGCCACCGCGTCCGGTGCGTGTGCGCAGCACCCGCGCGAGAGGCACATCGCCCTCCACGTCCCGCGCCCAGATCATCCGGTAGCGCAGCCGGTGCTCGGAACCGGCGGACAGCCCCCCTTCCGGCATCCAGAAGGCGACCACATTGTCATTCGCCTCGGAATCGGTCGGGATCTCGGCGAGCAGCACGGCGCCCTTGCCCCAGTCGCCGACCGGCTCGACCCACACGGACGGACGGCGCTCGTAGCGGGCTTCGGCGTCGAGATAATTGTCGGTCGCGCGGTCGCGCTGCAGCAGGCCGAACCCGCGCGGGTTCTCGTCGCCGAACACCGAAAGCTGCAGCCGGGCCGGGTTGGCCAGCGGCCTCCAGACCCGTTCCCCGTTGCCGCGCAGGATCGCAAGCCCGTCGCTGTCATGCACCTCCGGGCGGAAGTCGTCGAAGCCGGTCCGGTCGTTTTCGCCGAACAGGTACATCGAGGTAAGCGGGGCAAGGCCGAGACGGGAGACATCGCCGCGCAGGAAGATCGCCGCCTCCACGTCGATCAGCGTTTCGACGCCGGGCAGGATGGTGAAGGCATAGGCGCCCGAAACGCGCGGGCTCTCCAGCTCCGCATAGAGCCGGATCTCGCGCGCGCCGGTCTCCGGCCGCTCCACATAGAACCGGCTGAAGCGGGGAAATTCCTCCGCGCTCCCCGAGGCGGTGTCGACCGCGAGCCCGCGTGCCGACAGGCCGTAGACATTGCCGCGCCCCAGCGCCCGGAAATAGCTCGAGCCGAGGAAGGTGATCAGCTCGTCGCGATAGTCGTTCCGGTTCAGCGGATAGTGCAGCCGGAAGCCGGCCGCGCCGGGAAAGGCGACCGCGTTGAAGGCGGCCGGGTCGAGCGGCTCGCGATATTCGAAATCGCCGGCCGAAAAGCCCATCGGATACGCCTGTCCGTCGACCACCTCGAACATGTCGACCGTGTGGGCGAAGACCCAGCCCGGATAGAAGGCCTGGAGCTCGAAATTCCGCTCCTCGGTCTTCCACAGGGCGTGATCGGGCCGGAAGCGGATCGAACGGTGGGCGTCATAGGTGAGCTTGGCGATGGTCTCGGGAAACTCCGGCGCCTGCGCCTCGTAAGGCTCTCCGGCCTTCGCCTTCATCCGGGCGACCAGCCCCTCCCAGTCGAAAGGCGCGCCGACGGCTTTCGCCGGAGGCTCCGTGTCCGCCGGAGGCGTCGCCGGGGCGGCCTCGTCCGCAAAGGCAGGGAGTGCGACGCTTCCAAGCAGGGAGGCGAGGAAACCGGCACTGGCGGTCAGAAACTTGCGCTTGTCGATCGTTGTCATGTCACCTACTGGCACTTCGATCAGGGCGCTTCCGGGCCGCTCGCCGCGTTCGGGACGCCGCACACACGACATCCCGGCACGCGGCCCGTGCACCCGGGCCACCCCATGCTTTTCCTGCCCGACTGGCGTCAGGACCGGCAAACCAACCCACTGAGCAAACGCAGCATGCGGCATTTGGTTCCGCATACCTGTGGACTGGCCGCAAGTTCCGACGGGCCAGGCTATCTCACCATTATGTTTGGGAAAATCAGACGCAATCGCGGCAATTGGATGGCAGGTCCGAACCCGGCCCGCCATCCTGATACATATTGCATTGCAAAATTTCACGGCGCAAGAGCGTCGTTCGGACGCGAGGGTCCGGGCGTCTTCGCGGCCCGCCCGGACGCGCTTTCCGGACTGCTTATTCGATGCCGATCTTGGCCTTCAGCAGGTCGTTGACCGCCTGTGGGTTGGCCTTGCCGCCGGTCGCCTTCATCACCTGGCCGACGAACCAGCCAATGAGGCCGGGCTTTTCCCGTGCCTGCTCGACCTTGTCCGGATTGGCCTCGATGATCTTGTCGACCTCCGCCTCGATGGCGCCCAGATCCGTCACCTGGCGCATGCCGCGCGCCTCGACGATCTCGGCCGGATCTCCGCCCTCGCTCCAGACGATCTCGAACAGGTCCTTGGCGATCTTGCCGGAAATCGTCCCGTCGACGACGAGATCGATCAGCCCGCCGAGCTGGTCGGCCGAGACCGGGCTGTCGACGAGGTCGAGCCCTTCCTTGTTGAGCCGGCCGAAGAACTCGTTGATCACCCAGTTGGCCGAAAGCTTGGCATCGCGCCCCTTCGCCACCTTCTCGAAGAAGTCGGCCGAGGCCTTTTCCGCCACCAGGATGTCGGCGTCATAGGGGCTCAGGCCGAAATCGGCGATGAAGCGCGCCTTCTTGTCGTCCGGCAGCTCCGGCAGGTTCTCGGCCAGCGCGTCGACAAAGGCCTGGTCGAACTCTAGCGGCAGAAGGTCCGGGTCCGGGAAATAGCGATAGTCGTGCGCCTCCTCCTTGGAGCGCATCGAGCGCGTCTCGCCCTTGACCGGATCGAACAGGCGCGTCTCCTGGTCGATGCTGCCGCCGTCTTCCAGAATGCCGATCTGGCGGCGCGCCTCGTATTCGATTGCCTGGCCGACGAAGCGGATCGAGTTGACGTTCTTGATCTCGCAGCGCGTGCCGAAATCGCCGCCCGGCGCGCGCACCGAGACGTTGACGTCGGCGCGCATCGAGCCCTGGTCCATGTTGCCGTCGCACGTGCCCAAGTAACGCAGGATGGTGCGCAGCTTGGTCAGATAGGCCTTCGCCTCGTCGGCCGAGCGCAGGTCCGGCTTGGAGACGATCTCCATAAGCGCCACGCCCGACCGGTTGAGATCGACGAAGGACATGGTCGGGTGCTGGTCATGCAGCGACTTGCCCGCGTCCTGCTCCAGATGCAGCCGCTCGACGCCGACCGTCACCTGCTCGCCGCCGGGCATGTCGAGCAGCACCTCGCCCTCGCCGACGATCGGCTGCTTGAACTGGGAGATCTGATAGCCCTGCGGCAGGTCCGGGTAGAAATAGTTCTTCCGGTCGAACACCGACTTGTTGTTGATCCTGGCCTTCAGCCCCAGCCCGGTGCGCACCGCCTGGCGGACGCATTCCTCGTTGATGACGGGCAGCATGCCGGGCATCGCCGCGTCGACGAGGCTGACATTGGCGTTCGGGTCCTTGCCGAACTCGGTCGAGGCGCCGGAAAAGAGCTTGGCATCCGAGGTGACCTGGGCGTGCACTTCAAGCCCGATCACCATTTCCCAGTCGCCCGTGGCGCCCTTGATGAACTTCTTCGGGTCGGGGGTGCGGGTGTCGACGATGCTCATGCCGTAAAAATCCTGCCCGTTGTGTCGTGCCTGTCGCCCGCCCCTCAAGCCCCGCGCGCACGCGCGAAAACGCCTAAG
The DNA here is from genome assembly GCF_048261845.1 of Stappia sp. Lineage (GTDB taxonomy): Bacteria > Pseudomonadota > Alphaproteobacteria > Rhizobiales > Stappiaceae > Stappia. The sequence goes on along the minus strand of NZ_JBLXFR010000006.1, from coordinate 3,418 downwards.
GGCGGACATGTCCTGAAACGCGTGCCCCGCGCGCTGAAACGCGCGCCAGAACGCTTTAGTGTGTGGGTAGTGCGTCTTCGCCGAACTCGCAAGGGGGGAGATGGGGAGTGGGCATTCGCCCAAGTATAGATGTTCCGGTCCTGGAACGTTCGCGGTCAACTCAGGCGCCGCCTGATCCAGCCTTGAGGGCTGGTGCTCGGACCCGTCAAGTCAGCTTCTGCGCCTGAACCTGAAGGCGCCAAGTGCACGCGCCCAAGGCAAATCGCCTTGACAACAAGCCGCATGCGCATTTTTGATTGCACCAGAATTGAATTTTTATGCAGCGTTGAAAAACAGTATTTCCGACAGGTATTGGGGCTGACAGAGTGTCCGACACGACGATAACCGCGCGAATTTTTGAAGCACTGAACGCCAACCCGAACGCCGCCATTGAAGACCTTAGAGGCGGCGACAAGAAGTCCACCGTAACAGCAGCTCGATATTTTTGGCATCAGACGAGACACAAGACCTACAAGTCGTCGTCTTCGGTTCAGAACCCGGTTGAGACCGCACGGAAAATTCTGACCAAAGCGGCGAAGCAGGGACTGGACGAATCGGAAGGCCGTGATCTTGCCATTGACGCTGGCATCGCTCACGGCACCGCGTTTTCGGTCGCCGCTCATGTCTATCGAGATTTCCGGCTTAGGCAGCGTGATCTGCGAGCACAGCTGAAAGGAAGGCCCGGTAGGTGGACTGTCGATACGGCCGGCGATCTGGAACTGCCAGTGTGTCACAATATTCGTGTCGACTGGACACAAGACCCTCCCCGCTACCATGACCCCCTGAAGAAGAGCAGTAAGAAATACCAGCGCTGGCTATCGGCTCTCCAGACTGGATATGCAGTCATTCAAAAGGGAGAAATGGAGAGCGGGATCGAGACGCGAACCCGCGACGGCTACTTGGGCATCTACCGGATTGACAGGCTTGAAGTAAAAAATCTGGCCGATGGCGAAACCGTAGACGTTACTTTTCGTTTGACGGAAGAAATACACGACGTCCCAGATCATGCAATAAAGACTGGGGAAACCTCGCGTACTCATGGAACAACGAGCGAACTGCGCAATATGCTTCTGAGGATTGCCCGGGGAGCCGAACAAACAACCAAGCAGTCCGGCAAAGAAACGACTGCAATCAGCAAGTGGAAGGAATTCGGCTTCGACAGCGCCGACGCGATGGCCGACCACCTGGAAGTTCTCTTGCAGAAGCAACAGGGTCTTTGCGCCTTGTCGGGGGTTCAAATGACCATCGAGGCAGGAGACTGGTGCCTAAGTCCCGATCGCATCAACAGTGATGGGCACTATACCTCTGACAACATTCAACTCGTCGCAAGATGCGTCAACATGATGAAAGGCGCGACGCCGAACGAGCGGTTTCGGGCACAGCTTGAAACGATCAAGACTGCAGGACGATGACCGGCTCCGCATCTAGGGTCGGTTTTCTACAAAACCGGGGCATGCTTCCCGTCGAGTACTACGCCGGCCCTCAGGCAGCCCGGGCCGCCCGCGCCTGGCGGAACGACACCAGCCGGCGGGTGTCCTCGTCCCACAGGACAAGCTTCACGCAGCCGAGGCTCTCACGCAGGGTCAGGCGGTTCATGTCGCGCAGCTCGGGAAAGTCGCGCATCACCTCGGTAAGGCGGTAGAACGGGATCTTGCTGGAAAGGTGATGCACGTGGTGGATGCCGATATTGCCGGTGAACCACTGCAGGACCGGCGGCAGGTCGTAATGCGAGCTGCCCTCGAGTGCGGCGGTCGTGTAGTTCCACTCGCCTGCTTCGGACCAGTGCGTTTCCTCGAACTGGTGCTGCACGTAGAACAGCCAGACGCCGACCGTCGCCGCGATCAGGATGATCGGCCCCTGCACCATCAGGAAGGTTGCCGGCCCCGCCGCCCAGATGAGGAGCGCTGCCATGGCGACGATGCAAAGGTTGGTGGCAAGGGTCGAGAGCCACGGCTCCAGCCCGCCGCGCATCATTCCGACCGGCAGCCGGTACTGGCACACGAAGAGCCATGCCGGCCCCAGGCCGAACATCACCAGCGGATGCCGGTAGAGCCGGTAGCGCAGCCGTCCGGTCCAGGGCAGGGCCTCGTATTCGCGCACCGTCAGCGTGTCCACGTCGCCGATGCCGCGCTGGTCGAGATTGCCGGTCGAGGCGTGGTGGATCGCATGGGTCCGACGCCAGTAGTCATAGGGCGTGAAGGTCAGCACACCGAGCGCCCGCCCCGTCCAGTCGTTGAGCCCGCGCCGCGAGAACAGCGAGCCGTGCCCGCAATCGTGCTGCAGCATGAACAGGCGCACGAGCAGGCCGGCGGCCGGCACGGTCAGGATGAGGCCCCACCACTGGCCGTTGGTCACCAGCAGCGCCGCCGCCGTCCAAAGGGCCGCGAAGGGCAGCAGGCTGGCGAGGATCTCGAAGACGCTGCGCGCCGTGCTCGGTTGGCGATACCTGGCAAGCGAGGCGTTCCAGGAGCGGGGCTTTTCTTTCGGCGCGCAGTCGGTATTCGGCAATGGCTTTCCAATCCTTGGGCGAGCCCCCGATGAAGGGGATGAGGTGACAACCCGCCTGAAAGACGACCCGGCCGCGCCAGGGGCGCGAGTGCGGGCGGTTTGGGAGACGGAACTCCCATTTCAGTTCAGGTTTGGCAAGTCATTTCGTTGCGGCCTTGCGCCCGTATTCCTCAAAGCCGCCCTCTTGCCGCCAGGATGAAGCGTAGCACGGCGGCGACCGCCTCAAAGAGTTCGATCGGGATTTCCCTGTCGAGTTCCACCTGCGACAGCGCTTCGGCAAGGGCCTCGTCCTCCTCCACCGGCACGCCGTGTTCGGCGGCGATCTCCAGGATGCGGGCGGCAACGGCACCGCGCCCCCTGGCGGTGACGCGCGGCGCCCCCGCATTGTCATAGCGAAGGGCGACGGCAACGGCCGGCGGCTCGCGCCGCTCACCGCTCACGAGACCCGGTCCACGAACTGGCCGGAGGGCGCTGGCGGATCGTCGGGGAGGCCGGCCAGCACCTTGAGGTCCATCACCTCCAGCCCCAGTTCGGCAAGCGTCACGGCAAGGCGCGGCAGGCGATCGTTCAGCGCCATGCGGATCTCCTCGCGCACCGCCCAGATGCTGGCGAAAAGCCGGGTTCCGTCGAGCCCGACCACCGCCTCCACCGGGCCGGTGCCGTCCGTGTCGAGACCAAAGCGCAGCCGCCAGGCCGGGTGGGCGCCCTCGCCCTCGTGTCCGGGCGTGTCGTCGCGGCCGATCTGCAGCGAGAGCACCGCCGTCTCCCCGCCGACCAGCAGCGGCAGGTCGAGCACCCTGTCGAACGGCGCCGGGTCCCCGCCCCCGCCCGCATCGCCGAGAAGCCCGCGCGAGGCAAGCGCCGCCAGCCG
>NZ_JBLXFR010000005.1:0-119667 GCF_048261845.1 Stappia sp. | reverse complement strand
GGCGTGAGCCACATACCCGCCGGTGAACAGGTTGTGCAGCGTGAAGATCAGGTCCTGCAGCACCTGATAGGGGCCGGGCAGGACGAGCTGCGAGATGCCGCTGAACGTCACGGCGGCATGCCAGACGGCGATGATCGCCGAGCCGAACAGCAGGACGAGCAGCCATTGCGGGGTACGCTCGATCAGGGTCTTGCGTTCGTTCTCGGCGAGCGCGATCAGGATCGCCGGGTCGACATTTTCATTGTCAGCCATGGGCTGCCTCCTCGCTGCTGCCGAACAGCAGGTCGTGTATCTCGCGGACATACTCGTTGAACCGGCTGCCGGTGATCATGTCCGGCGTGCGCGGGCGGGGAAGGTCGATCTCGATCCGCCTGACGATCCGGCCCGGGCGCGGCGACATGACGAACACGGAATCGGCCAGGAAGATTGCCTCCTGGATGGAGTGCGTGACGATGATCGCGGTCGCCTTGCGCATCTGGCAGATGCGCTCGAACTCGACATTCATCTGCTCGCGGGTGAACTCGTCGAGCGCGCCGAACGGCTCGTCGAGCAGCAGGATCTCCGGCTGCGTCACCAGCATTCGGCAGATCGCCGCACGCTGGGCCATGCCGCCGGAAAGCTCGGCGGGGACGGCATTGGCAAAGTCCGACAGACCAGCCATTTCAAGCAATTGCATCGCTCGCTCCCGGGCGAGACCGGCGGCCTTGCGACCTTCCCGAATCTCGATCGGCAGAAGCACGTTTTCCAGCACGCTGCGCCAGGGCAGCAGGGTCGGCTGCTGGAACATGATGCCGATCTGTTCGTTCGGGCCCGTCAGGGCCTGATCGTTCAGCCGGATCTCTCCTCCCGTGGGAGGGATCAGGCCGGCGATCATCTTCAGAACGGTCGACTTGCCACATCCACTCGCACCGACGAGAGAGGCCACTTGGCCTCTCTCCAGCTCAAACGAAACATCCTTCGCAGCGTGAATGATGTCGGCTTGGCCTTTCCGTGCGCGGCGGTAATGCTTGTTCACATTGTTGAGACGGAGAATTGCGTCCCCGTCCGGCCGCGGCGCCTGCATCCTTACTCTCCCAGGTTTTCGACGAATTCGTTGGTGTAGACCGTGGAAAGATCCTCGATCGGCTTGTCGAGCTCACCCGTCTCGAGCAGGCTCTTGTGCCAGGCCTGCCAGCCGCTGTCCGGCAGGAAACCGAGCTTGTTGGTGCCGATCGGCGCGTATTGCTGGTTGACCGTGTCGAGCAGGGCACGGGCATATTCGCGACGCTCAACCTCCTGCGGATTGTAGGTCTCGCCGTCCGTCAGGACGCCCTCGGGGTTCTGCAGTCCCCATTCCGTCGCCCGATGCACCGCCTTGGCGAAGCCGGCCACCATTTCCGGGGAATCGCGGTAGATGTCGCCGCGCACGGCAAGGCCGTTGCCGAACAGGTCGAGACCTTCCGGGGTCAGGTCGATGATGTCGACGCCGCGATCCTTGAGAACGGCAATGCCGGTGAAGGAGGCGGCGAAGGCATGGATGGTGTCGCGGTCGAATGCCGTGACGGCCATGCCTTCCTGGCCGATCGTGACGAACTTGTACTCGTCCGGCTGCACGCCGACGGAGGACAGGGCGCTGCGGGCGAAGGACACTTCGGCGCCGTCCGCGGTGGACACGCCGATCTGCTTGCCGCGCAGGCCGTCGGCCGACGTGATGCCGTCATTGCGGTCGCCGGCAAGCACGAAGAGGCCGCGCGAGAAGAGGTTGTAGAAGAACTTCACGTCCGCGCCGCGCGCGACCGCGTTGAGGACGGGGCCCGGTCCGGGCGCGCCGAATTCGGCACGACCGGCCGCCATCGCCTGCAGGACGGCGCCGGAGCCGTCGAGGCTCTTGATCGTGACGTCGAGGCCTTCCTCGGCAAAGAAGCCCTGCTGCTGGGCCACGATCATCGGATACCACGCCATTGCCGAGGAGCCCGGCAGGACGATGGTGACGGGCTTCAGCTCGGCCGCCGATGCGAGATTGCCGGTCAGGGCGACGGTCGCGACCGCCATGCCGATGCGGGCTGCCCAGCGGGACGCCGTCCGTGCCAGTTTAGTGCATGTATTGGACATGTATTCCTCCCAATCGAGTTTATTGCCACTCAATGGCCGGGGTCACTCTTCCCCGGCACGCACCGAAGCCGATGGAACGGAAACCATCCCGTTCGCACAGGCCCTCGAGTACGATTTCGTCACCGTCCTCCAGGAAGCGGCGGATCTCGCCGTTCCCGAGGTCGAGTGGTTCTGCGCCGCGGCGGGTCAGCTCCAGCAGGCATCCCTGCGAGCCTTTCTCCTCACCGGAGATCGTGCCGCTTGCGACAAGGTCGCCCGGCGCCATGGGGCAGCCGTTTGACATGTGGTGGGTCAGCATCTGAGCGAAGGTCCAGTAGAGGCCGGCAGCATTGGTCCGCGTGACGACCACCGGCGGGCAGCCTTCGGCGCGCATGGCCTCGCTGGTCAGGCTCGCGGTGAGCGCGACGGACAGCGCACCCTGCGCGGCATCCTCCTCATCGCTCAGATAGGCAAGGAGCGGCGGATCGCCCGCCGATCTCCGCCTGGCGGGAACGCGGAAGGGGGCAAGCGCCTCCATGGTCACGACCCAGGGCGAAAGGGTGGTGGCGAAGCTCTTGGAAAGGAACGGCCCGAGCGGCTGGTATTCCCAGGCCTGGATGTCTCGGGCGCTCCAGTCGTTGACGATGCAAAGGCCGAAAAGCCGGTCCCGGGCCGCGGGCAGGGCGCGGGGCCCCGGCTCGTCTTCCCTGACGCCGACAAAGGCGCCGAGCTCGAGCTCGAAGTCGAGCATCGCGCTGGGGGCGTGGACGATGCCGTCGCCCGCCCTGATCTGGCCGGCGGGCCGGCAGACGTCGCTTCGCGACACGACGAGCGACGATGCGCGGCCGTGATATCCGACCGGCAGGCTCTTGAAGTTCGGCAGGAGCGGATTGTCGGGGCGGAACAGCTTGCCGACATTGGTCGCGTGTTCGACGGAGCAGTAGAAATCGGTGTAGTCGCCGATTTGCGCCGGAACCGTCATCTTCAGCGCGCTCGTCGGTGAAAGGAGGGGTGTCAGCACCTCCTGCAGTGGAGATCCCTCCCGCAAGGCCCGATGCAGCCACAGGCGCAACGCATGCCAGTCCTGAGGCGAGCGGGCCATCAGGGAGTTGAGGTTGGGGCCGCCAAGGACGGCGCGTGCATCGCCATCGAACAGCCCGTCGAGCAGGCCATCTTGCGCGCAGGCCTTGAGATCGAGCGCCTGGTCGCCGATCGCAACGAAGATCGACGGTGTTTCCGACGATCCTGTCCGACCGACACCGAATGGCAGGTTCTGAAGGGGAAACGCGCAGCCGGACGCATTTGCCGCCTTAACCCAGCTTTCGGCGCGGGGATCGTGTGTTTCGTCGAGCCGGAAATTCGTCATTGATTGCCACATCGCGAATTGGTTACAAAGTTTGTATGCAAAAAAGCATGCAAGTTGGAATGCGTCAAGGCATACGTGTGGACGATTGATCCCGTGGCCATTTGTGGACTAGTCCAAGAGGCCGCTGGCATGGCTAGCTGACGCAAGGTCAAAGAGCAGGAAAGAGACGCTATGGCAGCCCGCACGGAGGCACCCACCCGCACGATCGAGCCGTGGATCATCCATGGTCCACTCGCCCGATCCAGGACGGAGCCGGCAGGGACGGTGTCTCCAGCCTGGCTGAGAGACCTTGAGGAGCGCGTGATCGCGGGCGCCGACTTCTGGACGATTGCCGATGAGGTGCGGCTGGAGGGAATCAACCAGGGCGACAGGGAAAATGGCGATACACCGCCGATCGCCTTTGTCGAACTGGTCTATGAACTGCTCAGGATCTCCATCCGGACCGGCGCCCTTGCGACCGGCACGCCGCTGATCGAAGCGGAGATCGGCGATGCGCTGGCGGTCAGCCGGACGCCGGTTCGCGAGGCGATGCAGCGCCTGTCGGCGGATGGCCTCCTGTCACGCCGCAAGCGTGGCTGGGAGGTCAGGAAGCTCGACATGATCCAGATTCGCGAATCCTACGAGGTGCGCATGGCCCTCGAAGGCTTCGCGACGGCGCAAGCGGCGATTCGCGGCAGCGATGCGCAGGTGGCGGAGATCGTCGCCGCGACACGCTCGCGCGCCGCTCTCGGTTTCGAGGATGTCGCGCAACGCCTGACGACAAACCGCGAACTGCACGGTCTCATCTTCGCGGCCTCCGGCAATGAACGGCTGATCGAACTGATCAAGCGGAACATGCAGTATTATTTCGCGCACAGGTTCGCGCAGTTCGTTTCCCGCGAGGAGGCGGCGTTGTTCCAGCGTCAGCACGAACTGATCGCCGATGCCCTTGCCGCGCGCGATCCGCGGGAGGCGGAAAGCATCGCGCGGGAGCACGTCAAGTCGACCTATCTCGCATTCGAGAAATTCTACAAGCTTCTGTAGCCTGCCTGCTCCCCGGGGGCTTGCCACGGTGACCGGAAAACAGACGAGCAGAGGGTGTCCGCATGATCGACGAGACCGAACTTGAAGCGCAGATCCGGTTCCTGCGCGAAGCCGACCGGTTGAAGGGGATCGTGCGGGCCTCGCCGCTGATCGACGGGTCGCGCCGCGAGAACAGCGCGGAGCACTCGTGGCATCTGGCGCTCTATGCGCTTGTTCTTGGCGGGTGTGCCGATCCGCAGGTGAATATCGACCGTGTGATCAGGATGCTTCTGCTGCATGACATCGTCGAGATAGATGCCGGCGACGCGCCGATCCACGGCGCGGTCGATCCGAAGCGGCAGGAAGAACTGGAGGCGGCCGCGGCAGACCGCATTTTCGGGCTGCTGCCCGGTCCGCAAGCGGCGGAATTCAGGGCGCTCTGGCGGGAGTTCGAGGAGGGTGCCTCGCCGGACGCCCGCTTCGCCAAGTCGCTCGACCGCTTTCAGCCGCTTGTCCAGAACGTTGCCGCCGGCGGCGGTACCTGGCGCGACGGCAATGTGTCCAGGGAGCAGGTGCACGTGCGCTACGGTCCGCAGATTGAGGCGGGCTCGCGAACCCTTTGGGATCACGCAAAACGGCTTGTCGCACGCCACTTCGGATAGGTTCCAGGCGCTGCCATGCCTGGCGAGATGCGGATCCGTGTCGGGCTCCACGCGACGAGCAGCCTCCATGAAGTCGAGACGCCCGGCCGCCGTCTTTGGCAATGCCCGACTGCACGGGCTGACGGGAAGATCCTGTCCGAAGGCCTACGTGCTACCGCGAACCTGCGTCTTCGGGCTCGGTGAGGGCGTTTCGCCCGTGCTAACCTGACGTCACTGTCGGTATTGGCACCGGCAGGCGAGACCGAGCAGGGGAAGGTTCGATGGCAACGGGTGCCCCAAGGCTGACATTCCACGGCGCTGCCGGCTGCGTTACCGGATCCTGCCATCGGCTGGAGACCGCGGGCGGCACGGTCCTGCTCGACTGCGGCCTGTTCCAGGGCTCGAAGACCGAGAAGGAATTGAACTATCGCCCGTTTCCCTTCGCTGCCGGGGAGATTGACGCGGTGATCCTCAGCCACGCCCATATCGACCATTCCGGCCTGCTGCCGAAGCTGGTGCGCGATGGCTATGCGGGGCCGATCTTTGCAACCGGAGCCACGTTCGAGCTGTGCAGCGTGATGCTGCCGGACAGCGCTCATATCCAGGAGATCGAGGTCGAGCAACTCAACCGGCGCAACCGCCGGCGCAGTCGCCGCGAGACGGTCGAGCCGATCTATTCCGGCGAGGATGCGCAGGCAACGCTCTCCCTGTTCTGGCCCCATGCCTATGGCGACTGGTTCCAGGTGCTGCCGGGCCTGCGCGCCCGCTTCTGGAACGCGGGTCACCTGCTTGGCTCGGCCTCGGTCGAACTGGAGATCGCCGAACCGGCCACCCGGCTGCTGTTTTCCGGTGATATCGGCCCCGATTACAAGCTGTTGCAACCCGACCCGGAAGCGCCGAGCGGCATCGACTATCTCATTTGCGAAAGCACCTATGGCGACACCGATCGGGAGGACGCCACCCCGGCGCACCGGCGGGCGCAACTGCGTGCCGAAGTGAAGGCGGCGACGAACCCGAACGGTGCCCTGCTCATTCCGTCGTTCGCGGTGGAACGGGCGCAGGAACTGATCAGCGATCTGTGCCAACTGATGGCCGAGGGCGCCCTGCCGCAAATTCCGGTCTACCTGGATTCGCCGCTGGCCGCCGCCGCGACTCGGGTTTTTGCCCGCCATGCCCGCGAGCTGGAAGGCGGCGATACGCTGCTGCAGGGGCTCGACGCCGGCAACCTGCACATGACCGAGTCGGTGGAACAGAGCAAAGCGCTCGACCGTGTCCGAGGCTTCCACATCGTCATCGCGGCCAGCGGGATGTGTGAGGCCGGCCGCATCCGCCACCGACTGAAGAACTGGCTGTGGCGCGACGAGGGAACCGTGCTGTTCGTCGGTTACCAGGCGACCGGCACGCTCGGCCGCATCCTGCAGGATGGCGCGCCATCCGTCCGCATCCGGGGCGAGGAGTTTTCCGTCCGTGCCCGCATCCGCTCGATCGACCTTTATTCGGGCCATGCGGACGGCCCGGAGCTGGCAAGCTGGATCAGCGACCGGCTGCCGCTGAAGCATGACCTTTTCCTCGTCCACGGCGAGCGGGAGGCGATCGAGGGACTTGTCGACCGCCTGCCCGGGATCGTGGAGGCCGACCACGTGCTTCGCCCCGACCTCGACGAGACGTTCGAGCTGACGAGCGAAGGCGCGGTCCGGCTGGCCGGCCAGTCGCCGCCGCGGCTGCCGCGCGAGGAGGTGGCCCATCTCGATTGGCATAACGACGTCTCTCGTCTGCTGCTGGACATCAGCGACCAGCTCTCCGCCGAGCCGGACGAGAAGAGCCGCAACGTGGTGATCCGCCGTCTGCGCCGGGCGCTTTCCGGAGACGAGGTTGCGGAATAGGCGGCTGGCGAAGCAGGTTGGCCTTGCCTCTGCGAAAACGTTTGGGCAACTTTCCTGCTTCGACGGAAACGGGATGCGGCACGGCCAATGGCCGACAGTCCGGCCCCGAAGCAGGATCGGCCGGGAATGACCAGGGAAACAACGTCCAGGCAGCGCTCGCGCAGCACCACCTTGCGCGACGTGGCCAAGGCGGCCGGCGTGGATGTCTCCACCGTCTCGCGTGTCCTGAAGAACGACAAGGACGTCCGGACCAGCGCCGAGACGCGCCAACGCATCATCGATGCGGCCGAGCGGCTGAAATACCGGGCGAATCCGCTGGCGCGGGCGTTGAAGACGGCGCAGTCCCGCACCTTGCTCATCGTGGTGCCGCAGATCGAGAACCCGGTCTTCGCTTCCGCGATCCTCGGGGCGGAAGCCGAGGCGCGGGCGAGGGGATATGTGCTGCTGGTGGCCTACGACCAGAACGGTTCGGCGTCGAGCGTGCTGGAGCGCGTCTCGCAGTCGAGCCTGATCGAGGGGGTCATCATCGCCAGCTTCGACGAGGATGACAGCCTGCGCCAGAGCATCGCGGCTATGAACCTTCCTTATGTCGTCATCAACCGTGTGCTTTCCGGCAATGTTCCCTGCGTCGCCGTCGATACCTGTGCGGCCAGCGCGATCGGCGTGCGGCATCTGATCGGTCTGGGGCACCGATGCATAGGACATGTCGCGGGCCGCCTCGGGCGCTTCAACGGCAATGCCCGCCGGCAGGGGTGGGAGGAGGCGATGTCTGCTGCCGGGCTCGATCCCGATCCGCATCTGGTGGCGGAGGCCGGATACGATCCCGAGCGCGTGCCCGCAGCGGTCGACCGGCTGCTCGAGCGCAAGGTGACCGCCATCCATGCCGCGACGCTGCTCACCGGAGCGGCGACCATCGCGTATCTGCACAAGCTCGGGTTCGACGTACCGGGCGATATTTCGGTTGTCACCATGCATGACGACCTTCTTGCACGAGTCGTCTATCCGGAAATCACGACGGTCGACCTGCCCACATCGGAGATGGGACACGAAGCCGTGCGGATGCTTCTGGATCAGCTCGAAATGCCGTCCGACGCAGGGTCTCCAAGGTCTCCCGTGCTGCTTCTCGCACCCGGAAACCTTGTCGTTCGCGGTTCCGCATCCTCCCTGAAAATTTAGGTGTTGACGTCGCCGGGTCTTTTGCATTCTATTTGAACAAACGTTTGCTCAAATGTCCGGCCGCGTGAGATCGCGCCGCCGCAGTCGAGAAGGGAGGATCATGGTGAGCAGTGAAACGCGGTTCGCGGAGTTTGCGGATATCGTCGGATCGGAGAATGTCCTGACGGGAGAGGACGACCGCAGGCGGTACGCCCACGACAAGCTGCCCTATGCGAATTTCCGGGCCCGTGCCGGGGCGCTGGTCGGCACCCTGCCGGGTGTCGTCCTGCGCCCGGGTTCGGCCGACGAGGTCCAGCAGATCGTGCGCCTCGCCGCCGAGGCCGGTCTTCCCGTCATCCCCTATGGCAGCGGTTCGGGCGTCCTCGGCGGCACCATCCCGCTCGAGGGAGAGGTGATGATCGACATGCAGCGCATGGACCGGATCACCGGCGTCGACTACGAGAACGCCCTGGTGACGGTCCAGGCCGGCATGAACGGCGAGCTCTTCGAGGCGGAACTCAATGCCAAGGGCTACACGGTCGGCCATCTTCCCCAGTCGCTGACCATTTCCACGACAGGCGGTTGGGCGGCCTGCCGGGGCGGCGGCCAGGAGTCCAGTCGCTACGGCAAGATCGAGGACATCGTCGTCGGCCTCAAGGCCGTGCTGCCGGACGGCCGCCTGCTTGAGGTCCGGCCGTTGCCCAAGCGGGCGACCGGCCCGTCGATCCGCGACCTGATCGTCGGCAACGAGGGCACGCTCGCCATCATCACCGAACTCACCTTGCGCCTGTGGAAGCAGCCCGAGGCCGAAGAGGTCATGGTGTTCGCACTGCCGGACCGCGTGGCGACGCTCGGCCTTGCCCGCCGGATCATGCAGGCGGGACTGCATCCCAGGATCGTGCGGCTCTACGACGAGCGGGAGACGGCGTCGCGTACCGAAGGGATCGCCGCCTTCGCCGATCGGCCCGTGATGGCCAATATCGTGGTTTGCGGGGAGCCGGGCCTCGTGGCCGCCGAAGCGGCGCTGGTGCGCGCCTTTGCGGCGGAGGCAGACGCCGTTGAAACCGAAACCCGGCCGTTCGACGAGTGGCGGGCGAGCCGCTACAAGTCGATCACCAAGCTGTGGCAGGACAAGGGCTATTACAACGACACCATCGAGGTGACGGTGAACTGGTCGCGTGCCGCCGCGCTCTACGAGGCAATCGAACGGCAGGTGCCGGGGATCTGCCCGGATGCGCATTTCAGCGCCCATTGGTCGCATGTCTATCCGGAGGGCGTGTGCCAGTACATGACGATCCGCCTGCCGCAAATGCCGCAGGACGAGGCCCTTCCGCTGCATGCCCGATTGTGGGAACTGCTGGAGGGCGAAACGCTCGCTCATGGAGGTTCCATCGCCCATCACCATGGCAGCGGCTTGTTCCGCGGTCCCTGGATGGACGGGGAACTGGGCGTCGGCATGGATGTGCTGCGCGCCGTCAAGCAGGCGATCGATCCGCAGAACCTCTTCAACCCCGGCAAGCTCGGCCTGCCGCCGCGCGCCGGCTCCATCGACCCCTATCGAGACAGGGTGGACCATGCCTGATCCGTTGCTGTTGGGCATAGACCTCGGCGCCGGCTCGCTCAAGTCGACCGTGATCGACGGGGCCGGCAAGGTCCTTGGCGCGGCCTCGGCCGCTGTCGAGACGCTGGCTCCGCATCCCGGGTTCAGCGAACAGGACCCGCTCGGCTGGCGGGCGGCGATGATCGACACCCTGTCGCAGCTCTGGCGGCAGGGGATCGATCCGGCCCGCATCGGGGGCATCGCCTTCACCGCCGGAGCGCACACGCACGTTCTCGAGGACGCCGACGGCCATGCGCTTCGCCCGGCGATCATGTGGAACGATCAGCGCTCGGGACGTCAGGTCGCGGCTCTTCGACAGACGCAAGGGGATCGGATCCTTGCGCTGTCCGGCAACCTGGTCAGCGCCACATGGACGCTGCCGCAGCTTGTGTGGACGCGCGAGAACGAACCTGACCTGTTTGCCCGCATCCACCGGGTCCGTCCGGCCAAGGACTGGCTGCGACGCCAGATCGACGGAAGCGACGCGACCGATATCACCGATGCCTGGGGGCTGATGCTGGCCGATGCCAATGGCTCGAGCTGGTCGGACGAGCTCTGCCGGATGGCGGGGATCGACCCGTCCGTGCTGCCGCCCATCGTCGGCTCGACAGAGGTCACCGGCCGGGTCACGGCGGCGGCCGCACAGGCGACCGGCTTGATGGCCGGAACGCCGGTGATCTGCGGAACCTCGGACACCAATGCCGAGACCTTCTGCGGCGGCATGACCCGCGCCGGGCTCGGCGCGCTCAAGCTGGCGACCGCGGGAACCGTGTCGACGCTGACGGCAAACCCGGCCTTTTCGGAAAAGGTCATCCACTATCCGCATCTGGTGCCGGGCCATTGCTACACGATCCTCGGCACCAATTCCTGTGCGTCGGCGCATCGCTGGCTGCGCGACACGCTGTTCGGCGCCATCGGTTTCGAGGGCATGGACCGTGCCGCGCAAGGCGTGCCGCCGGGAAGCGACGGGCTGGTCTTTCACCCCTATCTCAACGGCGAGCGCAGCCCCTATTGGGACCCGGACCTTCGGGCGTCCTATGTCGGCCTCGGCTTCGCCCATGGTCCGGGCCATTTCGTCCGGGCGCTCTATGAGGGAATCGCCTTCAGCCTGCGCGATTGTCTCGAGGTGCTGCGCGGGCTCGACATGGGGTTCTCGACGGCCCGGCTGGTTGGCGGGGGCACGCGCAGCGAGCTCTGGCAGCAGATCATCGCGGACGTGACCGGTCTGGTGATCGAGATCCCGCGCGAGGGAGATGCCTCCTTCGGCGCCGCCCTGATCGCCGGCCTCGGCGCAGGCGTCTTCGCCGACACGCAGGCCGCCGCCGCCGTGATCGAGGTCAAGGCAACCCGCCGGCCCGATCTGGACGCCGCACGGCGTTACGAGGACGTTTTTGCCATCTACCGCGAGACCAAGGACGCGCTGACGCCTGTCAACCATCGCATCGCCGCAGCCGGCAGGGAAGGGAACTGATGGCCGAAGTGAGCCTGCGCAACCTGCGCAAGACCTATGGCGGCGTGACCGCCGTCGAGGGGGTCAATCTGGACATCGCCAAGGGCGAGCTGATCGTCCTGCTGGGGCCTTCGGGCTGCGGCAAGTCGACGACGCTCCGCATGGTGGCGGGTCTGGAGAGCATTTCCGGCGGTGAGCTTTTCATCGGCGGGCGCGACGTGACGAACCTGGAACCGAAGGATCGCGACATTGCGATGGTGTTCCAGAACTACGCTCTTTATCCGCACAAGACGATACGCGCCAACCTGGGCTTCGGCCTGAAGATGCGCGGCATGACCACTGCCGATACGGCCCGGCGCGTCGACGAGGTTGCCGAGATGCTGGCGATCACGCATCTGCTTGATCGCAAGCCGCGCCAGCTTTCGGGCGGGCAGATGCAGCGGGTCGCGCTGGGCCGGGCTCTGGTGCGCGATCCGGCGGTGTTCCTGCTCGACGAGCCGCTGTCGAACCTCGACGCGAAGCTCAGGGTGCGCATGCGCGAGGAGATCGCCTTGCTGCAGAAGCGCATCGGCAAGGCGATGGTCTACGTCACCCACGACCAGACCGAGGCCATGACGCTGGCGGATCGCATCGTGATCATGCGGGACGGTCACGTCCAGCAGATCGGCGCGCCGCTGGAGGTCTACGACCGGCCGCGCAACGTCTTCGTCGCCGGCTTCATCGGATCGCCGGAGATGAACCTCTTCCCGGCCGAGATCGGGGAGGGACGTTTGCGCATGGGGCCGTCCGACGACATGTCGCTGCCGGCGCCGTCTGGGGCGCCGGACGGCCCGCTCGTTGCCGGCATACGGCCCGAGGCGCTCTTCGTCGCGCAGGAGGGCATTCCCTTCGCCGTGCGCGCCGTCGAGCAACTGGGATCGCAGACCCTGCTGATCGGCAGGATCGGCGAGCACCAGCTGCGGGTGATGGAGGACCGGCGCGACGACATCCGCGCGGGCGACACGGTGAACGTGTCGGCCGATCCGGCGGGCGTCCATCTGTTCGACAAGGAGACCGAACTGCGACTGGCGCTGTCCGCCTCTGCGGAACCGGCGCGGAATTGAACGAAACCACCGCGGCGGAGGACCGCGGGGCAACTCGGGAGGAGAAACCATGACGAAATCAGGCAATTCACGGCTGATCACGCGGCGACAGACCCTGCAGGGTGCCGGCGTGCTGGGCCTCGGCGCGGCACTGTCCAGCCTCGGCGCACCCGCCCTCAGGGCGCAGGGGCGCAAGGAGATCCGTTTCCTGAACTGCGAGACGGGCAAGGACACGCTCGCCTTCTTCGACAGGATCGCGAAGGAATACCAGGAGAAGACCGGCATCGAGGTGCGGATCGATTCCGTTCCCCTTGGAGAGGCCTTCACCAAGATCACCAACGGCATCCGCAGCGGAACGCCCTATGACATCGCCAATGTCGGCTTTATCGGCCACGTCCTGATCCTCGCGGACCAGGGGCAGATCGTGCCGCTGAACGAACTCACCGATCCGTATGAATGGGGCAACAACATCCTGTTCCCGATGGACGGCAAGGTCTACTGGTACCCGTTCGACTACAACCTTTCGGTCATCTACTACCGCAAGGATCTCTACGAGCAGAAGGGCCTGTCGATCCCCAACACCTGGGACGACTTCGTGACCAACTGCCAGGCCACCATCGAGGGCCGGCGCAAGGGCTGCCTGTTCCCCATCGGCTCCAATGGCGCGACCAACTGGATGTCGGTTGCCTTCATGTGGGCCGAGGGTGTCAAGCTGTTCGACGACCAGTGGAATGTGACGCTGGACGCCGAAGGCATGAAGTCCAAGGCGGCCGCCTATCTCGACTTCATGGAGCGGCTCTACCCGACCATGCCGCCGGGCGCGATCCAGGCCGACTACGCGACGGTGTTGTCGAACGTCGTCGGCGGCTCCGTCGCGCATGGCGCCTATGCCGGACGGGTTCTCGAGGCGGCGGAGCGGGACAATCCGCAGGTCGCAGAAAACCTCGGGATCATGCCCTACATGGACAGCGCCGGGCAGAACAAGGCGGTCAGCCACGGCTATGACGGCTGGGTGGTCCTCAAGACCGACAATACCGGCCCGGCGATGGAGTTCATGCGCTGGATGACCACCGACCGCCTGGTCGACTTCCTGCACACCGCACCTGTCCACTTCCAGCCGGCGCGGCTCGACATCTACGACAATGACCGCTGGCGCGACAACGCGATGATCAAGAAGTATTCCGAGCAGATCGAGACGATGCGCGGGATGGTCACCGACGACAAGATGCTGGTCACCTCGATCGACACGCAGGGACCGTATCCGGACATCCGTCCCGGCAAGGTGTTCGAGGCCTTCGTCATGCCCGAGATGCTCCAGAACAAGCTCATCAAGGGCATGTCGTCGACGGAGGCCGTCGAGACGGCGGCGGCGCGGATGCGCGAGCTTGTGAACTGATCGCCCGGTCCGTTCCCGACATCGTTCCGGAGGCGGCGCAAGCCGCCGCCTCCGGCCTTCGGATTGCAAAAAGGGTGCAAGAATGACCCGCTGGATGCTGCCGGCCTTCCTGGCTGTGGGCGTGATCGTGACATTGCTGCTGATCGTCGGTCCGGCGGTCTATGCCGTGTCGCTGAGCTTCTTCGACCTGCCGTCGCTGACCTCCGACCCGGTCTGGGTGGGCCTTGCGAAATACCAGGCCGTGCTGGCAAGCGCGGAATTCTGGAGCGCGCTGTGGAACGGCATTATCTATGCCGGGCTGGCGATCGTTCTCCAGGTGGTGCTGGGCATCAGCTTCGCGCTTGTCCTGCACCAGCCGTTCCGTGGCAGGGCGCTGGTGCGCGGCATGGCGTTCCTGCCCTATCTGCTGCCGACCGTGATCGCCGTTCTGACCTTCAAGTGGATGGTCGACGGGTCGCTCGGTATCGTCACCATCCTGATGGACGAGTGGGGCCTGCCGCCGATCTACTGGTTCGAGACCGAGCAGGCGGCCATGATTTCGGTGATCCTGATCTCGGTCTGGCTGTGGACGCCGTTCGTCACCACCACCTTCCTTGCCGGCCTGCAGACGGTGCCGACCCAGCTCTACGAGGCGGCCCGCGTCGACGGCGCCGGTCCCATCCGCCGCTTTTTCCACGTCACGCTCCCGGTGCTTCGGCCGATCCTGACGGTGATCGTGCTGCTGCGCGGGGTGTGGATGTTCAACAAGTTCGACGTCATCTGGCTGACGACGGGCGGCGGTCCCCTGGGGGCGACGGAGCATCTTCCGATCCTGTCGTACCGGACGGCCTTCGCGCTCTACGACATCGGCACGGGCGCGGCGGTCGCGACGATCTCCTTCCTGTTCCTGTCGCTCGCCGTCTTCCTGTATTTCCGAGCCTTTCCCATGGAGGACGATGCATGACAACCGCATCGCGCCGGCCGGCCGCCCGTATCGGCCTCTATCTCGCGGCGATCGCCATCGCGCTCTACAGCGCCTTTCCCATCTACTGGATGGTGTCGTCGTCGCTGCGTCCGACGCAGGAGATGCTGCTCAACCCGACGCTCGTGCCGACCGAGCTCACCTTGCAGTACTATTACAGCCTGCTGGCCCAGACCGATTATCCCCGGCAGTTCCTGAACAGCCTGATCGTCGCCCTGTCGACGGTGGTGCTGACCATGTTCCTGTCGGTGATGATCGCCTATGGCGTCACCCGGCAGCGGATCCGCGGCAAGAAGGCGATCATCGCCGGCATGCTCTATGCCTACATGTTCCCGCCGCTGCTGCTCGCCATCCCGCTCTATGCGATGTTTACCAAGGTCGGGCTCAACGACACGCTCCTTTCCCTCGTCATCTCGCACCTGACCATGACCATGCCGCTCGGGGTCTGGTTCCTGTGGGGGTTCTTCAAGGCGATGCCGTTCGAGCTGGAAGAGGCCGCCATGGTCGACGGCTGCACGCGGCTCGGCGCCTTCCTGCGGGTGGTGCTGCCGCTTTCGGTTCCCGGGCTCGTGACCGTCGCGATCTTCGCCTTCCTGCTGTCGTGGACGGATTACACCTTCGCGCTGGTGATGATCGGCTCGGACGTGAACAAGACGGTGCCGCTCGGACTTGCCTCCATGATCGGGGCGTTCGACCTGCGCTGGGGCGACATCATGGCCGGTTCGACGCTGATCGCTATGCCCCTGTTCATCGCTTTCATCCTTCTGTCCCGCTATTTCGTGCAGGGCCTGACGGCCGGCGCGGTGAAAGGCTAGGTCATGGCCCTGCGTATTCTCGGAGCCCCGCAACGCTACGTCCAGGGACCTGGCGCGGTCGACACGCTCGCCGGGGAAGTCGAGCGGCTGGGCGGCGGCCCGGTTGCCGTGGTCATCGATCCGGTTGCCCGGGAACTGCTCGGCGACCGACTGGGGCAATGCCTCCCGCAGGCGCGGCTCCTGCCGTTCGGGGGTGAGTGCACGGCAGAAGAGATCGAGGCCCGCGCCGGCGAGATCGGCGATGCGCGCCTGATCCTCGGCATCGGCGGGGGCAAGGCCATCGACACGGCCAAGGGCGCCGCGATCCTGTGCGACCTGCCGGTGGCGATCGTCCCCACGATCGCCTCCAACGACAGCCCGACGAGCCACATCGCGGTGGTCTACACCGCCGACCATGCGGTCGAGGGCGTGCGTCACATGCGGGCCAATCCCGTTCTGGTGCTCGTGGATACGGCCGTCATCGCCTCCGCGCCGCGCCGCTTCCTGGCCGCCGGCATCGGCGATGCCATGTCGAAACCCTATGAGCTTGCCGGCGCGCTGGCCGGCGGCGGCCTGAACTTCTTCGGCGGAACGCCGACCGAGCTGACAAAAGCCATCGTCGAACGCGCCCGTGTCATCCTTCTGGAAGACGGCGAAACGGCCATGCGGGCGAAGGAACCGGACGAAGCCTTCGAGCGCGTCGTCGAGGCGTCGATCCTGCTGAGCGGGCTGGCCTTTGAAAGCGGCGGGCTGTCCATCGCCCATTCCATGGTGCGCGGGTTCTCCGCGATGCCGCAGCTCGCGCGTCTCCTGCATGGCGAGATGGTCGCGCTGGGCACGCTGACGCAGCTTGCGGCCGGGCAGGGCAGCAAAGAGGAAATCGAGGAGCTGACAGCCTTCTTCGAAAGGATGGGGCTGCCGGTGTCGTTCGAGGCGTTCGGGCTCACCGAGAAGGCCGACTTCCTGAAGATGGCGGAGATATCCCTGACTGCGCCCTATGCCGGGAACTACATGCGCCAACTTCGGCCGGAAGACCTGGTCACGGCCATGCGCGCCCTCGACGGGCGGTCTTGAGGCGCCAACACCTGTGAGGTTTTTCGATGCGAACGGCGATTGTAACGGGCGGGGGAACCGGCATCGGACGGGCGACGGCGGAAGGACTGGCCCGCCGCGGCTGGAGCGTTGTCGCGGCGGGGCTGGAACGTGATGAGGGTCTGTCGGACGAGGTTTCCTTCGCCGAATGCGACATCACCGATGCCACCGCCCGCGCGGCGTTGTTCGCGTCGGTGCCCGTGTTGCACGGGCTCGTCAATTGTGCCGGCGTGATCCGTTTCGACGACGAGTGGACGGAGGAGGGCTTCCGAAAGGTGATGGACATCAACGTGGGCGGCAGTTTCGCGGCGGCCAACGCCGCCCTGCCGGCGCTTGAACGCGGCGGCGGGGCGGTGGTCAACATCGCCTCGATGTGGAGCGGGTTCGGCAATGCGGCGGCGCCCGCCTACTCGGCGAGCAAGGGGGCGGTTTCCTCCATGACGCGTTCGCTGGCGGTCGCCTGGGGCGGACGCGGCGTCCGCGTCAATGCGGTGGCGCCGGGCTGGGTCGACACGAAACTCTCGGCACGGGCAAAAGCGGATCCGGTGCGCGGGCCCCGGATCGAGGCGCGCATACCGCTTGGCCGCTGGGCGCAGCCTGCCGAGATTGCCTCTGTCATCGCCTTTCTGCTGTCGGACGAGGCGTCCTATGTCCACGGGGCGATCATCCCCGTCGATGGCGGTTACCTGGCCGCCTGATCGCGACATCCGGGTGCCGTCGCACCGCTACTGATAGTCGGAGAAGTCCGGCGCTGGCAGGCGTGTCGAGAGCCTCGACCGGTGACGCCCGCCGAGGACATGGAAGATGTCCCCGAAGATGTATGTCCAGGGCACGGGATAGCGTGACGGTTTGCCGTCATGCATGTCGCCGGGTTGCTCGCGCGGGTGGCGCGCCGGGTGCTCGAGCAGTGCCGGCAGCAGCTTGTCGAGCCGACGGTTCATCTCGTCCCACCACGCCTGGGCGAACGGGGTCCCGGGCCTGAACACGAAGGCGCAACAACCGATCAGGCTGCGGAAATGCAGCTGAAGCCATTTGCGATGCAGGTATGCGCGCGCGCGCCGGTCGTGACTTTCGCCGAGCAGGCAGCTTGACGAGTACATGTTGGAAATCGCGCCAGGATTGGGTTCGCGGTAGCCGGCGGCCCAGATTGCGGGATCCTCGTCCAGCTGCCGGAACGCCGGTTCCCAGCTGTGGTAATGCGGTTTGATGTCGGCATAGCCGCCGCCGTGACGCAGCATCGCGTAGCAGCGCAGGAAATCGGCCCGATGCGCGAGATTGAGATGAGGGTAGGCCGGATGCAGGTCGCGGGCGGGGATGAAATCCGTCACTTCGTCGGCGGCGATCAGCACGACCTCGCAGCCGGAGTGGTGGCGAAGGGCGGCAAGCCCTTTCCTCCGGTTTTCCGTCAACGGATTTTCTCCCGTCCAGAAACAGAAGATCCGGCGTTCGAGCATGACGGTCCGCCCCCTTTGCGGCCCCGGAGGCGGTCGCGCCGGGGCCTGTCGCTGGCGGTCTAGCTAGCACACGGCAAGGTGGCGTGCAGCCGGCTATTTCACATGCTGCGCGGGTTCCGGGCCCTCGGTTGGAGGTTCAGAACGCCTCGCGCTCGCTGGTCACGCTTTCCAGGAACTCCCGGTCGAGGTGAACACCGATGCCGGCACCTTCCGGTACGGCCATCATGCCGTTCTCGGTTTCCAGGTTCTCAAGGATGATATCCTTGCGGAAGTAGCGGCTTGCGCTCGAGGTATCGCCCGGCTTGCGGAAGTTCGGCAGGGTCGAGAGGTGGATGTTGTGGGCGCGGCCGATGCCGGCTTCCAGCATGCCGCCGCACCACACGGGCACGGCCCATGCGGCGGCGATGTCGTGGATGCGCATCGCTTCCGCATGGCCACCGACGCGGCCGACCTTGATGTTGATGACGCGGGTCGCGTCGTTGGCGAGCGCCTTGCGGGCATCCGCCGCCGAGCGGATGCTCTCGTCGAGGCAGATCGGTGTCGAAATGCGCGACTGCAGCACGGCGTGGTCGTGCAGGTCGTCATAGGCCAGCGGCTGCTCGATATATTCGAGGTCGAAGGCGTCGAGCGCCCGCATCACCTTGGTGTCGGCGAGCGAGTAGGCGGTGTTGGCATCGACGCTGATCCGGGCGCCGGGCAGCGCGGCACGCACCGCCGAGACGAGTTCGATGTCGTGCCCGGGCTGGATCTTCAGCTTGATCCGCTTGTAGCCCTCGGCGTGATGGCGCTTCGCCGCCTCGACCGTTGCCGCGATGCTGTCGATACCGAGCGAGACACCGACCGCGACCTTGTCGCCCGAACCGCCAAGCAGGGTCTTGAGCGGAAGGCCGAGCGACTTCGCCCACAGGTCCCAGAAGGCCATCTCCACGGTCGCCTTGGCCATCCAGTGGCCACGCCAGGGCGCGAGCACACGCTCCAGCTCGCCCGGATTGGCGAAGCTCTTGCCGACGACGTGCGGCAGGATCGCCTCGCGCAGGAAATGGGTCGTGGCCGAGATGGTGTCGTCGAGATAGTCCGGCAACTGGTCCATGACGCCTTCCGCGATGCCTTCCAGTTCGCCTGCCTTTAGCACCAGGACGGGAAGGACCTTTTCGCGCATCGTGCCCGTCGAGGTGGTGAACGGGTTGATCAGGGGCAGGTGAACGACGCGCAGTTCGGCGCTGTCGATGGTCAGGGCTGCGGACTGCCGGGCGGCAAGCGGACTGGTCATCTGGGGTCCTCGAAGGATAATGAAAAAAGTGAAGGAAGGCGGCGGTGCCCGTCAGGTGGCGAGCGGAACGGTGAGGGCGGAGGCAAGAAGGCGGCGCGTGTAGTCATGCGCCGGGCCGGCGAAGAGGCGCTCGGCCTCGTCCAGCTCGACGATCCGGCCCTCCTGCATCACCGCGACGCGGTCGGCGATGTACTCGACGACGGCAAGGTCGTGGCTGATGAACAGGTAGGTCAGGCCGAACTCGGCGCGCAGTTCCATCAGGAGGTTGAGCACCTCCGCCTGGACGGAAACGTCGAGCGCCGAGGTCGGCTCGTCGCAAATGACGATCTCGGGCCTCGAGATGAGCGCCCGGGCGATGGCAACGCGCTGGCGCTGGCCACCCGACATCTGGCTCGGATAGGCATCCAGCATGCGCTCGGGCATGCGCAGGATGTCGAGCAGTTCGCGTACCCGCGCCAGCCGTTCGGATGCCCGAACCCCGCCGGCGATGACCAGCGGCATCTCGATGAGCTGGCGCACGGTCTTGCGCGGATTGAGCGAGGAGTAGGGGTCCTGGAACACCGGCTGGACACGCGCGGCGAATTTGCGCCGGGCGATGGAGGAGACCGGCTTGCCGTCGAGAAGGACCTCGCCCGAGGTCGGCGCCTCGAGGCCGAGCAGGATGCGCGACAAGGTGCTCTTGCCGCTGCCCGATTCCCCGACCAGCGCCAGCACTTCGCCGCGCCTGAGGTCGAGGCTGACACCGGCCAGCGCGTCGAGGTTTCTGGGCTTGCCGAACAGGCCGCCGCTGAGCTGATAGGTGCGCCGGATGTCCCGGATTTCCATCACCGGATCGGTCGTGCTGCCTGTCACGGGCGTGTCTCCCGGCTCTCGGCATCGTCCGCGTCCTCGCTCCAGCGGATCGCGCCGAGCGTGTCGCGGCCCCAGCGCATGCCGCGCCGCGGCACGGAGGAGAGCAGAGCCCTGGTATAGGGGTGCCTGGGATGGCGCAGCAGGTCGTCGACCGGTCCGCCGTCGACCGTGCGCCCGCCATACATGACCTGGACGCGATGGGCGATGCGCGAAACGACGCCGATGTCGTGGCTGATGAAGACCATGGCGAGGCCGCGCTCCTGTTGCAGGCCGGCGAGGAGGTCGAGGATCTGTGCCTGTACCGTCACGTCGAGCGCCGTTGTCGGTTCGTCGGCGATGATCAGTTCGGGATCGCACAGGAGCGCCATGGCGATCATCACCCGTTGGCGCAAACCGCCGGAAAGCTGGTGCGGATAGACGTCCATGCGCTCGCGCGGATGCGGGATGCCGACCCGGTCGAGCAGGTCGACGGCGCGTTCGCGCGCCTCCTTCATCGGCGTCCTGCGATGGCGGAGCCAGGTCTCGGTGAGTTGTCGCCCGACAGTGAGCACCGGGTTGAGCGCGGTCATCGGCTCCTGGAAGATCATCGCCATGCGCTCGCCGCGCAGGTCCGCCATCTTCCGCTCGCCCAATGTCAGGAGATCGGTGCCGCCGAGGCGCATCTCGTCCGCGGTGACGGAAATCCGCTCGGGCAGCAGGCGCATCACCGCCATCGAGGTGACCGACTTGCCGCAGCCGCTTTCGCCGACGATGCCGAGCGTTTCGCCGGCCTTGACCGTCAGGTCGACGCCGCGCACGGCGGCGAGCGGCCCGGCATGGGTCGGGATGGTGACCTGGAGGTTGCGGACACTGAGCACGGTCATCCGCGTCCCTCCGGGGTGAGAACATCGCGCAGGCCGTCGCCGATCAGGTTGATGCCGAGGACCAGGATGGCGATGGCGGCGCCCGGCAGGGCGATCAGGCGGGCGTCGAAGAAGACCATGCCCTTGCCTTCCGACACCATCAGTCCCCACGAGGGCGTGGGGGGCTGGACGCCGAGGCCGAGGAAGGAGAGAGCCGATTCCAGCAGGATCGCATGGGCGACTTCCAGCGAACCGATGACGACCAGCGGCCCGACAAGATTGGGCAGCAGCTCGACGATCAGGATGCGCGGTGTCGAGGCCCCCATGGCGCGGGCGGCGGTGACGAACTCCTGGTTGCGCAACTGCTGCGTGGCGGAGCGGACGACGACGGCGAAGCGGTCCCACAGGAGCAGGCTGAGCACCGCGACGACGATCCACAGTTCACCGCCGAACAGCGACACGACGGCGAGGGCGACAAGCACCACGGGCAGCGCCAGGCGAACGGAGACGATGAAGGTGACGAGACTGTCGACCTTGCCGCCGAAATAGCCGGCGAGAAGCCCGAGCGTTGTTCCGATGATGCCGGAGCCGAGCGCGGCGGTGAGACCGATCAGCATCGAGACACGGGCACCGTAGAGGATGCGGGAGAAGTAGTCCCGGCCGAGCGCGTCGGTGCCGAAGATGTGGTCCCACGAGCCCTTGTCGGACCAGACCGGCGGCACGAGGCGCTTGCTGAGGTCCTGGAGATAGGGATCGTGCGGCGCGATCAGCGGGGCGGCGAGCCCGACGAACAGCACGGCAAGGACGATTGCCCCGCCGATCAGCAGGCCGCGATGGGCCCTGGCGCGCTTCAGCAGGATGCGGCGGGGCGAGGGATGGGGAAGGCCGGGGGCGACGGACATCGGGTCAGCTCACGCGAATGCGGGGATCGAGCCAGGCGTTGATCACGTCGGCGAGGAAGGTCAGCCAGACATAGATCATCGCGTAGACGAGAATGATCGCCTGGATGGTCGGGAAGTCGTTGCGGGCGATGCTTTCCCAGGCAAGCAGGCCGACACCGCGGATGCCGAAGACGCTTTCCACGACGACCGAGCCGCCGAGAATGAAGCCGAACTCGACCGCCGCGACGCTGATCACCGGAAGGATGGCATTGCGGATCGCATGGCCGAACAGGACCTGGCGCGGCAGCATGCCCTTGGCGCGGGCCGTGCGCACATAGTCGGAGGCCAGCGCGTCGATCATGCCGGCGCGGCACAGGCGCAGCATGGAGGGAGCTGCGTAATAGCCGAGCACCAGTGCCGGCAGCACGAAATGGGCCAGCGTCTGGGATCCGGAGACGGGCAAGGCGCGCAGCTTGACGGCGAAGAGCCAGATCAGCATCAACCCGAGCCAGAAGCTGGGCGTTGCCTGGCCGATGGTGCCGAAGGTGAGGGCGGCGCGGTCGGCCACCTTGTTCTGGCGCATCGCGGCGATGATGCCGAGCGGGATCGACAGGACGAGCGCGACAACGATGGCGAGAACGCCGAGCGTCGCCGTTGCGGGAAAGCGTTCCGCGAGGAGGTCGACGACCGGCTTGCTGAAATAGATGCTGTCGCCGAAGTCGCCGCGCGCCGCATTGGCGACCCAGGCGCCGTACTGGACGAGGATCGGCCGGT
The DNA here is from genome assembly GCF_048261845.1 of Stappia sp. GTDB lineage: Bacteria > Pseudomonadota > Alphaproteobacteria > Rhizobiales > Stappiaceae > Stappia. The sequence goes on along the minus strand of NZ_JBLXFR010000005.1, from coordinate 97,102 downwards.
CGAAGCCGTAGCGGGTGCGGATGACGGCGATGTCGTCTTCCGTGGCGCCTTCGCCGGCAATCGCGATCGCGGGATCGCCGGAGACGAACATCAGGCCGAAGCTGATGCCGGAGACGACCAGGGCGACGAGCGCGGCGATCGCCAGCCTCTTGAGGGTGAAACGGAGCATGCCGGGCCTTTGCGGGAAAGGTGCGCCGCGGCGGCTGGCGCTCGCGGCTGTCAGCGAAAAGTGAAAGGGTCCGGCGCTGCATCCGGGCGCGACACCGGACCCTCTTGCCGCTACTTCCAGCTTGTCGCGTAGAAGCGCGGCAATTCGTCAGCCGACGGGGTGAAGTCGAGCTGCGCGTTGTAGGTGTAGTTCTTCGTGTAGCTGAACAGGGGCAGCCAGTAGACCTCGTCGGCGATCAACTGGAGTGCTTCCGTGTAGCCGGTCTTGCGCACCAAGGGGTCCGTTGCCAGATCGGCGCGGCGAAGCGCTTCCTGGAGCGCAGGATCCTTGGCGGGGTCGTCCGGGCCGCCGCCGAAGAAGTAGCTGGTGATGGCGGAGACGTCGGGGATCGAGGACGAGCCCCATGTCATGTTGGCGACCGGTGCCTTGCCCTCGCGGATCAGGTCGCGCGCGGCGGCGTATTTCATCCAGCGCAGGTTGGCCTTGATGCCGACCTTGGCGAGATCGCCCATGATCGCCTCGGTCACTTCGCGGTCGCGATAGCCGTAGAGGTCGAAGGTGAAGCCGTCCGCCTTGCCTGCTTCCGCAAGCAGGGCTTTCGCCTTCGCCGGGTCATGGTCATAGGTGGCGACATCGTCGGTGCAACCGAACTGGGTCGGATGACAGGCGGCGTTCACCACCTGGCTGTTCTCGCCCATCAGATACTTGGCGATGCGGGCGCGGTCGATGGCATGGCCGACGGCCTTGCGTACGCGCGCGTCGGTGAACACGTCGGTGCCGCTCGTGCCCTTCAGGTCGAAGGTCAGGTAGCTGATGCGCATGGTCGGCGCGTTGACCGATGTGAGATGCGGTGCCTCTGCCAGGGCGGCTGCCTGGTCGTTGCTGATGCCCCAGACCCAGTCGACGCCGCCGGTCATCAGCTCGGCGATCTGTGTCGCACCGTCGGAGATCGTGCGGTAGGTGATCGCACCGATCGCCGGCTTGCCCTTGGGGCTGCCCTCGAAATAGGCCTCGTTGGCCTCCATCGTCACCGTGTCGCCTGTGCCGAAGCCCGTCACCTTGTAGGGGCCGGTGCCGTTCGCCGGAACGGCGGCGAATCGCTTGCTGCCGTCGCTGCCCACCTCGGCCTTGTCGAAATGTCCTTCGGCCATGATCGGCAGCACGAGGGCCAGATAGGAGAGTGCGGCCGGGAACGGCTCGTTGAGATGCAGGCGGACCGACTTGTCGCCGATCTTTTCCGCGCTCTTCAACCACTTGATGTCGCCGTAGTTGAGAACGGCGTTCTTCGGGTCGACGACGAAGTTCAGCGTGTAGACGACATCCTCGGGGCCGAAGCTGCTGCCGTCATGGAACGTGACGCCGTCGCGCAGGTCGAATTCCAGCGTGTAGGGATCGATCTGGCGCCAGGCGGTGGCAAGAAGAGGCTCGAAGGTCTGGCCGGCCTGGTCCCAGTAGACGAGGCCGTCATAGACGTGCTGCGAGACGACAACGGCCTCGCGGGACGTGTCGAAATAGGTGTCTGCCGCGGTCAGTTCCTTCTCCGCCGACCACACGAGGGTGTTGTCCGCCGGCCCGGCTAGGGCAGGGGCCGTGAAGGGCGCGGCAAGGAAGAGCGTCGCGGCAAGTGCCGTTCCGAGTTTCAAGCTGTTCAGGGACATCTGGACCTCCTGGGCGCTGGATCGCCCTAAATCGTTATTTTGTGTCTGCTATCAAATAATGATCGTCGACATTGGTATTTAACCGTGGCAACTTATTGCTTGTCAAGCGTGGCCGTTTCGTGCGGCAAACAGGACGAGGGGAACGACACGCCATGAACGAACAGACCAGACCGCCGGTACTTGCCAGCACGCTGGAGCGGGGGATGCGGGTGCTGGCGCTTTTCCGCGACAACCACGCTCCTCTCAGCCTGACGGAAATCGCGGAGGCGGCAGGGCTGGAGAAGAGTGCCGCGCAGCGACTGACCTACACGCTGCACGCGCTTGGTTATCTCGACCGGGACGAGAAGACCCGCCGCTACAGGCCCGGCCTCAGGATGCTGGATCTCGCCTATGCCTTTCTCATTCACGACCGTTTGCTGGAGCGGGCGCTGCCGCGCATGATCGAGGCCAGCCGGACGGTCCGGACCACGGTCAATCTCGGCGTTCTCGATCGTCACGAGGTCGTCTACAAGGCCCGGATTCCCCATACGAGCCTTGCCTATGACACGACGCTGATCGGCGTGCGGCAACCGGCGGCGGTCACGGCGGTGGGGCAGGTGATCGCGGCCTTCTCGCCGCCGGAGACGCTGGAGGCGATGCTTGCACCCGGCCTGCCTGAAGCTGTCACACCCTTCACCTGCCAGGACCCGCAGATCGTGCGTGACCGTGTCGCCCAGGCGCAGCGCGACGGCTATGTCATCTCGGTGCAGCAGATCATGGTGCAGGAGATCGTCATTGCCGCGCCCGTGATCGGGGCGAACCGGCAGGCGGTCGCCGCGATCAGCATGCCGGTCTATCTTCCCGAGTGGGACGAGGAGAGGGTCCGCCGCGAACTCGTGCCGGCGATCACTGACGCCTCGCGCACGATTTCATCGATCGTTGCGCTGAGCTGAGCTGAGCTGAGGCGGGAGACTGCCGCTCTCACATGACCTGGAGCGTTGCCGCGGCCAGAGCGACATAGCGACCGGTCTTGGCAATGGCGACGAGCACCAGAAACACGACGAAGCGCTCGCGCATGACGCCGGCCGCCAGCGTCAGGGGATCGCCGATCACAGGCATCCAGGAGAGCAGCAGCGACCACTTCCCGTAGCGCGCGTACCAGTGCTGCGCCCGCTGCAGCGCGGCTTCGCCCACCGGAAACCAGCGCCGGTCGCGAAACCTCTCGACGCCCCTTCCCAGCAGCCAGTTGACGACCGAGCCCAGCGTGTTGCCAAGGCTTGCCACGACCACAAGGCCGGTCGCCGGATGTCCGGCCACAAGCAGGCCGGCGAGCAGTCCCTCCGACTGCAGCGGAAGCAGCGTCGCCGCCCCGAAGGCGGAGAGGAACAATCCTCCGTAGATGCCAAGCTGCAGCATGTGTCGGCGGCCTTTCCGTCCCGTTTGCCTTGCATGCCCATAGGCCGGCGGGTGGCGATCGTCGCCAGCGGACGCGAACCGGATTTCCCGTCGCGGCGCCGGATGGAACGGCAGGAGCGTCGGCCGGACGTGACGGTCTCGCGGGCAACACCGTCACCGGGCGGCGAGGTGCCTCCCGGCACTCGCCAGGGCGGTCGAAGCTGATGGTCTGGCAGGGAGGGTATTCTTCGCCGGTGAACCGCTCTTGAAGCGGTGTGGTACGCCCAACGGGACTCGAACCCGTGTTTCCGCCGTGAAAGGGCGGCGTCCTAGACCGCTAGACGATGGGCGCCCGGTCGGTCGATGTGCGCGGGTTATAAGCACGTTTGCCGCGGTCGGCAAGAGGGTAGATGGTCCGTCGTCCACAGGTCTGACAAGGGACCCGGCACGGCCGGCCAAGCGGTGGGTCTCCCGCCGGGCAGATCGTTCGACGCACCCTGCGGGAGACGTTGCCGCGTGCCGATTACCAGCTGCCGGTGTTGCCCATGGACGCCCAGGGCTCCTTCGGCTCCTGCGCGCCGCCTTTGTTCAACAGCTCGATCGAGATGTTGTCCGGCGAACGGATGAAGGCCATGCGACCGTCGCGCGGCGGGCGATTGATGGTCACGCCTGCGGCCTGCAGCTTTTCGCAGGTGGCGTAGATGTCGTCGACCTCGTAGGCGAGGTGGCCGAAGTTGCGGCCGCCGTCATAATCCTCCGGATCCCAGTTGTAGGTGAGCTCGAGCGCGGGAGCCTGGCCGTTGCGCACGGCTTCGGCATCGCCGGGTGCCGCGAGGAAGATCAGAGTGAAACGGCCGGCTTCGCTTTCGTGGCGGCGCACTTCCTCAAGCCCGAACTTGTTGCAGTAGAAGTCGAGCGACTCGTCGATGTCGCGGACGCGGACCATTGTGTGCAGGTAGCGCATGAAAACCTCGTTCTTCCAGTGTGTCCGGCGTGAAACGGTCGTTGCCGCCGGGAGGGAGGGTGCTTTTGGTGCAAGTGTCGCCGAGCCCGGCGCCGCCGGCCGGCAGAGGACACGGAGCAGGCTCCGGGACCTTTACTTTCGACGTCGAACAATATGGCCTTCGTCGGCGACATCAATCCCGACCGGACAAATTCCGCCGCCTGAAGGCCAAAACAGCATTGGTGGGCTTTGCGAATCGCTTGAAGGCCGACAAACTTGGTGAAGGAAGCGCCCATGGCACTTTTTCGCAAAATTGACTGGTTCCGGCTTCGCGGGATGCTATCCTTGGCTTGCGGAATCGACGGTATCACGGTTTTGCGCTCACGGATCCAGCTTACGGCGTATCAGAGGCAGGACTATGAAGAATTTGGGGGCAAAGCCTGTTGTGGCGGCGCGTGACGCAGGATCGGAGGATCCCGGCGTCGAGCTTTTGGTGGTCGCAGGGGCGATCAAGTGGTTCGACGTGGCGAAGGGATACGGTTTCATCGTTCCCGACGACGGCCAGCCAGACATTCTTCTTCATGTGACGTGTCTCAGACGCGACGGGTTCCGCACCGCCTATGAGGGCGCCCGAATTGTCTGCGAGGTGGTGCCGGGATCCCGCGGACTGCAGGCCTTCCGCATCCTGTCGATGGATGAATCCACCGCCGTTCACCCTTCCCAGCTGCCGCCTTCGCGCACCCATGTCCAGGTCACCCCGGAAGGCGGTTATGAGCGAGCCACGGTCAAATGGTTCAATCGCGTCAAGGGTTTCGGTTTCCTCACGCAGGGTGAGGGGACAGAGGACATCTTCGTTCACATGGAGACACTGCGCCGTTTCGGTATTACCGAGTTGCGCCCCGGGCAGACGGTCATGGTGCGCTTCGGCCAGGGACCCAAGGGCCGCATGGCGGCCGAGATCCGGCCGGACGGGGATGGCGTGCATATCCCGTCCTCGCACTGAACGGCCGGCCCGCTTGACGAGCCCCGCTCTCGCGCATCCGCGTGCCGTAAGTGTCCGTCGATGTCGTTCGGGCAAGAGCGCCGGCACATTCCTCTTTCTTTGCCTTTCCGTGCTGATGCTTGCGTTCCTGTCCCTGCCGGGCCGTGCCGGACAAGGTGACGAGTTGCGGCGCGAACCTCTGGAAATCCGCTCGGCGTCCGGATCGCACCGCTTCGACGTGGAGATTGCCGACACGCCGCAGGCCCGTTCCTACGGACTGATGCACCGGCAGCATCTCGCCGCCGATGCCGGCATGCTGTTCGATTTCAAGGAGGACCGGGAGGTCGCCTTCTGGATGAAGAACACGCTGATCTCCCTCGACATGCTGTTCATCGACCGCACCGGACGGATTGCCCATATCGCTTCCGACACCGTGCCCTTGTCGGAAGAACTCGTGCCCTCGCGGGCGGTCGTGCGTTTCGTTCTCGAGGTGCCGGGGGGCACCAGCGCCGCACTCGGGATAGCGCCCGGAGACATGGCAACCAGCGCCACCATCAAGGCCGCAACCCCGGACTGAGCGTCGTTGTGAAGCGGCGGCGCGCGATCGGCCCGAACATTGCCGCATTCGTCAGCGCATCGTTATGACATCGTTATTTTGACCTCGAGCGGTCCTGAAGACGCCTTTTCAGGGAGCGAATCGTTTTCCGATTCAACGTAGGGTCTCTATCGGAAAACTCGAATCGAACTATGATTCCTTGAGCCTTGGCGTTTGGCCCGGTCGCGTCGAGGCGCATAAATCAGGGAAGCATGCATGAATGGCGATGGAGGATCCGTGGATGTCGCGGGCTGCGATGTCGATCTGAATCAGACCGTGTTTTTTCAGCAAATGATCGGCACGCTCGCCAATACGCTGGAAGAGGTCGTCGGTCTGGAGGATGCGGCCTCGTTTGTTGGCGTGGTTGGCGGTCAGGTTGGCGATGAGCTTTCCCGCAAGTACAGCAAGGCGCTTGGCCACCGTGAACTGGATGTCCGCACGATTGCCGCCATCCTGGTCGATCTGAAGGCGCGTATTGGCGGAACCTTCCGGATCGAGTCGGTAACTGAAGACGAGATTTGCCTTACCAACGGACATTGCCCGTTTGCCAGTCAGGTTGTCGGGCGACCATCGCTTTGCATGATGACAACCAATGTTTTCGGACGGATCGTTTCAAGGGCCTCAGGGTATGCGCATGTCGAAATCCTTGAAGCAATTGCCACCGGGCACGCCGGATGCCGCGTCCGGATCCATCTCCGGCCAAAGGCCGACGTGGATGGATACGAATTCTTCGCATGAAACCGGGCTGATACTCGATGGCGTGCGGATCGCCATCGAGAACATGCCGAAACCGACGCTGCTCATCGATCCCGGCGGGCGCGTGCATTTTTCCAACCGTCTCGCGGTCAAGCGGTTCGGAGACCTGTCGCAGCACGGCGTCTTTGCCCTGACAGGTCTGCCGCGCGAGCTTGTCGAGGAGCGCATGGAGCGGGCCTTTCGCGGGTCCGCCCCGGCCTTCATCGGGCTCGAGGGCACCGGCGGATCGAAGTTGATTTTCTCCGGCTGGCGGCTTGCCGGCATACCGGGACTGGAGACACCGCTCGCGATCCTGCAGCTCGACCAGAGCAAGTCGCTTGCCGCCAAGTTCCTCGCCGCCTCGCAGGAAGTGGCGGCACATCGCGAGCGGCTCGCCGACAGTCTCGAGCAGCAGCGCAAGCTGCGTGAGGAGGCGAGGCGCCTGCAGCGACTGTCGGTCACCGACCGCATGACGGGCCTGCTCAACGCGATCGAGTTCCGCATCCAGGCGACGGCACTGATCGCCGAGATCAGCGAGTCGTGTCCCTGTGTCACCTTCGTCTATGTCGACCTCGACCATTTCAAGCAGATCAACGACCGGTTCGGCCATCTGGCCGGCGATGCGGCGATCCGGTCGGTCGCACGGGTGCTGAAGCGGGCCGTGCGAGAGACCGATATCGTCGGGCGGATGGGAGGCGACGAGTTCATGATCGCCTTCGCCGGGGCGACCAGCCACGACATTCGCGACCGGGTCGAGGAGATCGTCGCCCAGATTCGCGAGCCGCTGCGTTGGCGACCGCCCGATGGCGGCCCGCCTTGTCTTCTTGCAACCTCGGCCTCGGTCGGCGTGCACGGGGTCAGCGATCCGAACACCGCATTCGACAGGGTGCTGCGCGCAGCGGAAGCGCGGATGTACGATATGAAGCATATCAGCCGCGACGCCTGACCCGATCCGTTCAGGCTTGGCGATACCGGCACCTGGCCCGGTTCCGGAACGGTAACGTGCATTGCCTGCGGCAAGCGGTCGACCGGGTACGCGGCCGGCGGGCAAATGTCCGCACTTGCCATGCCGATGCCTTGTTTTCCCTGTTCGTTCCCGGTTGACGCGGAGGGGCGAAGCCCATACACCGCACTTCTCTAGGGTCCGGGGTATAGCGCAGCCTGGTAGCGCATCTGCTTTGGGAGCAGAGGGTCGCAAGTTCGAATCTTGCTGCCCCGACCAATCTCCCGTTCCGGCCAGGGAACGGGAACCGCGGAGCGGTAGGCCCGCTTTAACCCGCGCGGGATCCCGGCATTTTCGAACAATCTCGACAATTCCAGACAGAAATTTTCGAAAATTTGTCGTGATTTTGCGCGATTTTTATCGCAGCGGACAGATCGCGCCGCCGACCGCAGCCGAATCCTCCAGCTCGACCGCTTTGCCGAGTTGACTTCGGTCGGCGAACCAATGAATAACCGGGGATGAGCGGCGGCGCGCACGGGGACAGTGCGGCGATGCCGAAGGTGTCGCGTCGAGGGGTTTTCGCGGAAGCGGGCCTGGCCGGCGCAACGTTCCGAGCAAGGGTTCTGACCATGGTCGCACGCATCTACTCTCCGGCGAAGACAGCCACCCAGTCGGGTCGCGGCAAGACCCATGACTGGGTGCTTGAATTCGTGCCGGAACAGGCGCGCTCCATCGAGCCGCTGATGGGCTACACGTCCTCGACCGACATGAAGCAGCAGGTGCGGCTTCGCTTCGAGACGCAGGACGAGGCCATTGCCTATGCCAAGAAGAACGGCATTGCCTATCGGGTCGAGGTTCAGCGCGAGCGCCGTGTGCCGAAGATCGCCTATTCCGACAATTTCAAGTACGACCGCTACATGCCCTGGACGCACTGAGCGTCCGGTCGAACAGTCCTGACCGGGCGACCTTGCAGGTCGCCCGCCTGCGTCACGGACGGCTTTGCGCCGCCGCGACGCCGACGGCCCCGTAGCTCAGCTGGATAGAGCACCGGCCTTCTAAGCCGATGGTCGCAGGTTCAAGTCCTGCCGGGGTCGCCAATCTTATCTGCCATATCCGGCTATTCGGCCGCATCGCGGCGCGGCAGAACCCAGCCGGCCCGCGGGAAATGGCAGGTGTAGCCATTCGGAAAACGCTCCAGATAATCCTGGTGCTCGGGTTCCGCCTCCCAGAAATCCCCCACGGGCTCGATCTCGGTGACGACCTTGCCCGGCCACAGCCCGGACGCCTCGACATCGGCTATCGTGTCCTGCGCAATCCGCTTCTGCTCGTCGGACGTGTAGTAGATGGCGGAACGGTAGGACGGGCCGATGTCATTGCCCTGCCGGTTGGGCGTGGTGGGATCGTGGATCTGGAAGAAGAACTCCAGCAGCCTGCGATAGCTGGTGACCTGAGGATCGAACATGATCTCGATTCCCTCGGCGTGGCTACCGTGGTTGCGGTAGGTGGCATTGGGCACATCGCCTCCCGTATAGCCGACACGGGTGGCCAGGACGCCGGGCAGGGCACGGATCAGGTCCTGCATGCCCCAGAAGCAGCCTCCGGCCAGAACAGCGCGCTCGTTCATCATGCGTCCTCCAGAAGGTTGCGGAACAACGCTCCCGCACTCTTTCAAGTGTCGGGAACGCCTTCAAGTATAGGGCAGTGCGGCCGGGTGGGAAGGCAGCCGCCACCATGCCCGCCCCGCCCGGTCCCGTCCCAGCGCGGGGTCCTGCGCCGGGCCCTGCTGCCTTGCATCACGTGGCGAAGAGCTGGTCCATGTTGGCGAAGGCCTTCAGCTCCACGGCATTGCCGGCAGGGTCGGTAAAGAACATCGTTGCCTGTTCGCCGGGCTGGCCCTTGAAACGGATATAGGGCTTGATGACGAACTCGACACCGGCCGCGGTCAGGCGGTCCGCCATCTGCTGCCACTCGTCCATCGCCATCACGAGACCGAAATGGCGCACCGGCACGCCGTGTCCGTCGACTGCGTTGGTTGCCCCCTTGCCGGTTTCCTCGGGAGCCAGATGGGCGACGATCTGGTGGCCGTAGAAGTCGAAATCCACCCAGTCGGGCGAGCTGCGGCCCTCGCGGCAGCCGAGCAAGCCCTTGTAGAAGGCGCGGGCAGCCTCGAGATCGTCGACAGGGAAGGCGAGGTGGAAGGGACGAATGGCGCGGTCAGTCATTGTCAGCTCCTGAAATGAATCGATCGCGGCACCCTATCAACGCGCATTCATCATTGATAACTGTATGTCGTGAGGCTGAGACAAACAAAAGATTATGAATGATCGCTGAGCTCAAGACCCTCGTAGCGGTGGCGCGGCACGGCACCTTCGCGGCGGCGGGCGCGCGGATCGGCCTGACGCAGGCCGCCGTCAGCGGCCAGATGAAACGGCTGGAGGAGAAGCTCGGCCAGCGCCTGTTCGACCGGACGGGCCGGTCCGCCACGCTGAACGACGCCGGGCGAAGGGTGCTCGCGCGGGCCGGAGAATTGCTGGCCCTGGCCGACAGCCTGGCCGATCCGGCGGATCTGTCGAGACAGCGCGGCTGCCTGCGCATCGGAGCGATCGTCTCGACCCAGACAACCCTGGTGCGGCGTGCGCTCGACGGGTTTCACAAGATGTGTCCGGACTACCGTGTCCAGGTCATTCCGGGCCTGTCGCTCGACCTGCTTGATCGTCTGGATGCTGGTGAACTGGACATGGCGCTGGTCATCCGGCCGGCGGTCGGGCTTCCTCCCGGGCTGCGCTGGCAAACGCTGGCGCATGAGCCCTTCGTTCTGGCCGTGCCGCCGAAGTGGCGGGACACCGACTGGCGGACCAGCGCTGCAAGCCGTCCGTTCCTGAGATACAGCCGTCACTCCCTTGGCGGACGGCAGGTCGAGCGCTTTCTCGAACAGGAACGCATTTCGGTCAGCGACTGGGCGGAGATGGACGATATTCCCGCCTTGCTGGCGTTGGTTGCCGACGGCCTTGGCGTGGCCATCGTGCCGCAATCGGAAGCCTATGCCGAGTATTTCAGCAAGGTCCGTACGCTGAGCCTGGACGCGCCCGGTTTCGGGCGCGAGATCGGCGTCGTTGCTCCGGCGTCGGCGGATGACGCGGTTGGGACGATGGTGCAACTGTGCCGGAGAGCCGCCCCGTCCTGAACTCGTGTGGAAGGCGTTCCGCTGCTGTCCAGCGTCCCGGCGCGCGGGTTCCGCGATCCGCGCGCCGGAGACATCGAGCGAAACGCTCGCCAGGACAGGGCTCAGCTGTAGGCGCCTGCCGAGTAGGTGAGCTCATAGCTGTGAGAGTAGAGTTCGAAAACGATGCCGAAGGGGTCCTCGACATAGACCATGCGGTAGGGCTTGTCGCCGGGATAGTATTTGCGCACGGGCATCCGCTGCTTTCCGCCGGCCGCGACGATCCTTTCCAGCAACCCCTCGATATCCGGATCCTGTATCGCAAAGTGAAACAGGCCCACCTGTCGATAGGGCAGGTTGTTCCCGGGCTTTTCATTCTCCGGGAACTCGAAAAGCTCGAAGCCGATCCGGTCGGCGGTCGACAGGTGCGCGATACGGAACCTGTTCCAGCCAGGACCGAACACGTCATTGCACATCACGCCGATATCGCTGTCGTCTTCGACAATCTCCGTCGGCTCCATGATGACATAGAAACCCATCACGTCCCGATAGAACGCCACGGCGGCATCAAGGTCGGGCACGGACAGGCCGATATGAGAGAAAGTTCTTGGTGTCGTTCCGGTCATGTCGGTCTCCTTCGTTGGAGACCTTGATTTAGGGTGATTTTCCTATTTCATCCAATTATCATTCATGCTTGAAATAATAACAAAACGGTATGACTCATGCTCAACTCGGTCTGGCTGAAAACCTTCGTGGCGCTGTGCGATGCGGGGCATTTCACGCGGGCGGCCCATGCGTTGAACATCACCCAGCCCGGCGTGAGCCAGCATGTGAAGAAGCTGGAAGAGCAGGTGGGGGAGCCGCTGGTGTCCCGTGACGGCAAGAGTTTCATGCTGACGCCCGCCGGGGAAATGGTTCTGGATTTCGCGCGCCGACGACAGGTGGAGGAGAAGCGGCTCCTGAGCGATCTCCAGCAGGACGATCCGGATGCCGGACAGGTCAGTGTTGCCTGTTCCGGTTCGCTCGCCCTGCTTCTTTATCCGCACTTCATGGAGATGATGGCCGCAGCGCCGGCTCTCGCCATCCGGCTTGAGGCAACACCGCAATCGCGTGTTCTGGCGGGCGCGAGCGACGGTACGGTCGATCTTGGCATTGTCGATCACGCGCCGACCCACGCGCGCCTCGAAGGCGAGAGGGTGGGGCAGGACGAGTTGTGTCTCGTCGTCCCGAAGGCGCGCGGAGCCGTCGCGACACTGGCAGAGCTCGAGGATCTTGGCTTCATCGCCCATCCGGACGGCTTTGCCTATGCCGACGAGTTGCTCGGAGCAAATTTCGCCGAAGACTACCAGGGGGCCGACAGGCTCCGGCAGAGAAGCTTCATCAACCAGATTTCGCAGATCCCGGAGCCCGTGGTGAGAGGGCTCGGCTACACCATCCTTCCGCGCAGCGGGATAGACCTGCATGCCCGGCGTGAGCAACTGACGGTATGTCCCCTTGCTCACCCCGTGCGTCACGAGCTTTGGCTCATCCGCCGAAAGGGACGTGTTCTGCCCGCCCGGACCAGAAGGGTGCGCGAGGTGATCGGGGACGTGCTGGCCGCGCTCGAGGCCCGCCATCTTCCAGGTGGCGGATAGGCGCAGGTCGTCTGCACGTGTGCGCGACACTCCCGCGGGTCAGAAGTCCAGCGGGGCGTTGTCGATCACTTCCTTCATCACGAAAAAGGTGCGGGTCTGGCGGGTGCCGGGCAGGGCGATCAGCTTCTCGCCATGCAGGCGGTTGAAATCCGCCATGTCGCGCACCCGGATCTTGAGAAAATAGTCGAAGTCTCCGGCCACAAGGTGGCAGTCGAGGACGAACCCCAGCTTGCGCACGGCGCGTTCGAATTCGGTGAAACTTTCCGGTGTCGAGCGGTCGAGCACCACGCCGACCATGACCAGCGCGCCACGGCCGACCTTGTCCGGTGCGACCATGGCGCGGACCTGCGGGATGTAGCCTTCGGCGAAAAGGCGCTGGGTGCGGCGATGGCAGGTGGCGGGCGAGGTATTGGTGCGCTGGGCCAGATCGGCGTTGGTCAGTCGTCCGTCCTCCTGAAGAAGCTTCAGGATCTTCAGGTCGGTGCGGTCGAGTTTTTGTAGCTTGGAAGATTCTTCCATTTTAATCCCGTTTCTTCGTATGAACCATGAATTATCATATCATTCATTCATTCAATATCGCCATGAATCACGGAAAATAGAGAGCACCTTTCAGGTTCGAATTGCTAGCGTTTTCGACATCAAACACCCTGTCGAGGACCAAAATGCTGGACAAATTCGAACGCTATCCGTTGACCTTCGGGCCGACCCATATCGAGAAGCTCGACCGTCTTGGCGCGCATCTGGGCGGCAAGGTCGAGATCTATGCCAAGCGCGAGGATTGCAACTCGGGTCTTGCCTATGGCGGCAACAAGCTGCGCAAGCTCGAATACATCATCCCCGACGCGGTCAGAAGCGGCGCGGACACGCTTGTGTCCATCGGCGGCGTGCAGTCCAACCACACCCGCATGATTGCCGCCGTGGCGGCCAAGATCGGGTTCAGGTGCCGGCTGGTCCAGGAGAGCTGGGTGCCGCACGAGGACGCCGTGTACGACCGGGTCGGCAACATCATGTTGAGCCGGATCATGGGCGCCGACGTGCAGATGGTGGATGAAGGCTTCGACATCGGCATTCGCAAGAGCTGGGAGAAGGCCTTGGCGGACGTGGAGGCCGCTGGCGGCAAGCCCTATGCGATCCCCGCCGGAGCCTCGGTGCACAAGTATGGCGGGCTTGGTTATGTCGGCTTTGCCGAGGAAGTGCGCGCGCAGGAGGCGGAGCTCGGTTTCAGGTTCGATTACATCGTCGTATGCACGGTGACCGGCTCGACCCATGCCGGCATGCTGGTGGGCTTTGCCGCGGATGGCCGTGCGCGCCGGGTGATCGGCATCGACGCATCCGCGACGCCGGCGCAGACGAAGGCGCAGGTTCTGGAAATCGCGCGGCGCACAGCGGATCTGGTCGAACTCGGCCAGCCGTTGAGCGAGGACGACGTCGTGCTCGTCGAGGACTATGCCTATCCGCTCTACGGGGTGCCGTCGGAGGAGACGAAGGAGGCGATCCGCGTTTGTGCCCGGCTGGAGGGGATGATCACGGATCCGGTCTACGAGGGCAAATCCATGCAGGGCATGATGGATCTTGTCCGCAAGGGCTATTTCCCGGAGGGCTCGAAAGTGCTTTACGCCCATCTTGGCGGCGCACCGGCGCTGAACGGCTACGGCTACACGTTCCGAAACGGCTGAGAACCAACGCAACGCGCAACAGCCCCCGTTTTCCTTCTCGGGGCCGGACGGGCGTCGTTGCAAAAGCCGTCCTGCGCCGGATCTCGGGCACATCCGTCAGCCGGTTCCGAACGTGCAGGAGCCGGTTTTGCGCGGCGCCCTTCAGAGGGTGACGCGGTTGCCGAGATATTCGCGGATTGCGATCTCGCTCGTGGTCGGGCGGCCGAAGAGGTAGCCCTGGGCGAGGTCGCAGCCGTTTTCCTGCAGGAACGCGAGCTGTTCCTGTGTCTCGACACCTTCGGCCACGACATCCATGCCGAGGGCCTTTGCAAGGCTGATGACCGTGCGCACGATGATGGCGTCGTCGGGGTCGGTCTCGACATTGCGGACAAAGGACTGGTCGATCTTCAGCCGGTCCACCTGGATCCGCTTGAGATGGGCGAGAGATGCGTAGCCGGTGCCGAAGTCGTCCAGAGCTATGCGGGTGCCCAGACGTCGCAACTCGCGCAGGGTCAGGGCAATGCGGTCGGCAAACCGACCGAAGACAACGGTCTCCGTCACCTCGATTTCCAGCTGATCGGCGGTCAGTCCGTGCTCCCGCAGCATGGCGGCGACGGTGGCGGCGAAATCAGGTTCGCGCAGTTGTGCAGCCGACACGTTGACCGAGATCGTTCCGTGGTCGAGCCCGGCGTCCGAGAGCTGCCTTGCAAGACGCAGCGTTCGGCGCAGGAGCACGAGGCCGAGCGGAACGGCAAGACCCGTCTCCTCCGAAAGCGGGATGAACTCTCCCGGCGAGATCGTTTGTCCGTCGAGCGTCCACCGGGCCAGCGCCTCGAATCCCTGGTGGGCGCGGCTGCCTGCCTCGACGATGGGCTGCAACGCGATGGACAGTTCATCGGCGGCGATGGCCGCGCGCAACGCGTCCGCCAACCGCCTGCGGCGCTCTTTCACCGCGCTCTGTGCGGGCGAAAAGAACGTGTAGGTCTGCCGTCCGGCGGCCTTGGCCTCGAACAGGGCGATGTCGGCGTGCTTCAGGAGCGTGTTGGCGTTCTGCCCGTCGCGAGGGAAGATCACCGCGCCGAGAGAGACGCTGGTCGACAGGTCGCGGCCCTCGATGCGCACTTCCTGCGCAACGCGCGTGCTGATCCGGCCGATCGTCCTTCGCACCGTATCCTCGTCCTCGGCATGGCTTAGAACGATAACGAACTCGTCGCCTCCGATCCGGGCCACGATGTCGGAGGGGCTGATGCATTCGCTCAGCCGCGCGGCCGTGACGCGCAGGAACCGGTCGCCGGCATCGTGTCCGAGCGTGTCGTTGATGTCCTTGAAATGATCGAGATCGAGGAGGATCAGCGCGCCGGACCGGCCGTCGTCCGCGCGCTGGCGTAGCGCCTCGTCCAGGCGGCGGCGCAAAAGCATGCGGTTGGCCAGACCCGTCAGCTCGTCCCGCTCGGCCAGCCGCCGGATTTCCTCGTCCTTCATCTTACGCTCGGTGACGTCGAGGATGACGCTGTGCCAGACGGTCTCGCCGTTCGGCTCACGGCGCGGCAGCCCGCGCCCCTCGAGCCACTTGAACTTGCCCGAAGGGGTGGTCAGTCGCCAGACATAGTGCCAGGGCGTCAGGTTGCGGGCGGATTCCAGCACCGATTCCATCATCGGCGGAACGTCCTGGGGATGGATCATGTTCCAGATCGGTGTCGGGTCGTTGTTGATCGCCTCGGCCGGCAGTTCCCAGATGCTCTGGCACCCCGGGGTCATGTCGAACATCTGGTGCGAACCGTCGTTCCTCAGCCGATACCGGTAGATCGCGCCAGGGATGTTTTCGGCCAGCGCCCGGAACCTGGCCTCGCTCGCATGCAGCCGGGCATAGGCCTCGATCTGGACCGTCACGTCGGTGATCGTGATGTTCCAGGCATCGTTCGGCAGATCGGTGCGTGGAAGGCCGCGGCCCACCACCCATTTCGGCGCCCCGGTGTCGGTCAGGATGCGTGCCGCGACCGTCCATTCACGTTTGGCCCTGGCAGCGGTCCGCAGCGCCTCGATGGTCTGGGGCAGATCGTCGGGGTGAACTCTCGACCACAGCAGACTGAGGTCCGCACCGATCCTGGAAGCGCTGAGTCCCCAGATCTCGCTGCAACTCTCGCTGATATAGTCGACCGCGAACGTTCCGTCCTCCGGGCGGCGGGAGACGCGCATGACGGAGAAGGGCAGCGGGTTTGCCAGCAACAACTGCGCGGCTGCGCTCGAAAGTTCCCGGGTGTCGTGGTTCGAGCCGTCTGCCGGTCGCTCCGGCGCTTGCGCTTGTTTCAACATTCCTGTCCGGTTGCTCGTGTTCATGGTCTTGCCCGCGGGTTCACCGGTTGAGATCCAGTTGACGAGTCAAGTCTGTATTTTATGCGTAAAAAAGTAGTTCCAACTTCGATTCAATGAAAACGGAAATTTTCCGCCTGCCCGATCAGGGGGGCGGGTATGGTGTACAGCCAGAAAATATTAACAGGGTATAGCAATTCGGGGCCGAGGTTCAATAGTAGCCATCTGCCTTGTCTATACGAAGCTTTTTCGTTTGTGTCTGTGTTGCTGCGTCGCGGCGACGTCCTCAACATTCCGCACGGATGCGCCTGTAAAACGCACGCAAATCTCGACGGCCACCGGCAGCGCGCCGGTGGCCGGGATCGGGAAACCGTTACCAGCTGACGCCTTCATCGGCGAAGAAGGGGTAGGGGCCGGCAAATTTCTCGACATAGGCGAGATGGCTGACGACACCGCTTTCGCGGGTGTGGTGATGCATGAAGAAGGCGGGCGGCTCCATGATGAATTCGCCCTCGCCCTTGTCGAGTATGTCCAGATGAACCTGGTGCCCGGTGCTGGGAGCCAGCGTCATCACCGTTCCGCCGACCGACGCGATGATCGTGCGGTGAATATGGCCGCACATGACACGCGCCACGTGACCGTGGCGCGAGATGACGCCGGCAAAGGCGGTCGCGTCCTTCAGGCCGATGCGGTCCATGTGGGCAATGCCGGTCAGTGCCGGCGGATGGTGCAGGGCAACCAGTGTCGGGCGGTCGCTTTCGGCCAGCGTATGGTCGAGCCAGGCGATCTGTGCCTCGCCGAGTTCGCCATGCGGGGCTCCCGGCACGGCGCTGTCCAGGGCGATCAGGCGAACGTCGCCGATATCGACCGCGTAGTGCATCTTGCCGTTCTCGCCCTCGTGGATCGGGCCGACTCCGCTCAGGCTTTCGCGCATCAGCTTGACGGAATCGTGATTGCCGGGAAGCACATAGACCGGGGCCTTGAGCCGGGACAGAAGACGCTGGACGCCCGCATATTCGCGCGCGTCCGGGGTGTCGCCGAGATCGCCGGTGACGACGATGGCATCGGGCTGCGGGTCGAAGGCGTTGAGCGCCTCGATGGCGCGCCTGGCGAGCGTGTTGGTTTCGCTGACGCGGTAGCAGGCAAGCCCGCGCGGCCGAATGTGCAGGTCGGTGATCTGTGCGATCAGGGTCATCGGTCTCTCCGTCTTGGGGCGCGCGTGCCGGCGCAGTGTCCTGATTTAGCGAAACTGTCCGGCACAGGCGAGGGAAGAAAGCATGGGCCGGGTTCCGGCGGTATCGGGACGGCACCCGGGGTCAACAGAATGGCTGCAGGATGCGCGCGGAAGGTTTCCCTTTCGCGCGCGCTCATGTAGGAAGCGCGCGGGGGTGTTGGCGCTTGCCGAGGCAGGCCGGAGTAGCAGGCGAATTTGACATGAGCGAAACGACTGACGGGCAATCCACAGAGGCTTTTGCCGGTCCCGGCGCTCGCTGGCTGCGAACGGTCGGGCACCGTGGTATCGCGCCGCTTCTGCTGGTCGTGCTGTCGCTCGCGTTCTTCCTGCCGGGCCTTGCGCAGGTTCCGCCGCTCGACCGCGACGAACCGCGATTCGCCCAGGCCACCAAGCAGATGGTCGAAAGCCGCGACTTCATCGACATCCGTTTCCAGGACGAAGCCCGGCACAAGAAGCCGGTCGGCATCTACTGGCTGCAGTCCGTCGCCGTGGAAGCGAGCGGGCTGGGTTCGGCGGCCCCTATCTGGGTTTACCGACTGCCCTCCCAGCTCGGTGCGATCCTCGCCGTTCTCCTGACCTATTGGTGCACGCGGGCCTTTGCCGGCCCGCGCACGGCTTTCGTCGCCGGAGCGCTCGTTGTCGCGACCTTGCTGCTCGGGGTCGAAGCGCGGCTGGCCAAGACCGATGCGATGCTGCTCGCCACGATCCTGGCGGCACAGGGGGCGCTGGCCCGCATCTGGCTTGACCGCGAGACGGGGCGTCACCCGGGACTTGCCGCCGTTTTCTGGGTTGCGCTGGCGTTGTCCGTGCTGATCAAGGGGCCGGTTGGCCCGATGGTCGTCGGGCTGGCGCTGGTCGCCCTGTGCGCCGTGCGGCGCGAGTTTTCCTGGCTGAAGCGGCTCTATCCGCTGCAGGGCGGGATCGCATTCGTGCTGATGGTGCTGCCCTGGTTCGTCGCGATCTACCTGCAGACGGATGGCGCCTTCTTCGAGGAGGCGATCGGCAAGGACCTGCTGGCCAAGGTCGGCAGCGGACAGGAAAGCCACGGGGCGCCGCCGCTGACCCACCTGGCCGCGGCGCTTGCCACCTTCTGGCCGCTGCCGGCGTTTGTCGTGCTCGCCCTGCCGATGCTGATGCGTTCGCTGAAAAGCCCCGTGGTGCTGTTCTCGCTCTGCTGGATCCTGCCGTCCTGGGCGGTGTTCGAACTGACGGCGACGAAACTTCCCCATTACACGCTGCCGCTGCTGCCGACGATCGCGCTGGTCGCCGCCGTGCTGCTGTCGCGGCAGTCGGGAGACGCGGCGCACATGCCCTCGAAGGCATGGCGCTACGCGGGGGCCGGTCTGCTCGCCGTGCCGGTGGTGGGTGTCATCGCCGCGAATTTTGCGGCCGGACCGGTGCTTGGCACCTGGCCGTCGCCTCCTGGCGCGATGATCGCGGTGCTGGCCCTGCTGCCGGGACTTGCGGCGACGCGCCGACTGGCGCGCGGCGCGGCCGCGGCGGCCCTCCCGCCGACACTCGCGGCCGGCCTGCTGCTGATCGTCGCGACATGGGGCTTTACCCTGCCGAGCCTGTCGCCGATGTGGATCAGCCCGCGGCTTGCCGAGGAGGTCGCCAAGGTGGCGGATTGCCCGGATCCGCTCGTTGCCAATAGCGGCTTCAACGAGCCGAGCTATATTTTCCTGCAAGGCACGGACACGCGGCCGCTTTCGGCTGTCGACACGGCCGCCTTCCTGCTGCAGGTGCCGCAGGCGGGTGAGGGCGGACGCTGCAGGGTCGCCGTCGTCGAGGGGCGCGAGGAGGCCGGCTTCCTCGCCGCGCTGGCAGCGAGCGGGCGCGCGGATGCGGTTCCGGCTATTCGCATCCAGGGCTTCAACATCAATGGCGGCAAGAAACTGGATTTCGGCATCTACCGGGCCACGGACCTGAACGAATGAGCGAGACCGAGAAGACCAAGGACGCGGCCACGACCGGCAAAACCGGTCATGACTGGGAGCCGTCCATGACGAGGTTGCGGACCTGGTTGCGGCACGCGTTCGACCGTGCCCGTGCCAACGCGGCGCGCATGAAGGTGCTGGTGGACGGACGCAATGCCAGGGTCGCGAGCGCGACGCGGACATTGCCGCCGGGTCACCGGCCGCAGGATGTCCTGGCAGTCTTGCTGCTGACGGTGGGCATTGCCGTCATCGTGCTCGATATCCCGACCTATCCCTGGCTGCGCTCGCTGCCGCAGGAGTACAAGGCCGCCTTCTCGGCGATCACGGATCTGGGCAAAGGGCACTGGATCCTGTGGAGCACCGGTCTCTACTGCCTGCTGACGCTGGCCCTTGACTGGGATGCGATGCGCTTCCGGGTGCGCATGGCGCTGGGCACGGTGTGGACCTTCGCGGCCTATATCTTCGCGGCGGTGGCGACGAGCGGCATCGCCGTTCTGCTGCTCAAATGGGTTCTGGGCCGGGCGCGGCCCAAGCTCTACGAGGAGGTCGGGCCGGTGCATTTCGACATCTTCGCCTTCAAGGGCGCCTATACGAGCTTTCCTTCCGGCCATTCCACGACGGTCGCCGCACTGGCGACCGCGCTGGCGCTGATCTTTCCCAGCTATCGCTGGCTGATCGTCGTGTGCGGCTTCTGGATTGCCTTCAGCCGCATCATGGTCGGTGCGCATTATCCCAGCGACGTGATCGCCGGCACCTTGCTCGGGATGAGCGTCGCGCTCGTCATCGGGCGCTGGATGGCGCGCCGGCGCATCGGCTTCGTCTTTGACGAGGCCGGCACCATCCGACCGATCATCGGCCGGACGGGGGCCCGGCTCGGTGCCAGGGCGCTGATGCGCGGGCTGACCGGCAAGCGTCCCATCGCGGGCATGAACACCCTTGCGCCTTCTGCGGAGGCGCGCGACGACACCCAGGACACACCGCAATGAGCGCTCCCGATCCCGAGATTTCCGTCATCGTGCCGGCCAAGGACGAGCGCGACAACCTGGGCGAACTGATCGCCGAGATCGCCGGCGCCCTTGAGGGCCGGCCGTTCGAGATCATCGTGGTCGATGACGGATCGGGTGATGGTACGGCCGAGTGCCTTGCCGAACTGGCGCAGGAAGCCCCCTATCTGCGGGGACTGCGTCACGAGACATCATGCGGACAGAGCGCGTCGGTGCGCTCGGGGCTGCACGCGGCGCGCGGGCGGATCATCGTCACCATCGATGGCGATGGCGAGAATGACCCTGCCTATATTCCGGCGCTGATCCAGGCGCTCGAGGCGGCCGGCGACGACGTGGCACTGGCGGCAGGCCAGCGGACCGGACGCAAGGCAAGCTGGGCCAAGCGTCAGGCTTCGCGCCTTGCCAACGGGCTGCGCGGGTGGCTTCTACGAGACCAGACGCGCGATTCCGGTTGCGGCCTGAAGGCGGTGCGCCGTGAGGTTTTCCTGCTGCTGCCGTATTTCGACAGCTGGCACCGGTTTCTTCCGGCGCTCGTTCTGCGAGAGGGGTATGGCGTGACCCATGTCGATATCGTCGATCGTCAGCGCCGCCACGGCAGTTCAAAATACGGGATCTTCGACAGGGCCCTGATCGGCGTTCTCGACCTCTACGGCGTATGGTGGCTGCGCAGGCGTCGCCGCAACGTGCCGCACGTGACACGGGTCGCGGGCTTTTCCGGTTCCGTGCCGGCGGCCGCGGCAACGGGCAAGGAGTGAGCGCCGTGCTGAACGATCTTCTTGCCTGGCTCTATCTGGTTTTCATCGAGCGCTTCGACGGATGGGTGGCGCTCGGCTTCGTCGCCCAGGCGATGTTCATGATGCGCTTCGTGGTGCAATGGGTCGCCTCGGAGCGTGTCGGCCGGTCGATCGTGCCTGTCGCGTTCTGGTTCTTCTCCGTCGCGGGCGGCGGGCTGCTGCTTGTCTATGCGATACAGGCGGGGGACCCGGTGTTCATCGCCGGGCAGGGACTGGGGCTGGTGATCTATTTCCGCAATCTCTGGCTGATCTTCCGAGAGAAGCGAAACGACCCGAATATCTGAGACGATTCGGGCGGGGCACGGCCTTCAGGGGCTGGCGAATGACGGGGACGGCGCGGCAAGGCGCCGTCCCTTTTCCGTCTCAGGCCCCAAGGGCAGAGAAGCCGGCTTCGAGATCGGCGCGGATGTCGGCGACATCCTCCAGTCCGATATGCAGGCGGATGCTCGGGCCGCCGTCGGGCAGGGGCGTCGCGGTGCGCGCGCCCTTGAGACGGACCGGGATCGCCAGGCTTTCGAATCCGCCCCAGGAATAGCCGAGCCCGAAGAGCTTCAGCGCATCAAGGAAGGCGTGGCTCTGCTCGAGGCTGACGCTATCGATGAAATCGAAGGCGAAGAGACCGCAGGCGCCGGTAAAATCGCGCTTCCAGATGGCGTGGCCAGGATCGCTCTCGAGCGCGGGATGGCGCACGCGGGCGACCTCGGGCCGCTCCGCCAGCCAGCGCGCGATCTCCAGGCCGCTGGCCATGTGATGGCGCAGGCGCACGTCCAGGGTGCGGAGCCCGCGCAGGCCGAGGAAGACATCGTCCGGCCCGACATGCAGGCCGAGCGCGCCATAGGTCTCGATCAGACCGTCGAGGGCACGGTGGCTGGCGGCGACGGTGCCCAGCATGGCGTCCGAATGACCGACGAGATACTTGGTCCCCGCCTGGATCGACAGGTCGACGCCGTGTTCGATGGCGCGGAAGAAGCAGGCTGTCGCCCAGGTGTTGTCCATCAGCACGAGCGCGCCGGCGGCATGCGCCACCTCGGCGATCGCCGGAATGTCCTGCATCTCGAAGGTCAGCGAGCCCGGCGCCTCGGTCATCACTGCCTTCGTGTTCGGCTTGAACAGCGCCGCGATACCCGCCCCGATGGTCGGGTCGTAATAGTCGACCTCGATGCCGAGGCGCCGCAGGGTGGTTTCGGCAAGGTTCCGGGTCGGGCCATAGGCGCTGTCGGTGATCAGCACGTGGTCGCCGGAAGACAGGCAGGAGAGCAGGGCCAGCGAGATCGCGGCGAGACCGGACGGGGCGAGCCGGGCTCCGGCCGCGCCCTCGATTTCGGTGATGGCGTCCTCAAGGGCGTTGGTCGTCGGATTGCCGCGTCGCGCGTAGTGGTAGGGCTGCGCGCCTGTCAGCATCGTCTTGCTGTCGGGGAAGAGGACCGTAGAGGCATGAACCACGGGCGGGTTGACGAAGCCGTGGAAATCTTCCGGCGTTCGGCCTGCATGGGCGAAGCGTGTCGCAAGACCTCGCGCCGGGTTGGACTGGGACGCGGACATCTAGACCCTTTCGGAGTTTTGACTGGATTTTCGCGATGTGAAAAGTTTTTCACAAATCGTGCCTTACTGTGCGTCGGCCTCTTGACCCTTAGCGATAAATGCCATCGAATGCACCCATGAGATGACGGTGGCATCTTCGACGATCACAGAAAAACCAGGATCGCGAGGGCGCCGGGAGGGGGTATCCAGTGTTGACACTGCTTCTTGATATTGATCGGGGCGGAGTCTGCACAACATGGTCGCATCCTGTATCCCAGACACGTAATCTCGAAAAAACCCAGAATAAACAGGGCAAAAGAGAAGGCTGCATAACCATGACGCATAAATTCCTTCCGATCGTGCTCGGCGCGGCGCTTGGCTTTACCGCCACCGCCGCTTCCGCTGCGACGCTCGATGACGTGAAGGCCAAGGGCTTCCTGCAGTGCGGCTCGAACACCGGCCTGGCCGGTTTCGCCGCTCCGGACGACAAGGGCGAGTGGAACGGTCTTGATGTCGACACCTGCCGTGCCATCGCCGCGGCGATCTTCGACGATCCGAACGCGGTGAAGTTCACGCCGCTGACCGCCAAGGAGCGCTTTACCGCTCTGCAGACCGGCGAAGTCGACGTGCTGGTGCGCAACACGACCTGGACGATGAGCCGCGACACCACGCTCGGCCTCAACTTCACGGGCGTGAACTACTATGACGGCCAGGGCTTCATGGTCCGCAAGTCGCTCGACGTGTCGTCGGCGCTCGAGCTGTCCGGGGCTTCGGTCTGCGTGCAGACCGGCACCACCACCGAGCTGAACCTGACGGACTACTTCAAGGCCAACGGGATGGACTACAACCCGGTGGTGTTCGAGAAGCTCGAGGAGGTCAACGCCGCCTACGACGCCAATCGCTGCGACGTCTACACGACCGACGCCTCGGGTCTCTACTCGATCCGCCTGCAGCTCACCAACCCGGGTGATCACATGGTGCTTCCGGAGATCATCTCCAAGGAGCCGCTCGGGCCGGCAGTGCGCCAGGGCGACGACCAGTGGTTCAACATCGTGAAGTGGGTCCACAACGCGATGATCAACGCCGAAGAGCTCGGCGTCACCTCGGCCAATGTCGAAGAGATGAAGGGTTCGGACAACCCGAACATTCGTCGTCTGCTCGGCGTCGAGGGGCAGTTCGGCGAGGCCATCGGCCTCAGCAACGACTGGGCCGCGCGCGTCATCAAGCATGTCGGCAACTACGGCGAGTCGTTTGACCGCAACGTCGGTCCGGACACTCCGCTGGGCATCGCTCGCGGCGTGAACGCGCTGTGGTCGAAGGGTGGCCTGCAGTACGCACCGCCGATCCGCTGATCTCAAGGGCTGACCGGCCCGGCGCATCACGTGCCGGGCCGATTTTCCTTGGTACGAACCGAGCCCGGACATACCGGGCCGGGCACGCCCGCAAAGCGGGTTGGTTTTACGGATCAGGCTGAATACAGCCGGTCCGGGCGAGGGGAACTTGTCTGACATGACACCTGCGAGCTCTGCCCTTGGCGAGCGAACGGGCGGCGCGTCTGGTGCATCCTGGTTCTACAATCCGCGCGTGCGCGGCGTGGTCTTCCAGGTGCTCGTTGTCGCTTTCCTGTTCGGGATGCTTGCCTTCTTCGCCTATAATGCGAAGATCAACCTGGAACGTGCTGGAATCGCTTCCGGACTCGGGTTTCTCTCCGAGCGTGCCGGTTTCGACATCTCGCAGACGCTGGTCCAGTACACCAATGACAGCAGCTATTTCCGCGCCTTCATCGTGGGCCTGCTGAACACGCTGCTGGTCGCCGCGATCGGCATCCTGATCGCCACGGTGCTCGGCTTCATCGTCGGTATCTCGCGGCTCTCCAAGAATTTCGTCATCCGGCAACTTGCCACCTGGTATGTCGAGCTGCTGCGCAACATCCCGCTGCTGCTGCAATTGCTGTTCTGGTACAAGGCCGTGCTTTCGGTGCTGCCGTCGCCGCGCCAGTCGCTGGAACCGCTCTCCGGGGTGTTCCTCAACAATCGCGGCCTGATCCTGCCGGAAGTTGTCGGACAACCCGGCTCCTCGCTGATCGGCTATGCGCTGATCGCGGGCATTGCCGGCGCCTATGGCATTTCCCGCTGGGCGCGGAAGCGGCAACTGGCGACGGGCAAGCAGTTCCCGAGCGGTTTCGTCGGACTCTGCCTGATCCTGGGCCTGCCGCTGCTGGCCTTCCTGCTCTCCGGGATGCCGCTGGAGCTCGCCTATGCGGAGCTCAAGGGGTTCAATTTCCGCGGCGGCGTCGTCGTCAATCCGGAATTCATGGCGCTCCTGCTCGGCCTGTCGCTCTACACTGCGGCCTTCATTGCCGAAATCGTGCGCGCCGGCATCCTGGCCGTGTCGCACGGGCAGACGGAAGCGGCCTTTTCGCTCGGCCTCCGGCCCCGGCGCACGCTGCAACTCGTGGTGATCCCGCAGGCAATGCGCGTGATCATCCCGCCGCTGACGAGCCAGTATCTCAACCTGACCAAGAACTCCTCGCTCGCGGTGGCGATCGGCTATCCCGATCTCGTCGCGGTGTTCGCGGGCACGGTGCTCAACCAGACCGGCCAGGCCGTCGAGGTGATCATCATCACGATGCTTGTCTATCTCACCTTGTCGCTGCTCACCTCGGGCTTCATGAACTGGTACAACGCGCGCATGGCGCTGGTGGAGAGGTAGGGCGATGAGCACCAACACGATCGCCTATCTGCGCAAGGACGAGGCGCCCAGCCTGCCGCCACCGGTCACCAAGACCGGCGCGATCGGCTGGCTGCGGGACAACCTGTTCGATTCCGTTGCGAACTCGATCCTGACGGTTGTCGGCATCGCCATCCTGGCGCTGATCCTGCCGCCGATCATCAACTGGCTGTTCATTGATGCGGTCTGGACCGGCTCCGGCCGCGATGCGTGCGTCGCCGAAGGCGCGGGGGCCTGCTGGGCCTTTGTCTATGCCAAGTTCGGCCAGTTCATGTATGGCCGCTATCCGGACCCGGAACGCTGGCGGGTGGACCTCACCGGCCTGCTGCTGATCGCCGGCCTGGTGCCGGCGGCGATCCCGCAGGTGCCGTTCAAGCGAGAGACGGTGATCTACCTGCTGGTCGTCTTCCCGATCGTCGGTTTCATCCTGCTGACCGGCGGAAACGTGGACATTTCCGGCTCGTTCTGGCTCGGCTTTGCTATCATCGGCGGTGTTCTGCTGGCCGCCGCCGTCATGGTGTGCATGAATGCCGGCATTCCGCTCGCCGGGCCGCTGACCGCGATCCTGTCCGGGTGGGTGGCGCTGGCGCTCGTCTTCGGCGTGGTGTCCTTCGACTTCGGGCTTGTTTACGTCGAGACGCAGCTTTGGGGCGGGTTGCTGGTGACCCTGGTGGTTGCCATCGTCGGCATCGTCGCCTCCTTCCCGATCGGCATCGTCCTGGCGCTCGGGCGCAGGTCGAAGCTGCCGGCGGTGAAGCTGATTTCGGTGATCTTCATCGAGTTCTGGCGCGGCGTGCCGTTGATCACCGTGCTGTTCATGTCCTCGGTCATGCTGCCGCTGTTCCTCCCCGATGGCGTCAATTTCGACAAGCTGCTCCGGGCGCTGATCGGCGTCGCCCTGTTCGCCTCCGCCTACATGGCCGAGGTCGTACGTGGCGGGTTGCAGGCGATCCCCAAGGGACAGTACGAGGCAGCCGACGCGATGGGCCTGTCCTTCTGGCAGGGGATCGGCCTGGTGATCATGCCGCAGGCGCTGAAGCTGGTGATTCCGGGTATCGTCAACACGTTCATCGGCCTGTTCAAGGACACGAGCCTGGTGCTGATCATCGGCCTGTTCGACCTGCTTGGCATCGTGACGCTGAACTTCTCGGACTCCAACTGGGCCTCACCCAACACGCCGGCGACGGGCTTCATATTTGCGGCCTTCGTCTTCTGGATCTTCTGCTTCGGCATGTCGCGCTACTCCATCTACATGGAGCGCCGCCTGCACACCGGTCATGCGCGCTGACGCGCGCGGGCCCCGAAGCATCCGACATTGGAATTTGGAGCAAGTGACATGACCGAGAACGTAGTCGAGGCCGAGAGCATCCCCGCCGTCCGCAGCAAGATGACGGTGTCGGACACGGATGTGGCCATCGAGATCACCAACATGAACAAGTGGTACGGGGATTTCCACGTGCTGCGCGACATCAACCTCAAGGTCATGCGTGGCGAGCGCATCGTGATCTGCGGGCCCTCGGGCTCGGGAAAGTCGACGATGATCCGCTGCATCAACCGGCTGGAGGAGCACCAGAAGGGCTCCATCGTCGTCGACGGGATCGAACTCACGGACGACCTCAAGAAGATCGACGAGATCCGCCGCGAGGTCGGCATGTGCTTCCAGCACTTCAACCTCTTCCCGCATCTGACGATCCTGGAGAACTGCACGCTGGCGCCGATCTGGGTGCGCAAGATGCCCAAGGCCAAGGCCGAGGAAATCGCCATGCACTACCTGGAGCGGGTGAAGATCCCCGAGCAGGCGAACAAGTATCCGGGGCAACTGTCCGGCGGCCAGCAGCAGCGCGTGGCGATCGCCCGCTCGCTGTGCATGAGCCCGAAGATCATGCTGTTCGACGAGCCGACCTCGGCGCTCGATCCGGAGATGATCAAGGAAGTGCTCGACGTGATGGTCGGTTTGGCGGAAGAAGGTATGACCATGCTTTGCGTCACCCACGAAATGGGTTTTGCCCGTCAGGTCGCCAACCGCGTCATCTTCATGGATGCCGGCCAGATCGTCGAGCAGAACGAGCCCGAGCCCTTCTTCACCAACCCGCAGCACGAGCGGACCAAGCTCTTCCTCAGCCAGATCCTGCACTGACGGAACGGCAGGTGGCCGGCGCGGCGCGCGAGGCCATCATTCCGGCGAGCATGCAGATGTCGTGCGGCACGAATGAAAGGCGCGGACCAGGGATGGTCCGCGCCTTTTGTGTGTTCCATGCCGGAGACGGGGAACCGGGGGCGGGCCGTTGCCTTGCCACCTCTCGGAAAGGAGGGCGCCTGCCGCCCGGCGCCGACACGACAGCCGCCGTTGGTGGCAGTCAGGAAGTGCTTTGCCGCGCACCGGCCGCGCCGATGCGGCGCATCTTCGATCAGGCCGGCTGCAGGCAGCCCATCACCAGCTTGAAGACATCGACCGGGCGGTAGGGATAGTCGATGAAATGGTCGACACCGGTTTCCGCAAGGCCGCTGCGGACGCTGTCCGCCATGTGCGGGGGCGCCAGCAGGACGATCTTTCCCTGCTTCGGACGCACGCCCGAGTTGGTCATGTATTGCAGGAAGAAGTGGACTATCTTGCTGTAGACGAGAAAGACCAGGTCCTGCGATCCTATGTCGAGGCTCTTGGTCTTCAGTTTCTCTTCCGGAATGAGGGTCACTTCGCACCCCAACTCCTCCAGCGCGGCGCGGATCGGCTCGGTGACCTTCGGCAACCCACTGATGATCGAGACGCGAAGCGAACGCTTCTGCGCCTCGCGCGACTGGCGCACGGCCTTCTCGATCCTCTTTAACTGCTGCCTGTGCGCCTGGTTGATGCGCTCGACTTCCTTCAACCGGGTTTCGACCGTGGCCAGCAGCATGTCGAAATCGAGCGGCTTGGTCAGGTAGTCGTCGGCACCGAGCTTCTTGCCCTGGATGATATCCTCGCGGGTGGCGAGGGCGGTCAGGAAGATGAAGGGCACGCGAGTCAGTTGCGGCTGGTCCTTGCGGATGTGCTCCAGGACTTCGGGGCCGCTCATGTTCGGCATCATCATGTCGCAGATGATCAGGTCCGGTGTCTGGGTAGCGAGACACTCCAATGCCTCCTGGCCGTTGCCGGCCGTGAAAACCTCGTAGCCGGCCTCATCGAGTTCCTCCCGGAGGTCTTCCAGCAGCAACTTCTCATCCTCGACGCAGAGAATTTTCTTCTTGGTCATATCACGGCCTCGCCTGAGAGGGGGGTGCCGGTGGTTTCCCCGTGGTGGGGAAGGCGGATCTCCACGACCGTGCCGCGTCCGGTCTCGCTGGTGACGTGCAGCTGTCCGCGGTGCTCGGTGACGATCATGTGCGTCATGTTCAGCCCGATTCCGGTTCCCGGAATGCCGCTGGAGGTGGAGGCACGGTAGTAGCGGTTGCAGATCTTCGGGATTTCACTCTCCGGGATGCCGACCCCCTGATCCACGAAGCGAATGACGGCAAAACGCCCGTCTGTCAGTCCCTCGACGCGGACGCTGTCCTTGCCGGGGGAGTACTTGATCGCATTGGAAAGGATGTTGCTGACGCATTGCTCGACAAGGCGGGCGTCGATCATCGCGCTGTCCGGAAGGCCGTCAAGGTCGGTGTGAATGCGATGGGTGGCGCAGACGCTTTGCTGGCGGATGCAGGCACGCTGAACGAGTTCCCTGAGTGGCGAAGGTGCCGGCGTGATCTCAAGTGCACCCGACTGGTGCTGGGAGAAACTCAGGAAGCGGTTGATCAGATACTGCATCCGGTCGACCGATTCCCGGATGTTGGAAAGACGCTTGGCAACCGCATCCGTGTCCAGAACCGCGCCGGCCACGTTGTCGGAGAGACGGTCGAGCCCACGCTTCAGACGCTGGGCGTTGCTGTCGATGATGGCAAGCGGGGTCCGGAACTCGTGTGAGGCCATCGACACGAACTCGTGCTGCATCTCGTTGATCTTCTGCTCGTCGCGCAGCATTTTCACGAGCTTGTCGGTGTGCCGTTGCAGCGTGCGGTGCTGGTTCTTGAATGTCGTTATGTCGGCGAACTTGTAGGTGACCATCCCGTTCTCGCCGTTGGCACGCCGGCTGACGCGGTACCATCTGTCCTTGCCGATGCGGAACTCGCACGGTGTTTCAGGGTCGTTTTCAAGGCCCTCCAGGGCTTCCGCCAGGCCGGCCGGACCGAGGCGCCGCATCGTGTCGACAATGTCGGCCTCTTCAGCTGCCCAGCTCCGGTCGTTTGGAAACAGGGTGTCGAAGGTTCCGTTGGTGAGGATAATCCGGCCGTCGGCATCCGTGACGACAAGGCCGTCAATGACCGCGTTGACCGCATTGACGAGCAGGTCATGTCCCTTGCGCAGTTCCTCCGTGCGCTCTTCCAGGCGCTCGGCGAGCAGATCCCGCTTCTCGGTAACCGCGATTTCCCGGTGGTGAGCCTCGGTCACGTCGGTGTAGATCGTGACGAAGCCGCCGTCGGGCATCGGCGTTCCCTGGATTCGCAGGACGGTGCCGTCCGGACGCTGACGGACGAAGTCATGCGCCTCGCGTCGACGTGCGAGCGCCACCCGCTCCTGGACGAGCGTTTCCACGTCGCCGGGGCCGTAGTCCCCTCGCTCGGCGTTGAAGCGTATGAATTCATCAAGGCTTGCCATGCGCTCGATGAGCTCGACGGGCAGATCGAGCAACCGGCGGGCCGTTTCGTTGGCCAGCACAAGGTGCAGATCGGAATCCACGACCGTGATGCCTTGATGGACGGTCGCCAAAAGGTGCTTCAGCACGCTTCTCTCAGAACTGCCGTCCCGGATAAAATGGTTCACTTGGAGGTCCTGTTCTGGGAACGCCTTGATTGCGTTTTTGATTAGAACACCAGAGACAAGGATTCGAAGTTGAAGTCAAAAACGGGCTTAACAGTACCTTTCAAAAAGTCCGCTTCTGACGTAGCGGGCACGGAGCTGTTTTCGGTTCTTATGCCTGATTTGAAAAGACGAGGGAAAGGCTGTCCGGCTCGAATTGTCTATCGGATACAGCCGTTTGAGGATCCGCGAGAGACCACAAGGAGGCGCTTGCTGCCGATCTGCTCCACGCTCCTGGGCGCCGGTCCGGGTGTTTTTCAGGTGCCGACGGGGGAGGCCGGCTGTGTCAGCTCACCGTCACCAGACGCGCGGCGGCACCGCGCATCGGCGCCTTGCGTCCGCCCTGCGCCCAGAAATAGGACTGCCGCTCCTCGGTCGGGGTGCAGCTGTAGCGCTCCCGGTAGCACTTGGTGAAATGAGAGGTCGATGCGAAGCCGCAGGCAATCGCCACGTCGAGCACGGCACGGTTGGTGCGACGGAGCAGGTCGCGCGCCGTCTCCAGCCGGAGCTTGAGGTAGTACTGGCCCGGGGTGCAGTCGAAATGGCGGCGAAACAGGCGCTCCAGTTGCCGCGGGCTGAGGTTCACCGTCATCGCCAGTTGCTGGCAGGACAGAGGATCCTCGATGTGCAGGTCCATGATGCGGATCGCATCGAGGATCTTGACGTTGGAGATGCCGGTGCGGCTTTCCAGGTCGTGGCGCTGCGCGCTCTCGCCCGAGCGCATGTTCTGATAGAGCGCGACTTCCGCCACTTCATGCGCCAGATAGGCGCCGTGCTGGATGGCGATGACGCGCAGCATCATGTCGAGCGCGGCCATGCCGCCGGCACAGGTGATGCAGTTGCGGTCGATGGCAAACAGATCGCCGGACACCTCGATCTCGGGGAATTCCTCACGGAAGGAGCGCAGGTTCTCCCAGTGGATCGTGCAGCGGCGGCCGTCGAGAAGATGGTAGCGCGCCAGGACGTAGGACCCGGTGCAGACTGCACCATAGGTGCGTCCGCGTGCGTTGAGCTTGCGAAGTTTGGTGCCGAGCTCCTTGGGAAGCGGTATCCGCTCCACGTCGACCCCGGAACAGATCAGGGTGATGTCCGCGTCCTCGATGTCGGCCAGGGCGCCATCGACCGACATGTGGCAGCCGTTGCTCGCCTGAACGGTGTTGCCGTCGACCGAATAGGTCTTCCAGGAATAGAACTCGTCGCCGAGCACCCTGTTTGCGATACGGATCGGTTCGATGGTCGAGGTGAACGCGATCAACGAAAACTGATCCAAAAGGATAAGGGCCACCGATTGTTTTTCGGTGGTGCCGGTCTGTGCCGTCATGCGCTGCGCCCGATCTGTAGACGTCTGGAAGGCTTATGCTTCTTGTTTCGTTGAGTTTGTGAGCGGCTATCTGACTTGTCAAATAAATTTGGCTTTGAATACATGTGAATGCAGCTTATGCCTGAAATCATGAAATAAACGGGGGCGGCTTCAACAAAATGTCATGACCGCCGCCGCCGATGCGCAGTGAACGCATGCTCAATCCCTTGCCGGCAATGATGCGCCGTCGATGACGGGGGGCGGCGAGGGGGCTTGCTCGAACCAATGCATGCCGGCTTCGCTGTGCGGACGCCGTTCGAACGACGCTATGTGAAGGACCTTGCCGCGAGCGCTCATCCGGACGCGGTTCGCGCCTTCAATGCGACACCGCCTGTGCGGCGCAAGTATTTCGCCGGCGCGCGCGGATTGTACCGGCCCGAACATCACTATGTGGTGGCGCCGCCGTGCTGGGAGCGTACGGCGGAGGGCAAGGTCTGGCTTGGCGTTTTTGCCCATGAGATCGGGCATGCCATCGACATGCACGGGCGCGGTGTCGCCGGCGCGCGCTCGATTGCACTTGTGCCGGCGATCCGCCGCGACCGGGCCCTGCTTGGCGCGCGCATTGCCGCCGGACACCGGCCACCGAAGCGCCAGGAAAACGGCGAGGGCGCCCGGGGACTGTGCGGTCTTCCCGCAGAAGCCCGCGCGGCGCTGTTGCATACGCTGCCGCATGCCGAGGCGGCAGCGGCCTTCGCGCGGTCCTGGCACGAGGGGGCGCTCCGCGAGGCGCTGCGGGAACTTGCCGGCCGACTGGCGTCAATGCAGGCGGCGGGAGCGCGCTCGAGGCGCGAGCGGCAGGCCCGCGAAACCGCGCGGTTGATGGCTTATGCGCTGGCAAGCGTTGGAGACTTCATCGCAGCCGTCTACGATCTCGAAGGCAATGGACGGTCTGCGGACTATTACCGGCAGTTTCCCGCAATTTCGGGCCCGTATCTGACTGTCGGGCACACGGCGGAGGCCTTCGCCAACGCTTTTGTCTCGGACGTTCTGGAGGGACGGGAGCTGCTTTCCTACCTGACGCGCACCGCCGCACCGTGTACCCACGCGGCCTATCGGAGCCTTCTTGCAGGCATCGGGCGGACTTGATCGGCCGGGCAAGCAGCAACGCGCTGCAACTCGTGACCGAACGGTCATGGCACCCGCCATGGGGCCAGTGTCGCCGGTCTTTCTCTACGTCAACTTCACCGCGAACCTGTAGATTGCCTGGCTTGCGTGGGCCACCGTCCTGACGATGTCGTTGGTGTGCCGGCCATGGAAAGCATATCTGTCCACGACGAAAAGAGAGGAGACGATAAATACGGCCGCTACCATGCGCATACCACATGGTGACTCTGGGTAATTAAAGAGTCGTTTCGGTAGTCCGGATTATAATAATATAACAATATTACATATATATTTCAATGCGCAAGTTCGTCCGGAATGTCGCCATTGCCTCGCGAAATGCTCAACACGGTGCATGCGGACCGTGCCGCAAGTGCGGGAGCGTGTCCGTCACTCGAGGTTCTTCATCCAGGCAATCGCCTCTTCAAACTCTACGCCGATCTCCTCGTCCTTGCGCCAGACAACAGTTATGTGGGTGCGGATGTTCTCGGGAAGAAAGACAAGCTCGACATCCCCGTCCGTGATCAGCGGGGTCTCCAGCTTGAGCCTGGCGCCCTTCGACGACATGTTGACGATGCGGCAGTCGATGCCGAACCCGCCCTTTCCGGCGAGCACGATACGTCCCTGCTTCAGTGTTCTCTGGCGTTTTCTGATCCGGGAATCGTTCATTGCTCTGGCTGGTTTCCTGTCCGTGTGTTCCGGTGACGGATCCTACCCGATTCCCTGCCTTTGGCCCCGGAGCAATGCGGCAAGGTTCTTCAGTCGAGAACCCGATCATCTCGCTCGCCCGGCGGTCCGGAATCTTGTCGGGTCTGGCTGTTGCCGGCGAGGAGATTGTTTCTGTTTCGATATCCGTAGTTTAGGCGGTGTTAGCGAATCAGCCAATATTGTTCACGCCAATCAAGGACAATAATCACAGGAAGGTCACGCCTATGTTTCGCACATTCTGCATGGCTCTCGTCGCACTTTTCGGCTTTTCAGGAATGCCGTCCGCAGGCGCGGCGGAGCCGGAGGTGGTCCTGACCGTGGAGGGGGAACTCGAGGGCGGGAAACCCGTCGATTTCACCATGGCGGAGCTGGAAGCGCTCGGAAGCGCGACCATCCGAACCACGACACCCTGGCATGACGGCGTCCAGACCTTCGAAGGCGTGCCGATGGCCGCGTTGATGAAGAAGGTCGGCGCGAACGGCAGTCTGCTCTATGTGGTTGCACTCAACGACTACAGCTCGGAAGTGCCCATAGCCGACTTCGAGGAACATGGCGTGATCCTCGCGTACAAGCTGAACGGGGAATACATGAAGGTTGTCGACAAGGGGCCTCTCTTTGTCATGTACCCGTTCGACGACAAAGAAGAGCTGAGCAGCGAGCTCTATTATACGCGAGCCGTGTGGCAGGTCAGGAAGATTACTGTCGAGTAAGTTTTGGCCGGTCGGGGTGTCATGCTTAGTATAAACAGGTTTCGCTACGTCGCCATTGGTGTCGGGTGCTGCCTCGGCCTCGGCATTTTCGTGCTCTCCCAGCTGATCGATGCCTCGGAGGAGGCCGTGGTGCGTTCGATGCGCTACGACATCGCGTGGACGGGCGTCAACGGGCGGCTGGAGGCGTCGCAGCTGGAAAAACACGTCGCGCGCTACGCCTGGAGCGGAGAGCGCTCCGATGCGGACAGGGCCCGGCTCTACTACGACATTTTGAAAAGTCGTCTGGAGACCTGGGATTCCGGCGGGTTCAGGCTGTTTCTGGATTTGACGGAGGAGCGACGTGCCAGGTTCAACAAGGTTCGTTCGCAGCTTCTCGAACTCGACGACGAGTTTGCCAATCTCGACGGGCCGAATTCCATCAACGTAATTCTCGGCGCATTGCGGGATGTCGCCCCGGTGATGAACCGGCTTGGCAGCGATGCGCACACAGTCAGCGTGAGCGAGGCGTCGCATGTGCGACAAACGCTTCGCTCCAGGCATTACCTGCAGAGCATCCTCATTGCCGGCCTGATCGGTGTCGGGCTGGCCCTTTTGCTGCTGCTCTGGGTTCAGAACCGCTCGTTGGGTCTTGCCCGCCGGGATGCGGAGCAGAACGCCAGGGACTTCGCCTTTCTCGCAGAACACGATGCTCTCACCGCACTGCCCAATCGCCTCTCGCTCAAGCGGGCCGTCGAGGAGTGCGATCGGCACGGGATTCCGGAGGGCAGGGTACGCGCCGTCCTGGCGCTTGATCTTGATGGCTTCAAGACGATCAACGACACGCTTGGCCATGCTGCGGGTGATGCCGTGCTGGTGGCCGTGGCACGGCGCATCGAGAGGTTGTTGCGCACATGGGGCGAGGGGAGCCTTGCGGCCCGCTTCGGCGGCGACGAGTTCGTGGTTCTGATGCGCAACGAACAGTCCCGCGACGCCGTGGAGGAAAAAGCCGGCCGCTTGCTCGAGATCGTCCGCCGTCCCTACAAGGTCGCGGGAGGAACGGTGAGCGTTGAAGCCTCCATCGGCATGGCGGTGGCGGACGGGACGAGCATCGACGTGCCCGCTCTCATGCGCAACGCGGACATAGCCTTGAGCGAGGCCAAGAGCCGCGGCAAGGGCATCGTCGTGGGATGCGACGAGGTGATGCGCGCCTCTCTGGAGCGGCGCAAGTCCATCGAGCAGGACATTTCAGGAGGCCTGGAGCGCGGCGAGATTTTTCCGTTCTTCCAGTCGCAGGTCGACCTGGCTACGGGAGAGGTGGTCGGATTCGAGGCGCTTGCTCGCTGGCGCCATCCGACGCTCGGGTGGATATCGCCCATGGACTTTATCCCGATTGCCGAGGCCAGCGGCCAGATCAACGCCATTGGCAGCGCGATTCTGGCGTCTGCCTGCGAGGTGGCCTGCCGGTTTCCGTCGCCGGTTCCCGTTTCGGTCAACGTGTCGGTTGCACAGTTGATGAATGACGAGATTGTCGGGACGGTGCGCGATATTCTCGCGCGTACAGGCCTGCCGGCAAGCAGGCTCACGCTGGAAGTCACCGAGTCCGTCGTCATGCACGATCAGGAACGGGCGCTGTCCATGCTGGGGCGCCTCAAGGAACTCGGTGTTTCGATCGCCCTGGATGATTTCGGCACCGGATACTCCGCCCTGGCCTATCTCATCAATTTCGATTGGGACGAACTGAAGATCGACAAGAGCTTTGTCCAGTCGCTGCAAACCAACCCGGACAGCGCGGCCATTATCCGGACGATCGTCTCGCTGGCCTTGCAGATCAAGACGTCAGTGGTCGTGGAGGGAATCGAGACGGTTGAACAGCACATGTGGCTGAAGGACATCGGATGCCGTGTGGGGCAGGGATATCACTTCAGCCGGCCGATTC
The DNA here is from genome assembly GCF_048261845.1 of Stappia sp. Lineage (GTDB taxonomy): Bacteria > Pseudomonadota > Alphaproteobacteria > Rhizobiales > Stappiaceae > Stappia. The sequence continues at coordinate 61,060 of NZ_JBLXFR010000005.1, read as the reverse complement.
CGGCCGAGAGGCTGGGCGAGCAGAACGCGACCGGCCGAAACAACGCGGCTTTTGCGGCCAGCTGAACGCGCCGGCAACCGACCGCGCCCGCGGTGCGAAGCTGACGGCATGTCGCTGTTTTCAGATCATTCATTGTGGAAAATGGTGGGCGATACTGGGATTGAACCAGTGACCCCTCCCGTGTGAAGGGAGTGCTCTCCCGCTGAGCTAATCGCCCTGACCGTGTCGGCTGGTGGCGGAGGTCTATTATAGGTCGGGGGGATAGGCAATAGGCAAATGACGTTTTCGAACAGGAGCGGCAATCCGGACCCGTACCGGGTGCGGACGGAGTGCCCGCGCGGTCCTTGCAGCGCCCGTGCCGGGGAGGCTGCAGATCGCTCCGTCCGGTCTCAGTTTCCTGCGAGGCCGGCCAGCGCCCCGGCAAGCTGGTCGAAATGGTTGATGACCGCATCCGGCCCGAGGTCCGCGACCGGTGTGTCGGTATAGCCGAAGGTGACGGCCACCACCGGCAGCCCGGCGGCGCGCGCCGCGTCGATGTCGGTCCGGCTGTCGCCGATCATCACCGACCCCGGGACGATGCCGCCGCTCCGCTCGATGGCACCCAGAAGCGGCATCGCGTCAGGCTTCGGCCGGGCAAACGTATCTGCACCGACAACCGCCCTGAAACGGTCGATCAGGCCGAGTTCGATGAGAAGTTCGCGGGCGACGACCTCGGTCTTGTTGGTGCAAACGGCCATGCGCCAGCCTGCGACATGCAAGGTGTCGAGCGCCTCCACGGCGCCAGGAAAGGGGCGGCTCAGCGTTGCGATATCCGCCCGGTAGCAAGCGATGAAATCGCGGTTGAGTCGCTCGATCGTTTCCGGAGACGGGTCTGTGACGCCGTTGTCGGCCAGCGCCCTGCGCAGCATTGCCCGTCCGCCCTGGCCGAAGAGATGGCCAAGGCGCTCCACGCTGGTCTCGTCATGGCCCTCGGCACGCATCACCGCATTGATCGCGGCGGCAAGATCGTGGCTCGTGTCGACCAGGGTGCCGTCGAGATCGAAGAGAAGAACGGGTGAGGTCATCGGGCGGGGCTCCACGGTGTCGGACAGCGCCTTATACAGGCGCTTCCCGTCCGGTGCGAGGGGCAAGCCCGGCCGCGCCCGGGGAGCCCGGGCCTTGCAACGCTCTACAGCTTGTAGGCCGTTCGGAAGGCGCCCCAGTGACGGCCGTCGATGACGATCGGGGCGTCGACCTCGCGCATCCAGATGACGGCGCCGTTGCCCATGTCGCGCGGATAGGTCTGCACCAGGAAGGGACGGGTATTGCGGGCCGCACTTAGACCGGCGCGATCGTCGAACACGCGGCGGTTGCGGCAGTTGGCGGCGTTCCAGGCCGGGTCATCCGGGCGCTGGGGCTTGGAATAGACCAGATTGTGCACGGGGAGGTAGCCGTTGCGGTCGACCGAGGCGCAGAAGGCCATGCCGGTTCCGCCGGCCCGGCCGAGAATGTCTTCCTGGATCGGCGGCAGGATCCTGTCGAGCACCGCAAGGGCCCGGTTGGAGACCTGGCGCGGATCCGTTCCCTTGATTGGCTGGTAGTCGGTGTCGAACAGCGCGTCCAGCGTCAGGGAACCGTTCTCCAGTGCCTTGTCCATCGCCTCGATGATCCGCCGGGCACCGTCCTGCGCGCATTCGATGGACGGGTTGAGTTCGGTCCGTATACGCGTGAGCACGTCGACAAGCCGTCCGGTGAAGACGTCGTCGGCATCCTCGAAGGCGCAGTGCATGCCGCTCTCGGAGACGGCGACGATCCGCAGCGCCGTTCGCCCGAGCCCGTCGATATCGGCGGTGGCCGGACCGATTGAGGCATTTGCCGCGCCGCCCTGCGGCACCAGCAGCATGCCACCTGCAGAAACGTCGCGCGTCTTGACCTGGACGCGGGTGCCTTCCTGGGTGACCGTTCCGGCGATCTCGACGGGGAGGCGGTCGTCACGGCGCCGGTCGCCGATGGTGGTCTGCCGGATCATCATGGTGAAGCGGTTGCTGAGGCTCGTTCCCAGCGCCAGCATCTGGCTTGAGGCATTTCCGGCGGCCGTGCCGGCCCGTTCGGCGCTGTCGGTGGCAGCTGCGATGGTGGAGACCTTGTCGGTCACGGCTCGTACGAAATCGGCCGTCTGGCGCGCGGTTTCGCCCACGGATTTCGAGGTTTCCATCTGCCGGCCGACGGCATCCGCGACGGCAGAGAAACTGGGCAGGATTTCGCCGATCACGCCGATGATGCGGTCGACGGCGTGAATGCTGCCTTCGGCCGACTGCTGCAACCGCCCGATATTGGCGACGATCTCGTCGGTTGCCGTCTGGGTTTCCACCGACAGTGCCTTCACCTCGTTGGCGACGACCGCGAAGCCCTTGCCGGCTTCACCTGCGCGCGCCGCCTCGATCGTCGCGTTCAGCGCCAGCAGATTGGTCTGCTTGGCAACGTCGGAGATCAGGCGAACCACATTGGCAATGTCGTCGATCGCGGTCTTCAGCTCCTGGATGCCGGCATTGGCGGTGTCGGCGACCTGGCGGGCTTCCTCGGCGAGCTTGCCGGATGTGCGGACCTGGGTGTCGATCTCGTTGCTGGCCGCGACCAGGCTTTCCACCGATTGCGAGAGGTGATGGGCCGTTTCGTCGGCATGCCGGGATTCGGAATGAAGCGCTTCGGAATGCCCGCGAATATCCGAGAGAAGCAGGAGCTGCTCGTCGACCCGCTGGCGCAGTTCTTCCGCGCCAGAGCCGATTCCGGTGGCCGCCGTGCGCAAGTCGGATTCGATAAGGTCGAGCGTCAGGGCGGTCTGATGATCTCGCCCGAGGGAGGTCGCCTGTGTCTCGACTGGCGCGCCGGTCTCCTCGATCACTTCCAGAACATTATTTATTTCAACGGCTTTACGACGCGATGCCGGAAAAAGGCGCATGTGTTTTTCTCCGAGAGCGTAACTTCCCCAGGGGATCGTGATTTTTCTTCATTCGAGGTTCCCAGATTTACTTGAAGTGTTGGTTAACGGCGTCATGGCGTGTCCGTCGACCTTCGTCGCGGGGGCAGGCGGCCGGGCCGGCTCCGGCCCCGGGGGTTCTTTGCCTTGCGCGGTTCCCATGCTAAACCCGCGCGACGCCGGATGTAGCCGGCCCCGAAACCTCACAAGCAGACGGAACGGAATGAGCGAAGACCTGAAGCGACTGGCCGCCGAAGCGGCGCTGGACGAGGTTCGCAACGGCATGCGTCTGGGCATCGGCACGGGATCGACGGCCGAGCATTTCGTGCGCGCGCTGGCGGAGAAGGTTGGCGAAGGGCTCGAGATCATCGGCGTGCCGACATCCGAGCGCACCGCCGCCCTGTGCAGGGAGCTTGATGTGCCGTTGACGACACTCGAGGACTGCCCGGAACTGGACCTGACCGTTGACGGCGCCGACGAACTCGATGCCCGGCTCTGCCTGATCAAGGGCGGCGGCGGCGCGCTGCTGCGCGAGAAGATCGTGGCATCGGCCTCCACTCGCATGATCGTGATCGCCGATGCAGGCAAGAAGGTGGAGGCGCTCGGTGCCTTTCCGCTGCCGGTGGAGGACGTGCCGTTCGGCCTTGCCTCGACGCGCAATGCCATTGCCCGGGCGCTGTCCGGCCTTGGATACGAAGCGCCGATCTGGTTGCGCGGCGGGGATACGCCTTTCGTCACCGATGGCGGTCACCATATTCTCGACATCGACATGCGCCAGATCACCGATCCGGCGGAACTGTCGCGCGCGCTGCTCGATATCCCGGGCGTCGTCGAGCACGGACTTTTCATCGGCATCGCGGATGCCGCCTATCTCGCCGGAAAAACCGGGGTCGAGCGCCTCGTTCCGGTGACCGAATAACCTGATGGCGCTGCCCGGCCACGAGGGCCGGGTGCCCGATCACTTGCCCATGGAGTACCCGATGTTTCGAAATAGCCGGAAGACCGCGACGATCGCCGCCACGGCCCTCGCGCTTGTCCTGTCGCTGGGCCAGCCGCTGACCGCGCAGGAAAGCATTTCCGACGAGCATATCGCTGCGGCACGCGACGCGGTGTCTTCCGCCAACGCGATCCGGGCCTTCGACGACGTGCTGCCATTGATGGCCGACCGGACGCGGACGCTGTTCATCCAGAACAATCCGGCCAACACGGCGATGATCGACGAGGTCGTGAACGAGACGGCTCTTGAGCTTGCCGAGCGCCGGCCGGAGCTGAACCGGGTCGTCTATGAAGTGTGGGCGCGGCGGTTCACCATCGAGGAACTCAACGAACTGGCCGCGTTCTACAAGACGCCGCTGGGGCAGAAATATTCGAAGGTCGAGCCGGAATTGCGCGCGTTGTCGATCGGTGCCGCCAAGCAGTGGGGCGATGCAATCTCGACGGAGATGGTGACCTTGGTGCGTGACGAACTGACCAAGCGCCTTGCCGCGCAGGAAAGCCAGGCGACGCCCGAGGCGCCGGCACAGTAAACGCATGCCCGGCGTGATGCCGGGCGGTCTTCTCGGCACGGACGGGTGCAGGGCATGGAGCGCAAGGGCGAGGCATGAGCGATTTCGAGTTTGACCTGTTCGTCATCGGCGGCGGATCCGGCGGCGTGCGTGCAGCGCGGATCGCCGCCGGACATGGCGCGCGCGTCGGCATTGCCGAGGAATACCGTTATGGCGGAACCTGCGTTATCCGCGGTTGCGTGCCGAAGAAACTCTTCGTCTATGCCTCGCGGTTCTCGGAGGAGTTCGAGGATGCGGCGGGCTTTGGCTGGCAGGTCGGAGAGAGCCGTTTCGACTGGGAACGGCTGATCGATGCCAAGGACCGCGAGATCGCCCGGCTTGAGGGCATCTATCGGCGCAATCTCGAGCGTGTCGGCGTCGAGATGTTCGACAGCCGGGCCGTGCTGGAGGATGCGCATACGGTGCATCTCCTGGCTGACGGGCGCCGCATCCGCGCGGCGAAGATCCTGATCGCCGTCGGCGCGACGCCCAATGTCGACGCCAGCCTGCCGGGCGGCGAGCATGTGATCACCTCCAACGAAGCCTTTCATCTTGCCGATCTGCCGAAGCGCGTGATCGTCGCGGGCGGCGGTTACATTGCCGTCGAGTTCGCCGGCATCTTTGCGGGCCTGGGTTCCGAGACGACGTTGATCTACCGGGGCGAGGAAATCCTGCGCGGGTTCGACGACGACCTGCGGAAGGCCTTGCACGAGGAGATGGAAAAGAAAGGCATTCGAGTCGTTTGCGGGGATGTCTTTACCTCGATTGAGAAGAACGGGGCGGAACTGGTCGGCCACACCCGCAAGGGTGATGCGCTGATCGCCGACAAGATCATGTTCGCCATCGGCCGGCGCCCGAACACCGCCGGTCTCGGCCTCGATGCCGCCGGCGTCGAACTGGCTCCCTCCGGCGCGATCAAGGTCGATGCGCAGTCGCGCACCAGCGTGCCCTCGATCTTCGCCGTCGGCGATGTCACCGACCGGGTCAACCTGACGCCGGTGGCGATCCGCGAGGGCCATGCCTTTGCCGATACCGAGTTCGGCGGCAAGAGCTGGAGCGCCGACCATTCGATGATCCCGACAGCCGTGTTCTCGCAGCCCGAGATCGGCACCGTCGGCATGACCCAGGCCGAGGCGCTGGCGGCGCATGGCGCCGTGGACGTCTATCGCTCGCAGTTCCGGCCGATGAAGCACACGCTTTCGGGGCGCGACGAGAAGATGCTGATGAAGATCCTCGTCGAGCCGGAGAGCGACAAGGTGCTCGGCGTGCACATTCTCGGCCATGATGCCGGCGAACTGGCGCAGGTGCTCGGCATTGCCCTGCGGATGGGCGCGACCAAGGCGGATTTCGACGCCACCATGGCCGTGCATCCGACAGCGGCGGAAGAGCTCGTCACCATGCGCGAACCGACCGAGCGGGTCACCGCCTGACGTTTTTTCGTTTCGGGCGGCGCCTGGTTCGCCGCCCGTCCGGTTTGCAGATCTCCCCGGCTTACCGGTCCCGGATGGCCTTCAGGAAGGTCTCGATCTCGCCTTCCGTGTTGTAGGCGTGGAGCGAGGCGCGCACCAGTGCGTCGAGACCGCGATGCGGCAGGTCGATGCGGGCTGAGGCGGCGGAGGAGACCGATGTGTTGATGGCGCGGCCCGAGAGCCGCTCCCTTGTCTGCGCGGGATTCTCGCCCTCCACCGTCAGCGTGACGATGCCGCAACGGCGCGTGCCGCGATCGTGCACGGCAACGCCGGACATCTTGCCAAGTTCGGCACGCAGCAATACCGCAAGCCGGCCGATGCGTGCTTCCAGCCGCCCGGGCCCGATGTCGAGCGCATAACGCGCGGCGCGGGCAAGGCCGATCTGGCCGGCAAAGAAGCGCTCCCAGTTCTCGAAACGCCGCGCGCCGTCGACCAGCCGGTAGCTCTGCGCATCGAGCCACCGGGTGGATTCCAGGTCGACGAAGGCGGGTTCGAGTTGGTCGATCACCTCCTCGCGGACATAGAGGAACCCGGTGCCGCGCGGTCCGCGCAGGTATTTGCGCCCCGTGCCCGACAGCATGTGGCAGCCGATGCGGTCGACATCGAGGGCGATCTGGCCGGCGGACTGGCAGGCATCGAGCAGGTAGAGAACGCCGTGCCTGCGGGCGATGGCGCCGACCTCCTCGGCCGGATTGACGAGGCCGCCGAAGGTCGGGACATGGGTCAGCGCGATGAGCCGCGTTCTTGGCGTGATCGCGGCTTCCAGCGCCTTCAGGTCGATCTGGCCACTTTCATCGTCGTCGATCAGGTCGATCTCGATGCCCGCGCGCGCCTTCATCTGCAACAAGGCAACATAGTTCGAGACATATTCCGCGCGTCCCGTGATCACCCGGTCGCCGGGGCGGAAAGGGATCGAGTAGAAGGCCATGTCCCAGGCGCGGGTGGCGTTCTCGATGAAGGCGATTTCATCGGGACTGGCGCCGATCAGCGCGGCGATGGCCGGGTAGAAGTCCGCGACCGCCGCCGCCGCGCGGTCTGCCGCCTCGTAGCCGCCGATCTCCGCCTCCAGATCGAGATGGGCCTTCACCGCCTCCAGAACTGGGGTGGGCGGCAGGCTCGCTCCGGCATTGTTGAAGTGCACGAGCCGAGTGCAGGCGGGCGTATCGGCGCGCAACCTGTCGGTGTCGGCCGCCGTCCAGGGGTCGGATTGCAAGCTGTTCTCGGGGCTGGCCATGGTGGTGATGATCCTTTAGGCAATTGCGGGCAGGGTAGAGGATGCGCGGTTCGGGGGCGAATGGCGGCGTTTTCGGCGGGGGGCAGTACGAAATGACGCACATCACCTATTTCGGCTACGGCTCGCTCGTCAACACGCGCACGCTCGGCCCGGACGCGACCGCGGTTGCCGGAACGCTGCATGGCTGGCGCCGCGAATGGCGGGCCTGGTGGCCACATGACAAGGCGAACGCGCTCACGTCGGTGTGCACGCTGACCGTGTTCCGGGAGCCGGACACGGCCATTCGCGGCGTGATGGTCCGGGAACCTGCCGACCGCCTGGCCGTGCTCGACAAGCGGGAACATCGCTATCAGAGGATCGACGGGATCGGCTCCCGGTTTCGCTGCGACGGCGACGGCCAGACAGTGCCGGAAGATGCCTTTCTCTACGAGGCGGATGCGGAAATCCGCCGGTGGGGCGATGAGAACCATCCGATCCTGCAGAGCTATGTCGACTGCGTGATGGCGGGTTTTTACGCCTTCTGGGGCGAGGAGGGGGTGCGCCACTTCATCGACACCACCGACGGCTGGCACGCGCCGATGCTGGCGGACCGCGCGGCACCGCGTTACCCGCGTGCGCAGAAGATCGCCCCGGAACTCCTTGTTCTGTTCGACCGACTCCTGACGGAAACCGGCGTGGTGCACATGCCGGCCTGACGCGGCCGGGGCGGCGTCTCCACCGCCCCGGGGCATGAGGTGTCTACTTCAGCTCGATGATCGTCAGCTTGCCGGCAACCCGGTCGGCAACGAATTCGATCTCCGCGCCTTCCTTCAGCGTCTCCAGCATGGCGTCGTCGGCAGTGCGGAACACCATGGTCATGGCCGGCATGTCGAGGTTCTTCAGCTCCTCGTGAATGACTGTGACCTTGCCGGCGCGAAGATCGACCTTCTTGACGATGCCCTTGGTGTACTCGGCGGCGAGGGCCGCGGGCACGGCGGTGAAGGCAAGAAGGGCGGCAACGAGAGCTGTTGCGAGTTTCATCCTGATCATCCTTTTGGATTGCGGGTCAGTCGTGGGCAACGACGACGTCGCCATGCATGCCGGACTCGTAGTGTCCAGGGATCAGGCAGGCGAACTCGAACGTGCCGGCATTGCCGAAGGTCCAGACCACTTCGCCCTTTTCTCCCGCGCCCAGCCGGACGGAGTTGGGGTCGTCGTGCTCCATCTCGGGGAACTTGGCCATGATCTTCTTGTGCTCCTGGTTCCGAACGTGCGTGTCGACGACGAACTCGTGCTCGATCTCGCCGATGTTGGTGACCTGGAAGCGGATGGTCTCACCCTGCTTCACCTGCAACGAAGCCGGTTCGATTGCCATGCCGTCATCGGTTTCCTTCAGGGTAATGCCGACGATGCGCGTTGCGGCGGACGCCTTGCCGGGGCTGCCAGCGGCCATCTTGTCTCCGTGTCCGCCGGCATGGGTGCCGGCGGCAAGCGTGTCGCCCATGCCAAGACCGAGGGCGCAAAGGGCTGCAGCGAGTGTCCTTGAAGCGTGTTGCATGATCTGACTGTCCTTTCAGTTTCGGGGGTATCGGGCGGCATCAGCCGCCATGCTTGTGCGGAGCGACTGGCGCTGGCCGCGGAGCATCGGTGAGGGTGGTGGAAGCGTCGGTGGAGCGGGCGAAGTCCGGCAGCTCGCCGGTCCACTCCCAGGCCTGCGTGCCTGGCGGATTCTCGTACCAGCCGGGGTCCGCGTAGTCGCCGGCCTGAATTCCTGCGCGAACCTTCACTACCGAGAACATGCCGCCCATTTCCAACGGGCCGTGGGGTCCCCAACCACCCATCATGGGGACAGTGTTGTCGGGAAGCGGCATTTCCATTTCGCCCATGTCGGCCATGCCGGCGGTTCCCATCGGCATGTATTCGGGCTGCAACTTGCGGATCTTCGCGGTGAGCGCCGTCTTGTCGACACCGATGAAGGTCGGCACGTCGTGGCCCATCGCGTTCATCGTGTGATGCGACTTGTGGCAGTGGATGGCCCAATCGCCGGGATGGACGGCGTCGAACTCGTAGGCGCGCATGGCCCCGACAGGGATGTCGATCGAGACCTCGGGCCAGCGCGCGGATTCAGGCACCCAGCCGCCATCTGTGCAGGTGACCTCGAAGTCGTAGCCATGCATGTGGATGGGATGGTTGGTCATGGTCAGGTTGCCGACCCTGACCCGCACCCGGTCGTTCTGGGCGACGACCAACGGGTCAATATCCGGAAAGATGCGGCTGTTCCAGGTCCACAGGTTGAAGTCGGTCATGGTCATGATCTTCGGCACGTAGGAGCCGGGATCGATGTCGAACGCGTTGAGCATGATCAGGAAATCGCGGTCGGCGCGCATGAAGGCGGGATCCTTCGGGTGCACGATGAAGAAGCCCATCATGCCCATCGCCATCTGCACCATCTCGTCGGCGTGCGGGTGGTACATGAAGGTGCCGCTCTTCACGAGGTCGAACTCGTAGACGAACGTCTTGCCCGGCGGGATGCCGGGATGGGACAGGCCGCCGACGCCGTCCATGCCTGAAGGCAGGATCAGGCCGTGCCAGTGCACGGACGTGTGCTCGGGCAAGCGGTTCGTCACATAGATGCGAACCCGGTCGCCTTCGACCGCCTCGATGGTCGGTCCGATCGACTGACCGTTGTAGCCCCACAGAAAGGCAGTCATGCCGTCGGCCATCTCCCGCTCGACCGGTTCGGCGACCAGATGGAACTCCTTGACGCCGTTGTTCATCCGGGATGGCAGGGTCCATCCGTTCAGGGTGACAACAGGGTTGTAATCGGGACCGGACGCCGGCATGAGCGGTGCCTGGGTCCGGGGATTGTCCATCGTGGCCGCATCGGGCAGGCCCATGTTGGAGGTCTTCGACCAGGCGGTGGAGGAGACCAGGGCGGCTCCCGCGGCTCCGGCTCCGAGGATCTGTCGTCTGTTCAGCATTGTCTGCTCCGTTTCTCAGTGACCGCCGCCGGCATCGGCGAGCGTGGCCTCGCCGCCGCCGCCTTCGACGGATGCAGGGGCCCCGCCGCCATGGATCGCGGCGGCAAGACCTGCTTCGGCAAGCCAGAAGTCACGCTTGGCCCGTGCCGCCAGCAGCACGGTCCCGATGCGCGCCCTTGTGTCGGCGAGCAGTTCGAACGTGTTGGTGATCATCCCGTTGTAGGTAAGGAGGGATTCCTCCTCGATGCGGGTGCGAAGAGGCAGGACGGAATTGCGGTAGTGGCGGGCGATCTCGTGCGAGGCCCTGTAGGCGAGATAAGCCGAGCGCGCTTCCGAGCGGATGTTGACGGCCCGTTCGGCAAGCCGGTTGGCAGCCCGCATGTAGGTGAACTCCGCCTTCTTCATCCGGGCGGCGCCGCTGTCGAAGATCGGGATGGCAAAGTCCAGCTCCAGCCAGGCCGTGCTCTTGGTCTGGATCTGACCGTCCTCCAGTTCCCGCTCCGTCTCGACACCGGCGACGAGACCGAGATCGGTGACGTAGCGGGTCGCCTTGGTCAGACCGAGCTCGCGCGCTGTCGCCTCCAGCTCGATCCTGGCCATCAGCAGGTCGGTGCGCCGTTGCAGGGCTTCGCGTTCCACATGCTCCTTTTTCATCAACCGCCCCGGCAGGGCCGGCAGGGCGTCGGGCACGAAGAACTTCATGTCCGGGCCCCAGAGCCCCATCGAACGGGACAGCCTTTCCTTGGCGAGCTTCGCAGCGAGCCTGGCCTCGGCGATCTGGCCGGTGAGTTCGGCGTAGAAGGCATGCTCGCGTGCTTGCGCGGCCTTCGGCATGGCACCGCTCTGGCCGAGTTTTTCCGCCAGTTCCGAGGCGGCGTCGGCGGCCTGGCGTGCCTGGTTGAGAGAGGCGACGACCTCGAAGGCGGCCACCGCCTCGATCCACGCCTGTCGGGTTTCCGCCGCGATGCGCAAGGTTTCTCCGGCTGCCTGCATCTGGGCCTGGCGGAAGCGGGTTTCGGCGATGGCGCTGCGTTTGGGATGTGTTGCCAGCGCAAGGATGTTGCTGGCGACGAAGCCTTCTATCGTTCGGAAGGCGACGAGCCCGGGGTGGCCGATGCCGAGCAGCCCGACCGAGACGGTCGGGTTCGGCAACAGCGTCTGCTGCCACGTATCAGCCGCGCTGATGCCGAGATCGGAATAGGCGGCCTGGAGCCCGCGATTGTTGATCAGCGCCACCTGGACGGCGGTCTCCGCGCTGATTGTCTTGCCTTGCACCAGCTTGCTGACGCGATCCGAGACCATGCGGGCCTGCTCGGCATTCTGCACCCATGCGGGGCGCGCGGTGCCGGTCGCCGGTGCGACCTGGCCCAGGACCTGGCTGAAGCCGGCGTCACCTGGACCGTAAAGATCGGTGGAGGCGGTTGCGACGCAGCCGCCAAGCAGAAGCGGCCCGGCGATGGTGGCCGCCAGACGGGCCGTGCGCGGGCGGTTCATGACGCACCTCCGCCTGGTGCCTGCCTGTCGTTGAGCTTGCGCCAGTTGCCCGGATCGACGGGCAGACGGTGGGTGTAGGGCGAAACGACCGAGTTTTCGCCGCTGTGAAGAACGGCGGCCTGTGCGTCATCGGGCCCTGGCCCGTAGGTGAGCACGGGCAAGGGGGCGGCGCCGCAAGCGGCCACCACCAGCGGCGCAAGGGCCGCCAGCAATCTGGAGAGCATGATGGATTCCTCGAGAATGACAGAGATGCGGCCGCGCTGGGCGGCACGCGGCAACGGTCGGTCAGGCTCGAGGGGGGCGTTCCGGGCCCAGGGGAAGCGCTGCGACGAGTGTGCGTACACTCCGGTCGTTGTCGGGCTTTATGCCCGCTCGCACGGGGGCGGGCGTGCTCTCGCTGGCGAGGGCGGGGAAACAGAAGGACAGGCAGCAATCTGCCTGTGTGTCGCCATGCGGGTGATCCGCGCGGCGAGAGTTGTCGATACCCACCATATGCTCAGTGCCCTTGGCGGGACCTGTCTGTGCGGAGGTGTCGCTGTGGGCGACATGGTCGCCGCCTGCATGCGAGATGGCATCGGCGTGCCGGGCATGCCCGGACATATGTCCTTGCGTGGCGGAGGACGATGCAAGCGTGATTGTAACGCCGCCAGGAGCGGAGTTGGCCAGGACGATCAGTGCCGCAAGCAGGAACCTTAAAAGGTATGCGGCGAGAGGGCGAGGGGACCCTTGCATGGCTTGAAATGTAATGACGGGCGACGCAAGCGCAAGCAGAAAATGCCGCTTCCTCAGGCAATGAACCTTTCGAGCAGACGACCGGCTGCCCAGGCGAGACCGGCGGCGCCAAGCCCGATTCCCAGGGTTTCAAGACCCGATCGCAGCCAACCTTGCGTCGACCATTTCGACTTGGCCGAACCGATGGCGAAGAAGACGATGCCGGTGGCTATGGCGGCCGTGATCGCCGAGGCGGGCAGGCCGGCGATGAAGGGGACGAGCGGTACGGCGCCGCACACGAGAAAGGCAAAAAAGGTTGCCAGAGCCGACTTCAGAGGGTCGTGCAGGCCGTTGGAGACGCCATGCTCCTCGCTCAGCATGGTCTCGATCCAGACCGCGCGCCGCGAGGTGATCAGCGCGGTCATCTGTTGCAGTTCCTCGCCCCGGTACCCCTTGGCCCTGAAGATCTGCCGGATCTCTTCCGTTTCACCGTCGGGCTCGCGATCGATGTGACGCTCTTCCATTTCCCGAAGCCGGTTGTAGTCGTCATGCTCGGCCTTGGTGCCGGAATAGTTGGCGGCCGCCATCGAGAAGCCGTCGGCAACGAGATTGGCGATGCCGAGGATCAGGATCACCCGGGCCGAGAGATTGGCGCCGATGCTGCCGGCGACGATGGCGAAGGTGGTGACCGCCCCGTCGATGCCGCCATAGATCCAGTCGCGCAGGTAGCTGATGCGGGGGCCGCGCGCGAGACGGGCGGCGATGGCCTTGGTGGAATGATCGTGCTCGAGTGGCATCAGGCTGGCTCCCGTGCGGTGACTTGCGCAGTGCTGCCGAGCCTTTCAGGCGCGCGGACCGGACGCAATGCGCAGTAGCCCCGACCTGCTGCGTTGCGCGGCCGGGTGGTTAGGTGTGGCCTCGCGTTGCCGCCGCGTGTATAACGCGCGGCACTGCCGTTCAGCGCAACTTTCGCAAGGGCGGGCAGGGACGGACGAAACGCGAAACCGGAGCGGATGCCGGCAGAGACGGAATCTTGCCGCAGGTCGATTTTACGGAGTTGGGAAAATGGCGCAGAACTGGACACCGGAAAGCTGGCGGTCAAAGCCGATCGTGCAGGTGCCCGAGTATCGCGACGCGGACGCGCTCGCGGAAGTGGAGCGCCGCCTGTCAGACTTTCCGCCGCTCGTTTTTGCAGGTGAGGCGCGCAAGCTGAAGTCACAACTCGCCGAAGTCGCCGAAGGACGCGGGTTTCTCCTCCAGGGTGGCGATTGCGCCGAGAGCTTCGCAGAGCATCACGCGGATCACATCCGCGATTTCTTCCGCGTCTTCCTGCAGATGGCGGTGGTGCTGACCTATGCCTCGGCCCAGCCGGTGGTGAAGGTTGGCCGGATTGCCGGCCAGTTCGCCAAGCCGCGCTCCTCTCCGATGGAGAAGAAGGGCGACATCGAACTGCCGAGCTACCGGGGCGACATCGTCAACGACATTGCGTTCACGCCGGAATCCCGCGAGCCGGACCCGCAGCGCCAGATCATGGCCTACCGTCAGTCGGCGGCGACGCTGAACCTCCTGCGCGCCTTTGCCCAGGGCGGTTTCGCCAATCTCGACCATGTGCACCGCTGGATGCTGTCCTTCGTCAAGGACAGCCCGCAGAGCCACCGCTACCAGGCGCTCGCCGACCGCATCTCGGAGAGCCTCGAGTTCATGCGCGCCTGCGGCATCGATCCGGACACGGCGCCGCAATTGCGCTCGACCGACTTCTTCACCAGCCACGAGGCGTTGCTGCTCGGTTTCGAGCAGTCGATGACCCGCGTCGACAGCACGTCCGGAGACTGGTACGCGACGTCTGGCCACATGCTGTGGATCGGCGACCGCACCCGCCAGCCGGACCACGCGCATGTCGAGTTCTTCCGCGGCATCAGGAACCCGATCGGCCTGAAATGCGGCCCGAGCCTGAAGCCGGACGAATTGCTGAAGCTGATCGACACGCTGAACCCGGCCAATGAGGCGGGCCGGCTGACGCTGATCTGCCGCTTCGGCGCGGACAAGGTGTTCGAGCATCTGCCGGCGCTGGTGCGTGCGGTGGAACGCGAGGGGCGCAAGGTGGTGTGGTCCTGCGACCCGATGCATGGCAACACCATCACGGCCAATGGCTACAAGACCCGGCCCTTCGATCGCATCCTGCGCGAGGTCGAGGCCTTCTTCGCCGTGCACCGGGCGGAAGGCTCCTATGCCGGCGGCATTCATGTGGAAATGACCGGCAAGAACGTGACCGAGTGCACGGGCGGTGCCCGGGCATTGACGGCCGAGGATCTCGCCGACCGCTATCACACCTATTGCGATCCGCGTCTCAATGCCGAGCAGGCCATCGAACTGGCCTTCCTCGTGGCCGAGAATGTGCGCAAGGAACGCGAGGCCCGCGGTGGCAGCGAGCGCGAGGCGGCGATCGCCTGACAGGCGGTTTCTGCAGCACCGAGAGTTGCGGGAGGCGGCCCCTGGCTTGGGCCGCCTCTTTTTTTGGCACGACAGGACGAGGTAACAATTTCGTCAGCGGACGCTTCCCTAAAGAAAATGGCAACCAGTCGTGGCCTATCCGGTCGCGTGGCTGAAAACCTGCAAGCAGGAGGAGCGCAAGCGCGCGATTGCGAAGTGAATTTACGTAAAGGAAATTTTGGTTAGTTTCGCATACTTTGAATTATGCGCCAATCGGGAGGGGACCGAACGGCATGATACTGGACCTTTCGGAACTGTCGGTGCTTGTCATCGATGACAATCTGCACATGCGCAGCCTGTTCAGGGCGATTTTGAGCGGGTTCGGCGTTCGGCGCATCCTGGATGCGGGGGACGGATCGGACGGGCTCGCCATGATGCTCGACCGCAAACCGGACCTTGTCGTCTGCGACTGGGTGATGTCGCCGCTCAACGGCGCCGAATTCCTGTCCATCCTGCGCTCCGACCCGGATCCAATAATCGCCACGACACCGGTGATCATGGTCAGCGCCGATGCGCGCAAGCCGGTGATCCTGCGTGCGCTGGATCTCGGCATTCACGAGTTTCTTGCCAAGCCGGTGTCGCCGGCCATGCTCTATCAGCGCATGCAGCGGGTGCTCACCGAGCACAGGCCGTTCCTGCGCAAGGACGAGGGCCTGAGGCCGGCGCCGCGCGCGCCGCAGCCCGCGGCGATGCCGACGGCGGCCGTCATCGCCGGGGGCAGGGTGGCAAGCGGCCACGATGCGGGAACCGTCTTCTTGTGATGCGTCTCCCGGCCTGCCGTTCGGGCTGTTCCGCGCTGCATGCGCGGCGGTCATGCACGGCGTCGATTGCGCCGGCGTCGGGGCCGCGATAAACCGTTTTGCATGAGCACGCCCCGGACAGATTCTCCCTCAGCCGATCCGTCCCAGCCGGCCCGTGAAGGCCGTCTGAGACTTGCGGTCGCACAGCTCAACCCCACGGTTGGCGACGTCTCCGGAAACCTGGCACTGGTCCGCAAGGCCCGCGCGCAGGCCGCCGAGGCCGGCGCCGACCTGGTTCTCTTCTCGGAGTTGTTTCTCTCGGGCTATCCGCCGGAGGATCTCGTCCTCAAGCCGGCCTTCGTGTCCGCCTGCCGGTCCGCGCTGGACCAGCTTGCCGGCGAGACCGCCGATGGCGGACCGGGACTGATCGTCGGGCTGCCGTGGCGCGAGGGCGACAAGCTCCACAATGCCGTCGCGCTGGTCGATGGCGGCCGGATCGAGGGCGTGCGTTTCAAGGTCGACCTGCCGAACTATGGCGAGTTCGACGAGAAACGCGTCTTCCAGGCCGGCCCGCTGCCGGGGCCGATCGGTTTTCGCGGCATTCGCCTCGGCATTCCCGTTTGCGAGGACGCCTGGTCCGACGAGGTCTGCGAGTGTCTTGCGGAGACGGGCGCGGAACTTCTGCTGGTGCCCAACGGTTCACCGTTCTACGCCGGCAAGCCGGACATTCGGATGCAGGTGATGGTGTCGCGTGTCGTCGAGACGAACCTGCCGCTCGTCTATTGCAACCAGGTCGGCGGGCAGGACGAGCTCGTCTTTGACGGCGGTTCCTTCGCGCTTCAGGCCGATCGCAGGCTTGCCTTCCAGATGGGCGAGTTTGTCGAGGATATCGCGATCACCGACTGGCAGCGCTACAGCGACGGCACATGGGCGTGCGAGAGCGGCCCGAAGGCGGTGCTGCCGGACATGGATGCGGCACGCTGGCAAGCCTGTGTGCTGGGGCTGCGCGACTATGTCGACAAGAACGGTTTTCCCGGCGTGGTGCTGGGGCTTTCCGGCGGCATCGACAGCGCCGTCGTCGCCGCGATGGCCGTCGATGCGCTGGGGGCCGAGCGGGTTCATTGCGTGATGCTTCCGTATCGCTACACGTCGAGCGAAAGCCTCGTCGATGCGCAGGCCTGCGCCGATGTGCTCGGCATGCGCTACGACACGGTGGCGATTTCGCCTGCGGTCGAGGGGTTCGCCGCCTCGCTGAACACCCTCTTCGCGGGCACGGAAACCGGCGTCACCGAGGAAAACATCCAGTCGCGCACGCGCGGCACGATCCTGATGGCGATCTCCAACAAGTTCGGTGCGATCGTCGCGACGACCGGCAACAAGTCGGAAATGTCGGTCGGCTATGCAACGCTCTACGGCGACATGAACGGCGGGTTCAACCCGATCAAGGACCTCTACAAGACACAGGTCTACCGGCTCGCCGCCTGGCGCAACGAGCACTGTCCGGAGGGGCTGCTCGGCCCGCAAGGCGAGGCCATCCCGGTCAACATCATCACCAAGGTGCCGACGGCGGAGCTGCGCGAAAACCAGACCGACCAGGATTCGCTGCCGCCTTACGAGGTGCTCGACGACATTCTCGAATGCCTCGTGGAGAACGAGATGTCGGTTGGCGACATCGAGGCGCGCGGCCATGACCGGGCACTGATCCATCGCATCGAGCACCTGCTCTACATCGCCGAATACAAGCGCCGCCAGTCGGCGCCCGGCGTCAAGATCACCCGCAAGAATTTCGGCCGCGACCGCCGCTATCCGATCACCAACCGCTTCCGCGACCGGAGCTGACCTGCTCGCGCCGGGGTCATGCGCCGGTGCGGGATGCATTGCCTGGAAGTTTCCACGAGTTTGGCGCAGGCTCCCGGTTCCCTATGCTGAGGAGCTCGCGGTTTCCCGCCGAACGCGTTTCACCGACAGCAGAAATCCGCCAGCTGCCCGGTCTGGCCTCGTCCCGACGGACCTGGCATTGCCGGGCGGGACTCATCATCAGCCGTGCCGTTCGCAAGAATGTCGCAGGACGAATTCATGCCGTTTTTCAGTTTCATCCGGGAAAACCTCCGCTGGCTGTTCGCCGGCCTGTTGCTGACCTTCTTTTCCAGTTTCGGGCAGACCTATTTCATCTCGCTGGTGGCGGGCGACCTGCGCGCGGAGTTTGACCTCAGCCATGGCGAGTTCGGCGGGCTCTACATGGCGGCGACGCTGCTTTCCGCGTTGTCACTGACCTTTGTCGGCAAGGTGGTCGACAGCCAGCCGCTGGCGCTTGTCTCCGGCGGGGTGGTCGTCGCACTGGCGCTGTTTTCCGCCGGCATGGCGGGCGTTTCCTCGGTCGCCATGCTGTTTGTCGTGCTCTATGGCCTGCGGCTCTTCGGGCAGGGGATGATGACCCATGTCGCGATGACCGCCATGGGACGATGGTACGACGCGCAGCGCGGCCGTGCGGTGTCGGTTGCTTCGCTCGGCATCCAGTGCGGCGAGGCGAGCCTGCCGCTGGTCCTTGTGACCCTGTCCGGCATTGTCGGGTGGCGCGGGGCATGGTGGATCGGGGTGGCGGTGCTGCTTCTCGTCGCACTTCCCGCGCTGATGCTGCTGCTCAAGGTGGAGCGCATCCCGCGCGGCACCATCCATAGCGACGGGGGCGTGGCGCCGCAGCGGCAATGGACCCGGGCCGAGGTGCTGCGTGATCCGGCTTACTGGGTGATGTCGGCCGGCACGCTGGCGCCGCCCTTCATCGGCACGACGATCTTCTTCCACCAGGTCTATCTGGTGGAGCTGCGCGGCTGGTCGATGGAGCTTTTCGCCTCAGCCTTCATGGCGATGTCGGCGATGACGATCACCTGCGCGCTCCTCGCTGGCTATCTGGTCGACAGGGTGACCGCCTTGCGCCTGCTGCCCGTCTTCCTCATCCCGCTGGGGCTTGCCTGCGTCCTGCTCGGCACGGTGACGCATCCGGTTGCCGCCTTCGGCTTCATGGCGCTGCTCGGCATCAGCTACGGTTTCAGTTCGACGCTGTTCGGTGCGCTCTGGCCGGAGATCTACGGTTCGCGCAACCTCGGCTCGATCCGCTCCATCACGGTCGCCATGATGGTCTTTGCGTCCGCGCTTGGTCCCGGGCTCACCGGTTACCTCATCGACGCGGGGGTGGCCTATTCCACCCAGGTCTATGCCATGGCCGCCTACTGCCTCGTTGCCGCGCTGATGCTGACACTGACATCCCGTCATGTCCGGCAACGGCAGGCGAGAGGCGGCGTTGCGAGCGGTCCGGCTTCCGGCTAAGAGAGGCCTATGACCGTCACCGTTCGTTTCGCCCCGTCGCCGACGGGCTTCCTGCATATCGGCAATGCCCGTCCGGCCCTGATGAACTGGCTCTTCGCGCTGAAGAACCAGGGCCGTTTCATACTGCGCTACGACGACACCGACCGGGAGCGCTCGACCGCGGAGTTTGCCGATGCGATCGCCGGCGACCTTGCCTGGCTCGGCATCGCCCCGCACCAGAGCGTGCGCCAGTCGGACCGTATCGCGCTCTACGACGCGGCGGCGGAAAAGCTGAGGGCGCAGGGCCTTCTCTATGCGTGCTACGAGACCGCCGACGAGCTCGAACGCCGCCGGGCGCGGGCGAGGGCGCTGGGACGGGCGCCGGTCTATGACCGCGCGGCGCTCAAACTCAACGACGAGGACCGGGCGAGGCTGGAGGCGGACGGCCGCCGCCCGCACTGGCGGTTTCTGCTGCCCGACCATGACGGCGATCCTTTCGCGACGCGCCGGACGGAGATGGCATGGGACGACCTTTGCCGGGGCGCGCAGAGCGTCGATCTTGCCTCGCTGTCGGATCCGGTTCTGATCCGCGAGGATGGCAGCTACCTCTACACGTTGCCCTCCATCGTCGACGATATCGAGATGGGTGTCAGCCATGTCATTCGCGGCGAGGATCATGTGGCCAACACCGCCGTGCAACTCGCCATCTTCGCGGCGCTTGGAGCGCCCGCTCCGGTCTTCGCCCATCACAACCTGCTGACGACGGTGTCGGGCGAGGGGCTTTCCAAGCGCAAGGGCGCTCTGTCGCTGCGTTCGCTGCGTGAGGCGGGCGTCGAGCCGATGGCGGTTGCCTCCCTCGCGGTCCTGACGGGCACCAGCCATGCGATCGAGCCGGCCGACAGCCTGGAGACGCTTGCGGGCATGGTCGACCTTGCCGACGTTTCGCGGTCCTCCGCCAAGTTCGATCCCGAGGATCTCGGTCCGCTCAACGCCAAGCTGGTGCACCGGCTCGACCCCGTCGACGTGGCCGGCCGGCTTGCGGACATGGGGATCCCCGGCGATGAGGCCGAGGCGTTCTGGCTGGCGGTGCGGGAGAATTGCGCAACGGTGAGCGAGGCGGCGCGCTGGTGGACGGCGATCACCTGTCCGGCGTCGTTGCCGGCGGATGCGAACGACGCCGACTACCTGGCGCTGGCGGCGAGCCTTCTGCCGGAGGAGCCGTTTGACGAGACCACCTGGGGGGCGTGGACCGGGGCGTTGAAGACGCGCACGGGCCGCAAGGGGCGAGCGCTCTTCCTGCCATTGCGCAAGGCATTGACCGGCGAGGAGCACGGCCCCGACATGAAAACGTTGCTGCCGCTTATTGGGCGACGAAATAGCGTGGCCCGACTATCCTGACATTGCGCTCCTGCGGCGCGGCGGCGGGATCGTCCGGCGCGGGCTGCATGTGCACCACGGGCGCCGGCGTCTCTGGTTTGGCGCTGTTGCCGAGAACCGGCAGCGTCGGTGTTGCGCGCACCGGTGCAAAGCCCAGCTCCATGTTCATCAATGTGTCGGGATCGCGCCCCTGTGTCGCCGCCTCGATCGCCTCGGCCGCAGTGCCCGGGGGCGTCAGGCCACTCCGCAAGGCGTCGACGCCCATGCCGCCGGCCGGTTGCCCGTCGCGCAGATAGGTGAGTGCCTCGTCGTCGCCGCTGCGGATCAGGCTTGCCATCGTCTTGCGATCGCTCGATGCCGACTGGCAGCCGCAGCCCTCGACATAGGCGGTGCGGAAACGGTTGGCGTTGGGCAGGTCGGCATAGGGCAAGCCGTCGACAGAGACCAGGTTTTCGACCGTTTCGCCGGGATTGCGGTGGACGAAGAGCTGCGCCTCCGCTGCCGGGCACATGGACCGGCACACGGCGGCGTCGCGCCCGAAACCGTCCTGGCTGGTGGAGAAGCTGACCGGAAAGTAGAACCCGTCGCAGGTGCGAACGCACATGGTGCGGTAGGTCGGCCCTGCCATCCGGCGCGTGGTGAAGGTGGCTTTTGACGACGAGCCGACCCGCGCGCTGGAGCGGGTGTCCGCCTCCTCACGCAAGGCAACCTCGTGGACCTGTGGTTCGCTGCCGCGGCCGATGCCGAACAGCGCGAGGAACCCGCCGCCGGAGCGCGAACTTGCCCGAATGCCCGGAGGCGTGTCGCCGCTGGCGGCCTGTCGTGTCTGGCCGCAACCCTGGCGGCGCAGCGCGGCGCGCAGCTTGTTCTTGCGCGATGCCGTGCCCGGTGTGGCGTGGCGGTCGCGTTGCCGTTCGATGCTGGCGAGATTGGACCGCATGCGCTTGATCTTGTCGCCCAGTCCGGCGCAGGAGCCTGCGGAGGAGGATGCGCATCCCAGATGACGGTAGTCGCGCTGTGCAAGGCCGAGGGCCCTGGACTGGTCGCGCGCGGCGGCATCCCATTTGCGAAATTCTGCCGATTTCGCCGAGCCGGCGGAAACGCGCTGCAATTCGGCCTGGAGCGCGGTGCAGCTGGCGGCAAACGCCGGACCGGCTGCCATGACAAGCATGGCGGCGGCGGCGAAGTTCCGCATAAGCCTTGTCGATCCTGCTGCGATCGGTGCCATACCGCTTTCCGATGTGTCTTCGGCGCCTGGCCTTGGTGCCGGACCAACCCTGTGGCGGGTTCGTTGACCCGCGTGGCGGTGAGCCGGCCGGTGCTCGCCGCAAACGGCCCGGCTGCTGCCAGGCTCTTGCCTTGCCTGAACTATGGCTGTGGCGGCGGCCCGAACACAAGGAAAGCCTCGATTTTTAGTAAACTCGCGCCTAACCGGCGGCAGTCCCGCCCTTGGTCGAGGCTTCGCGCTGAAGGTTCTCGCTGAGCAGTTCCGCCTGTTGTGTCAGTCGGGTAAGCAGCCGGTCGAGCAGCAGGCGCTCGCTCTCGTCGAGCGGATTGAGGAGAGCGTCGACGAACTTGCGCGCCTCCGGGACGAGGGAACGGTAGACGTCGGTGCCGCGCGGGGTCAGGTCGAGAAAGCTTTCGCGCATGTCACGCGTGTTGGCGGTGCGCAGGATCATGTGCCGCTCCTCCAGTGCGGCGGCGGCGCGCGAAACCTTGGTCTTGTGCATGCGGCTGTGCTGGCCGATCTCCTTGGCGGTCATCGCGCCGAACTGCCCGAGCGTCGCCATGATTCGCCATTCCGGCACAGAAATCCGGTACCGGCGGCGATAGATGCCGGCCAGCGACTGGCTGGCGCTCTCCGCCAGAATGTTCAGCCGGTAGGGAAGAAAGCCTTCCAGCTCGAGAAGGGTCTTGTCTTGCGTCATGCCGAGGATCCGCAGCGGGAAGTGATGACGGCTGACGATGCAATCAGCGCGCGTATGATTGCGATTGTAACCAGTTGCCCGGCAAGCGGGCAAGGGCTTGAGGGGGGAGCCGCCATGTCCGTGCGACCGGTGGGCGCAGGCACGGCGCTTGCCTGTCGGTCGCCGGCATGGCACTCAGACCCGACCGTCGATGCCGGTTGCCCGCAAGAGCGGCTGCGGCGAGCAGGAGGCAACAGGCAATGGCAGGTTCACCGTCAACACCGGGCGCGGCCGGGTCCGGGCGGCGCGAGCGCCCGGGAACACCGCCGCAAAGCGGCGCGCTGGTCTGGACCGTTCTCACCCACGTGCTCTTTCTGCCGCTCGCCGGCGCCTTCCTGCCGATGCTGATGTTCGGGACCGGACAGCAGGGAGGCTTTCAGGTATCGGCCACCGGCATGACCATTGCTCTTGCCCTGGTCGTCGTCGCACTGCACGGTTTCGGTTGGCATTTCGCCAGACGGGCGGGCGAGAGACGGCTTCAGTATGCGATCCTGTTGCTGGCTGCCCTGAGCCTTGCCTCGCTGCTCTTGCTTGCGACCCCGTCGCCGCTGGTCGGTCTTGTGCATGTCGCCGGGATTCTCTTCTGACGGTCGGCTCTTCCGACGGCCGGTTGCTTGCGGGGGGACGGTCCCGCGCCCATATGGAAGAGGCACACCGTCTGGAGTTCATGATGATCGCACGTCTTTTTCGCGCCGCCCTGCTTGCCGCCGCTACACTGGTGGCCATCGCCCAGCCGGCCTATTCGGCGGATGAACCGGACCTGATCTTCAAGAAGTCGACGGTGTGGAAGTTCCTGACCCCCGATCACAAGCTGGCGACCTACGCGGTCGACGATCCGCTCATCAAGGGTGTCGCCTGCCACTTCACCGTTCCCGAAAAGGGCGGTGTCTCGGGCTGGCTCGGCGTTGCCGAGGAGGTGTCCGACATCTCGCTCGCCTGCCGTCAGGTCGGACCGGTGTCGTTCAAGGAGAAGTTCGAGCAGGGCGAGGAGATGTTCCGCCAGCGCCGCTCCTTCATGTTCAAGAAGATGCGGATCGTGCGTGGCTGCGATGCCAGGCGCAATGTGCTTGTCTATCTCGTCTACTCGGACAAGATCATCGAGGGCAGCCCGAAGAACTCGACCTCCACGGTGCCGATCATGCCCTGGGGCGAGGCGACCGCGCCGCGCTGCGCCGACTGGCTGGACGACTGATCCGTCGCCGTTCGTTCTGCCTGCCATCCCGCGCCGCGCCGCAGGCGACGTGTCGTGGCCCGGCCCGGCCCGGTTCAGGAGGCGGATGCAGCTTCCAGCGTCTTGAGGCCGAGTGTCTCCGGCGGGCAGAAATGCTTCTGCAACAGTGCAAGCACGTCCTGCGCGACCTCGCTGTCGAGGCTGTAATAGATCGTCGTGCCTTCGCGCCGGGTTCGCACCAGACCCTGGGCGCGCAACAGGGCCAGCTGCTGCGATACGGTGGGCATGCGCATGCCGGTCAGATCGGCGAGTTGACCGACATTGGTCTCGCCGTTGGACATATGGCACAAGAGCATCAGGCGCGGTGCGGAGGCGAGCATCTTGAGAAAGCTCGCCGCATCCTCGGCCTTTTCCTGAAGGTCGTTGATCATTCCTGTCCTTCCCGAATGCCTGCGTCGGCCGACTTGCTGCATGACGCGCGATCCTGCAATCACGCCCCAGTTTCGGGTCCGAATGTGGCCTCTTCGAGAGGAGGCTCAGGCATCTGCAATTCGAAGTCGCGACATTAGAGGCGAACAATCGGGCGGACGCAAGATATCAGCGAATGCTAACAGACGAGCCATTGGCAGGAATGGCGATGGAACACACGCTATCGCTGTAGGGGCACACGTATTGCGCGGTAATGCGCGAGGAAGACCCCCGATCGGCATCACTTGCGAGCACGAAAAGTGCCACTGGCGAGAGCAGCAGGGCGCCGAAAAGAATCGCTGCAATCATTTGGCGGGAGGTCGAGATGAGGGACAGGGACATGGCGGGCTCCGATACGCAGGAGTTGATCATGGCCCGATCATGCCCGCTGGCGGCTGAACCCGTTCTGAGACGTCCCTTTATGTACGGTTCATATTGGTAAACCGGAGGAGCCCGGATCGTCCGGGGTGCTCCGACTGCGGGGCCGGGAGAAAGCCGTCGCCAACTCCCGGACCTCGCAAGGCGATGCCGAGCCTACAGATCCGTCGGCCGCAGCGAGGCGACGGCCTTGGCCAGCACCTTGTCGCGTTCGTAGATGTCGCGACGGAAATGCACCGAGCCGTCCTTGTTCACCCAGGCTGTCAGGTAGGTCAAATGCACGGGGAGCGGGTTGGCCAGCTTGATCACCCGGCGCTTGCGGGTGTCGCGGACCGCCTCGAGTTTGCGCTTGTCCCAGCCGTCAGGCGCGAGCAGCGCCTCGCCGAGCGCGAACGGGTCCTCGGCGCGGATGCAGCCATGGCTGAAGGACCGCTGGGCCCGGGCGAACAGCGCCTTGGAGGGCGTGTCGTGGATGTAGATGTTGAACGAGTTGGGGAACATGAACTTGATGCGGCCGAGTGCGTTGTTCTCGCCCGGATCCTGGCGCAGCGTGAAGGGGAAGCTGCGGCGGCTGTAGCTGCCCCAGGCGACCGACCAGGGATCGACCTCGCGATTTCCCGAAAAGACGCGGATGCCCTTGGCGGCGAGTGCGCCGGGGTTTGCCTGCAGCATCGGCAGGTATTCCTTCGTGGCGATGGAATAGGGCACCGTCCAGTAGGGGTTCACCTCCGCATAGGTGATCTGGTCGGAGAAGACGGGTGTGGCGTGATAGGGCTTGCCGACCACGACCCGGGTGGTGTGGATCGTCTTGTCGTTGTCGACGACCTTCAGGTTCTGGTCGGCGAGATTGACGAAGACATAGCGGCGACCGAGATCGTCGGGCATCCAGCGCCGCCGTTCCATGTTCAGTTCCATCTGGTCGATGCGGCGTGAGATCGGCACGTTGATCTCGGCGAGCGTGTTCTTGCCGATGACACCGTCGACGGCCAGCCCGTGGCGCTCCTGGAAAAGCTCGACCGCCTGGACAAGCGCGCCGTCATAGACATCGCCCGTATGCGTGCCTGCGGTGAAGAGATCCTGTTCGGCAAGGCGCGCGCGCAGGGCGTCGAGCCGCGTGTCGGTCATCCCCGGCTTCAGGGTCTCGCCATCGGGAATGACGGTGAAGCCGCCAGCCTTCTCCCTGGTCCGGTAATCGGCGAGCGCTGCCTTGAGACGCGCGTAATTCGGTGTGTTGGGGGAAAGGCTGTCGAGGGCGAGGGCGAAATCCTCGCCGGATTCGACGAATTCCAGCAGCACGGCCGGATCGGGTGCCCTGGGAAAGAGATTGAGGGACTTGTTGACCTCGTTCGGCTTCACCCGACCGGCCGTCAGGTGATTGGCATAGGTGACGAAGGTGTTGGACAGCGCCACTTCCAGAGCTGCGAGGTCCTCCACGCCGGCGGCCTTGCCGGCCATCGCATGGAGCCGCTCGGCATCGTAGTCGGCCGGGTCGAGCGCATGCTGCGCGGCTGTCTCGAACGCCGTCAGCAACATTTCCCCGTGCGGGTTGAGGCCGGTGTCGGTGACCCAGAGCGGCTGGAAGAGGCGTCCTTCATAGAAGCCGGAAATACCGAGTTCCAGCTCGTCCTCGCTGCCCGCGTTGAACGCGGCATCGAGCATCACCGTCGTGTTGGTGGAAAGTTCGCGGGCAATCGCCATCGCCAGCGGGTCGGTGGGAAGGGGAGCGGCGGGCGCTTCGGTCCGCGCGGTATCGGCGGGAGCGGATCCCGCCGGGGCGGTCTCAAGCGGCAGCGCCGACTGGGCGAAGGCCGGACCGCCGCCCGCCCCCAGGAGCAGCGCCAGGGCGAGGCCCGCGATCGTTGCCGGAACGCCGCGCCGGGCCCCTCGCGGCATGGTGGCGTTGCCGCCGTCGAACTGGCTCATGAAAACCTCCCCTTCATATGGCTGACTCGCACCGGCAATATGGCACGCGCTCCACAACGCCAGTGTGATGCAGAACACGTGTCGCAGGCCAGCAAAAAGGCCGCCGGAGGGGCGTCGATCCGCCCTTTGCGGCTTGACCGGGGCGGGCAAACGGGTCAGAACCATTGTCATGACAACGGCCACCCGGATGACGATTTCGATTCTCATTATTTGCAGCTAGCGACAAAGCTGGCTGTGGCCGTTCCCTCATGCGCGATGCTCTCCGACACGGGAGATTGAGACGGACGCCCCGGCCAGCCGGCCAGGAGACGACCGATCATGCCTTCCGACCATCGATTGAAACTCACCAACACGCTGACCCGCACGAAAGAGGATTTCGTGCCGGAGGACGCCGGCAACGTGCGCATGTATGTGTGCGGGCCGACAGTCTATGACTATGCCCATATCGGCAATGCCCGGCCCGTCGTCGTCTTCGACGTGCTCAACAGGCTGTTGCGCCATCTCTATGGTGCCGACCACGTCACCTATGTGCGCAACATCACCGACGTCGACGACAAGATCAACGCGCGTGCCCTGCGCGACTATCCGGACCTGCCGCTGAACGAGGCGATCGCGGAGGTCACGCGGAAGACGGCCGACCAGTTCCATGCGGACGTCAAGGCGCTGGGCTGCCTGGAGCCGGATTTCGAACCGCGCGCGACCCAGCATATCGCCGGCATGATCGAGATGATCAACACGCTGATCTCCCGGGGACACGCCTATCAGGCGAGCGGCGAGGTTCTGTTCGACACTGCTTCGATGCCCGCTTATGGCGAACTTTCCCGGCGCGTCCTGGAAGACCAGAAGGCCGGCGCGCGGGTTGCCGTCGATGCCCACAAGAAGAGCCCTGGCGATTTCGTCCTTTGGAAGCTCTCGTCCGGCGACGAGCCGGGCTGGGACAGCCCCTGGGGGCGGGGGCGTCCCGGCTGGCATATCGAGTGCTCGGTGATGAGCGCGCATCATCTGGGGCCGGTCTTCGACATTCACGGCGGCGGGCTCGACCTGATCTTCCCGCATCACGAGAACGAGATCGCCCAGTCCTGCTGCGCCCATGGCACCCAGCTGATGGCGCGCTACTGGCTCCACAACGGCTTCCTGCAGGTGGAAGGGGAGAAGATGTCGAAGTCGCTCGGCAACTTCATCACCCTGCACGACCTTCTCGAAACGGAGAAAGTGGGCGGCCGCAGATGGCCGGGCATGGCGATCCGCCTCGTCCTGCTGATGACCCAGTATCGCCAGCCGCTCGACTTCACCGAAAAGGCGCTGGAGGAGGCGGAAGGCCTGCTGGAGAAGTGGGACGACCTGCTCACCCGTAACGGTGTTGCCGCGACCGTCGGCGCGGAACCTGCGGCCGAATTCCTCGAAGCCATGACCGATGATCTCAACACGCCGCGCGCGCTTGCCGTTCTGCACGGGCTGGCGCGCGAGGCGCGCGGCGGGGACACGGCGTCGGCGCAGGCGCTTGCCGATGCGCTGGCGTTCCTTGGCTTCGACCTTGCCGATATCCGCAAGGCTGTCGATGCGGGCAGGCCTGCCGCCGCCGATCCGGCGCTTGCGGCCCGGGTGGATGCCCTGATCGCGGAACGCAATGCGGCGCGCGAGGCGAAGGACTGGGGCGAGGCGGACCGCATCCGCGACCTGCTCGCCGCCGAAGGCGTCGTCCTCAAGGACACGAAGGACAAGGCGACGGGCCTCGTCGAGACAAGCTGGGAGATGGCGCAGTGACTGTGCCCGAACTCATATCTCGGCCCTTCAGAGGGAGATGCCGGCGAAGCCCGCAGCGGGGAAAGGGCGCTCTCAACTCGCACGCCAGGTAGTCGAGGGGACGTTTGGCCCCCCTCTGTCCCCTGACGGGGACATCTCCCCCTCAAGGGGGGAGAGGGGGCGCAAGCGGACAGGCTGGACCGTGCTCCGCCTGGTCTGCGGCCCTCAGAAGGCTCGGAGATGAAGCGGAGGTTCGAGCGGTTCCACAGCCTCCTTTCTCCCCCCTTGAGGGGGAGATGTCGGCGATAGCCGACAGAGGGGGGAATATCGGGGCCGGAACGGGGCAGGGGGCTGGGCAGGGTCATGGAGCGACAGGAGCAAGCAGCCCGCCTGCGGACCAATGCCAAGCGCCTGCGCAAGGACATGACCGGAGCGGAGCGCCGTCTTTGGAATGTGCTCAGGGCGCACCGTCTCGAAGGGGTAGGATTTCGCCGGCAGATGCCGATTGCCGGATATATCGTTGATTTCGCGGCACCGGCCCACCGCGTGATCGTGGAACTGGACGGGTCGCAGCATGGTGAAATCAACGGTCTTCGGGCTGACAGGCGGCGCGACCGGCGACTTGAAGAGCTTGGATGGACGGTGCTCAGGTTCTGGAATGTGGATGTGATGAACGAACTGGATGGCGTCTGCAGGCGGATACTTGTCGAGTGTCAGTCACAAGGTACCGGGCGCGAACCGAGCGGTGCCATACGGGAGAACAGACATGAGTGAAACCGAGATCCATACCGGCGGCTGCCAGTGCGGCGCGGTGCGGTTCCGCATTTCCGGCGCGCTGGGCCGGGCCTCGATCTGCCATTGCCGGATGTGCCAGAAGGCGTTCGGCGGCTTCTACGCCCCGCTGGTTGCCATCGACAAGGCACAGATTGCCTGGACGCGCGGCGAGCCGGCGCGGTTCCGCTCCTCCAACCACGTCGCGCGCGGGTTTTGCGCCGCATGCGGCACGCCGCTCACCTATGAGGAGCCGGGGAACACGATGGCGGTTGCCATCGGCGCCTTCGATGCGCCGGGGGGCATCGTGCCGACCATCCAGTACGGAGTGGAGGGCAAGGTCGCCTCTGTCGACCAGCTTGCCGGCCTGCCGGGCCTGAAAACCATCGAGGATACGGAAAATGCCGGCTTTCTGGCCGATATCCGTTCCAACCAGCATCCGGACGAGGATACCGCAGACTGGCCGCCGGCCGACTGGCCCCAGGATGCGTGGTCGCATCCGCCCGCTCCGGCGCGCGACGACTGACAGGGCGCCGGCGGGTTCCGCCGGCACCGAGAGAGACGACATCGAGACCGGCCTGAAGAGCCGGCGGCCCCAGGGATCACGACCATGACAGCGGAACGCCTCTACCTGTTCGACACGACGCTGCGCGACGGAGCGCAGACGGCGGGGATCGATTTCTCGGTGGAGGAGAAGATCGTGATTGCCGAGCTGCTGGAGCGGCTCGGCGTCGATTATGTCGAGGGCGGCTATCCGGGGGCCAATCCGACGGACACGACCTTCTTCGAGGAAAAGCGGACGAAAGCCGCGACCTTCACCGCCTTCGGCATGACCAAGCGCGCCGGCCGCTCGGCCGCCAACGACCCGAGCCTCCAGACGGTGCTGGGCTCTGCTGCCGATGCGATCTGCCTCGTTGCCAAGAGCTGGGACTATCACGTGCGTGTCGCGCTCGGCTGTTCCAACGAGGAGAACCTTGTCTCCATCCGGGAGAGCGTCGAGGCGGTCGTTGCCAGTGGCCGCGAGGCGATGATCGACTGCGAACACTTCTTCGACGGCTACAAGGCCAATCCGGACTATGCGCTGGCCTGCGCGAAGACCGCC
The DNA here is from genome assembly GCF_048261845.1 of Stappia sp. Lineage (GTDB taxonomy): Bacteria > Pseudomonadota > Alphaproteobacteria > Rhizobiales > Stappiaceae > Stappia. The sequence continues at coordinate 31,259 of NZ_JBLXFR010000005.1, read as the reverse complement.
TTCGAGGCGGGGGCGCGCTGGGTGGTCCTGTGCGACACCAATGGCGGCACGCTGCCGCACGAGGTCTCGGAGATCGTGCGGCTTGTCGGTGCCAGCGTTCCGGGCAGGCATCTGGGCATTCATGCCCATGACGACACCGGTCATGCGGTCGCCAATTCGCTGGCCGCGGTGGCGGCCGGCGCGCGCCAGATCCAGGGTACGCTCAACGGGATCGGCGAGCGCTGCGGCAACGCCAATCTGGTGACGCTCGTTCCCACATTGATGCTGAAGGCGCCGTTCAGGGACATGTTCGCGCTGGGCGTGACGTCCGAGGGCCTTGCCGACATCACGGCGATCTCGCGGGCCTTCGACGAGATCGTCAACCGCTCGCCGAACCGCCACGCGCCTTATGTCGGAGAAAATGCCTTCGCCACCAAGGCCGGCATCCATGCGTCCGCGATCCTCAAGGAGCCGGAGACCTACGAGCATGTACCGCCGGAAACGGTCGGCAATCGCCGCCGGGTGCTTGTTTCCGACCAGGCCGGCAAGTCCAACCTGATCGGCGAACTTGCCCGGCTCGGGATTTCCGTCGAGAAGAGCGATCCGCGCCTCGACACGCTGCTCGCCGACGTCAAGGAACGCGAGGCGCAGGGCTATGCCTACGAGGCGGCGGACGCGTCCTTCGAACTGCTCGCGCGCCGGCGGCTCGGCGAAGTGCCGCGCTATTTCGACATTCATTCCTTCCGCGTCATGGTCGAGCGGCGGTTCAACGCCATCGGCGAGCTGGTGACGGTGTCCGAGGCCGTGGTCAAGGTCGACATCGACGGCGAGACGCGCATGTCGGTGGCGGAAGGAAACGGCCCGGTCAATGCGCTCGACACGGCGCTGCGCAAGGATCTCGGCCGCTATCAGGACATCATCGACGAGATGGAGCTGACGGACTTCAAGGTGCGTATCCTCAATGGCGGTACCGACGCCGTCACGCGCGTCCTGATTGAGAGCCAGAACCGGCGCACGCATAAACGCTGGTTCACGATCGGGGTTTCCGGCAATATCGTGGATGCGTCGTTCCAGGCGCTGATCGATTCTCACACCTACACGCTGCTGAAGGCGGGCCGCTGACAGGCCCCGAGCGGCCATATCGGACCAGCTGATCATGACGACCACCCCGGCGATCGGGGCGGAGGACGCCGAACGGCGCCTCGGCCTTGCCTTCGCACTTTCCGCGTTTCTGCTCTGGGGCTTCCTGCCTGCCTATTACAAGTGGACGGCGGCAATTCCGGCGGACCTGGTGGTCGCCCACCGGATCCTCTGGTCCGTGCTGTTCCTCGCGATTTTCCTCGGCTGGCGCGGGCGGCTCGGGGAGGTGGGGGCGATCCTGCGCGATCCCGCGACGCTTTCCAAACTGGCGCTGTCGGCCGCGGTCATCTCGATCAACTGGCTGGTGTTCATCTGGGCCGTGGAGCGCGGCCGCATCCTGGAGGTGAGCTTCGGCTATTTCGCCAATCCGCTGGTCTCCGTCGCGATCGGCCTTTTGGTGTTGAAGGAGACGCTGAGCCGCTGGCAGGCCACTGCCATCGGGCTTGCCACGATGGCGGTCGGCATCCAGGCACTGGCGCTGGGCGGCTTTCCCTGGGTGTCGATGGCCCTGGCATTCTCCTTCGCCTCCTACGGCTATCTGCGCAAGACGGTGGCCGTCGGCGCCTCGCCGGGACTGATGGTCGAGGCCATCGTGCTGGCACCGCTGGCGTTTGCTTATCTGGTCTATGCGGGGGTATCCGACGGCGGAGCGGCCATGGCCGACGTGCTGCCGCTCGACCGGCCGGGCCTGTTCATGCTCCTGATCGGCACGGGCGTGGTGACGGCCGTGCCGCTGGCGCTGTTCGCCGCCGGGGCGCGGCGCCTGTCGCTGACCGCCGTGGGCCTGATGCAATACATCGCCCCGAGCATCCAGTTCCTGCTGGCGCTCTATGTCTATGGCGAGGAGGTGGAGCCGGTGCGGCTGGCGACTTTCGGCCTGATCTGGGTGTCGCTGGCGATCTTCACGACGGACACGCTCTACCGCCACGAGCGCCGCCGGAAGTGATGCCTTGCCCCGGGCCGCGCCGACTTTCGTTTGCGTGCGACCCGGCCGCAAACCGGTGTTTCCGCCGTGTTTCAGGGGAAAGTCCGCGGGTCTGCGCGAAAAGGCGATGGCGCCGGCCTTGCGGTGTGCCGGTTGGCCTTCTAGAACCTGATCTATCGGTAAATTACGATGGCTCAGGTCTTTCATGGACATCCAGCTTGCAACGCGTGATGACGGGCGGTCCGCTCCTGCGCCAGCCACCTTGTCGGCTGTCGAGGGCGAGCGGCTGGCACAGGTCTTCAAGGCGCTCGCCCATCCTGTGCGGGTGAAGATTTTGGCGGCCCTGTCGTCCTGTGCGGAAGCCTGCTGCGGCGCCATCGTGCGAACCCTGCCGCTTGCCCAGTCAACCGTCTCGCAGCACCTGGCCGTCCTGAGGGCGAGCGGTCTCGTCGAGATGCGCGGCGAAGGGCGTTGCTGCCATTACCGGCTTGCGGGCGACGCGCGCGCGCTTGTCGAGACCGCCACTCGCCAGATTTTCGCCGCGCCGGCGTGTGGCGAACCGGCACCCAACACGGATCAGGCGCCGGCCGGCGCCTGTCGAAAGGACATGGAATGACCAGCCGACGCTCGGGCATTGCCCGGCCCGCGCCGCAGATCTCTGCCGACGAGGTCTCCACCCTCAAGACGCTCGGGCAGCTCTGGCCCTATATCTGGCCCTCCGAGCGGGCCGACCTGAAGATGCGGGTCGGCCTTGCCGTGGTGGCGCTGGTGATCGCGAAGATCGTCACGGTGTTTTCGCCCTACTTCTTCAAGTGGGCAACAGACGCGCTGACGGCGGAGGGCGGCGATGCCGGCTCCACCGGGGGGACCCTCGGGCTGGGGACGCTTCCGGTCTGGCTGGTGGCGCCGGTGATGCTGGTCATCGCCTACAATGTCGCGCGGGTGCTCTTCGTCGGCTTCAATCAGCTGCGCGACGCGCTGTTCGCCCGCGTCGGCCAGCACGCCGTGCGCCAGCTTGCCTTTCTGACCTTCCGCCACCTGCATGCCCTGTCGCTGCGCTTCCACCTGGCGCGGCGCACCGGCGGGCTGTCGCGGGTGATCGAGCGCGGCGTCAAGGGCATCGAGAATATCGTCCGCTTCACCATCCTGAACGGCATTCCGACGATCCTGGAATTCGGCGTGATGGCCGGGGTGATCTGGTTCCAGTTCGGCTTCCTCTACGTGGTCGTCGTCGCGGTGATGATCGTCGCCTACACCTGGTTCACGGTGCAGACCTCGAACTGGCGCATCGCCATTCGGCGGGAGATGAACGACAACGACACGGAGGCCAATTCCAAGGCCATCGACAGCCTGCTCAATTTCGAGACGGTCAAGTATTTCGGCAACGAGCAGATGGAGGCCGAGCGTTTCGACCGCTCGATGGCCGGCTACGAGAGCGCCGCGACACGGACCTGGACATCGCTTGCCTGGCTGAACTTCGGCCAGGCCGTCATTCTCGGCGGCGGAACGGCGATCTGCATGGTGATGTCGGCGCGCGCGGTGATGGCCGGAACGCAGACCATTGGCGATTTCGTCATGATCAACGCCCTGCTGCTGCAATTGTCGATCCCGCTCAACTTCATCGGCTTTCTCTACCGCGAGATTCGCCAGGGCCTGACCGACCTGGAGGCGATGTTCCAGCTTCTTGGCCAGCCGGCCGAAATCACCGACCGCGCGGGCGCGAAGCCGCTTGCCGTGGATGGCGGCACGGTGCGCTTCGAGGACGTCGTGTTTCACTACGATGCGGACAGGCCGATCCTGCAGGGCATCAGCTTCGAGGTTCCCGCCGGTCGCACCGTGGCCATTGTCGGGCCGTCGGGAGCGGGAAAGTCGACGATCTCGCGGCTTCTCTTCCGCTTCTACGACGTCACGGGCGGGCGCATCACCATTGACGGGCAGGACGTGCGCGACGTCACCCAGGAGAGCCTTCGAAAGGCGACGGGCATGGTCCCCCAGGACACGGTGCTGTTCAACGACACGGTCGCCTACAATATCCGCTACGGTCGACCGGACGCGGACGAGGCCGAAATGCGCGAAGCCGCCCGGATGGCGCAGATCTCCGACTTCATCGAGGCGCTGCCGCAGGGCTACCGGACGGAAGTCGGCGAACGCGGACTGAAGCTGTCGGGCGGCGAGAAGCAACGTGTCGCGATTGCCCGGACGATCCTCAAGGCGCCGCCGATCCTGATCCTCGACGAGGCGACGTCCGCGCTCGACACCCATACCGAGCGTGAGATCCAGGCGGCTCTTGACCAGGTTTCGCGCAACCGCACCACGGTTGTCATTGCCCACCGGCTGTCCACCGTCGTCAATGCCGACGAGATACTGGTGCTGGAGCGCGGACGCATCGTCGAGCGCGGCCGTCATCAGGATCTGCTGGCCGGGCAGGGGCTCTACGCCTCCATGTGGGCGCGCCAGCAGGAGGCAAGCGAGGCCGAAGAGCGGCTGCGTGCCGCCCGCGAGAACGATACGGGGTTCGTCGTGCGCGGTCCGCGTGCCGGCGAGGACGTGCCTGCGAAATAGGCCCGGGAGCACCGCCCGGGCAGGTCATTTTCCGCGACGGATTGATTTTGCCGCTCTCTCCGGTGCAAAAGGGGCGGAATTGGTGCGCGCCGGCTCCGGCCGGGCGCGTGGCCGCGCTTACCAACGGGACCGCCCATGTCGCTGACCGATACGATTACCAAGACGCTCGTCCCGATTCACCGGGAGGGCTGGCCCTTCATCGCCATTGCCGGTGCCGCGACACTGGTCATCGGCTGGTTCGTCGACCCGCTGTTCTGGATCGGCCTGATCCTGACCGCCTGGGTCGCCTACTTCTTCCGCGACCCGGCCCGTGTGACGCCCATCGACGACGATCTCGTCGTCTCGCCGGCGGACGGCACGGTCTGCCAGGTCGGTCAGGCGGTGCCGCCGGTGGAACTGGATCTCGGCACGGATCCCATGATGCGCATCTGCATCTTCATGAATGTGTTCAATTGCCATGTGAACCGCGCGCCGATCGGCGGCCGCATCACCCGCGTCGCCTATCGCGCGGGTTCCTTCCTCAACGCGGAATCCGACAAGGCGAGCGAAGAGAACGAGCGCAACGGACTGGTCATCGAAAGCGGCGAGACCCGCATCGGCGTCGTCCAGATCGCCGGCCTCGTGGCGCGGCGCATCGTCTGCTTCGTGCGTGAAGGCGAGAATGTCGGCGCCGGCGAGCGCTTCGGCCTGATCCGCTTCGGCTCGCGGCTCGATGTCTACCTGCCGGAGGAAGCCAGCGTCAGGGTCGCCGTCGGCCAGACCATGGTGGCCGGCGAAACGGTGATCGCGGACCTTTCCACCGAGACGCGCGAAAGCGTGCTCTCGCGGGTCAGCTGAGGCGGACGTCAGGATGTCCGCTCCCTTTGCTCCCTATGACCCGGGCCCGACGCGCCGCCGTCGCGGCCGCGCGCCGCGCTTCAGCCGGGTGCCGCTGCGCCTGATCCTGCCCAATCTGGTGACGTTGCTGGCACTGTGCTCCGGTCTCACCGCCATTCGCATGGCGCTGGAGGCCCGCTGGGACTACGCCATCGGCGCCATCGTCATCGCCGCCGTACTCGATGCGCTCGACGGCCGTGTCGCCCGGTTGCTCAAGGGAACGTCGAAGTTCGGCGCGGAACTGGATTCGCTCGCCGATTTCGTCAATTTCGGCGTCGCGCCCGCATTGATCCTCTATTCCTGGCTCCTGCAGGAGGTGCGGTCCATCGGCTGGATCGCGGCGTTGATCTTCTCGATCTCGGCCGCCCTGCGGCTGGCCCGGTTCAATGTCTCGATCGAGGATCCGGACAAGCCTGCCTGGGCGGTGAATTTCTTCACCGGCGTTCCCGCGCCCGCCGGTGCCCTGGCGGTCCTCTTTCCCGTCTACCTGGAGCTCGCCGGGGTGCTGCCGCACTGGCCCGAACTGGCACCTGTCGTGGCTCTCTACGTGGTGGCGATCGCGCTGTTGATGGTCAGCCGCTTGCCGACATTCTCGGGAAAGAAGCTCGGTTCGCGCATCCGCCGCGACCTGGTCCTGCCGCTCTTCGTGGCGGCGGTGTTCCTGGTCGCGCTCCTTGTCAGCTATCCGTTCGAGATCCTGGCGCTCGGCGTTACCGGCTATCTGGTCTCGATCCCGCTGGCCTGGCACTGGCATCAGAAATATCTCAAGGACGAGCCGGCGGAGACCGTCGATGACGGCGAGGACGAGACCGACCTTGATCATCTTGGCGATGACGACAAGGACGATACCGGCTGAGGCCGAAGACGGGAAGCAGAACGCACAAATGCAAAAGGCGAGCCATGCGATCTTCGCGTGGCTCGCCTTTTTTCGTTTTCGGCACTGTAGGAAATACCGATTTTCCGTTGCGGAAGACGCGCAGAGGCGCTTACGACGACACTTGAATAAAGTCGCGCAACTCTTTCGAGGGAAAATCGAAAAGCTTTCCGTTCGCCTGGTTTTCCGGGGCCGCGAGATCGAGGATGGAAGCCGCCAGTTCGGAGGGGTGCGGCAGCGTCTCGGGATCCTCGCCGGGCATTGCCTCGGCGCGCATTGCGGTGCGCATCGGGCCGGGATTGACCAGCATGCCGGTGATCGGCGTCTGCATCGTCTCCGCCACATAGGTGCGCACCAGCGCCTCCAGTGCGGCCTTGGAGACCGAATAGGGGCCCCAATAGGCCTTGCACTTGTGTGCAGCGCCCGAGGACAGGAACACCACGCGGCCGGCGTCCGACTGGCGCAGCAACGGGTCGAGCGAGCGGATCAGGCGCCAGTTGGCGGTGACATTGATCGCCATCACCTTGTCCCAGACGCGCGGCGAGATATGGCCGAGCGGTGACAGGCCGCCGAGAATGCCGGCATTGCCGATCAGCGCGTCGAGCTTGCCCCAGCGCTCGTGAATGGCGGCGCCGAGCCGGTCGATCGCGTCATAGTCGGTGAGGTCGACCGGAACCAGCGTCGCCTGTCCGCCGGCGGCGCGGATCTCGTCGTCGAGTTCCTCCAGCCCGCCGACCGTGCGTGCGACGGCGACGACATGGGCGCCCTCGGAGGCGAGTGCCCGGGCGGTGAAGTAGCCGATCCCGCGCGAGGCGCCGGTGACAACGGCGACCCGCCCTTCGAACCTTTTCGTCATGTTGCTATCCTACTTCGACCAGGCGCGGCAGATGGGTGACATCACCGTCCTCGGCCATGTCGGTGAGCGGCGTCGGATAGTCGCCGGTGAAGCAGTGGTCGGTGAACTGCGGGGCCTCGTTGTCGCGCCCCTCGTAGCCGATCGCCTTGTAGATGCCGTCGACCGAGAGGAAGGCGAGGCTGTCGGCGCCGATATAGTTGCGCATTTCCTCGAGGCTGTATTTCGCCGCCAGCAGCTTCTCGCGCACCGGCGTGTCGATGCCGTAATAGTCGGAAAAGCGGATCGGCGGCGAGGCGAGGCGGAAGTGGACCTCGCGGGCGCCGGCATCGCGGATCATCTGGACGATCTTCACCGAGGTCGTGCCGCGCACCAGGCTGTCGTCGACCAGCACCACGCGCTTGCCCTCGATCTGCCCCCGGTTGGCCGAATGCTTGAGCTTGACGCCGAGGGTGCGGATCTGCTGGGTCGGCTCGATGAAGGTCCGCCCCACATAGTGGTTGCGGATGATGCCGAGCTCGAAGGGGATGCCCGAGGCATCGGCGTAGCCGAGCGCGGCGGGGACGCCGGAATCGGGCACCGGCACCACGACATCGGCCTCGATCGGGGTTTCCAGCGCCAGCTGGCGGCCGAATTCCTTGCGCACGTCATAGACGCTGCGGCCGCCGAGAACCGAATCCGGCCTGGAGAAGTAGATGTATTCGAAGATGCAGGGACGCGCCGGGCGGCGGCCGAAGGGGAAGTAGCTCTCGATCCCGCCGGGGGTGCAGACCACCACCTCGCCGTTTTCCACCTCGCGGATGAACTTGGCGCCGATGATGTCGAGCGCACAGGTCTCGGAGGCAAAGATCGGGGCGCCGTTGAGATCGCCCAGCACCAGCGGCCGGATGCCGAAGGGGTCGCGCGCGCCGATCAGCTTCTTGCGGGTCAGCGCGACCAGCGAATAGGCGCCTTCCATCTGGGTGATGGCGTCGATGAAGCGGTCGACGATCTTGTCCTTGCGGGACCGGGCGACGAGCTGCAGCACGACTTCCGAATCGGACGTCGACTGGCAGATAGCGCCTTCCTTGATGAGCTTCTTGCGCAGCGTCATCGCGTTGGTGAAGTGGCCGTTGTGGCAGACCGCGATGCCGCCGCCGTCGAGCTCGGCGAACAGCGGCTGCACGTTGCGCAGGATCGTCTCGCCGGACGTGGAATAGCGCACATGGCCGATCGCGTAGGGGCCCATCAGCCGGCGGATCGTCTCGGCATCCGAGAAGTGGTCGCCGACAAGGCCCAGATGCCGCTCGGAGCGGAACTGGCTGCCGTCGAAGGTGACGATGCCGGCCGCCTCCTGGCCGCGATGCTGGAGGGCGTGCAGGCCGAGCGCCGTGATCGCGGCGGCGTCGTCATGGCCGAGGATGCCGAACACGCCGCATTCCTCGTGCAGCCTGTCGCCTTCGATCTCCTCGCGCCAGAAGTCCGTCGTCACGTTCTCGTTGCGGGAAGCATCATCATGTTCGGGATAGGCCATGGCCTTGCTCCTGGTTGCCCCTGGCGGTGCGGCGCCTGCCGTCGTCAGAAGGGGCTGCAAAACGCGCAAGGGACGGAACCGGTTTTGGCGGTCCGCCCTGGGCGCAGGGATAGCGGTCGGGGTCCGGGCCGGCTCCGTGTCCGGCCACGGGACCTTAGTTGGTGGACGAACCCGATGTCGTCAACTGTTCGAGGCCGCGGCGCTCGCTGTCGGAGTAGCCGGGTTCCTCGGTGGTCGCCGCCGGCTGGCCGGCCGGAGGCGTCGTGCCGCCCTCGGTCTGCTCGGTGCGGTTGCGGATCCGGTCGAGGATGGTGTTTTCCGGGTTCTCCGGCAGGGCGGCGATCAGCCTGTCTCCGATGCTGTCGAGCATCGGCTTGGATTTCGCCGACGCGATCCATGCGGGCTGTTCCTGCCCGGGCACGAACCAGTTGAAGAACAGCATCGCCACGACCACCAGAAGCAGGCCGCGGGCTGCGCCGAAAACGAAGCCGACCGTACGGTCCAGGGCGCCGATGCGGCTGTCGAGGACGAAGTCGGAAATCCGCATCGTGATGTAGCTGACGACGATCAGGGTCACCAGGAAGACGGCGATGACGGCAACGCCGAGCGCGACACTGTCGTTGTTGATATATTGCTTGGCGAAGGGCAGTACCTGCTTGTGCAGGTAGAAGGCCGCGACGGCGGCCGCCACCCAGGAGGCGATCGACAGGACCTCGCGGACGAAGCCCCGGATCATGGCCAGGACGGCCGAGAGGAGCATTATGACGAGAAGGATTCCGTCGAGAATCGTGATCGGCATTGCTCGGCCTGGTCCCTGATCGCAGCCTTAAAGGCGTTGTCGACCCAGTTTTCCGCGTGGGTCGGGCGCGGTTCGTGTCCGTCTGTCCGCTCCGGGGCGCTGCCCGGATCATGCCTGCCGGACGAGGTCCGGCCAATCATGCATTCCGGACGAGGTCCGGTCTATTCGTCTGCGTCCGCCGGCCGGTCGGCGCCGGCCGAACTTGCCGCGATCCGGGCAACGAGGTCGGTGAGCTCGCTCAGACCCGTCACCTTGCCGCCATCGCTGTCGCCGGCATCCGCTTCCGGCACGAAGGCTGAGGTGAAGCCCAGTTTCCGCGCTTCCTTCAGGCGGCTTTGCGACTGCGAGACCGCCCGGACCGCGCCGGAGAGGCTGACCTCGCCGAAATAGACGCAATCGGCGGGAAGGGCAACCCCGCTGAGCGAGGAGATGAGCGCGGCCGCAACCGCAAGGTCGGCGCCGGTTTCGCTGACCCGGAGGCCGCCGGCGACGTTCAGGTAGACATCGTTCTGGGCAAAGCGCACGCCGCAACGCGCCTCCAGCACGGCGAGGATCATGGAAAGCCTTGCGCTGTCCCATCCGATCACCGCCCGTCGCGGCGTGCCGAGCGGCGAGGGGGCGACCAGCGCCTGGATCTCGATCAGCAGCGGCCGGGTGCCCTCCAGTCCGGCGAAAACCGCCGATCCCGGCGTGCGCCCGGAGCGTTCGCCGAGAAAAAGCGCCGAGGGATTGGCGACTTCCGCCAGCCCCTTGTCGGTCATCTCGAAGACGCCGATCTCGTCGGTGGCGCCGAAGCGATTCTTGACCGAGCGCAGGATGCGGTACTGGTGGGCGCCGTCGCCCTCGAAATAGAGCACCGCGTCGACCATGTGCTCGACGACGCGGGGACCGGCGATCTGGCCGTCCTTGGTGACGTGGCCGACAAGGATCACCGTGGCGCCGCTCGACTTGGCGTAACGCACCAGGGCCTGGGCGGAGGCGCGCACCTGGGTGACCGTGCCTGGCGGCGATTCCACCATTTCCGACCAAAGCGTCTGGATCGAATCGATGATCACCAGCGCCGGCGGCGGTCCGTCGGTCAGCGTCGCGAGGATGTCCTCGACGCTCGTCTCCGCCGCAAGCCCGACGGGTGCGTCGGAGAGGCCGAGGCGCGCGGCGCGCAGCCGCACCTGGTCGATGGCCTCCTCGCCTGAGATGTAGACGGCGCGATGGCCGAGCCGCGCGACGCGGGCGGCCGCCTGGATCAGCAGCGTCGACTTGCCGATGCCCGGGTCACCGCCAACGAGCAGCGCCGAGCCGCGCACGAAACCGCCGCCGGTGACGCGGTCGAGTTCGCCGACCCGCGTCTCGACGCGCGCCGGGGCCTCGCTTTCGCCCGACAGCCCGACCAGCGGCACGACCCGTCCGCGCTTGCGCGATGCCACTGTCGGCGAACCGCCGACGCCGGAGCCGCTGCGCTCTTCCACCAGCGTGTTCCATTCGCCGCAGCTGTCGCACCGTCCGGCCCATTTGGCGGCAACCGCGCCGCAGGACTGGCAGACGAAGGCGGTCGCGCGTTTGGCCATCAGCGGGTGGTTCCTGTCGGGTCGCCGATATGGCGGCGGGTGAAGCGGTGGCCGAGCGAGGTGAGCAGCTCGTAGCCGATGGTCCCGGCCGCCGTGGCGACCTCGTCGACGCCGATATTCGCCCCGAAGAGCTCGATGAAGACGCCGCGTTCGGCTAGTCCCCCGGGCAGGGCGCTGACATCGAAGGCGGTCATGTCCATGGAGACGCGGCCGAGCGCCGGCAGGCGGTATCCGGCAAGCCAGGCGTCGGCACCCGGCCGGCCGTCGCTCGAGCCGGCGCTTCTCAGATAGCCGTCGGCATAGCCGGCGGCAACCATGGCGACGCGCATGTCGGCGGGCGCGGTCCAGGCCGCGCCGTAGCCGATGGTCTGGCCGCGCTTCAGCAGGTGGGTCTGCAGGATGCGGGCCTCGAGCGTCACGACAGGCGCGAGCCGGCTGGCCGGATCGCTCGATGGCTGGCCGCCATAGAGCGCGATGCCGGGGCGGGCGAGATCGAAGTGGAAGTCGGGGCCGAGAAAGATGCCGGCAGAGTTCGCGAGCGAACAGGGCACGCCCGGAAACTGGGCCGCAATCTCCCGGAAACGGGCGAGCTGGCCCGCGTTCGAGGGAGCGTCCGGGGTGTCGGCGCAGGCGAGATGCGACATCACAAGCGACAGTCCCGGCAGCCCGTCGGCGGCGACTCCGGCGGCTTCCTCGGCGGCAAGGCCGAGCCGACTGATGCCCGTGTCGACATGGAGCGCCGAAGGGCCGGGGGCTCCGGCCTCCCGCCACTCGGCGACCTCTGCGGGCGAGCCGAGGCAGGGGCGCAGTTCATGGGCGGCATAGTATGCCGCATCGCCCGGGTAGAGGCCGTTCAGAATGTAGACGGCCGCCCCGGGCAGGAGGCTGCGCAGCCTTGCGCCTTCTTGCGGCGTGGCGACGAAGAAGCTCCGGCAACCGGCCTGCCAGAGGGCCGTCATGCAGGGCGCATCGCCCAACCCGTAGCAACCGGCCTTGACGGCGGCGCCGCATTCCGTGCCCTCGGCGAGCCGGGCGGAGAGCGCCCGCCAGTTGGCGGCGAGGGCCGCCAGATCGACCGTGATGCGGCCATTGTCGCCGGGCTGCGAAGGGCCGCGGCGGATGGGAGGACTGGACATCGGGTCTGTCACGGCGCGGTCCGTCTCAATGGGGATCGGGGAAACGGTCCGGATCGGCAAGATCGGAGAAGCGCGTGAACTCGCCCTGGAAATGCAGGTGGGCGGTGCCGGTGGGGCCGTGACGCTGCTTGGCGATAATCACCTCCGCGCGGTTCCTTGCCCGGTCGAGCTTCTCCATGTCCTCCGGTGTCGCCTCCGTGCCGATCGCCTTGGCGAGATAATATTCCTCGCGATAGACGAAAAGCACGACGTCGGCGTCCTGCTCGATCGAGCCGGATTCGCGAAGGTCCGACAGGATCGGGCGCTTGTCGTCGCGCGATTCGACCTGGCGCGAGAGCTGGGACAGCGCGATGATCGGGACGTTCAGTTCCTTGGCCAGCGCCTTCAGCCCGGTGGTGATCTCGGTGATCTCCTGGACGCGGTTGCCCTGGTTCTTCGAGGAGCCGGTGAGCAGCTGGATATAGTCGACGATCAGGAGGTCGAGGCCGCGCTGGCGTTTCAGCCGGCGGGCGCGGGCGACGAGCTGGGCGATGGAGATGCCGCCGGTCTGGTCGACATGCAGCGGCACGCTCTGCATCGTCTGCGAGGCGGCGGCGAGCTTCTCGAAGTCGTGTTCGGAAATGTCGCCGCGACGGATCTTGGAGGAGGAGATTTCCGTCTGCTCGGAAATGATACGCGTGGCGAGCTGCTCGGCGGACATTTCCAGCGAGAAGAAGCCGACAACGCCGCCATTGACGGTCTTGATGGTGCCGTCGGGCTGCTCCTCCGACATATAGGCCTCGGCGACATTGTAGGCGATGTTGGTGGCAAGCGAGGTCTTGCCCATGGCCGGACGTCCGGCGAGCACGATCAGGTCCGAGGGCTGCAGCCCGCCCATCAGCGCGTCGAGGTCGCGCAGCCCGCTGGCGATGCCCGACAGCGCGCCCTCGCGCTGGAACGCGGCCGCCGCCATCTCGATGGTCGCGGTCAGCGCATCGCCGAAGGAGACGAACCCCTGGTCGGAACGGCCCTTCTCGGCAAGCTCGAACAACCGCCGCTCGGCATCGTCGATCTGCGCGCCGGGCGGCATGTCGATCGGCGCGTCGAAGGCGATGTTGACCATGTCCTCGCCGATGCGGATCAGGTTCCGCCGGATCGCGAGATCGTAGATGGCGTGGCCGTAGTCCTCGGCATTGATGATCGAGGCGGCATCGGCGGCGAGCCGCAGGATGTATTGCGCCGCCGACATGTCGGCGATCTTGGCGTCCTGCGGAAAGAAGGTCTTCAGCGTGATCGGCGAGGCGATCTTGCCGGCGCGGATGAGCTGGCCGGCCTTCTCGTAGACCTCCCGGTGCGGAGCGATGAAGAAATGCTCCGGCTCCAGAAAGTCCGATACGCGGTAATAGGTCTCGTTGTTGACGATGATCGCGCCCAGCAACTGTCGTTCGGCCTCCGCATTGTGCGGGGCAACGCGCATCGTCGCGGCGTTCGTGTCGTTCGCCGGTAGCGGACCCTTCATGTCGTTTCCTCTCGTGGGTCTATGTTCCTAGCGGACGAGAGGGGGAGGGTGGAAGCGCAAATCACAGGCCGGACGTGTACCGCAAAGAGGATCGGGGATAACCGCTCCCGCCGGTTGACGTTCGCGAACGCTTGCGTTCCGCGGCAGTCCGGTGCCGAAAACGTGGTTTTTCGGCGCGCGGCGGCGCTGTCATACTGCTGTTTCCGGGCGTCGCCGAAAAAGCGAAGGGGATGTGAAAATCCTCGCGCAATCTTGGGGTTGCGGACGTCATGGAACTGTCGCTTAATGTTCATGTGAGCGACATATCGCGTTCATATGAAAACAATACGAAATGCGGGCGTTTCGTTCGGCGCGACCGGAAAGCGGGTCGTGATCGCAAGTCAACCGCATGTCGGGCATATCCCCGAGCCTTGGGAGCAAACGAACATGGCATATCGCAAGACATTGGCCGGCCTCGTCGCAGCGACGATCCTCGCCGGCAGCACCGGCGTTTCCTACGCCGCGACCGAAATCCAGTGGTGGCACGCGTTTACCGGCCGCCTGGGCGAGCTGCTTGCCGAGCAGGTCGAGAAGTTCAACGCCTCGCAGAGCGACTATGTCGTCGTCGCCTCGCACAAGGGCAATTATTCCGAGACGCTGAACGCCGGCATCGCCGCCTTCCGCGCCGGCGAGCAGCCGCATATCCTGCAGGTCTTCGAGGTCGGCACCGCGACGATGATGGGTGCCAAGGGCGCCATCAAGCCGGTCTACGAGCTGATGGCCGAGACCGGCAAGCCGTTCGACCAGGACGCCTATCTGGCGGCCGTCGCCGGCTACTACACCACCACGGACGGCCAGATGCTGTCGCTGCCCTACAACTCCTCGACGCCGGTCCTTTACGTCAACCGCGACGCCCTGTCGGCGGCCGGCATCGATCCGGACGCCGATCTGTCGACCTGGGAGAAGGTCGGCGAGGCGCTCGACAAGCTGAAGGCCTCCGGCTCTTCCTGCCCGCTCACCACCGCATGGCAGAGCTGGGTGCACCTGGAGAACCTCTCCGCCTATCATGACGTCCCCTTCGCCACGAAGGAGAACGGCTTTGCCGGCGTCGACACCGAACTCGCCTTCAACGGCCCGGTGCAGGTCGCCCATATCGAGGCCATGGGCCAGTGGGCCAAGGACGGCAAGTTCATCTATGCCGGTCGCCGCAACGAGGGCGGTGCCCGCTTCCGCTCCGGCGAATGCGCGTTCTTCACCGAATCCTCCGCCGGCTATGCCGGTGTGAAGGCCGAGGCCCAGTTCGCCTTCGACATCCGTCCGCTGCCCTATTGGGGTTCGGTCGAGGCCGCTCCGGTCAACACCATCATCGGCGGCGCTTCGCTGTGGGTGATGTCCGGTCACGAGGCCGAGGAATATGCCGGCGTCGCGGAGTTCCTGAACTTCCTGTCGACCGCCGACATCCAGGCGAAGTGGCACCAGGACACCGGCTACCTGCCGATCACCCATGCAGCCTATGACCAGACCAAGGCGGCCGGCTTCTATGGCGAAAACCCGGGCACGGACATTGCCGTCATCCAGATGACCGGCAAGGCCCCGACGGCCAACTCGAAGGGCCTGCGACTGGGCAGCTTCGACCAGATCCGCGGCATCATCGACGAGGAACTGGAAGCCGTGTGGGCCGGCGACAAGGCCGCCAAGGACGCGCTGGACAACGCCGTCGAGCGTGGCAACCAGCTGCTGCGCCGCTTCGAGCAGGCCAACCGCTAAAGCCTGAAGTGCGCCCGCGGGCAGGGGCGTTCCCTGCTTGCGGCCCGCCCGTTTCGGGAAACGGTCCGGCGATATCCGCCGGGCCGTTTTCTCCCGTCGGCGACAGCCGACATCCATTGTTCCGCCGGTGGTCCGCGCCATGCACAAACGCGTCGTCTTCAACAGCCGGGTGCTGCCCTATCTGCTGCTCGCGCCGCAGATCCTGGTGACGCTCGTCTTCTTCTTCTGGCCCGCCGGCCAGGCGATCTACCAGTCTGCCTATATTCCCGATCCTTTCGGTCTCTCCTCGCAATTCGTCGGTTTCGGCAATTTCGAGTTCCTGCTGAGCGACCGCTATTATCTCGCCTCGTTCAAGACGACGGTGGTCTTCTCCACGCTTGTCACGGCGCTTTCGATGGGGGCGGCGCTGTGGCTTGCCGTCATGGCCGACCGGGTGATCAAGGGGTCGAGCGCCTACAAGACGCTGCTCGTGTGGCCCTATGCGGTGGCGCCCGCCGTTGCCGGCGTCCTGTGGCTGTTCATGTTCAATCCGAATGTCGGCCTCGTCGCCTGGTATCTGAAGGCGATGGGCTACGACTGGAACCACGTGCTCAATGACGGCGAGGCGATGGGCCTTGTCGTCGTCGCCTCGGCCTGGCGGCAGATCAGTTACAATTTCCTGTTCTTCCTCGCCGGCCTGCAGGCGATCCCGAAAAGCGTCATCGAGGCGGCCGCCATCGACGGGGCGAGCTTTGCCCGCCGGTTCTGGACCATCGTCTTTCCGCTCCTGTCGCCGACCACCTTCTTCCTGCTCGTCGTCAACATCGTCTACGCCTTCTTCGAGACCTTCGGCGTGATCCACACGATCACCTCGGGCGGGCCGCAGCAGGCGACGACGATCCTTGTCTACAAGGTGTTCTCCGACGGCTTCGTCGGCCAGGACCTCGGGTCCTCGGCGGCCCAGTCGGTCATCCTTCTCTTCGTGGTCGGGCTGCTGACGGTCGTCCAGTTCCGCTACATCGAACGCAAGGTGCACTACTGATGAGCGGCATGGTCGAAAAACGCGGGCTCGGCGTGTGGCTGACCCATATCGGGTTGATCGTCGGCATCGCCATCATCTGCTTCCCGATCTACATGGCCTTCGTCGCCTCGACGGTCAGCCAGCCGGAGATCGTCCGCCCGCCGATGCCGCTCGTGCCGGGCGGGTACTTCATCGAGAACTACACGGCCGCGCTGACCAGGGGCGTCAATTCGCCGGTGCTCCTGATGCTGTTCAATTCCAGCGTCATGGCGTTCGGCATCACCATCGGCAAGATCGTCATATCGATCATATCCGCCTATGCGATCGTCTATTTCCGGTTTCCCTTCCGCATGGCCTTCTTCTGGATGATCTTCCTGACGCTCATGCTCCCCGTCGAGGTGCGCATCGTGCCGACCTACGAGGTCGTCGCCGGCTTCGGCATGCTCAATTCCTACACGGGCCTGATCCTGCCGCTGATCGCCTCGGCGACCGCGACCTTCCTGTTCCGCCAATTCTTCCTCACCGTGCCGGACGAACTGATCGAGGCGGCCCGGGTCGACGGGGCGGGGCCGGTGCGCTTCTTCCTCGACATCCTGCTGCCGATGTCGCGCACCAACATCGCGGCGCTCTTCGTCATCCTCTTCATCTACGGCTGGAACCAGTATCTCTGGCCGCTGCTGATCACCACCAAGCCGGACATGAACACCATCGTCATGGGCATCAAGCAGATGTTCCCCTCCGGCGACGACATCGCCGACTGGCCGGTGATCATGGCAACCACGCTGCTTGCGATGCTGCCGCCCGTCGCCGTCGTCATCTTCATGCAGGGGCTCTTCGTGAAGGGCCTCGTGGAAAGCGAGAAATAGGTTCCATGGCTGAGATCGCCTTTTCCAACGTCCGCAAGTCCTACGGACCGACCGAGGTCATCCACGGGGTCGAGGCGGAGATCGCCGACGGCGAGCTGATCGTCATCGTCGGTCCCTCGGGCTGCGGCAAGTCCACCCTGCTGCGCATGGTGGCGGGGCTGGAAACCATCACGTCGGGCGAAATCTCCATCGGCGGCCGTGTGGTCAACGAGCTGGAGCCGCGCGAGCGCGACATCGCCATGGTGTTCCAGAACTATGCGCTCTATCCGCACATGACGGTTTTCGCCAACATGGCCTACGGGCTGAAGATCGCCGGCGTGTCCAAGGCCGAGATCGCCGAGCGCGTCGGCCAGGCGGCGAAGATGCTGGAGCTCGAGCCCTATCTCGACCGCAAGCCGCGCCAGCTTTCCGGCGGCCAGCGCCAGCGCGTCGCCATGGGCCGGGCCATCGTGCGCAAGCCGTCCGTCTTCCTCTTCGACGAGCCGCTCTCCAATCTCGACGCCAAGCTGCGCGTGCAGATGCGCGTCGAGATCAAGACGCTGCAGCGCCGCCTTGCCGTCACTTCGCTCTATGTCACCCACGACCAGGTCGAGGCGATGACCATGGCCGACCGCATCATCGTGATGAATGGTGGCAATGCCGAGCAGGTCGGCACGCCGCTGTCGGTCTACAACAAGCCGGCGACCGTCTTTGTCGGCGGCTTCATCGGCTCGCCGCCGATGAACTTCCTGCAGGCGGCCCGGCTTCAGGCGAGCGGCCTCCTGCGCAAGGTGGCGGAAACGGCCGGCCCGGCGGACGCGCTCGACACGGTCGGCGTGCGCCCCGAGCATCTGTCCTTCTGCGAGGAGGGGGCGGCGGTGCTGTCCGGCAAGCTGGTCATCGCCGAGGCCCTGGGTGCGGAGACGCTCGCCCATGTGGAACTCGACGACGGCGAGCGGATGATCGTGCGGGTCGATGGCGGGCGCGAGGTGCCGGTCGCCGGCGCGCGGGTGCATCTGTCCTGCGGTGCCGAACACCTGCACTATTTCGGCGCGGACGGGAAGCGGCTGCCCGACTGAGAGGGGTATTCACCTTCCCGCAACCATCGATTGCTAGCCTCCGGCATTCCTTGCCGGAGGCTGTCGACATGCATTGCAGCGTTTGCGTTCATCCGTTTCCGCAGGATCGGTCCCAGGGATTCGTCCCGTCGCCCTGGCCGTGCCGGGACTGATCCGATGGCAGCCTGGATTAAGCTGGCCTTCGATCATCGGGAGCCGATCTTCGAGTTCCTGGACACCGCGGAAGACCCGCACAGATTTGGACTGAGCCTGGGCTTGCCTGTCGGAGCGCGGCGGTTACGGACGAAGGCCCGGCAAATCAACGTCCGCAAGAGACTGCCCGACATTTTCGCGATGCCGGGGCTCAACGCGGTCAGCCAGCGGTTCAGGGATCTGGTGGAGGAATTCGAACCGGGAACGCATCAGTTCTTCCCGCTCGAACTCTCCTACAAGAACGGCACACCGGTGGAGGAGCCGTTCTTCGTCTTCAACTGCTGCGTGTCATTCGACAGCCTGCTCGTCAGCCGTTCCGAGGTGGCGTGGTACAATTTTAACGATCCCTTGACCTCTCCACGTCTGAACGTGCTTTGGCGGCATCGCAACGTTCTGAGCCGCCCGGCGATTACAGGACATCACATCTGGTGCTCTCTGCGGCTTCGCGTCGCCGGCCTTTACGTGTCCGATGTGTTTCACGACCAGATGAAGCGGCGGAAGATCCGCTATTTCGATGCGAGTCCTTGCGAGGAAAGCGAGGAGCCGTGGATCGCCGAGGAAAATGCCGGGCCGATTCTCGAGTGGGAGGCGCGGCATGGTCTCTTGAAGGGTATGATGCCCTGGCTGATCGAGAATCCGGACGTTCTTTTTTGATGAATCTGCAGTTCGGCTTGCGGGCGTCCGCAATGGCAGGTTCTCGCATCTGCAACCTTTGGCGTATAATCCTTGGCGTGCCGCGTCAGAGGATGTGCCGATGTCCGACCGTTTCTTCAGTCTCGTGCTGCTCGACGTTTCCCGCCGCCTCGACATGGCGGCCCTCGTCCTGCAGATTCGCCAGCTCACGGCGCCAATCGGGCTCTCCGTCGAGCTCTTGCGCGACGCGCAAGGGGCCGAGCCGGCGATGGTCGGGGTCGGCGGGGTTCCGTTGACGGTCATCGTCCAGGCGGCACCGGTGCCACCGGGGACGATGGAGCAGGCGGTTGCCGCGTCGCTGGCCTGGCCGGAATCCGGCGCGGCGGTCGAGGCGCATGACGCCCATCTCATCGTCGGCTGTGTGGAGCTGCCGGCGGATCACGAGCAGGCGCTGCATTTCGCCATGGTCACCACCTTCGTCACCGCTGCCGCGCTCGACGTGAGCGACGGCCTCGGCGCCTATTGGGCGAGCGGCGAGATGATGTTGTCGCCCGAGGGCATGCGTGATGCGGTGCGCGCCATGCTGTCGAAAAACCTGCCGGTCGAGGACTGGGTCAACCTGATGTGGTTCCCGGACGAGATGACCGGGCAAGGTCAGGCGATCGGTGCGGCGACCCTTGGCGCACGCCACTTTTTCGGTATGGAAATCGAGTTCCTGCCTGCACCGAAACAGCCGGTCGACGTGGCGCAACGCATCTTCGGGCTGGTCCGCTACCTTCTGGCCCATGGCGCGGTCGTCAAGGACGGCGACACGATCGGTGAAAGCGAGACCGACATCACGCGGGTGCGCTTCCTGGACAAAGGCACGTTCGTGCCCGGCCGGGTATTGCAGCTCGCCGTGGAAACGCGCGGGGAGGAGGTGGCCATGTCTTCGCCGGCGCCGCAGTCTTTCCCCGAGGCATCCGGAGAGCCGTCGGCCGCGCCGCTAGCGCCGGCTCCTGGCGGCCCGCCGCCCGACGATCAGGAGGCGGGGGAGGCTCTTTCCCCGCCGCCCGCCGCTCCGACCAGTCAGTATCCGGAGCCGATGGTGGCCTTTCCCGATCCCACTGCCGGCACCGTCCCGAGCCGTCCCGTCTTCGGCAGGCGCGGCCGGACCTGAATCCGCCCGCTCAGTCCAGCGTTTCGATCAGCCTGCGCATCAGCTGCATCCGCTCGCCCAGCGAGGGGATGAGGACGTCGTCGCCGTCGGGGGGGGCAGGCCCGCCGCTGCGTTCCGCGAGCTGGCGCGGGCTCAGGAGGGCATCTGGAAGCGCTTGCAGCTCCCGACGCGTTCGGCGGTTTTCGCCGGCCAGTCGACGAACCCGTGTATCGTCTTGATCAGACCGACATCCGTCGAGAAATCGATCCCGCGCAAGCGTCCGTCATTGTCGAAGAGGGCCGCATTGGCGGTGGGGTTGGAAAAGTCCGTGTTTTCCGATGCATGAAAGGCGATGGCGCCAAGCCTGCCCAACTCGCTCGGCGCGTAGCAGCCGAGCCGCGCGACCCTGGTTCCGAGGATTTCCGCCGCCTTCTCGAACGCACTCGCCCCCGTGAGAAGCGCATGGTCGGCCACGCCGAACGCATTGCCGGAAAAGCGTACGAAGAAAGCGTCCTCGTCTTCCACCGCCAGCGACTTCAGCACCGCTGGATCCGCTGCGGTTCCGGAGAAAATTGCCCTTTCGAGATCCGCCATCTGCGTGTTGACGTTGCGGTTTCCGAAATCGCCGCGTGGTTGGGCGAGCGTCCATGTTTCGTTGTGCAAGCGCAGTTGCGCGAGGTCCTCCTGCGAGAAGCAGGCATCGTTGTGGGCGTGCGGTGCGGCGGCATAGCGAACGCCCCTGGTCATCTCCTCAAGCGCCGACCACATGGCGATTGCCGTGTCGCGCCTGGACAGCTTGAGCTGGCTGCGTAGCGTCGAGCGCAGGCTGTTGCAGACCTCCCTCAGGTCGACATCGTCGTTCGGGTCGGAGAGATCGATGGCGATATCGGACGCGTGAACCCGCAGCGGTGTGTTCTCGTTGAGCAGTTTGGCGCGGATTGTCCGGTCGCTTTCCGCGAAGATAGGTCTGTCGAGCACATCGGAGCCCCGGCCGATGCTCACGTCCTCACGGTCGAAGAAAAGCGATTCCAGGTAGCTCAGGCGAATGTCCACGCTTCCCACGGGTTCGAACACGGCGTTGTTCGACGGTGCGGCGAGGAGCGAAGCCCTGATGATCGTGTTGACGTCGTCGCTGTCGATCGGAAAGGTTTCCTTCGCTTCGACCTGGGCTCCCAGACGCTGATTGAAGGTGCGTTGCAGGTCTTCCAGCATTTCCAGCGAGTCGTCGGTTGCCAGGACCTTTCCGGCCCAGCCTGCAACCCCGAAAACATCGCGCGTCCCGGCCGCCAGGCGCTGGATTCCTGAAAGCATCGTTATGTCGACGGCGTCCGTCTTCGACATGCCGAGCGTCATCAAGAACCGGGTGTTGCGTCGGACGGGAAAAATCGGCGTCACATTGCCCGAAATCAGGCCGGAGATGCAGTTCTTGTCGTCGTCGCCGGATCGGACATCCGTGTAGGTGATGTGCAGAAACGGCAGGTTCTCGACGATGAAGTTGCCATCATAATCCTTGATGGACATCGTCAGCTGCGCCGACTGGTTCTCGCGCCGTGCGAGCGAGCGCAACATGCGCCAAACAGTGTCATTTTCCCGGCAGTTGAAGACCGAGTAGCCGCTCAGCGCGCCGATCCCCATCCGGTTGTGGATCTCGAGGGAAACATAATTGTCTTCCGAGGGCGAAACCGGCTCGGCGCTGTCCATCTCCACGCGTCCGGTGATCTGCAGCTCCTCGAAGACGGGGAAGAACTCGTCCGCCCGGGCCTCCGGGGCCAGACCTGAAATGGCCAGAAGCCCGCAGGCAGCAAACAGTCGCAACGTCATCCCATATCCCCCCCCCGGTCGAGATTGCAGGGAGGATTCAATTGCAATTCATGGTGGGTGTCAATTGCGCGCACCGTTGCGGGCGCTGCCACCAGCAGCGTCCTTGCCCCTGGTGGCTGCCCCTAAAGACGCCCGCTCAGTCCAGCGTTTCGATCAGCCGCCGCATCAGCTGCATCCGCTCGCCCAGCGAGGGGATGAGGATGTGTTCGTTGAGGGTGTGGACGTCGTCGCCGTCGGGGCCGAGGCCGTCGAGCGTCGGCACCGCATGGGCGATGAAATTGCCGTCCGAGCCGCCACCGGTCGTCTCGCCGATCAGTTCGAAGCCGATTTCGGCGGCCAGTCCCGCCGCGTGGTCGAACAGCGCCTTGCTGGCCGGCGACTGCTCGAAGGGCGGGCGGTTCATGCCGCCGGTGATCGTCAGCCTGGTGTCCGGCGTCTTCGGCGTCAGCGAGGTGATGCGGGCGACCATTTCCTCGGCGGCGGCAAGCGTCGGCACGCGCAGGTCGATCTCGGCCACGGCGAATTGCGGCACGACATTGGTGCCCGTGCCGCCCTGGATCTCGCCGACATTGACGGTAATCTCGCGGTCGTAATCGGTCATCGCTTCCAGCGCGATGATCTGGTGGGCGAGTTCGGTGACCGCGCTGCGGCCCTGCCAGTGGCGCGCGCCGGCATGGGCCGGGCGGCCCTCGACCTTGAGCGTGAAGCGGCCGACGCCCTTTCGCGCGGTGACCACATGGCCGCCGTTGCGGGCAGGCTCCGTCACCAGCGCGTATTTCGCCTTCGCTCCCTGTTCCTCGATCAGCGCCTGCGAGGTCGGACTGCCGACCTCCTCGTCGGCGGTGAAGAGGATGCTGACGGCCAGCGCCGGGACCGGTCCGCCGGCCTTGATGGCGTCTGCGACAGCGCGCATCGCGGCAAGCCCGTTATAGGCGCCGCCCTTCATGTCGCAGATGCCGGGACCGTAGCAGCGATCTCCCTCGATGCGCACCGGCAGGTCCTTGTCGATGGTGCCGCGCGGATGCACCGTGTCGAGATGGGAGAGGAAGAGGATGCCGGGCTTCGAGTGGTCGCCCCAGGGCGAGCGCACCAGCAGATGGTCGCCCCGGCCGTCGCGGCCGGCAAAGCGCTGTGTGCTGGCGCCGAAGGCCTCGGCCTGTTGCGCGACCAGGTCCATCAGACGGTTGAGCCCCTCGACATCCGGCGTGTGGGTCTCGATGCGCACCCAGTCGAGCAGGCCGGCGAGCAGATCCTCCGACGACGGCGTCATGGCTATCCTCATGTGATGTGATGTGAAAAGTCAGGCGGGAAGCGAATGATAGCGCGGCGTTTCACGCTCCGCGAGAGGCAAATTCCCAAGCCCGCGCCGGTTTTCCCGTGATCGCCGAGAGACCCGACGTCGGACGCGGCACAAAAAAGCCGCCGGCATTGCTGCCGGCGGCCCTGAATGATGGAACGCGGGTCCGCTGTCAGGCGGCGCGCACGCCTCCGAGGAAGGTTTCGACTTCCTTCTTGAGGGCGGCGGCGTCGCGGTTGACGGCGGAGGCCGCGTTGGTCACGCCGCCGGCGGCGGTCCTGGTCTCGCTGGCGGCATGGGAAACGCCGAGGATGTTCTCGGTCACTTCCTGCGTGCCGCGCGAGGCCTCTTCCACGTTGCGGGCGATTTCCCCGGTTGCCGCGCCCTGTTCCTCGACGGCTGCGGCGATGGCCGCGGCGATCGCGTTCATTTCCTCGACGGTGCGACCGATGGACTGGACGGCGCCGACCGCGATCCGCGTCTCGGACTGGATCGAGGAGATCTGCGAGGTGATTTCCTCGGTTGCCTTGGAGGTCTGCGAGGCAAGTTCCTTGACTTCCGCCGCGACGACGGCGAAGCCGCGTCCCGCGTCGCCGGCGCGTGCCGCCTCGATGGTCGCGTTCAGCGCCAAGAGGTTGGTCTGCTCGGCGATGGCGGCGATCATGCTGACCACCTGGCCGATCTTCTCGGCGGCGTCCGCCAGACCCTGGATCTGGCTGTCGGTGCGCTGCGCCTCGCCGACGGCCTGGGAGGCAATCTGCGACGACTTGGAGACCTGCGAACTGATCTCGGAGATGGAGGAGGAGAGCTCCTCCGTGGCCGAGGCGACGGTCTGCACGTTGGCCGCTGCCTGCTGGGCGGCGGTCGCGACCGTCGCGGAGCGGGTGTTGGTGCCCTCCGCGATGTCGGCCATGGAGCGGGCATTGTGCTCCATCTCGCCGGCCGAGGTCGTGACGGCGGTGAGCAGCGCCGTGGCGCTCTCGTCGAAGCGGCGGGTCATCTCCTCGATGCGACGGGCACGCTCCTCGCGGGTGCGCTGCTCCTGGATCTGCGCCACCGACAGGTCCTGGGCGCGCAGCATGCCATCGCGGAAAACCTCGGTCGCATCCGCCATCTGGCCGATCTCGTCCTTGCGCCCGACACCGGGCACGGAGACCGACAGATCGCCTTGCGCAAGGTGGCGCATGGCGTCGGTGATCGCGGCGATGGGCCGGGTGATGCTGTTGGCGAGGAAGAGGGCGAAGCCGGCAATGAGCAGGATCAGCGGCACCACCCACACGGCAGTGGCGATCAGGTGCGCGTTGAAGGCGGCATCGACATCATCGACGTAAAGCGCGGTGCTGATGGCCCAGTTCCAGGGCGCGAAGCCCATCGTGTAGCTGACCTTGGGAGCCGGCACGGTCTCGCCGAGGCGCGGGAACAGGAACGAGGTGTAGCCGCCGCCCATGCGGGCGCTTTCGATCTGGCCGACGACAAATGCCGTTCCGTTCGCGTCCTTGGCCGCCCACAGGTTCTTGCCCTCGACCTCGGCGCTGGGATGGGCGATGACGAAGCCCTGGTTGCCGCGGCTGGAGTCGAGAACGATGAAATAGTCGTTGCCGTTGAAACGCATGGAGCGCAGCTTGTTGCGCGCCATGGCCTGGGCTTCCTCGGTCGTCAGCCGGCCGGCCTGCTCTTCCTCGTGAAACGTCTTCACGAGGCTCAAGGCGGTTTCCACCTGGGTCTGGACCAGGGCACGACGACCGTCCATCAGGCTCTTGTGGAAAGTGTAGGTCTGGACGCTGAGCACGAGAAGGAGCGCGGCGAGCGCACCCGTGAGAAGCACGAGCATTTTCTGTTTGATCGACATGGGAAAAACGGCCTCGCGAGACTGAAGATAGCTGCAGTAAGTGCTTTGACTGCTGAACCGACGGTAAATAATTTTCGAAAATCCGCCGCCGCTCGATCTTGCCGTGGCGTCATTCGATCTTTGACGCAACCGGAGGCTTTGCTTCATCGGGGTTTTTGCATCTTGAAGTTGAGATGATCCGGTTCGCGCAAACTCCGATCCCTGTTGCGGTTCGTCCTTGGCCGGGCGGGTGGTGGCAGATAGTCTGCGCCGCGAACGAGTCATGCTCCTGGGGAGCACGGCGTCCGATCCCGACGGGAGGCAGATCTTGAGCTTGATCCTCTACGAACTCTGCGGTGCCGACACCGCACGTCCCTTCAGCCCCTATGCGTGGCGCGCACGCATGGCCTTGAAGCACAAGGGCCTCGACTTCGAGACCCGGGCCAAACCCTTCACGCAGATCGCCTCGATCGCGCCGGAAGTCGGCAAGACAGTGCCCATCCTCGTCGACGGGGACCGTACCATTTGCGACAGCTGGGCGATTGCCGTCCATCTGGAGGAGACCTATCCGGACAGGCCGAGCCTCTTCGGCGGGCCGGGTGGCATGGCGGCGGCGAAGCTGATCGAGAGCTGGGTCAACGCTTCGGTGAGCGCGCTGATTGTGCGGATGATCGTCAAGGACATCTGGGACCTGCTCGCGCCGGAGGACCAGGCCTATTTCCGCCCGCCGCGCGAGCAAAGGTTCGGCATGAGCCTGGAAGAGGTGCAGGAGGGGCGCGAGAAGCGGCTTTCCGATCTCGCCACGGCGCTGCTGCCGCTGCATCTGATGCTGAAGACGCAGCCCTTTATCGGTGGGGACAGTCCGCTCCAGAGCGACTACATGCTGTTCGGCACTCTCCAGTGGGCACGTATCACGAGCTCGTTCCAGCTGCTTGAACCGGGTTCGCCGGTCGCGGAGTGGCGCGAGCGATGCCTCGATCTCTTTGACGGCTACGCACGCGCCATTCCGGCGGCCTGACGTTCGGCGAGAAACTGCGGGAACCGGCGCCCCTGACGCCTTGCGGGGGCGCCGATCCCCGGCTATACGCATGGCGCGCCCGGGACCGGGCGCCACGAGATCAAGGATCGTCCGGCCTTCAAGGTACGGACGGGCGAGGCGCCGCGAGGGCGCGGCGGCTTCGTCAGACAACAACGGGAAAACGACAATGGCGATCGAGCGCACCTTTTCGATGATCAAGCCGGACGCGACGCGTCGCAACCTCACCGGCGCGATCACCGCGATGCTGGAAGAGGCGGGCCTGCGCGTCGTCGCGTCCAAGCGCGTGTGGATGTCTCGCCGCGAGGCCGAGGGCTTCTACGCGGTCCACAAGGACCGTCCCTTCTTTGGCGAGCTGGTCGAGTTCATGTGCTCGGCCCCGACGATCGTGCAGGTTCTGGAAGGCGAGAACGCCATCGCGAAGAACCGCGAAGTGATGGGCGCGACCAACCCGGCCAATGCCGACGAGGGCACCATCCGCAAGGTCCATGCGCTGAACATCGGCGAGAACTCGGTACACGGATCCGACGGCGCCGACACGGCCGCCCAGGAGATCGCCTACTGGTTCTCCGAGACCGAGATCGTCGGCTGAAGCCAAACGGGGCTCTTCCCGATTACGGACGAATGACCTTGGGAGGGCCGGCCATTGTGCCGGCCCTTTCGTTTGTGGGCCGACCGGTTCTTGACAGCGGGTGCGCATGTGCCGACCTTGGCGGCCTGTTTCTCCTGCCCGCGAGTGACGCATGAACGCCCCCGTTGCGAATGCCCCCATCCTGAAGGCCTCCGCCTGTCCGCATGACTGTCCCTCGACCTGCGCGCTGGAGGTGGAGTTGCTTGCCGACGGCACTGTCGGCCGGCTCAAGGGCGCGCGCGACAATGCCTATACGGCCGGCGTCATCTGCGCCAAGGTCGCCCGCTATGCCGACCGGCTCTATCATCCCGACCGCTTGATGCGCCCGCTGAAGCGCGTCGGGCCGAAGGGCGAAGGGCGCTTCGAGGAGATTTCCTGGGAAGAGGCGCTCGACACGGTCGCGGCTGCCTTCCTCAAGGCGGAGGCCGCGCACGGGGCGCAGGCCGTCTGGCCCTATCACTATGCCGGCACGATGGGGCTGGTGCAGCGAGATTCCATCCACCGGCTGCGCCACGCCAAGGGCTATTCCCGCCAGTTCGACACGATCTGCACCAACATGGCCTGGACCGGTTACATTGCCGGCACGGGACGGCTGGCCGGGCCCGATCCGCGCGAGATGGCGCGTGCCGATATCGTGGTGATCTGGGGCACCAATCCGGTCTCCACCCAGGTCAACGTGATGACCCATGCCATCACCGCGCGGAAGACACGCGGTGCGAAGATCGTCGCCATCGACGTCTATCCGACCCAGACGGTGAAGCAGGCCGATCTCGGCCTTGTCCTGAAGCCCGGCACCGACGCGGCGCTTGCCTGCGCCGTCATGCATGTCCTCTTCCGTGACGGTCATGCCGATCGCGACTATCTCGAGCGCTACACCGACTGTCCGGACGAGCTGGAGGCGCATGTGGCGGCGCGCTCGCCGCAGTGGGCGGCGGCGATAACGGGCCTGTCGGTGGAGGAGATCGAGCGTTTCGCGACAATGGTCGGCGAGACGAAGAAAACCTATTTCCGCCTCGGTTACGGCTTCACCCGGCAAAGAAACGGCGCGGTGTCCATGCATGCGGCGTCCTGCATCGCGGCGGTCACCGGCGCCTGGCAGCACGAAGGGGGCGGAGCGTTCCACAACAATGGCGCGATCTACACGCTCGACAAGTCGATGATCGAAGGGCATTCGCTGGTCGACCCGGCGACGCGGCAGCTCGACCAGTGCCAGATCGGCCGAATCCTGACCGGCGACGCGCAAGCCCTGCGCCACGGCCCGCCGGTGACGGCGATGCTGATCCAGAACACCAACCCGGTCTCGGTCGCGCCCGAGCAGGAGCTGGTCAAGCAGGGTTTCGCCCGCGAGGACCTCTTCGTCTGCGTGCACGAGCAGTTCATGACCGAGACGGCGAAAATGGCCGACATCGTGCTGCCGGCGACGCAGTTCCTCGAGCATGACGACATCTACAAGGGGGGCGGTCACCAGTATCTGATGCTTGGGCCGAAGGTGGTCGAGGGCCCCGGAGAGACGCGCCCCAATCTTTACGTCCTCAACGAGATCGCCCGCCGCGTCGGCGCGGCGGAGCATCCCGGCTTCGCCATGAGCGCGCGCGAGCATATCGACTGGATGCTGAAGGCCTCCAACTTCGGTTCGCTGGAGGAGATCGAACGGGATCGCTGGGTCGACTGCCAGCCGGAGTTCCGTACCGCGCATTATCTCGACGGCTTCGCCTGGCCGGACGGCAAGTTCCGTTTCCGGCCCGACTGGCCGAAGGTGCCGGCGCCCAATGCCGGACCGATGGGCCCCTTTGAACAGATGCCGGGCTTGCCGGACTACTGGGCCGTGGTGGAGGAGGCGGATGCGGAGCATCCCTTCCGGCTGGCCACCTCGCCGGCGCGTTCCTTCCTCAACTCGACCTTCAACGAGACCGCCGCCTCGCGGACCAAGGAAGGCCGGCCGGAGCTGATGATCGGGGCTGAGGATGCGGACGGCCTCGGCATTGCCGACGGCGATGCGATCCGCATCGGCAACCGGCGCGGCGCGGTGATGCTGCACGCACGCCTGACCGCCGGACTGAAGCGCGGCGTGGTGATCGCCGAGGGGATCTGGCCGAACGAGGCCTATCCGGACGGGAAGGGCATCAACACGCTGACCGGCGCGGATGCGGTCGCCCCGTATGGGGGCGCCGCGTTCCACGATATCGCGATCTGGGTGCGGAAGGCCTGAACCCGCCCGTTTAGAGCCCGCTTCAGGCGGCCTCGGTCGCGCGCTTCAGCCGGTCCGGGATCTTTGCCGCCGGCCCGAACACCGTGCGCTCGAAGCGCAAGGCATAGTCGGCGAAGGTCGGGATGGCCCAGGCATGGCGGGTCAGGCTCGTGTCGATCCGGCTTGTCAGCATGTTGATCAGGAGCCCGGCCAGGATCGCGTCGACGCTGGTCGGCCGGTCGCCCATGAAGAAGGGCTTGTCGTCGAGGAAGGTGGCGATCGCGTCGAGATCGTTGCGGCCGAAGGTGTAGATCTCCTCCGGCACATGCCGGCCGAGGCCGTGCATGTGAAGCGCCTGCCGGACCTGCTCGCGCACGCCAAGGAAGACATCGCGGCGCATGGCTTCCGGCACTCCGCCGAAAGCCGCGTCGATCATTTCGGCTTCGCCCGCCGGATCGATCCAGCGGGCATGCACCATGCTCCAGCGCAGGTGTTCCTCCGCCATGCGGCGGAAGGCCTCGGCCATGGCGCGTTCGACACCGGTCAGTTGTGCGTCGATGTCGAGGCCGTGGTGGCGCTCCAGATGGCGCTGGATCAGCGAACTGTCGGGAATGACGAGATAGCCGTCCTTCAGCACGGGCACCTTGCCGTGCGGGAGGAGGCTGAAATCGGTGACTTCCTCCCTTGCGTAATCGCGACCGGCAAGCGCGATCAGCGCTTCCGCCTTGTAGGCGAAGGGGGAAAGGCTGCGCAGGCCCAGGGCGGCGGGGAAGTCGAGCAGGACAAGCATGGTGAAACTCCCGGTCAGGTGGTGTTCCGGCTTGTAGCCTTCCCCTGCTGACAGCATACTGTCAGCATCGATCGGCTTGTTGTCAGTTGGAAGGAATCTCATGCGTCGGGCCGACAGGCTGCTCCAGGTCATCCAGATCCTGCGCCGGATGCGACGGCCGGTGAGCGGCGGGGCAATCGCGGCCGAGCTGGAAGTGTCGCTGCGCACCGTCTATCGCGACATCGTCGCGCTGCAGGCCTCCGGTGTTCCGGTGCTGGGCGAGGCGGGTGTCGGCTATGTGCTGGAAGACGGCTACGACCTGCCGCCGCTGATGTTCACCTGCGAAGAGCTGGAGATCGTCATGCTCGGCTTGCGCATGGCGCAGGCGCGCGGCGACGAGGCGATCTGCCGGACGGCCCGCGATGCGGTCGCCAAGATCGCAACCGTGTTGCCCGGGGACCTGCGCGGCGGATTTCTCGACGCCCCGCTCTACGCGCCGCCGCCGGCCTCACTGCCGGCCGACCGGATCGAGCTGGCCCGCCTGCGCGAGGCGCTGCGGATCGAGCGCAAGGTGGAGATCCTCTATCAGGTGCCCGGCCGCGAGCCCGAGCGGCGCGTCGTCTGGCCGATCGTGCTGGCCTTTTTCGAGCGCGCCCGGGTGCTGGCCGCCTGGTGCGAGTTGCGCCAGGACCATCGCAATTTTCGCACCGACCGGATGCTGGAAATGACCGTGCTGGAGGCGCGGCCGCCGCGCGGGCGCAAGCGGCTCTATGCCGAATGGTGGAAGAAGCGGGCCGAGGAGGCGGCGTGCATGCAGATCGAGGACGTCGCGTCGCCGGACGAGCCGGCCCGCCGGGCGGCCGGCTAGCCGGCAGGGCGGCTTATCTGGCCGGAACGATCAGCGGTCCGGGGGCGGGCCCGTCGCCTGCCTTCAGGCGCACGCGCATGCCGTCGATCTCCACGGCGCCCGAGGCGACCAGCGCCAGCGCCTTGGGATAGATCGCATGCTCGATCTCCAGCACCCGCGCGCCCAGGGTTTGCGGCGTGTCGTCATCCATCACCGCCACCGCGCCCTGCGCCACGATCGGGCCTGCATCCATCTCGGCGCGAACGTAATGCACGGTGGCGCCGTGCAACCGGCAGCCTTCGGCCAGCGCGCGGGCGTGGGTGTCGAGGCCCTTGAACGCCGGCAGCAGGGCCGGGTGGATGTTGAGCAGCCGGTCGTGCCAGCGCTCGACGAACCAGGGCGTCAGGATGCGCATGAAGCCGGCGAGGCAGACAAGCTCGATGTCGCGGGCGCGCAGTTCGGCGTCGAGCTTTTCCTCGAACCCCTGGC
>NZ_JBLXFR010000004.1:0-140314 GCF_048261845.1 Stappia sp. | reverse complement strand
TGGCGCTTTTTCTGTTTTTGATCGGCTGTCGCTGACCCTTGGCGAGCGCCGTATCGCCCTTGTCGGCCTGAATGGCTCGGGCAAGAGCTCATTTCTGCGCCTTCTCAACGGCTTGCTTGTCCCAAATGACGGAACCGTCGAGGTGTTCGGCCTTGATACGCGCAAGGCGGCCCGGAAGTTGCCGCGTCATGTCGGCATGGTGTTCCAGAATCCCGACCACCAGATGATCTTTCCGACGGTGCGCGAGGAAATCGCTTTCGCCCCGCGCCAGTTCGGCGCGAGCAAGGCGGAGGCGGATGCGGCGGCCCTCGCCTGTCTTGCCGGGCATGGATGCGCGGGCTGGGCCGACCGGCCTGTGGCGCTTCTCTCCGAAGGACAGAAACAGCTGGTCTGCCTGCTGGCGGCCACCATTTCCGCGCCTCGCCTGCTGCTGTGCGATGAACCTTTCGCCGGCCTCGATCTCGCGTTGCGGCTTCATTTCGGAGCGTTCCTGGCGCGGGTGGAGGCGTCCGTCCTGCTTGTCAGCCACGACCTCGATATGATCGAGGACTTCGACCGGGTGATCTGGTTCGACGGCGGCCGGGTGCGGGGAGACGGACCGCCGGGCGAGGTGCTGCCCGCCTATCGCGACTTTGCCAGGGCGCGCGCCGACACGCTCACGGCGCCCGTGCTGTGATCGGCCTCTATCTCGCGCAGCGCAGCCCGCTCCACCTTGTGCCGGCGGGAGGGAAACTGCTGGGACTGGCGCTCGCCTCGCTGGCGTTGTTTCCGCTGGGCGATCCGTTGAGCCTGCTGGCGTGCCTTGCCGCCAGCCTGTCGGGCTACGCGCTGCTGGGCCGGCAAGGTCTTTCGGCGCTTGCCGCGCTGCGGCCGCTGGTGCTTATCCTTGCCTTCGTGCTGGGGCTGCATGCGTTGCTGGGCTCTTTCGAGACGGGGATTCTGGTGGCCTTGCGCCTCGCCACATTGTTTCTTCTGGCAAGCCTCGTCACCCTGACGACACGCATGGACGAGATGATCGATGCGCTGAGACCCGTGCTGCGTCCGGCCGCCTGGATCGGCCTGCCGGAGCAGCGCCTGGCGCTTGCGATCGCCCTGGTCATCCGTTTCACGCCGGTGATCGTAGAGATGGGAAACCGTCTGCAGGAGGCGCACCGTGCCCGGTCAGGGCGCAAGGGCCACGTCAAACTGGTTGCGCCCTTGTGTCTCCAGGCTCTAAATACCGCCGATCACGTCGCGGAAGCACTGGCCGCACGGGGCGGTGCCGCTCCTGACCTGTCCACAACGCGGGACGCGGCCGGGCCGCCAACCGAGCAGCGGGGAGACGCCGACCAGATGGAAGCCAATCAATGACCGCCGACCGTTCGCTTGTTCATATCGCCATCCATGCAGCCTTCATCGGCGCGCTGGGGTTTCTGCCGCTGGTGTCCATTCCCGTCATGGGAGGTGTGCCGATCACCGTGCAGAGCCTTGGCGTGATGCTGGCAGGCGTGATGCTCGGCCCGGTTCGCGGAGCGCTCGCGGTGCTGCTTTTTCTGTTCATCGTCGCTCTTGGCGCGCCGCTTCTTGCCGGCGGACGCGGCGGAATCGGCGTTTTCTATGCACCGTCCGTCGGCTTCCTGATCGGCTTCCCGGTCGCGGCTTTCGTCTGCGGGGCGATGATGCAGGCACTCCGCTCGCGGCCCGTGTTCACGGCCACACTCTCCTCCAGCATCGTTGGCGGGATCATCGTGCTCTATGCGTTCGGCATTCCCGGGATTGTCGTCATGGCTGACACCTCCTTGCTTGGCGCTGCTGTCGGCATGCTGGCCTATCTGCCAGGTGACATCCTGAAAGCCTTTGCTGCCGCGGCAATCGTGGGAGCGGTAGAGCGCGGCCGACCGGATGCCATCCTGTCGCGCCAGTGACCTCCACGGAATGAACACGGATCGATGACGGAACCGCCGGGTGACATCGTCTGCGGTTCGCTCGATGCGCATGCCGTGCGCGCCGGGGGGAGCGTTGCGCTTTGCGACGGGCGGGAGACGCTCACCTGGCAGGAGTTTCTGGCTCGCACGGTGGCTGCCGAGACGGCGCTTTCGCAGACCGGCGCCAGCCGCCTTCTGCGGGTCGACGCGGGAGATCCGCTGACCGCCCTTGTCCGGCTTTGCGCCGGTGCGCGCAGTGGCCGGATTGTGCTCGTGGCCGATCCTGTGCACTGGCAACGGTACGGAGAGCGCCTGCGTACGGAGCTGGGGCCGGTCGCGGACGACGAGGCGTTTGCCAACGACGATCCGGCACCTCGCGGACCTGACGACGGGGATGATGGTGCGACCGGTGCGGCAAAGGGAAAACCGGCTGCCCGGTTCCGCGCCGGACCGCTGGAACCCTTCTATATCGGCCTGACGTCGGGTTCGACGGGTATGCCCAAGGCGTTCCAGCGGTCGCACCGGTCCTGGACGCTCAGCTTCCGGACCTGCCTCGAGGCGTTCCGCATTGACGGGACGGACCGGGTCTTCGTCCCCGGCGGTATCGGCCATTCGTTGCATCTCTTCGGCGCGATGCTGGCCCTCGACAGCGGCCTGCGGCTCGACATCGCGCGCCGTTTCCAGCCAAAGGCGATCCTGCGCCGGATGCAAGCGGCCGGATCCAGCGTGCTTGTCGCGACGCCCACGCAATTGCAACTGCTTGCAAGGGGGGCAGCGAGCGAGGGCATTCGTCTTCCCGACCTGCGGCGTGTGCTCTTGAGCGGTGCGAAATGGCGGAACAGCGAGCGGGACCTTCTCGCCAGGATGTGCCCGGGCGCCGAGGTGCACGAGTTTTACGGGACATCGGAGACCAGTTTCATTTCCCATCGCCGGGCCGGGGACCCTCCCGGCAGCGTCGGCCGGCCGTTCGAGGGCGTCGAGGTGGAGATCCGCGGTGACGACGGCGAGCGTCTGGCCGCCGGGGAGACCGGCGATATCTGGGTGCGGAGCCGGCTTCTTTTCGACGGGTATGTGATGGGCACGGAGCCGATGACGCGCCGTGATGGCGGCTGGGTCAGCGTCGGCGACCGCGGCTCTCTGGATGGTGAGGGGCACCTGTGGCTGGCCGGGCGCAAGGGCAGGATGATCGTGACCAGCGGAATCAATGTCTTTGCCGAGGAGATCGAGGCCGCCCTGTTGCAATATCCCGGGATCGGGCAGGCGGCGGTGTTCGGTCTCGATGACCGGTTGCGCGGGGCGCGGATCGTTGCCGCCATCCAGTTGTGTGACGGTGCATTGCCAGACCCGCAGGCGCTGCGCCGGCACTGCCTCGACCTGCTTGAACCGGCCAAGGTTCCGCGTGCCTTCCAGTTTTTCTCCGACTGGCCCCTGACACCCGGCGGCAAGAGCGACCTGCCGGCAATCGCCGGGGAAATCGAACATCGGGAGGTCGCCCATGACAGCGTATCTCGTCGCACCCCGGCGTAGTCCGGTTGTCCCGCGCGGCGGGGCGTTCGCCGCACTGGAGGTCGACGCCTTGGCGACGCCGGTGATGCGGGCCTGCCTGGAATCGGCAGGTGTCGAGGGTGGAAGTATCGACGAGGTCATTGCAGGCAACGCGCTTTACGGAGGCGGAAATCCCGCGCGGAGAGCTGCCTTGCTTGCCGGTCTGCCCGACAGTGTGCCGGCGATAACCATTGATCGCCAGTGCTGCTCGGGCCTTGATGCCATCGCCCATGCGGCGCGACTGGTCGAGGCCGGGGCGGCCGACTGCGTCCTTGCCGGCGGCGCCGAGAGCTATTCGCGCGCGCCGATCCGGTTGCGGCGTCCGATGGATGAAGGCGGTGAGCCTGTGGCCTATGACAGGCCGCCCTTCACGCCATGGCCG
This sequence comes from Stappia sp., assembly GCF_048261845.1. Taxonomy (GTDB): domain Bacteria; phylum Pseudomonadota; class Alphaproteobacteria; order Rhizobiales; family Stappiaceae; genus Stappia. The sequence continues at coordinate 136,483 of NZ_JBLXFR010000004.1, read as the reverse complement.
GAACGCGATCCCGACATGGCCGAGGCCGCGCTGGCACTTGCCGTGCAACTGGGGATCGACGAGGAGGCACAGATCGCCTTTGCCGTTGCAAGCCATGCAGCGGCGCGCCGGGCGGGCGCCTCGGGAGGGCACGAGGAAGAAATCGTGCCGCTGGAAGACGTCCCTGCCGACCTCTTCACCCGCGACCTGTCACCGGAGACGGGGCGTCGCTCGCGTGCTCTGGCGCGCGCCGGCGACAACCGTCTCCTTGCCGCCACGGCCGCCGTTTCGGCCGATGCGGCCGCCTTCGCGCTTGTTGTTTCCGAGGCCTGGATGCAGGCGAACCCGCGGCTTGGCGCGTGCCGGATCGTCGACAGTGCGGCGGCCGGCAGCGATCCCCGTCTGCCGGGGCTTGCACCTGTTGTGGCGGGCAGGCGGCTGTTGGACCGGCACCATGTCGATGCGGGATCGCTTGCCGTCGCCGAGGTGATGGAGGCCTACGCGGCGCAGGCCATCGCATGTATCGACGGGCTGGGTCTCGATCCCGCGCGGGTCAATCGCGGCGGCGGGGCGCTGGCGCGGGGGCATCCGATCGGCGCGTCGGGCGCGGTGCTCGCCGTGCGGCTGTTTCATGAGCTGCTCGGGGAACCTGGCGGCAGTCGAGGGCTCGCCGCGATTGCCAGTGCCGGCGGGCTTGGCACGGCCCTGCTGCTGGAGCGGGTGTAAGCGTAAGCGCCGCGCCCGGCGGCGGTCAGCGTGGCGGATACCAGTAGCGCACATGGTTGGCGCCGCGATCGATCAGCACGAACTGGTTTGCGAAGACACGGTAGCCGTGGCTCCAGCTGCCATCGGGCCAGCGCACGCGAACAACGGCTCGTTCCGCCACGCCGAGCCCCACATGAACGAAACCCGACTGGCCGGAGGCATGGCCGCCACCCACCTGGATGTCTCGGGTGAGGCTGCGGGCGCCGACGCGGACGCTGATCTTTGCCCCGACGGCGTTCCTGTTGGGGCCGCTCTGCGCCAGACTTATGGAAAGCCAGTTGCCGAGTGGCCTGGCCCTGTCTCCGGAGGCTTTCGCCCGGCCGAGATTGCGAAACAGGCTGACGGGCGCCTCGCGGTTGACGACGACGAGGTCGAGCAGTCCGTCCATGTTGAAATCGGCGAGCCCGCCGCCACGACCGCGTCGGTCAAGGGCGATGCCGGCAGTTTCTCCATGTTCGGCAAACCGCCCGCTCCACTGCTGGATCAGCAGGTTGTCGGGATCGAAGGCGGCGAAATCGGGCATCGCCTCGACATTTCCCTTGGCGATGAAGAGATCCGGCAGGGTGTCGTTGTTGACGTCCTGGAACTCGGCATGCCAGCCGGTGGACGGGCGCATGTCCTCGCCCGTATAGGGGCGGTGGGCGGTGACCCCCTTGTCGAAGGCGATGTCGCGATAGACCGGCAGCATCTCGTCCGTTTCCTGGTCGAGGGTCTGCAACTTGGTGTCGCCCATGCTCGTCAAGGCGAATTCCGGCAGGCCGTCGCCGTCAAGGTCGGTGCTGGCGATGCCCATGCCCCAGATCTTCAGATGACGCCAGCCGTCGGCGCGCCGATAGGGGCGCGGCGGTCGTCCGTCCGGCAGGGCCCAGAGCTGCTCCTCGCCGCCGCGATAATAGTGGCGGTCATTGGAAACGCGCAGGGCCGGCTCGCCGGACCGGTTCCAGTCTGTGAACAGCATCGAGAGCGCGCAATAGCCGGGTGTGAGGCGAAGTCCGTCCGAATAGTCCGGCGTCCCGGCCGCGCCGGAAGTCACGCGGGCGCGGTGCAGGGTGTTGTCGTCGCAGGTGCCCCAGGGCGATCCCGGCGCCGAGCGGTCGACATAGTTGCCGAAGGCGAGGGTCGGATGGGCCGCGTTCTTCTCGAACGTCGCGGCGAAGCTTGTCGTCCAGCCGCGCCCGCCGTCGAAGGAAAAACGCCGGTTGGCCGGCTCGAAACGGCACCCGCCGGTACCGCGCAGGATCTGGTTCTCGCCGACGCGCAGGACGACAAGGTCCATGTTTCCGTCATTGTCGACATCCAGGGGATAGGCGCCGGTGACCTGATCGAGGAGCCGTGCGGGAAGTCCGGTCTCCTGCCGTTCGAAGGAAAGCGGACCGCCGGCGAGCGAAGAGTTGCGGAAAAGCGCGGCGGGCGACGCACCGCCGGCAAGGAACAGGTCCGGTCGCCGGTCGCCATCGCAGTCGAGGATCGCGGCGCCGCCGCCGACAAAATACTCCCAGGGACCGGAATAGACGTGATCGACGCCGGCCTTGCCTGCCTCCTCGACAAAGCGCGGCACGGGGGCGGCCGCGTCTTCGCTGCCGGTTGCGGCGACGGTGGACACCCAGGCGGCGGACAGGAGCGAGGCGGCCAGAAGCGACAGGGAAAGGGTGCGGGTCGCCGGGCGCGGGGTCGGATGGGGGGTGTCAATGCGCGTCATTCGGGGATGTCCAGGCTGCGCAGGAAGGCGATGATCGCCTGGCGATCGTCGTCGGCGAGGGCCATGTAGGCCTCGCTGCTCGCTGTCGCTTCCCCGGCATGGGCTCGAATGATTTCGTCGAGCGACGTCAGGTCGGCCCGGTGGCCATAGGGCGCGGTCGCGCCGACACCCCAGAGCTCTGCCGTGATGAAGACGTCGCGGTCGACAAAGCGCTGGCCGAGCAATTCGTTGCCAAGGGTGGGCTCGCGGGTGTCGGCGATGCGGTGGCGCTTCAGGTCGCCGAAGAGCGGTACGAGGACATGGCCGTTTGCGTCGCGAGGCAGGGCGCGAACGAAAGCGAGCACGCCAAGGTCGATCGCCAGAGGCTCATCGACGTCGTCGGTTCGCAGTGTTCCGGCGGTCTCAAGCGGGCCGGGGTCATGAAACACGGTCGAGGCGAGCGGCAGTGCCGGAATGTGGCAGCCGGTGCAGCCTGTTTCGGCGAAAAGCGTCTCTCCGCGGGCTGCGGCCTCCCGCCAGGCTTCAGGCAGGTCCGTTTTGCGGGAGGGAGCCGGCAGGGTCGCCTGGAAGGCGACGAGAGCCGAAATGTCGGCGGCGCCGATCTCGTCGGGAACCTCGTCCGCGTCGAAATCCGGGGTTCCGGTCCAGGTGGCACCAAAGCGTTCCACCGCCTGGATGCCGTGATGGGAGTTGAGCGCGTTGATCGAGAACTGCCGCAAGGATCCGAAGACCCCTTTTTGGGAGAAAGGTCGCAGTACGAGGTCCGGATCGATGCCCTCGATCGCCGAAATATCCAGACTGCCATCCGGGTTGGCCGTGACCGCGCCGAAGGAGACGCCCTTGCTGGTGAGCCTCGCGACCTGCGCGGTGCCGGTGCGGCGGGCCCTTTCAAGGGCATCGTCACGCAGTGCCTGCAGGTCGTGCGTCATTTCGCGGGCAAGAAGCTCGATCAGACCGGAGCCATGCAGCGCCGTCGAGCCGCGCTCGTTGGAGAACTGCGGATCGGTCGTGTCGAAATCGGCGCTTTCGAAGCCTTCCGAGACGAAGACATTGGCGGTGAAGGACGCACCGCCGCCGATCACGGGTTCGTGGTGGCAGGAAGCGCAGGCATTTGCATCGAGGCCGGCGAGGCGCTGGAAGTCCTGATGCGCCGGTCGGCGGCGTTTCGTGGGAATGATTGCCTGGGTGGCAAGCGGGCGGCCGGCGCCGTCCGCGCGGATGAACTTGCCGGTGAAGAGCTGCTCGCCCCGCTGTTTCAGCCGGGCGATCCGTTCCTCCATCGGTGCAGCCGCTATTTCGGCGAGGTCGATCGGCGAATGGAGGACCCGTTCGCTCCATGGGGGGACATCTCCGGCGAGCGCCGGGGCCAGCGCACCCAGGAAAAAAGCCGCCGCGGCCAGCGGGCTTTTCACCGTGGGGCGGACCTTTTCCATCACACCTGTCCTGCCATCGATACAGGGAGCACGCTGACGCCTGTCTCGGCGAAGACCTCGGTGTCGAGCGAATGGAGCGCCCGGGCAATGGTGCCGCGCAGGATCAGGTCCTCCTCCCAGGCGATGGCCTCGATCTCGACGTCGCCGCGCAGGTCGGCGACGAGCGCCTCGTCGAGAGCGGCGAGGGCGGCCTCGCGCATCAGCGGGAAGGCATTGGAGGCGGCGCCGGTGACGACGATGCGGCGCGGGTCCAGCGTCGCGATGACCCGGGCGAACGCATAGCCGAGCGCGGTTCCCCCGGCGCGGAAGGCGTCAAGCGCACCTGCATCGCCGTTCTCCGCGTCCTTGATGAGGTCGCGGATCGTTTCGCGCGCGACCGGTATCGTGCTGGGCGGCGTCTGGGGATCGAGCCGCAGGGCGTGACGGCGAAGGGCGTAGTCGCCGAGATAGGCCTCCAGGCAGCCGCGCCGCCCGCAGCGACACAGCGCGCCGCCGGGAATATGGCTGGCATGGCCGATTTCGGCGGCAGCGCCGGTCTCGCCGACAAACAGGCGGTTGTTGACGAAGAGCCCCATGCCCACGCCGTAGTCGACGAAGAGCACCGCGAAGGTGCCGCCGTAGCGGACGGGGTCGATGCGGTGCAGCGCCTCGGCGATCATGTTGGTGTCGTTGGACAACATGCAGGTCACGCCGAACGCGTCCCGCAAGGGGGCGACCACGGGGACGTGGCCGACCGCGAAGGCGGGCGACCAGGCAACGGTGCCGGCGCTGTCGTCGACCACGCCCTGGGAGGCGATGGCGATCACCGACGGCTGGCGGACATCGTGTTCGGCCAGGAAGGCCCGGACCGCCGCGACCAGGGTCTGGCCGAAGGCATCGGCCGTGACGGCGACGCTGTCGAAACCGGTCGCTCCCCTGGCCACAAGCGTGCCGCCGTAATCGGCCAGCGCCAGCTCGATCGTGTTGACGGAGAGCTTGATGGCAAGAACGGAGGCGGCAGCGCCGTGCAGGGCAAGCAGGCTGCGGGGGCGGCCGCGCACGCCCTTTTCGCGCTCCCGCTGGCCCGGTTCGTCCGCGCCCACGACAAGGCCTTCGGCGATGAGGTCGGACGTGATCGAGGTAACCGTTGCCGGGCTGAGCTCGGTGATGCGGCCAAGATCGATGCGTGCCTGAGGCCCCTTGCGCCGCAGGGCCTGAAGAACGACCGAGCGGTTCTGTCGTCTGATCTGGTCGCGATCGGCCTTTTGCGTCATTCCCATCCCGGTTGCCCGTCTCCGTCCCCTGGCGCGGGCGGGCCGTTGCGGACCCGTCGGGTTTCTCCCTCCTCGCGCGATGGACAGGCGGATCGAGATGCCGCCCGGCCATCTGTTTCAAGAAACCATGTTGACAGGCGCTTTTGTTTGGAGCAACTTTTTTTCGGACGTCGAAAAAAATAAAATTTCGTCGACGCGCCATGCCGAGACGCATTCCGGCCGGAGGGTTTTGCCGGATTGCGCCCGACAGGTTCATGATCCTTCGTTCCGCAAATGGGAGGAGCGGGGACACATCGGAGGAAACAGACATGCGCACTTTCAAACCGCTTCTTGCCGGCGCGCTTCTCGCCGCCATGGCCCTTCCGGTCCAGGCACAGGATCTTACGGTCGGCGTGAGCTGGTCGAACTTCCAGGAGGAACGCTGGAAGACCGACGAAGCCGCGATCAAGGGCGCGCTCGACGCCGCCGGGGTGGCCTATGTGTCGGCCGATGCCCAGTCGTCCGCCGCCAAGCAGCTGTCCGATGTCGAGGCGTTGATCGCCCAGGGCGTCGATGCGCTCATCATCCTGGCGCAGGATTCGCAGGCCATCGGCCCGGCCATCCAGGCAGCGGCCAACGAAGGCATCCCGGTCGTCGGTTATGACCGTCTCATCGAGGACGAGCGCGCCTTCTACCTGACATTCGACAATGTCGAGGTCGGGCGCATGCAGGCCCGCGAGGTTCTGAAGCAGGCGCCGGAAGGCAATTACGTGATGATCAAGGGATCGCCGACCGATCCGAACGCGGATTTCCTGCGCGGCGGCCAGCAGGAAGTGCTGCAGGCGGCGATTGACGGCGGCAAGATCAAGATTGTCGGCGAGGCCTATACGGACGGCTGGCTCCCCGCCAACGCACAGCGGAACATGGAGCAGATCCTGACCGCCAACAACAACGAGGTCGACGCCGTGGTCGCGTCCAATGACGGCACCGCCGGCGGTGTGGTGGCGGCGCTGACGGCGCAGGGCATGGAAGGCATTCCGGTCTCCGGCCAGGACGGCGACCATGCGGCTCTCAACCGTGTTGCCAAGGGCACCCAGACCGTTTCCGTCTGGAAGGACGCGCGTGAACTGGGCAAGGCTGCCGGCGAGATCGCCGTCTCGCTCGCCAAGGGCGGCACGATGGACAGCGTCGAGGGCGCCGGCAAGTGGACTTCGCCGGGTGGCACCGAACTCACGGCCCGTTTCCTGGCACCGATCCCGGTCACCCGCGAGAACCTCTCGGCAGTGGTCGATGCCGGCTGGATCACCAAGGACGCGCTCTGCCAGGGCGTCAGCGGCGGCCCCGCCCCCTGCAACTGATATCCGCAAGCTTGTCCAGATACCTTGCCCCGGCGAACAGCCGGGGCAAGGCCGAGCTGTTGCGTCCGAATTCCGGCTCCTGACGCGAGGGCCGATGGGTGCTACAGTCTCCAAGCGGGAGCTTCTCCATGACTGATACTGCGGCGTCCGAGCCGAAGACAGCGGCGAACAGGTCCTTATTCTCCGTTCTGCAGATCGATACGCGTCTGCTCGGCATGATCGGTGCGTTCGTCGTCCTGTGCCTTGTGTTCAATGTGTTCACCGGTGGCAATTTCCTGACGCCGCGCAACATCTTCAACCTGACGATCCAGACCGTTTCCGTCGCCATCATGGCGACCGGCATGGTGTTCGTGATCGTCACCCGGCATATCGACCTCTCGGTGGGATCGCTGCTGGCAACCGTCGCCGCCGTGATGGCGATGGTGCAGACACAGGTCCTTCCCAACGTGTTCGGCCTTGAGCTCGGCCATCCGGCGATCTGGATCCTTGCGATTCTCGCCGGTGTCGTGGTGGGTGTCGCCATCGGCGCGTTCCAGGGCGCGCTGATCGGCTATCTCGGGATTCCGGCCTTCATCGTCACGCTTGGCGGCCTGCTTGTCTGGCGCAACGCCGCATGGTTCATCACCGACGGCCAGACCATCGGCCCGCTCGACGCGCGGTTCACGATGATCGGCGGCATTGGCGGCACGCTCGGCGAAACCTGGTCCTGGATATTCGCGCTTGTGGCGGTGATCACCGCGCTGTCCCTGCAGTTCGCCTCGCGCCGGCGCAAGGCGACGCACGGCTTTCCGGTCAAGCCTGTCTGGGCGGAGGTCACGCTCGGGGCGGTCGTCAGTGCAGCGATCCTCGGGTTCATTGCCGTGCTCAATGCATACGAGGTGCCGGTACGGGTCCTTCGGCGCGACTTTGCGGCGCGCGGCCTGGAGCTGCCTGAAGGCCATACCGCCTCCTACGGCCTGCCGTATTCGGTGCTTCTGCTGATCCTGGTGGCGGTATGCATGACCGTGGTCGCGCGGCGGACGCGGCTCGGTCGCTATATCTTCGCGGCCGGCGGCAACCCGGACGCCGCCGAGCTCTCCGGCATCAACACACGCCTTCTGACCGTGAAGGTCTTCGCCATCATGGGGGGGCTCTGCGCCCTCTCGGCGGCGGTGGCGGCCGCCCGCCTCGGGTTCTCGACAAACGACCTTGGCACCCTCGACGAGTTGCGTGTCATCGCGGCCGCGGTGATCGGCGGGACGGCGCTGTCGGGAGGGTTGGGCACGATCTACGGCGCCATTCTGGGCGCGCTGATCATGCAGTCGCTGCAATCGGGAATGGCGATGGTCGGTGTCGACGCTCCCTTGCAGAACATCGTCGTCGGTGTGGTGCTGGTGGTGGCCGTGCTCGTCGACATCATCTACCGCAAGCGCACGGGAGACTGAGCCATGGCAACTCCCCTCGTGCAGATGAAGGATATCTGCATCTCATTCGGCGGCGTCCACGCGGTCGACCATGTCAGCGTCGATCTCCACCCGGGAGAAGTGGTCGGGCTGCTCGGCCATAACGGTGCCGGCAAGTCGACCCTGATCAAGGTGCTTTCCGGCGCCTACCATGCCGACAGCGGCGAGATCCTGATCGACGGCAAGAAGGCGACGATCAACAGTCCGCGCGATGCCCGCGACTACAATATCGAGACGATCTACCAGACGCTGGCGCTCGCCGACAATCTCGACGCCGCCTCCAACCTCTTTCTCGGGCGCGAGATCGTCTCCGCGCTCGGCTTCGTCGACGATGATGCGATGGAGGCGGAGACCCGCAAGATCCTGGCCCGGCTCAACCCGAATTTCCGCAAGTTCAAGGCGCCGGTGAAGGCGCTTTCGGGCGGGCAGCGGCAGTCCGTGGCGATCGCCCGGGCAGTCTATTTCAACGCGCGCATCCTGATCATGGACGAGCCGACGGCGGCCCTTGGCGTGCAGGAGACGCAGATGGTCTCCGAGCTGATCAAGGAACTGAAGGCGCAGGGGCTCGGCATCTTCCTCATCTCCCACGACATTCACGATGTCTTCGATCTCGCCGATCGTGTCGCGGTGATGAAGAACGGGCAGCTCGTCGGCACGGCGCGCACCACGGACGTGACCAAGGACGAGGTGCTCGGCATGATCATCCTGGGCAAGTGTCCGGACGGCGCAACACCGGGACCCGGCGCCTTCTCGGACGAAGCCGCGGCATGATGCGGCGCGGCAAATCGCGCCTCCTCAAGGGTTTTTTCGCTTCGGGCCTTCTCATGGAGGGCAAGGTTTCGTAGGCTTCGGGCCATGAACGCTCCACCGCCTGTCTCCGATGATCTGGCGTTGTTCCTCGATTTCGACGGGACGCTCGTCGAGATCGCCCGAACGCCGGACGCGGTCGAGGCAGAGGCGCGGATGATCGCCTGTCTCGAGCGCCTCGTCGATCATCTGGACGGTGCCGTCGCCATTGTCAGTGGCCGGCCCATCCACGAAATCGACGCCTATCTCGCCCCGCTGTCCCTTCCTTGCGCCGGTCTGCACGGGCTGGAGACACGCCTGCATCCCGATGCCGGGATCGAACGGGCGCCGGTCGGGCCCGAGATCGAGACACTGAAAGCGGCACTCTCGGGAAGCGGGCTGCTCGGGCGCGGCGTCTCGATCGAGGACAAGGGGGTGGCCATCGCCGTCCACTACCGGATCGCACCGGACTGCGAGGAAGCCGTTTTCGAGGTCATGAGCGGCGCCATCTCCGATCTGCCCGACCTGCATCTTGTACACGGGAAAATGGTGATCGAGGCCAAACCCGCCTTTCGCGACAAGGGCTGGGCTGTTGCGAGCTTCATGGATATCGAACCGTTTCGCGGCCGCACTCCGGTCTTTGTCGGGGACGACGTGACCGACGAGGACGGGATCCGGGTGGCGGAGGCGATCGGCGGTTTCGGCGTCAAGGTGGGCGGTGATGAGAGCCTTGCGCGCTTCCGCCTGCCTGATGTCGAGAGCGTCGCCGACTGGCTGGCGCATGACCTTCCTGCCCACGCAACAGCAAGGAAACCGCGCACATGACACCATCGGAGCAGCCGTCACTCGATCTGGCGATCGTCGGGAACTGCTCGGTCGCGGCACTGGTCGACAAGATGGCCCGCGTGGTGTGGATGTGCCTGCCGCGCTTCGACGGCGATCCGGTCTTCCATGCGCTGCTGGGCACGAATGGCGCGGCCGGAGACGGAGCGTTTTCAATCGATCTGGAAAACGTCTGCCGCAGCGAACAGGCTTATATCGAGAACACGGCGGTGGTCGTTACCCGGCTCTATGACGAGGCGGGCAACGCCGTCGAGATCACGGACTTCGCACCGCGATTCCAGACCAAGGGGCGCATGTTCCGGCCGACCGGGCTGGTGCGGCGGGTGCGGCCGATCGCCGGCCATCCGCGCATCCGAGTGCGTTGCCGGCCGAGGTTCGACCACGGCACCCGGGTGCCCGAGGTGACCTACGGATCGAACCACATGCGCTTCGTCGGCAACGGCCAGACAGTGCGGCTGACGACGAATGCCTCGATCACCTATGTGCGCGACGAGACGCCGTTTCTCCTGGACGGGCCGGTGTCCTTCTATTTCGGGCCGGACGAGAGCCTCACCCACCATCCGGAGACGCTGTGCCGGGAGTTCGAGGAGGAGACGGTTCTGCACTGGCGGCTGTGGACGCGCCGGCTGGGACTGCCGCTCGACTATCAGGAAGCGGTTATCCGGGCGGCGGTGACGCTGAAACTGTGCACCTACGAGGAGACGGGCGCGATCATTGCGGCGGCAACGACCTCGATCCCGGAGGCCGCGCATAGCGGACGCAACTGGGACTATCGCTATTGCTGGCTGCGGGACGCGTTCTTTGTCGTCAGGGCCCTCAACTCGCTCTCCGAGATGGAGACGATGGAGAACTATCTCCGCTACATCAACAATATAGCCTCGATGACCAGGGCCGATCACGTGCAACCCCTCTACGGCATCGCGCTGGAGGAGAAGCTCGTCGAGACAACTGTCGACCTGCCCGGTTATCGCGGCATGGGGCCGGTCAGGATCGGCAACCAGGCCTATGAGCACTTCCAGCATGACGTCTATGGCAACATCGTGCTTGGCGCGTCGCAGGCCTTTTTCGACAAGCGCCTGCTGCGGCAACCCGGGGTCGACGATTTCGAGCGGCTGGAGCTGATCGGCGAGCGGGCGTTTGCCATGCATGACCAGCCCGATGCCGGTCTTTGGGAGTTGCGGACGCGGGCCAGGGTCCACACCTCGTCATCGCTGATGTGCTGGGCGGCCTGCGACCGGCTTGCCAAGATTGCCCGCCAGTTCGCCCGCACCGAGCGGGCCGCCCTCTGGCAGGAGCGGGCCGATGCCATTCACGCGACGATCCTGGCCCGGGGCTGGAACGAGAAGGTTGGCGCCTTTGTCGAGAGCTTCGAAGGACAGGACCTCGATGCCAGCCTGCTGCTGATCGCCGAGGTCGGCTTCCTGCCACCGCAGGATCCGCGTTTCGTTGCCACGGTCGAGCGGATCGGCGCAACCCTGAGGCGCGGCAAGCATCTCTTCCGCTACCATGCCGCCGACGACTTCGGCGCGCCGGAAAATGCCTTCAACATCTGTACCTTCTGGTACATTGACGCCCTTGCCCGGATTGGCCGCAAGGACGAGGCTCGCGAGATCTATGAAACGATGCTCGCCTGCCGCAATCATGTCGGGCTGTTGTCGGAGGATACCAATCCGGCAACCGGGGAAATGTGGGGCAACTTCCCGCAAACCTATTCGATGGTCGGTATCATCAACGGCGCGATGCGGCTGTCGGAAGGCTGGGAAAGCCTCGTCTGAAGTTGCCGGCACTGCCTGCCGGTCGCAGCTTGTCGCCTGTCTCGTTCCCTGCCTGACTGGCGCCCCGTCGCGCCGAAGATACCGTCCGCCGCCCCGCCCCGGCAGTCCGCCGGCCGGTCCGCGCAAATCCGTCTGGAGGAGTTTGATGTCCCGTCTTGTCGTCGTTTCCAACCGCGTTGGCCCGCTCACCGATACCGGTCGCGCCGGTGGTCTCGCCGTTGCGCTGGTCGATGCCCTGACGGAGACAGGCGGATTGTGGTTCGGCTGGAGCGGGGAGATCTCGGAGGAGGGCTCCTTCGGCAACCTGAAGCAGGCCGGGACCCGGAAGGTCAGCATGACGACCGTCGACATGACCCAGGCCGACTATGACGAGTTCTATGCGGGCTATTCCAACAAGACACTCTGGCCCGTGCTGCACTACCGGCTGGACCTTGCCGTGTTCGACCGCCGCCTTGAGGACGGCTACCGGCGCGTGAACGAGCGCTTCGCCACGCGGTTGCGTCCGCTGCTCGAGCAGGACGACATCGTCTGGGTGCACGATTATCACTTCCTGCCCTTCGCGGCCGAGTTGCGCGGCATGGAGGTCGAGAACCCGCTCGGCTTTTTCCTGCATGTCCCGTTTCCCGCGCCCGAGGTGCTGGCCGGACTGCCGAACGCCGCAACGCTGGTGCGTCGCATGCTTGCCTATGACGTTATCGGCTTCCAGTCGCGGCGCGACGCCGCCAATTTCCGCCGGTTCGTCGTCGAGGAGCTCGACGCCGTGGAAACCGGAGACGGGGAACTGGCGGTGGGCGGACAGCGGGTGGTCGCGCGAGCCTTCCCGATCGGGATCGATGCGGCGGGCTTTGCCCGGCAGGCGACGACACCGGAGGCGCGGCGCCAGACGGGGCGTGTCGAGAAGCTCCTCGCCGGTCGCCAGCAGATCATCGGCGTCGACCGGATCGACTATTCGAAGGGGTTGCCGGAACGCTTCCGTGCCTTCGGGCGGCTGCTGGACGACTATCCGGAAAACCGGGGACAGGTCAGCCTGATGCAGGTGGCGCCTCCCTCGCGCGCGGATCTTGACGCCTATGCAGAGATCCGCCGGGAACTGGAGGAGCTGACCGGCAACATCAACGGCCGGTTCGCCGATCTCGACTGGACGCCGATCCGCTACATGACCCGGTCGTTTACACGCCGGGCGCTTGCCGGACTCTATCGGGCAAGCCGGGTGGCGCTGGTGACGCCGCTTCGCGACGGGATGAACCTGGTTGCCAAGGAATATGTCGCCGCCCAGAGGGCAGAGGATCCGGGCGTCGTCGTCCTGTCGCGTTTCGCAGGGGCGGCCGAGGGCATGCCGGAGGCGCTGATCGTCAATCCGCATTCGGCCGAAGGGGTGGCGGCCAGCCTGCAGACTGCGCTGAACATGCCGCTCGACGAGCGCCGCGACAGGTGGCAGGCGATTTTCGACCGGATTTGCGAGAACGACGCCTCCGCCTGGGCGGATTCCTTTCTGGAGACACTCAGGGAAACAGGGCGGCAGCGTGCGGGGTGAGGCGCGCTCGCATCGACCGCGGTTGTGTCCGGACTCAACAGGGGGAGCGGTGATGACCGCTCCCCTTTTTTGTGCCGTGTCCGGCGCCTGGCCTACTCGGCCGCGTCGGCCTTGATCACACCGCGGCGGATCTGGTCTTCCTCGATGGATTCAAAGAGCGCGCGGAAATTGCCCTCGCCGAAGCCCTCGTCGCCCTTGCGCTGGATGAACTCGAAGAAGATCGGGCCGATCACGGTCTTCGAGAAGATCTGCAGGAGGATCTTGGTCGTGCCGCCGTCGACGACGCCTTCCCCGTCGATCAGGATGCCGTGCGTTTTCATCCGCTCGATCGGTTCGTCATGTCCGTGCACGCGCTCGCGGGACATTTCGTAATAGGTCTCCGGAGGGCCGGGCATGAACTTCAGCTCGTTTGCGGCGAGCCTGTCGGTGGCCTCGTAAATGTCGTCGGTGCCGACGGCGATGTGCTGGATGCCCTCGCCCTTGTACTTGCGCAGGTACTCCGCGATCTGGCTGGTGTCGTCCTTGGACTCGTTCAGCGGGATGCGGATCTTGCCGCAAGGCGAGGTGATCGCCCGGCTGACAAGGCCGGTGATGCGGCCGTCGATGTCGAAGAAGTGGATCTGCCTGAAGCCGAACAGGTCGCGGTAGAAGTCCCACCACTTGTCCATGTTGCCGCGATAGACATTGTGGGTCAGGTGATCGAGATAGTAGAAGCCGACACCGTCCGGCTTCGGATCGCGCTCGCCCAGCCACTCGAACTCCGCGTCATAGGCCGATCCCTTGGCGCCGTAGGTGTCGATGAAATAGAGCAGCGAGCCGCCGATACCGACGATCGCGGGCACGTCGAGGGTCTTGTCGTCACCGTCATAGGGTGTCGCACCCATCTTCACCGCATGGTCGAAGGCGTGTTTGGCATCGACCACGCGCCACGCCATCGACGGGGCGCAGGGACCGTGCTCCGCGACGAAGCGGGTGGCGTGCGAGCCGGGTTCGGCATTCAGCACATAGGTGATGTCGCCCTGGCGGTAGAGGGTGACGGCCTTCGTCCTGTGGCGCGCGACGGGCAGATAGCCCATGCGACGAAACAGGGCGTCCAGCTTCTCCGGCTCGGGATGGGCGAATTCGACGAACTCGAAGCCGTCCGTGCCGGCGGGATTGGTCTCATCGATGCGGGCGGGCGGTGCGTCGTGCGGAAACGGTCCCATTCTGTCCTCCTCAGGCGAATATCGGCAGGCCGCTTGCGGCCATCTCCCGCACAGTATGCGCCTCATGCCGCGCACGGTGCGTGCAAAATGGGTGCGGATCAGTTACTCAGTGCACGGTTCATGCAAAAAGAAGGCTTGAGTTGCACAAGATGACGGATCTCGATCCTTTCGACCTGAAACTCCTTGCCTGCCTGCAGGACGATGCGTCGGCCACCAACCAGCAATTGGGCGAACGGATCGGCCTGTCCGCCTCGCAGGTGTCGCGCCGGCGGCAGCGGCTGGAGGAGGCCGGCATCGTTCGGCGCTACAGGGCCGATATCGACCCTGCGGCGGTCGGTTTCACGGTGGTGGCCTTTGTCGGCGTCGCGCTCAATGCCCATAGCCGCCAGAATGCCCGCCGCTTTCGCGATCTGGTGCGGGCACTGCCGGAAGTGCAGGAGGCGCATGTGCTGACCGGCGACATGGACTACATGCTGAAGGTGGCGGTGAGCGATCTGGCCGCCCTGTCGCGTTTCATCAATGACGAGCTCCTGCCGCATGACGCGGTGCGCAACGTGCGCTCCTCGATTGCCATGGAGACGCTGAAGGATGACAACCGGCTTCCCTTTGCCGAGGCCGCGCGCTGAGATGCTTGCAGTTTTCGGCCAGGCTTCCCATGTCCTTCCCGTGTCAGGTGTTTCCTGACGGATTGCCACGGGAACGGAGAGACGTGACGATGTTCGACGCGCGCAAGCTGCTTGAGGAATTCATGGGCCGGGGGTCCGGGACAGGCGGGGCCGGTGACATGATGGCGCGCGGGAAGGACTATCTGCGCTCGAATTCCGGCGGCCTTGCCGGCGGTGCCCTGGCCGGAGGCCTTGCCGGGCTGCTGCTCGGCACCAAGGGGGGCCGCAAGCTCGGCAAGACGGCGCTGACCTATGGCGGGATGGCCGTGGTTGCCGGTCTCGCCTACAAGGCCTATCGGGACTATCAGGGATCGCGTGGCCAGGGCGAGAACCGGCAGGCTCCGACAGGTGAGCCTGTCCTGCCGCCGCCGTCGGATTCCCCTTTTTCCCCCGAACGCCAACCCGGCGGCGAGAATGCCTTTGCGCTGACATTGCTCACCGCGATGATCTCGGCCGCGAAAGCCGACGGCCACATCGACGCCGACGAGCAGGCGAGGATCTTCGACCGTCTCGACCAGCTGTCCCTCGACAGCGAGGCGAAAGCCTTCGTCATGGACGAATTGCGCGCGCCGCTCGACATCGACCGGGTCGTTGCCGGTGCGACGAGCCCGGAGGCGGCGCTCGAGGTCTATGCCGCCTCGCGGCTTGCCGTGGATCCCGACCATCCGGCCGAGCGCGCCTATCTGCAGATGCTGGCCGCGCGCCTCGGGCTGGAGCCCGGTCTTGTGGAGGAAGTCGAGCGGGCCGTGCTGGAGACCGGCGCCTGAGGCGCGAGGCGCGCTTTCCGCAGCTTGCCTTTGACACCGCCAGAAGGCATCGTTCCGCTCCGGTTTGCCTGGAGCGGAGGGGATATGCAGGACCTTGGTGAGTGGGACTACGTGATCGTGGGGGCGGGTTCCGCCGGCTGCGTGCTGGCGAACCGGCTTTCCGCCGATCCGAAAGTGAAGGTCCTGTTGCTCGAGGCGGGTGGCAAGGACGACTACATCTGGATCCACATCCCGGTCGGCTATCTCTACTGCATGGGCAATCCGCGCACGGACTGGGGCTTTCGGACGGCACCGGAAGCGGGCCTCAACGGCCGCGCGCTCGCCTATCCGCGCGGCCGGGTGCTGGGCGGATGTTCGTCCATCAACGGCATGATCTACATGCGCGGCCAGGCGCGCGACTATGACGGCTGGCGGCAGGGCGGACTGGACGGCTGGGGCTGGGACGACGTGCTGCCGCTGTTCCGCCGGGCCGAGGATCATTATGCGCTGTCCGACGAGATGCACGGGCAGGGCGGCGAATGCCGGGTCGAGGAGCAGCGGCTGTCCTGGGACATTCTCGATGCGGTGCGCGATGCCTGCGAGGAAGTCGGCATTCCCAGGGTCGACGACTTCAACCGCGGCGACAATTTCGGCTCGTCCTACTTCCAGGTCACGCAACGTGGTGGCGTTCGCTGGACGGCGGCCAAGGGATACCTGAAGCCGGTCATGAGCCGGCAAAATCTCAAGGTCGCGACCCGGGCCCAGGTCTCCCGCCTGATCGTCGAGGACGGACGGGCAAGCGGTCTCGAGCTGACGGTCGACGGAGCGCCTGCACGGGTGCGCGTCACCGGAGAGCTGGTGCTTTGCGCCGGCGCGATCGGTTCGCCGCATCTGCTCGAACTGTCCGGCATCGGTGATCCGGAGATACTTTCCCGCCACGGCATCGACACCCTTGTCGAAAGCCGGCAGGTGGGCCGGAACCTGCAGGACCACCTGCAGCTCCGGACGATCTTCAAGGTCAGCGGAGCGGTGACGCTGAACCAGCTTGCCTCCAATCTCTGGGGCAAGGCGAAGATCGCAGCGCAATACGCCCTGTCGCGCTCGGGCCCGATGTCGATGGCGCCCTCGCAGCTTGGCGTCTTCGCCCGCTCCGACCCCTCCTTCGAAACTGCCAATATCGAGTATCACGTGCAGCCGCTGTCGCTCGACAAGTTCGGCGATCCGCTGCACTCCTTTCCGGCGATCACCCTCAGCGTCTGCAACCTTCGTCCGGAAAGCCGGGGATCGGTGCATCTGGCCTCGCGCGATCCGATGGTGCATCCCGAGATCCGGCCCAACTATCTCTCGACGGAGGCTGACAGGAAGGTTGCCGCGGACAGCATCCGGCTGACCCGCCGGATCATGGCCGCCGACACGATGGGCCGTTATGCGCCGGTGGAACACCTTCCCGGCCCGCTGGTGCGCAGCGACGAGGATCTCGCCCGGGCGGCGGGGGACATCGGCACGACCATCTTCCATCCGGCGGGAACCTGCCGGATGGGCGCGGACGACGAGGCCGTTGTCGATTCCCGGCTGAGGCTGCGCGGACTGGCCGGCTTGCGTATCGCCGATGCCTCGGTGATGCCGGCGATCACGTCGGGCAACACAGCGGCACCGACGATGATGATCGCCGAAAAGGCCGCCGAAATGATGCGCGCCGACCGGAGAAGCTGACGGCGCCGGCCCTCTGGCGCATTTGTGCGCGAAAGCCCGTGCGGCTAGGATCGGTTGACGGGGCGGGGGAAGGCTCTCTCGCGTCGATCGCCCGTTGGAAGGTGGCATGAAGACATATTTCCGCAAGGCGCAGCGCAACACCTTGCACGTGCTGGTGTTGTGCCTTGCATTGCCCATGACGGCGGGTATCGGATGGGTCACCTGGGAACTGGCCACCCGTCTCTTCGCGGCCGAGGTCGCGACCCGGGCGCAGGCTCTGCTCTCGGTGCAGTCGGCGACGCTCGAGCGGCAACTGGACAAGTTCCGCCTGTTGCCGCCGCTGCTGGCGCTGCGACCCGACATCCGTGACATCATCCTAGACGGCGACCGCGCCGCCGGCGAGCGGGTGGCGGCGATCGCGGCGGGGATGGCGGGCGCGCGCGAGGTCGCCTTTCTCGACACACGCGGCGAGGTGATGGCGTCCAGCCATCTTTCGCCCCGCCCCGAACCCGGTGGCAGGGAGGCGGTCGGACCGGTGCCGCTGACCGAGGCCCTGCAGGGCCGGCTTGGCCGCGCGTATCGGCGTGGAACGGGCGGCGCGCCGGGCAGCTATGTCTTCGCTTCGGCGGTCCGGGACGGGCCGGATGTGATCGGCGTCGTTCTCGTACGGGTCAGCCTGGCGGAGGTCGAACAGGCCTGGGCGCTCAGCCCGGCGCCAATCCTGGCGATAGACGAGGCCGGGGAGATCGTCGCCACCAATCGCCCGGAATGGCGCGGGCAGCGGGCGGCGGCGCGGCTGGAGCGGCAGGGGCGCGCACGGGTGCCGCAAACCGGCGACGGGGCGGCGGCCGCGGCCACCGACGCGACCTACGTCACCTTCAAGGACGCGCCGGGCAAGGGTCCTTACCTGATGATGGCCCGCACGCTGCCGGTTCTCGACTGGCGTATCGCCGCCTTTGCGGATACCGCCGATGCACGCTCGCAAGCTCACAAGGTCGCGGCGATCGCGGTTCTCGTCTGCCTGCTGCTGAGCGGCGTCGCCTGGGTGGCGGCCGACCGGCGTGTCGCCGTGATGCGGCGCATGCGCGAGGACCGGCTTTCGGCGCTGCGGCTGGAGCGCAAGGTGCGGGCCCGTACGCGGGACCTTTCGGAAGCCAACGCGCGACTGGCGCGCGAGGTTGCCGAGCGCGAGGCGGCGGAAGCCGAACTGCGCCACATGCAGGCCGACCTCGTGCAAGCCGCGAAGATGGCGACCCTCGGCCAGATGTCGGCCGCGCTTTCGCACGAATTCAACCAGCCGCTGGCCGCGATCCGCTCGAACGCCGACAATGCCAAGCTGTTTCTGGAGCGTGACATGGGCGAGCGGGTCGAGGCCGGGCTCGACCGGATCATCGCGATGGTCGAGCGCATGGCGGAGATCTCCCGCGTCCTGAAAGGCTTCAGCCGTCGGGCAGGGACGGACCTCAAGGCGACGGCGCTGAAGCCGGTGATCGACGAGACGGTGATGCTCCTGTCGCCCAGGGTCAAGCAGGGTGGAGCGCGCCTGGAGGTGAGGCATCTCGACGGGGCGCTGCAGGTGGTCGGCGGGCATGTGCGGCTGGAACAGGTGGTGCTCAACCTTGCCGCCAACGCGCTCGATGCTGTGGACGGGCGCGGCGACGGCGTCGTGACCATCACGACACGCATGGAGGCCGGGCAGGCCGTGATCGAGGTGCGCGACAACGGGCCGGGCGTTGCGGAGGAGTTGCTCGGCAAGGTTTTCGATCCGTTCTTCACCACAAAGGATGTCGGCAAGGGGCTGGGCCTCGGGCTTTCGATCGCCTACAAGATCGTCCACGATTTTTCCGGAAGCCTGAGCGTCGGCGCCGCGGAAGGGGGCGGGGCGGCCTTCACGGTGAGGCTGCCGCTTGTCCAGGGGCTGAGCGACGCCGCACAGTAACGGGGCCGCCCGGACGGTCGGGCATCCGGTTCTGCGACCGCTGGGGAACGAGACATTCATGGACAAGGCAAGGGTACTGCTGGTCGACGACGAGCCGGATCTGCGCGAAGCGCTCAGCGAGGGGCTGGAACTCGCCGGGCATTGCGTCTCGACTTTCTCCGCAGCGTCGGGTGTCATCGGCCATCTCGGGCGTGACTTCTACGGTGTACTGGTCACCGACATCCGGATGCCGCAGAGCGACGGTCTTGAACTGATGCGCAAGGCGCTGGAGATCGATGCCGCGCTGCCGGTCATCCTGATCACCGGCCATGGCGATGTGCCGCTCGCCGTCCAGGCGATGCGCGCCGGCGCCTACGACTTCATCGAGAAACCGTTTCCCGTGAACCGGTTGTCGACGGTCATCGAGCGGGCGCTCGAGAAGCGCCGGCTGGTGCTGGAAAACCGGGCCTTGCGCGAGCAACTGGCCGACCGCTCGGGGATGGAGGGTCGCCTCGTCGGTCGCTCGCCGGTGATGGAGCGGCTGCGCGGTCTCGTCGGCGCGCTCGCCGGCACGGATGCGGACGTGCTGATCATCGGCGAGACCGGCGCCGGCAAGGAAGTGGTGGCGCGCGCCCTGCACGAGGAAGGCAACCGGCGCAACGGTCCCTTCGTCGCGCTCAATTGCGGCGGGTTGCCGGCGGAGATCATCGAGTCGGAGCTGTTCGGGCACGAGAAAGGGGCCTTCACCGGGGCCGCACGCCAGCGGATCGGCAAACTCGAGCACGCCCATGGCGGAACGGTGTTCCTCGACGAGATCGAGTCGATGCCGCTCGACCTGCAGGTCAAGCTGCTCAGGGTGATCGAGACGCGCAGCATCGAGCGGCTTGGATCCAACAGCTCGATCCCGCTGGACGTCCGCTTCCTGGCGGCAACCAAGGAGAACCTGGAGACGGCGGGAAACAACGGCCGTTTCCGAAAGGACCTGTTCTACAGGCTCAATGTCGTCAGCCTGGAGATCCCGCCGCTCAGGGCCCGCAAGGAAGACATTCCGCTGCTCTTCCACCATCTGACGCGTGAGGCGCGGGCACGCTACCGCCGGGAAATCCCTGACGCGAGTGCCAGCTATCTGGCGGCGCTGATGGCGCGCGACTGGCCCGGAAACGTGCGCGAGCTGCGTAATGTCGCCGACCGGTTCGTGCTTGGGCTGGAGGCGCTCGACCCGCTGGAAGCGGAAGTCGGGCGCAGCCTGTCGGAGCGGGTGGCGGCCTATGAGAAGGCGGTGATCGCCGAGGAGCTCGCCCGGAACGAGGGTCGCCTGAAGGCCACCTATGAGGGGCTAGGGCTGTCTCGCAAGGCGCTCTACGAGAAGATCCGCCGGCACGGGCTGGAGCGCGAGGGCGCCTCCGGCGAAGATGGCGGAGCGGCCGACCTATAGCCGTTATCGGCAAGGTCAATGTGTCGTCTTCCACCCATTGCCGGTCCCGGATGTGTCGGAATCCACCCATTCGACATGGATGACCTGATCGGCGATACTGGTGAATGCCTTGAATGGCGCCATTTTGCCTATGGTGGGAGCAGGTGGCACGACTGTTGCTAACATTTTGTCGCGACTGGTCTGGCCTTCCGCCGGACCCCACTGCCGCGCGCTCCGCGCCCGGCCAATCATGTCTGGGAGGACATCCATGAAGAAGTTCGCAACGGCCGCAGTCGCGGCCGCATGTTTCGCATTCTCCGCTCCGGCGCTTGCCGATTGCGACGATGGCGAAATGGTCATCAAGTTCAGCCACGTGGTGGCTGCGACGGGTCACCCCAAGGGCGATGCCGCGACGATGCTCGCCAATCGCGTCAACGAGGAGATGAACGGCAAGGCCTGCATGCAGGTGTTCCCGAACTCCCAGCTTTTCGATGACGACAAGGTCATGGAAGCGCTGCTTCTCGGCGACGTCCAGCTTGCCGCCCCGTCGCTGTCGAAGTTCGAGGCCTACACGCTCAAGTATCGCCTCTTCGACCTGCCGTTCCTGTTCAACGACCTGTCGTCGATCGACCGCTTCGCCGTCTCCGACGCCGGCAAGGGCCTGCTGAACTCGATGACCGATGTCGGTTTCGTCGGCCTTGGCTACTGGAGCTCGGGCATGAAGCAGTTCTCGGCCAACAAGCCGCTGCTGGTTCCCAGCGACGCCGCCGGCCTTAAGTTCCGCATCCAGACCTCCGACGTTGCCGAGGCGATGATTTCGGCGATGGGCGCCAATGCCCAGAAGCTCGCCTTCAAGGAAGTCTACGGCGCGCTGCAGACGGGCGTGGTCGACGGTCAGGAGAACTCCTGGTCCAACATCTACACGCAGAAGTTCTTCGAGGTGCAGGACGGCATCACCGAGACCAACCACCAGCTTCTTGCCTACCTGCTGGTGACGTCCGACGAGTGGCTGAACGGTCTCGACGCCGATGTGCGCGAGCAGTTCCTGACCATCGTCAACGAGGTCACGATGGCAGCCAATGCCGAGGTCGCGAGCAAGGAAGCCGCCAACCGGCAGAAGATCCTCGACGCGGGCAGCGAGATCCGCGTGCTGAGCGCCGAGCAGCGCAAGGCCTGGGGCGATGCCATGAAGCCGGTGTGGGACAAGTTCCGCGGCGATATCGGCGAGGACCTGATCGAGGCGGCGCAGGCGTCGAACAGCGCCAGCTGAGCGATGAAAAGGCTTTCCCGGAAGACACCGCCCGTGGCGGGTGTCCTCCGGGAACCATGACGGGGTGACGGGATCGGGCATGGCTTGCGGCATGGACAGCCGGGGCCATGCCCGGTCCGGCCTTGATGACGTTCCCGACAAAAGAGAAAAATTGGGGGAAGCGATGCAACGCGTCGACAACTGGGTCACGCGCTTCGAGGAGAACGTGATCGCGTTCCTGCTCGCCGCGATGACCATCGTCTCCTTCACGCAGGTGGTGGCCCGTTACGGCTTCAATTCCGGCTGGACCGGAGCGCTTGAATTCACCCGCATCCTGTTCGCCTGGCTGATCCTGTTCGGCATGAGCTACGGCGTGAAGATCGGCGCCCATCTCGGCGTCGACGCGATCATCCGGCTGTTTCCGGCGCCGGTGTTCAGGGCTATCGCGGTCTTCGGTGCTCTGTGCGGCGTCGCCTATGCCGTCATCCTTCTTTATGCCGACTGGCTGCAGATCTTCGGCATCCAGACGCGGGGCGGGGCGATCGACTACTGGTCGCGCATGTACAAGATCGGCATTGGCCTCGACGATCTGCGCTATCCCGAGCTCATTCAGGAAATGTTCGGCACCAAGGAGCGTGTCCAGCGCTGGATCGCCTATCTGATCCTGCCGGTGGGCCTGACGCTCTTTGCATTCCGCTGCATCCAGGCGGCGCTGCAGATCATTCGCGGGGAACGCGAAATGATGATCGCCGCCCACGAAGCGGAAGAGCTTGTCGCCGAAAACAAAGACGTCCTGAAAGACTAAGAGGCAGCCATGGAAGCCGGTGTTCTGTTCATCATGGTTCTCGGGCTGCTGTTTCTCGGCGTCCCGATTTCCATCTCGCTGGGCCTGTCCAGCATCCTCACGATCGCATTCTTCTCGCAGGACTCCATGTCCTCGGTGGCCCTGCAGCTGTTCACGGCCTCGCAGAACTACACGCTGCTTGCGATCCCGTTCTTCATTCTCGCCTCGACCTTCATGTCGACGGGCGGCGTCGCACGGCGCATCATCCGGTTCGCCATCGCCTGCGTCGGCCATCTGCGCGGCGGCATGGCGATTGCCGCGGTGTTCTCCTGCATGCTGTTCGCCGCGCTCTCCGGCTCGTCGCCGGCAACCGTGGTGGCGATCGGCACGATCGCCATCGCCGGCATGCGGCAGGTCGGCTACACCAAGGAATTCGCGGCCGGCGTGATCGCCAACGCGGGCACGCTCGGCATTCTCATCCCGCCGTCGATCGTCATGGTCGTCTATGCGGCGGCAACGGACGTCTCGGTCGGGCGGATGTTCCTGGCCGGTGTCGTTCCCGGCATCGTTGCCGGCCTGATGCTGATGATCGCGATCTACGTGAACGCGCGCATCAAGAAGATGCCGAAGCAGCCGTTCGCCGGGTTCGGCGAGATGGGGTCGGCTGCGGGCGAGGCGGGCTTCGGCCTGCTGCTCATCATCATCATCCTGGGCGGCATCTATGGCGGCATCTTCACGCCGACGGAGGCTGCTTCCGTTGCCGCCGTCTATGCCTACCTGATCGCGATCTTCATCTATCGCGACATGGGCCCGCTGAAAGGCGTGCCGATGCGCAGGGACGGCGAAAACATCGCGGCGGCCATCGGCCGGAACGTGTGGCTGACGGTGGTGTATTTCTTCCCCGCCTGCGTTCATGCGGATACCCGCAAGGCGCTGGTCGATGCGGCGAAGACGACGATCATGCTGATGTTCATCATCGTCAACGCGCTGCTGTTCGCCCATACGCTGACGGCGGAACGCATCCCGCAGGCAATCACCGACTGGATGATCGGCGCCGGGTTCACCTGGTTCACATTCCTGATCGCGGTCAACATCCTGCTGCTGATCGGCGGCCAGTTCATGGAGCCCTCGGGCCTGCTGTTGATCGTCGCGCCGGTGGTGTTCCCGATCGGCATGGCGCTGGGCGTCGACCCGATCCACCTGGGCATCATCATGGTGGTGAACATGGAGATCGGCATGATCACCCCGCCGATCGGCCTCAACCTGTTCGTCACATCGGGAATAACGGGGATGAGCCTGGTTCAGGTCGTCAGGGCGGCCGCGCCCTTCGTCGTGATCCTGTTCATCTTCCTGATCCTCGTGACCTATGTGCCGGCCCTGTCGACCTGGCTGCCCTACTGGCTGATGGGTCCGGAACTTGTCACGCGGACAGGCTGACGCCTCTGCCGTCTGGCACGCAAAGAAAGACCCCGGCGGTGCGAGGCACCGCCGGGGTCTTTCATGTCCAGCAAGGCGATGTCGCGGCGTGTCCGGTCCGGGAGCACGCGACGCGGGGTGGGTCAAACGATGCTGCCGAGTTTCATGGCGACGCTCATGTCGCCGGCGACCTTGATCTTGCCGGACATGAACGCCATCGTCGGGTTCAGTTCGCCGGCGAGAAGGTCGGCAAGATTCTCCTGCGAGATGGTGATGGTGCAGTCGGCGTCCTTGTCCTCGTTGGTGACCTCCGCCCCCTGGACGAAAATGACGCCGGCATCGCCGCAGTCGAATTTCACACTGTCGGAGATGCCGCCGCCGGCCACCTTGCCGCGCACCGCCTCGGTCAGTTCGTTCAGGCTCATGTCATGTCTCCCTGTCGCCGGACCTGTCCGGCATGTCGGCCCCCAGAGAGCATGACGCTTACGTAATCGTCAAGGCCGACCTTGCGGGAAATCCGCTGCGCTAGTGATTGTTTCGCGGCGTACCTTTTGTCCGGGAGACGTCGCGATAGGCAACGGCGGGCTTCAGCACCATGCCCTTGTCGAACTGGTCGACGAAGGTCCGCTGGATCTCCTGCCAGGGGGTCTGGTGCGCAGGGTAAGGGAAGCCGCCGCTCGCCTCGAGCGCAGCCCGCCGGTCGGCAAGTTCCGCGTCGCTGATCAGGATGTTCGCGGTGCAGGCCTTCAGGTCGATACGCACCCGGTCGCCCGTCTTGAGCAAGGCAAGCCCGCCGCCGGCGGCAGCTTCCGGGGCCGCGTTGAGGATCGAGGCCGACCCGGAGGTGCCGGACTGCCGGCCGTCGCCGATGCAGGGCATGGCATGAATGCCGCGCTTTATGAGGGCTGCCGGGGGCTGCATGTTGACGACCTCGGCGCCGCCCGGATAGCCGATCGGGCCGGTGCCGCGAATGAAGAGCAGGCAATGCTCGTCGATCTCAAGCTCGGGATCGTCGATGCGGTGATGATAGTCCTCCGGCCCTTCGAAGACGATGGCGCGGCCCTCGAAGGCCTCCGGATCGTCCGGATTGGAGAGGTAGCGGTCGCGGAATTCCTTCGAGATGACGCTGGTCTTCATGATCGCGCTGTCGAAGAGATTGCCTTTCAGGTTGAGGAAACCGGCCTTGTCGACCATCGGTTCGGAAACCGGACGGATGACACGCGTGTCGAGGTTTTCCGTCTCGCGGCAATTGTCGCCGATGCTGCGGCCGTTGACCGTCAGCGCCTGCGGATGGGGCAGCATGTCCGCCTTCATCAGTTCCGCGATAACGGCCGGCACGCCGCCGGCATGGTGATAGTCCTCGCCCAGATACTCGCCCGCCGGCTGCATGTTGACGATCAGCGGCACATGATGGCCGAGCTTCTGCCAGTCGTCATTGTCGAGCGGCACGCCGAGATGGCTGGCAACGGCATTGAGATGGATCGGCGCGTTGGTCGAGCCGCCGATAGCCGAGTTGACCACTATGGCGTTCTCGAACGCCTCGCGGGTCATGATGTCGGACGGGCGCAGGTCCTCCCAGACCATGTCGACGATCCTGCGACCGGTCTGGTAGGACACCTGCGCGCGTTCGCGATACGTGGCGGGAATTGCGGCGGCGCCTGGCAACTGCATGCCGAGCACTTCGGCCAGCGAGTTCATTGTCGTCGCCGTGCCCATCGTGTTGCAATAGCCGACCGACGGAGCGGAGGAGGCGACGAGATCCATGAAGCCGGCATAGTCGATCTCGCCTGCGGCCAGCATCTCGCGCGCCTTCCACACGATGGTTCCCGACCCGGTGCGCTCGCCCCGATGCCAGCCGTTCAGCATCGGACCGACCGACAGGGCGATGGCGGGGATGTTGACGGTCGCCGCCGCCATCAGGCAGGCAGGCGTGGTCTTGTCGCAACCGATGGTGAGAACGACGCCGTCAATGGGATACCCGTAAAGAAGCTCGACAAGGCCGAGATAGGCGAGGTTCCGGTCGAGCGAGGCTGTTGGCCTCTTGCCAGTCTCCTGGATCGGATGGACCGGGAACTCGAAGCAGATGCCGCCGGCTTCCCGGATACCTTCGCGTACCCGCTTGGCCAGCTCGATATGATGGCGGTTGCAGGGGGAGAGGTCCGAGCCGGTCTGGGCGATGCCGATGATCGGCTTGCCCGACTGCAGTTCGTCCCGGGTGAGGCCGTAGTTCAGGTAGCGCTCGATATAGAGCGCCGTCATGGCGGGATCGTCAGGATTGTCGAACCAGGCACGGGAACGAAGGGCTTTCGGGTCTCTGGCGGTCATTCCGGTCTCCGGGCTTCAGGCTGGGGTCCTTTATTTGTAATACAAGTTCCATCCCGTCAATGACCGTTTTCCTTCGACACGCGTGCCCTTCGTTCCTGCCGGTTCAGCGTGCTTTCGCCCTCCAGCGTCTCAGCAATGCGGCATTGGAGACGACCGACACCGATGACAGTGCCATGGCCGCGCCGGCAAAGGCGGGGGTCAGCAGGCCGAGTGCGGCGAGAGGGATGCCGACCACGTTGTAGACGAAGGCCCAGAACAGGTTCTGCCGGATCTTGCGCACGGTCGCCCGCGAGATGCCGAGCGCATCCGCGACAAGATCGGGCCGCGACCGCATCAACGTGATGCCGGCGGTCTCCATCGCCACTTCCGCGCCCGATCCCATCGCGATGCCGATGCTGGCACTTGCGAGGGCCGGCGCGTCGTTGACGCCGTCGCCGACCATGGCAACGACACGGCCTTGCGAGATGAGGTCGACAACCGTTTTCGACTTGCCTTCCGGGGGCACGCCGGCAATGACACGGGCGATGCCGACGCGGTCGGCCACGGTGCGGGCAACCGCTTCCGTGTCGCCGGTGAGCATGACCGTCTCGATGCCGAGCTCGCGCAGCCGGGACAGGGCCTCCGGCGTTTCCTCGCGGACCGTGTCGGCCATGGCGATGACGCCGACGGCGCGTCCGGCGACGACGATGCTGGCGCAGGTCTTGCCGTCGGCCTCGAGCTCGCGCGCGATCTGGCGGGTCAGGAACGTGTCGATGCCATGGGCCTCCAGCAGGCGCTGGTTGCCGATCAGGACGGTTTCCCCGGCGATCTCCGCAATGATGCCCTGGCCGGGAACCGAGCGGAAGGACGAGGGCTGGGAGACCTGCAGGCCGCGCGCCCGCGCCTCTTCGACGATGGCCGAGGCAAGCGGGTGCTCGCTGGGCTGCTGGGCCGTCGCGGCGATCCGCAGGATCCGGTCCGCCTTGCCGTCGAAGGCGCGAATGTCGGTGACCCGGGGAGTGCCCAGCGTCAGTGTGCCGGTCTTGTCGAAGATGACGGTGTCCACCTTGTGGGCGACTTCCAGGGCTTCGATGTCGCGAATGAGAATGCCGGCACGGGCCGCGGCGCCCGTACCCGCAACGAGCGCGGTCGGAGTGGCGAGGCCAAGGGCACAGGGGCAGGCGATGACAAGAACGGCGACCGCCGCGCCGACCATCGCATCGAGGCTGGCGCCGGCAAGCCACCAGCCGGCAAACGTGGCGATGGCGACGACGACAACCACTGGCACGAACACCGCCGACACCTGGTCGACGAGCTTTTGCACCGGAGCCTTGGACCCTTGCGCTGCCTCGACGAGGCGGATGATGGCGGCAAGCTTGCTGTCGTCGCCAAGCGCGGTGGCCTCGAGCGTGAGCGAGCCGGACCCGTTGATGGTGCCGCCGATCACGGGGCTGCCGGCGGTCTTGGCGACAGGCAGGCTTTCGCCGGTCAGCAGGGCCTCGTCGACCTCGCTTTCGCCCGACAGGACAGCGCCGTCGACAGGGACGCGCTCGCCCGGCTTGACCACGATATGGTCGCCGGGAAAGAGATGCTCGACGGGAACCGTCTCCAGCGTATCGCCGGTCAGGCGGTGGGCCACTTGCGGCCGCAGGTCGCCGAGCGCGCGGACAGCCGCAGTCGTGGTGCGCTTGGCCCGCGTCTCAAGCAGCTTGCCGAACAGGATCAGCGTGAGGATCACCGCCGAGGCCTCGAAATAGAGATGGCCGGGGGCCTCCGGCCAGGCCAGCACGGTGAGCGCGAGACTGTATCCGTAGGCTGCGGTCGTCCCCAGCACGACGAGTACGTCCATGTTGGCGGCGCCATTCGCCAGCGCCTTGAAGGCCCCGACATAGAAGCGGCGACCGACAAAAACCTGGACAATGCCGGCCAGTACCGCCTGGAGCCAGGCGGGTGGCATCAGCATCACGCCGAAGGGCGCGCCGACCATGCCGGCGACCATCGGTGCCGAGAGAAGCGCGGAAAGCACCAGCAGTATCAAGGTGCGGCGCTCCCGCGACCGGGCGCGTGCCTCGTTCTCATCCTGCCGGCGCTTTTCCTGCTGCCAGCCGGTCGGCCGCTCGCCGGCGGTGTAGCCGGTCGCCTCGATGGCCGCGATGACGCCGGCCGCATCGAGGCTGCCGTCGGTTTCCACCAATGCGGTTTCCAGTGGCAGGTTCACCGAGGCGCGGACCACGCCGGGCTTGCGGCCCAGCACTTTTTCGATCCGCGCCGAACACGCGGCGCAGGTCATGCCTCCGATATCCAGCTGAATGACGGTGCCCGCAGGTGCGTGCGGGTGGCTCGGGGCATCTGCCTGGAGCGTTGCCTGTGACATTTCACGGATCTCCGGTGCGGGCGTCCGGACGCGGCCGGACATGCCCTGTTCAACTCCAGAACAGGAGATAGGCCTTCCAGTCAATGGAAGGTCAAGGGTCGAAATGGTGCGGTCTTCACCCCGTGTCTGCAGGCCTTGCCGGCAGCGTCGCTCAGGGCGTCGTGCGACCTTCCTCGACCGCATGGCAGGCAACGCCCATTCCGCCGTCGTGGCGGAAGGCGGGCAACTCGCTTGCGCAGCGCGCGTTGGCAAGCGGACAGCGCGGATGGAAAGCGCAGCCGGTCGGCGGGCTGATCGGGTTGGGGATTTCTCCCTCCACCGCGCGGCGCGGCTGCCCGGTCATCTCCAGGTCAGGGATCGCGGCGAGCAGCATGCGGGTATAGGGATGGCGGGGATTGCGGAAGAGCTCGTGGCTTTCGGCGACCTCGACCAGCCTGCCGAGATACATGACGCCGATGCGCCGCGCCATGTGGCGAACGACGGCAAGGTCGTGGCTGATGAAGAGATAGGTGAGCTGGAACTCGTCCTGCAGGTCCTTCATCAGGTTGAGAATCTGCGCCTGGACCGAGACGTCGAGCGCCGAGGTCGGCTCGTCGCAAACGAGGAATTCCGGCTTGGAGGCGAGTGCGCGCGCGATGCAGATGCGCTGGCGCTGGCCGCCCGAGAATTCGTGCGGATACTTGGCGCCGTCACGCGGATGCAGGCGGACAAGCTCGAGCAGTTCCCCGACACGCGCCGAGATCGCCTGTTCCGAGGTCTCCAGCCTGAAGGCCCGGATCGGCTCCGCGATGATCCGGTCGACCCGCCAGCGCGGGTTGAGGCTTGCGTAAGGGTCCTGGAAGATCATCTGGATGCGCCGCCTCAGGTCGCGCATTTCCACGCCCGACTGCTTGCGCGAGCGCATGTCGACGCCCTCGATGCGGATCTCGCCGGAACTGGCTTCCAGCAGCCCGACCACCATCTTGGCGACGGTGGATTTGCCGGAACCGGATTCCCCGACGAGGGCGAAGGTCTCGCCGCGGTCGATCGAGAAGGAGATCTCCTGCGCCGCCTTGAGGAAGGCCTTGGGCAAGCGCTCCAGCACCCGGTTCAGCCAGGGCTTGGAGACATCGAAGGTTCGCGACAGGGCGTTGACCTCGACGACGGCCGAATTGTCGTTCGTGCTGGCGCTCGTCATCCGGCCGCCCTTTCGGTTTCAAGGAGTTTCCAGCATGCGGCCTGGCTTTCGCCGGCGGCGATCAGCTGCGGGCGCTCGATCCGGCAGCGGTCCATGACCAGCGAGCAGCGCGGGTTGAACGCGCAGCCCGTGGGAATCGAGTCCAGCCTCGGCATGGATCCGGGGATCTGCGTCAGTCGCTCGTGATCGCCGGTGAGGGAGGGGATCGCGCCCATCAGGCCGATCGTGTAGGGGTGGCTCGGCGACTTGATGACGTCGCGCACCGGCCCGATCTCGGCGATCCGGCCGGAATACATCACGGCGACCCGGTCGGCGGTCTCGGCGATCACGCCCATGTCGTGGGTGATCAGCATGACGGCGGTGCCATGGTCGCGGCAGACGCGCTGAAGCAGGCGGATGATCTGTGCCTGGACGGAGACGTCGAGCGCGGTGGTCGGTTCGTCGGCGATGACGAGCTCCGGTTCGGCGCACAGCGCCAGCGCGATGACGACACGCTGGCGCATGCCGCCGGAGAACTGGTGCGGATAGGCGGTCAGGCGCTGGCCGGCGGCCGGGATGCCGACCTCCTCGAGCAGCGCGACGGCACGGTCGCGCGCCTCGCGCTCCGACACCGGAAGATGCGTGAGGATCGTCTCGATGATCTGGTCGCCGATGGTGAACAGGGGATTGAGGCTGGTCAGCGGGTCCTGGAAGACCATGCCGATGCGTTTGCCGCGCAGCTTGCGCATGGCCGGCTGGGAAAGGTTGTCGATGCGCTCGCCCTTGAGGCGGATTTCGCCGCCGGCGATGCGCCCCGGAGGCTCCAGAAGGCCGATGACAGCCGTGCCGGTGATCGACTTGCCGGCACCGGATTCACCGACCACGCCGAGCACTTCGCCCTCGTGGAGATCAAAGGAAATGCCGTCGATGGCTGTGAGGATACCGCGCCGCGTCGGGAACTCGACGCGCAGGTCCTTCACGGAGAGCAGGGGGGGCTGGGTCATTTTCCGCCGTTTCGCTTCGTGTTCATGTCAGCGCAGCTTCGGATTGAGCGCGTCCCGCAGCCAGTCGCCAAGCAGGTTCACTGCGAGCACCAGAACCGCAAGTGCGCATCCGGGGAACATTGCGATCCACCATTCGCCGGAGAACAAAAAGTCGTTGCCGATCCGCACCAGCGTTCCGAGCGAGGGCTGCGTCGGGGGAATGCCGACACCGAGGAAGGAGAGCGTCGCCTCGGTGATGATGGCGAGGCCGAGATTGATCGTGGCGATGACCAGCACCGGTCCGATCACGTTGGGCAGCACGTGCCGGACCATGATCAGGAACGGCGGTATGCCGATCAGGCGGGCGGCCTGGACATATTCCTTGTTGCGCTCGACCAGGGTCGAGCCGCGGACCGTTCTGGCGAACTGCACCCAGAAGGACAGCGCGATGGAGAAGACGAGGATCCAGAAGGCAAAGCGCTCGCGGTCGAGATTGCCGAACAGGGCGCGGGCGACGCCGTCGACCAGCAGCGCGATCAGGATCGCGGGGAAGGTGAGCTGGACTTCGGCGATGCGCATGATGATGGCGTCGACCTTGCCGCCGACATAGCCGGCGATCAGACCGAGCAGCACGCCGACAACGCCGGCGAACAGGACCGACAGGAAGCCGACCGCCAGCGAGATGCGGGCGCCGTAGAGAATGCCGGAAAAGACGTCCCGCCCCTGGTCGTCGGTGCCGAGCAGGAAGCGCGGATCGTGATACTCCATGCCGATCGGCGGCACGCGGGCATCGAGGATCGAGATGCTGGCGAGGTCGAAGGGGTTGTGCGGGGCAAGCCAGGGCGCGAAGGCGGCGCCGATGAAGAAGGCGAGCGTCACGACGGCGGAGAGCACCGTCACCTTCGAGCGCAGGAACGAGTGGAGGATGTCGCTGTCGAGGATGCGGGCCAGCATGCCGCGCGGAACCGGGCCGGCCGGCACGGGTTCCTTGGCTTCCTCTCCGGTGGCGGGGGTCATGAGCGGCTCCTAGTGCGTCGCGCGTTCGGCGCGCAGGCGCGGGTCGACCTGGAAATAGAGCAGGTCGACGATCAGGTTGATGGTCACAAAGAGGAAGGCGATCAGCATCAGGTAGGCGGCCATGATCGGGATGTCGACATTCTGCACCGATTGCAGGAACAGAAGACCCATGCCCGGCCACTGGAAGACCGTCTCGGTGATGATCGCGAAGGCGATGATGGAGCCGAGTTGCAGGCCGGTGATGGTGATCACCGGAACAAGCGTGTTCTTCAGGGCGTGCCGGAAGTTGATGCTGCGCTGGCGCAGGCCGCGCGCACGGGCGAACTTGATGTAGTCCGTGCGGATCACTTCCAGCATTTCAGAACGCACCAGACGCATGATCAGCGTCATCTGGAAGAGGCCGAGGGTGATGGCCGGCAGGATCAGTGCCTTGATGCCGCTCCACGTCAGCAGGCCGGTCGACCACCAGCCCAGCTGGACGACGTCGCCACGTCCGAAACTCGGCAGCCATTGCAAGGTGACCGAGAACAGGAAGATGAGCAGAATGCCGATGAAGAAGGTCGGCAGCGAAATGCCGATCAGGGAGATCGACAGGAACAGTTTCGACAGGATGCTGTCCCGGTGGAGACCGGTGTAGACGCCCATCGGTATGCCGACGAACAGGGCAAAGATCGCGGAGACGATGGACAGCTCCAGCGTGGCGGGCAGGCGCCGGCCGATGAGTTCCGCAACGGGTTGCCGGAACTGGTAGGAGGTGCCGAAGTCGAACTGCGCCGCATTGACGATGAAGCGTCCGAACTGGGTGAGCATCGGATCGTTCAGTCCGAGCCGCTCGCGAAGGGCCTCGCGCTGCTCCGGTGTCGTCTCGACGCCCACCATCTGGTTGACGGGGTCGCCGACAAAGCGGAACAGGGTGAAGGAAATCAGTGCCACCACGAGCATGACCAGGACGGCCTGGACGAGGCGACGAATGGTGAAGGCAAGCATGGCGCCCCTGTTCCGGCTGGGCTTGGCTGCGTACGGATACCGGCATATCCGCGCGCTGGTGGCAGCGATCGCGACATCCGGCGGATGCCGATCGCTTGTCCTCGACCGATCTTGAGAAAAGGGGCAGCCCGGCCCTTGCAGCCGGACTGCCGAACGCGCTTGCGCTACGTCAGTTCTTCACGACCCAGCGGAAGTGGAACTGGTTGTCGGCGCGCTGTGCCACCTCGACCTTGTCCGACACGCCCCAGGCGAGACCCTGCTGGTGAAGCGGGATGTGCGAGACGTCGTCATGAATGATCGTGAAGGCCTGGGCGATGAGCTCGTCGCGCTTCACCGGATCGTTCTCGACGAGGATCTGCGCGGACAGTTCGTCGACCTTGGGGTTGCAGTAGCCGCCCAGGTTGAACGGACCGCCGTTGCCCTTGTCGTCGCGGCAGCCGGTGATGTTGTGGAGAACGTTCCAGCTGTCGAACGAACCCGGCGTCCAGCCGAGCAGGTAGAAGGACGTGTCATACCCGTTCGAGGCCAGCACCTTGGCGAAATACTGCGCCTTGGGCTGGGCATTCAGATCGACCTTGATCCCGACGCGGGCCAGGAAGGAGGCAACCGCCTGGCAGATCGCCTCGTCATTGACGTAGCGATCGTTCGGGCAGTCCATCCCGACCGAGAACCCGTCGCCATAGCCGGCCTCGGCAAGCAGGGCCTTGGCAGCTTCCGGGTCGTAAGGGTAGCGCTCGAACTCGTCGGAGCGCGAGTACTGGAACGGCGAGATCAGAAGCGCCGAGGGCGTCGACAGGCCGCGCATCACCTTGTCGCTGATCGCGTTGATGTCGATGGCCTGGTAGAAGGCCTTGCGCACCCGCACGTCCTGGAACGGGTTCTTGCCCTTGACGCTGGAGTAGAGCAACTCGTCGCGCCTCTGGTCGAAGCCGAGGAAGATCGTGCGCAGCTCCGGACCGGTCAACGCCTTGGTGCCGGCATTGTCGTTGACGCGTTTGATGTCCTGCACCGGGATCGGGTAGACCATGTCCAGTTCGCCCGACAGCAGCGCGGCGACACGCGTGGCGTCGGAGCCGATCGGGGTGAACTCGACGCGGTCGATGTTGCCCTTGGCCTCGTCCCACCAGTTCTCGTTCTTCTCGAACACGGTCTTCACGCCGGGCTCGTGGCTGACGATCTTGTAGGAGCCGGTGCCGTTGGCGTTGAGTGCGGCGTGATTCGGCGTCGTATCCGATGCGGAGGTGACCTTCACGGCGTTGTTCGCCTCGGTCCACTCCTTGTCCATGATGTACCAGGTGTCCCACTCGTAGTGCAGGATCGGGTTCGGACCGGGCAGGATGAAGTCGACGGTGTGATCGTCGACCTTCTCGACCTTGACGTCGGCACCGATGCGGGTGGTCAGGTCGGAGCCTTCCGAACGCACGCGCTCGGCGGAGAAGACAACGTCGTCGGCGGTGAAGTCGTTGCCGTTGTGGAACTTCACGCCCTTGCGCAGGTGAAAGCGCCAGCGGTTCGGTTCGACCACTTCCCAGCTCTCGGCGAGGGCGGGTTCGATGGTCAGGTCCGGTGCGCGGCGGGTCAGTCCCTCGTAGACATTGCCGTGCGAGCCGAGCGTGAAGGTCTCGTTCAGCGTATAGGGATCGAGCTGGTTGAGCGTTCCCTGGAAGGCGTATCGGAGTGTTTCGGCCGATGCGGCCGTTCCCATCAGCGTCGCTGCGAGCGCCGCGGTGGCCACAGTTGTTTTGATGCGCATAGTCCCCTCATGACTTGTCGTTCTGGAAGGCACGGTTTCGCGCCGGTTTCTCCGGCGTCGTTCCCGCGCTTCTGGAGCTGTCATGGCGACAGCCCGGAACCTGCATCTAAGCAAGCTCGCGAGCCCTCGTCCAGCGTGCTTTGCCGGCAGTTTGGACGAGGACCAAAGTTGCGTAACGTAAGCTTGTTCCGAAACCTGACATATCCGCGGCACATGCCAGCGGCGGACGCGAGCGATACTGTCCTCGCGGCTAGCGCGAAAGGTCCGCGATCAGGCGCGAGACGAACCGTTCGCCGGCGGCGAGCTGTGCGATCTCGATGAATTCGTCGGGCTGGTGGGCCTGGTCGATCGAACCGGGACCGCAGACGACGGAGGAGATGCCACGCTCCTGGAACTGTCCGGCCTCCGTGCCATAGACGACCATGTGCCGGCCGTTGTCGCCCGTCAGGCGGCGGGCCAGACCTTCCGCGGGGCCGTCGGCTTCCTCGGCAAGGGCAGGAGAATCGGCGATGCACTCTATGGTCACGCCCGTGTCGGCGAGAACCTGCTGCATCGCTGGTTCGATCTCGTCCCGGACGAAGCCCTCAAGCCGTGCCTGCCACATCTGGCGCGTTTCGCCCGGCACGGTTCGTATGTCGACGACGAACTTGCAGGACCGGGCCATGATGTTGGCGGCGGTGCCGCCTTCGATGACGCCACAATGAAGGGTGGTGAACGGCGGGTCCATGGCGAGCCCGGGATCCGCGCGGTCGCGATTTTCGCGGGTCCTGTCGTCAAGCCAGGCGATGATGCGCGCCGCATTGGCGATCGCCGAGACGCCGCGGTCCCACTGGCTGGAGTGCACGGAATGACCGCGCACGGACACCTGCAGCAAGGCGGTGCCCTTGTGCGCGGTGATCACCTTCATGCTGCTCGGCTCGCCGATGACGGCCATTGCCGGGCGGGGGCCGTCCGACAGCATGTTGTCGATCATCGGCGGAGCGCCCAGGCAGCCAAGCTCCTCGTCATAGGACAGGGCAAGGTGAACGGGCCGCGTCAGCGGAGCTGCCGCCATGTCCGGCACGGCCGCGAGCATCAAGGCCGCGAACCCCTTCATGTCGCAGGTGCCACGTCCGTAGAGACGGCCGTCGGCCTCGCGCAGCGTGAAAGGGTCGCTCGACCATGCCTGCCCCTCGACCGGGACGACATCGGTATGCGCGGACAGCACGACGCCATTGTCGAGCGCAGGGCCGACAATGGCATGCAGGGCCGCCTTGGTGCCGGTCGCATCGGGCACCCGTGTCGAGGCGATGCCATGTCCGGCGAGGTAGTTCTCGACAAATTCGATGAGGTCGAGATTGCTGCGGCTGGAAACCGTCGGAAAGGAAACGAGACGCGCCAGCATCTCCTGTGCGGTGTAGCGTTCGGCCATGATCGTGGGACCCGTGTCAGGCGGGATGGGAAGGCAACTT
Source organism: Stappia sp. (assembly GCF_048261845.1). GTDB lineage: Bacteria > Pseudomonadota > Alphaproteobacteria > Rhizobiales > Stappiaceae > Stappia. The sequence goes on along the minus strand of NZ_JBLXFR010000004.1, from coordinate 100,523 downwards.
GCCGAGAGTATCGACCAGCCGGAGCGGCGGGTCGAGGGTGAAAACGCGCAAGGGCTCCTGCCGGCCGCGAATGGCGATCTCCGTTTCCTCTGCCATGTCGCAAGCATAGCCTGCCGTCTGAACAACGGTCTGCGACACGACCAGCGCACGGCCGAACTCCTTCGAGGCTCCCTCCAGCCGGCTGGCGGTGTTGACCACGTCGCCAAGGGCAGTGATGCGGCCGCTGGCGCCGTTGCCGTTGACCGCGCCGATGCGCCCGAGGATGACCTGGCCGGCATGCAGCCCCATGCCGATGCGCAAAGGCACCTCGAGCTGCGAGGCAAGCTCCTCGTTGAGCTGGGCGATGCTTTCGGCGATGGCATTGGTCGCCGCCAGCGCGTTGCGGCAGCCCGCCTGGACGCCGTCGCTCATGCCGAAGATCGCCATCACCCCGTCGCCGATGAACTTGTCCACATATCCTCCACAGGTCTCGATGGCGCGCCCGGTCTCTCCGAGATAGCGATTGAGGATGAAGACGACGTCGTAGGACAGGCGGGTTTCGGCAAGGCCGGTGAAGTTCCTCAGGTCGACAAAGAGAATGGCGGCCGGCTGCTCGACACCCCAGTGGTAGGCATCGCCGGCAGCCCCGGCGACACGTGCCGCGCCGCGGGCAGGTACGAGGGGCTGCACCCGCAGGTTCGCCTGCGGGCGGATCTGACAGGCAAGGCGCACATTGGCATCGGCTCCGATGCGCGACAGGACCCGGGCTTCCGTCGCCGAGGCTTCGGGCAGGGTCTGCACGCCGTCGAGGATCCTGGTGCGGCAGGTCGAGCAGCGGGCCCGGCCGCCGCAGACATCGGCATGGGGAATGCCGTTCATCCGGCTGATCTCGAGCAGTGTCGGACCGGGCGCGACGCGCAAGGTTCGGTCTCCGGGATAGGTGATCTCGATGCTTCTGGCGAAGCGGCGCAGGACGAGGCGGGCGACAAGCACGACGGCGACGAGGGCGAGCAGCGCCAGGAACCCGCGCCGCAGGCCGGAGATCAGCGGATCGGACCAGGCGGTCATCTCGCGGGTGAGGGGGAAGGGCAAGTCTTCCGTCAGGTGCAGGCGCTGGGCGGCGGCGGTCCAGCCCCAGGTGGCAAGCACGGGCACGAGCAGCGCCACCGCGAACAGGGGGAGGCGCCAGCGCGGGTAGCCCGGCTTCACCCTCAGCCAGAAATGCAGGCCGATCATGCCGTGGGTCCAGACCAGCAGCATCAGGAGCGTCTGGTTGAAGACCAGGCCCGGCCAGAGAATGGTCAGGACGTTGCGATAGCTGTCTTCGTAGCCGAAACGGGCGGCCAGGCCTCCCGTTCCCAGCGCGTGCGGGATCAGGAGGAAGGGAATGGACAGGCCGAGCAGCAATTGCGCCCACTGCCAGGCGGACAGGCGCAAGGTGCGTCGGCGGGCGGTTTTCCACAGGGCCAGCGCGACATGGACGATCAGGGCTGCAAGCAGCAGTGCTTCGCCCGGCGGACTGCGCCAGACTGCCAGGAAGGCGATGCGGCCGGTCTCCATCGCATTGAGCGACCAGATGCCGAGTGCATGGTTGAGAAAGTGGGTGAAGGCGAATGCCAGCAGCACGAGGCCGCTGGCAAGACGCAGGCGCTGGCGCAATGTTGCGCCGTCCATCCTGCCGCCCCCTCCGTTCGAATGTCCGGTCATCGCTCCCGTCAATTCCTTCTCGCGGTCCGGGCGGAGGCGGTCCCGGTCTTGACGCCCAAGGTTCGGGTCGCCCATCTTCACCGGCCGGACCGTCAGGCCGGCCCCGCAACCCGGAGGCTCCCGAGATGACTGCCACCCTTTACGGTATAGCCAATTGCGACACGGTGAAGAAGGCCCGACGCTTCCTGGACGAGCGCGGCACCGGCTATGTCTTCCACGACTACAAGAAGGCAGGTGCCGATGCGGCCCTGCTCGCCCGGTTTGTCGATGCGTTCGGCTGGGAGCCGGTCGTCAACCGGCGCGGCACCACATGGCGCAGGATCGACGAGGATACGCGTGCCGGCGTGGTCGATGCCGCCTCGGCGATTGCCGTCCTTCAGGCCAATCCCTCGGCGATCAAGCGGCCGATCATCGAGATGGATGGCCGCTGGATGATCGGCTTCGACGAGGCGTCCTGGTCGACGCTCCCCTGACATGTCGCCTTACGGCTTCCACAGCCGTTCGATGTCGAAGGCATGGATGTCCTTGAGCAGGTCCACGAAACCGCGCGCGGCGTGATCGAGCGAGGCCTCGCCCTTGACGGCTGTGGCGGCGGCGGCGTTGCCGACCGTGCCGGCCGGGTTGAGATCCTGTGCCTTCCAGCCGAACTGGGCCGGGCCGTGCCCGCGCAGATGCTTGAATTCGCGGATGAAGTCGAGCTGGGTCGAGCGGAAGTCCGTTGCCTTCGACATGTCGACGAGATCGGGCCGCAGATAGAGCATGATCGACGTCTCGATGTCGCCGCCATGAATGCCGTAGGTGAATTCCTCGTCGGGGAAGATGCCGTGCGGCTGGCCGAAGCGGGCCCATCCGGTGGCGGTCACCAGCATGTCGTGCTTCACCCTCAGTTCGCGCGCGACGATGTCCATGATCGGCACGTTGCCGCCATGGGAGGTGACGAGCACGAGCTTGCGTATCCCGGCGCGGGCGACGCTGTCGCCGATTTCCTCCCAGGCGCGGGTCACCGTGTCCCAGGAAAGGGTCAAGGTTCCCGGCGAGGAGATGTGCTCGTTGGACTTGCCGATGGCCTGCACGGGAAGGAATGTCGCCGGCAGGTCCGGCGGCAGGAGCTCCAGAACGCGCGAGACCTGGCCTTCGGCGATACAGGTGTCGGTGAAGACAGGCAGATGCGGGCCGTGCTGCTCGATGGCGGCAATCGGCAGGATGGCGATCCACGACGAGGTATCGGCCCCGGCGAAGGTGTGGGCGCTCATTTCGTGCCAGAAGCGGCGGGGCAGGTCGGACATGGCTTGGAATCCGTTTCGTGACATGTATCTGGAACCGCATTGCGGGACATCGGGAGACCTTAGCGCCGGCTCGGGGACGCGTCACGACCAAGTCCCGCGGAGGTCCGGGGCGCATCGGCGCAATCGCCTGGCGATCGTGCCGATGCGCAGGCTTCAAAGGCTTTCGAGGAAGCGTTTGGCCGCCTCGCCATGCTCGTGGCGCAACCGGCCGACATCCATGTTGACCGGCAGGCCGTCGGTCACTTTCCACTCGCCGCCGACCATCACGCGCGAGGCGGCATGGGCCCCGCAGAGCACCAGCGCGGCGAGCGGGTCGCCGGAGCCGGAAAAGCGCAGTTCGTCAAGCGTGTAGAACGCCAGGTCCGCCTGCTTGCCCGGCGCGATGGCGCCAAGATCCTTGCGTCCAAGGCAGCGGGCCGAGCCTTCCGTCGCCCAGCGATAGGTGTCGAAATGCGTGACGGACGCGGCGTCATAGGTCAGCCGGTTGATCATCAATGCGTGGCGCAGGCTCTCCATCAGGTTGGAATTGTCGTTCGAGGCCGATCCGTCGACACCGAGCCCGACCGGGCAACCGGCGGCCTCCAGCTCCTTGGTACGGCACTGGCCCGAGGCCAGCGTCATGTTGGAGGTCGGGCAGTGGCAGACGCCGACGCAGGCATGACCGAGACGGCGCACCTCGTCATCGTTGAAATGGATGCCGTGGGCGAGCCAGACACGCTCGTTGAGCCAGCCACATTCCTCCAGATAGTCGACCGGCCGGCACTGGAAATGGTGCAGGCAGTAATCGTCCTCGTCGATGGTCTCGCCGAGATGGGTGTGCAGGCGGCAGTCGAAGCGCTCGGCCAGCTCGACGCTTTCGCGCATCAGCCGCTTGGTGACGGTGAAAGGCGCGCAAGGGGCGAGTGCCACCTGGATCATCGCGCCTTCGGAGGTGTCGTGATAGCGCGACAGCACCCGCTCGCAGTCGGCAAGGATCGTGTCCTCGTCCTGGACGACCGTGTCGGGCGGCAGGCCGCCGTCCTTCTGGCTGAGGTTCATGGAGCCGCGGGTGACCGTCATGCGAATGCCGAGGCGGGTCGCTTCCTCCACCTGGATGTCGATGGCGTTCTCGAGGCCGGCGGGAAAGAGATAGTGGTGATCCGCCGCCGCCGTGCAGCCGGACATGAGCAGCTCGGTGAGGGCGAGCCGCGTGCCCATCCGGAAGGTCTCCGGCGTGACATTCCGTGCCCAGATCGGATAGAGCGCCTGGAGCCAGGGAAACAGCTCCTTGTTGATGGCGCTGGGATGGGCGCGCGTCAGGGTCTGGAAGAAATGGTGATGGGTGTTGATGAGACCGGGAATGACGACCTCGCGCGAGGCGTCGACCGTTTCGTCCACCGGCCGCGCCGGCGCGCCGCCGGCGGGAATGCATTCGGCGATCCGCCCGTTTTCGACGACGATGCCGCCGCCGGCGTTTTCCGCAAGGATTGCAAGCGGGTTCTTGATCCACATGCGCATGAATGTGCGTCCTGTTGTCGGCTCGACCTGCAGGCTTTGATAGCGGCTGTCCGGGCCGCCCGAGTTCCGCACAGGGAAGTGGGGTCCAAGCATGATCCTCGAACACGGGCCGCCGGCAGCAGGACCGGGCCACCCGCAATGTCGGGATGCGGTGAATCTAGCAGACCGGGAAAGATCGCGGCAATGCGGGAGTTGCGTGTCCCCGCCCCGTCACGGCGCGCTGGCGATGACCTCGATCTCGACCACGAATTCGGGTCGGGCGAAGCCGGAGACGATCATCAGCGTCGAGGCCGGCGGCGGCGAGCCGGTGAACTCGTCCCGTGTCTTCATGTAGCCGGGCAGGTGCTCGCGGCCGGTGACGAAGGCGTTGATGCGCACGATGTGAGAAAGATCCATGCCGGCCTCGCCCAGGATCGCCGCGATGTTGGCGAAGCAAAGGCGGGTCTGGCTCTCGACGTCGGGGGGAACGTCGCCTTGCGAATCAATGCCGAGCTGGCCCGAGCAGACGACGAGGCGATGTCCGGCCGGGATTTCGACCGCGTGGCTGTAGCGGGCAAAGGGTGGCGCGATGCTGTCCGGGGTGAGTGCCTTGGTCATGATGTTCCCTCGATCGTTTGATTGCCGTCGCGGCGGCTTTCCGTCCGGCGAAGTTAAGAGACTGCCGGCATTTTGGAAATCCGTCAGCAACAGCACGCTGATCATTTAACGGGCGTTAGATGTTGTTTCGATGCCGCTTTTTTGTGCGGGCAACCTGGGGTACTGTTCGGCAAGCCTGTCACGTATCCGGTGCTGGCGGGGGCGCGCTGCAGCGATTGCCACTGTCGATCGGGCGGATGCGAAAGAAACAGCGAGCGGGGATGCCGGATTGTCAGTTCTGACTGCGCCGGCATCTCTTTTGGCATAACGATTGCTGTGTGGGAGTTGATGGCTTTCTTCACGGTGCCGGGCAGGTGAACGGGGCCGCGTGGCTCTCACGCGAGGGCGGCGGCATGCCGCCAGTCGCGACGGGATGACCCGTTCGGAAGAGAAGCCGGCACGCAACTGCATCATTTTCTGGAGGCGAACAGCATCATGCGGACAGTTTCAAAGAATGCCCTGCTGACGGGCGCGGCCCTGGCGGCACTTGCCGTTTCGGGCCTTGGCGCCGCGGCGCAGGAGAAAGTGACCTTCGGCACCAACTGGCTCGCCCAGGCCGAGCACGGAGGCTACTATCAGGCGGTCGCGGACGGCACCTATGCCGCCTGCGGTCTGGATGTTTCCATCGTCTCCGGCGGGCCCCAGGTCAACAACCGGGCGCTGATGCTTGCCGGCAAGATCGACTTCCTGATGGGCGGCAACATGCTGCAGGCATTTTATGCGCATCGCGAAGGCATTCCGATCGTGGTCGTGGCCGCGGACTTCCAGAAGGAGCCGCAGGTCATCATCACCCATCCGGGCAAGTATGACAGCTTCGAGAGCCTGGCCGGCACGGCGCCGCTTCTGATCGGCGACAACGGCTTTGCCTCCTACTACCAGTGGATGATCTCGGAATACGGGTTCACCGTCGAGCAGCGCCGCCCCTACACGTTCAATCCGGCGCCGTTCCTCGCCGATCCGACCGCCGGCCAGCAGGGCTATGTCACCTCCGAGCCCTATGCGGTCGAGCGGGAAGGCGGCTTCAAGCCGGACATCTTCCTGATCGCCGACTATGGCTTCAGCACCTATGCGACCACTGTCGAGACGATGGCCGACACGGTCGCCAAAAGGCCCGAAGTGGTGAAGTGCTTCGTCGAGGGCTCGGCGATCGGCTGGAACAACTATCTCTATGGTGACAATTCCGCCGCGAACGAGTTGATCATCAAGGACAATCCGGAGATGACCGCCGAGCAGATCGCCTTCTCGATCGAGAAGATGAAGGAGTTCGGCATCGTCGATTCCGGCGATACAGAAACGCTCGGCATCGGCGCCATGACCGACGAGCGCATGACCGATTTCTACGAGAAGATGGTCAAGGCGGGCGTCATCGAGGAAGGTCTCGATATCAAGGCGACCTACACGCTCGATTTCGTCAACAAGGGCGTCGGGCTCGACCTGAAGAAGAAGCTGACAGGGAACTGAGGCTCTTGACCCAGATGTTTGCGAGCCGGCCGGAACGGCCGAAGGAAACGGGAGCCCGCGCGTGATCGCCGACGGTTCCGGTATCGCGGGGAGCGGAAGCTCCCCCCGAACACCCATCGTGTCCTTGCAGCGGGTCACGAAAACCTTCTCCAACGCCACTGTCGCGCTCAAGGACATGACGCTCGACATCGGGCAGGGCGAGTTCGTCAGCCTGCTCGGCCCGTCGGGCTGCGGCAAGTCCACGGCGCTGAGGATCATCGCCGGGCTGTCGGGCGCGAGCGGCGGGCGACTGGTCTGGCCGAACGAGCGTCCGGGGGCCGGGGATCACGAGATCAGCTTCGTCTTTCAGGAGCCGACCCTGATGCCGTGGGCGACGGTCTTCGCCAATGTGCATCTTCCGCTGAAGCTCAAGGGCGAGAGCGCCGGGCAAGCGCGCGGGCGTGTCATGGAAGCGCTGGAGATGGTCGGCCTTGAAGGCGTTGCCGACAGCTATCCGAGGGAGCTTTCCGGCGGCATGAAGATGCGCGTCTCCATCGCCCGGGCGCTGGTGACGAAGCCGAAGCTGCTGTTGATGGACGAACCCTTCGCCGCACTCGACGAGATTACCCGTTTCCGCCTCAACAACGACCTGTTGCGGCTGTGGGAAGAGTTCGGCTGGACCGTCATCTTCGTCACTCATTCGGTGTTCGAGAGTGTTTACCTCTCCAACCGGATTGTCGTGATGGCGGCGCGCCCCGGGCGGGTCGTTGCCGATCTGTCGGTCGACGCGCCTTATCCCCGCGATGAAACCTTCCGCACCTCGCATGCCTATTCCGACCACTGCCGCCAGGCATCGGATGCACTGCAGGCGGCGATGGGGGGCGATGACGGGCAACACTGAGAGGCCCGGGCAGTGTCGCCGCCCGGGCCCGGACATCACGGCACTCTCTTCCTTCCGGAAACAGACAGGACCGACCGCATGACGGCCACCACGGATATGTCCAAACGGCCAGACCAGGCCGACGACACGCCGCCGATCGACCCGGCGGAGGCGCGCAAGGCTCGCCATGCGCGGATAGACCGCGTCGCGCGCTGGCTGCTGCCGGTTCTCGTCATGCTGGGGACCGTCGGTCTCTGGCAGTGGTATGTCGATGCCTACAACGTTCCCCATTACATCCTGCCCGGCCCGGCCCGGGTGGTCGATGCGCTGGTCAAGGACTGGCCGACGCTCTGGCCGGCCCTCCTGATCACGCTGCAGATCACGCTCGGCGCCCTGATCATCGCCACGATCGGCGGTGTCGGCCTTGCCGTTCTCTTCGCCCAGTCGAAATGGGTGGAAATGTCGTTCTTCCCCTATGCGGTGATCCTGCAGGTGACGCCGGTGATCGTCATCGCGCCGCTGATCTTCATCTACGTTCCCTCCAAGATCGTGGGCCTGCTGATCTGCGCCTGGATCGTGGCCTTCTTCCCCATCCTGTCGAACACGACGCTGGGACTGAACTCGGCCGATCACAATCTGCGCAACCTGTTCCAACTCTACGGCGCCAGCCGCTGGCAGACCCTGCGCTACCTTCGCCTGCCGGCAGCGCTTCCCTATTTTCTGGGAGGGCTGAAGATCGCAGGCGGCCTGTCGCTGATCGGCGCCATCGTCGCGGAGTTCGTCGCCGGCACCGGCGGCCTCGGTTCGGGCCTTGCCTTCAAGATCCTCGAGGCGAGCTACCGGCTGAACATCCCGCGCATGTTCGCCGCGATCCTGCTGATCTCGGCCACCGGCATCATCATCTTCGCCAGTCTCAGCATCCTTTCGCACCTGATGCTGCGCCACTGGCATGAAAGCGCGATCAAGCGGGATGCATGACCGGATGAGCGACACAGTCCGGCTCGATCTCCCCGAAAGCGGCTATGTGCTGGCCAATGCGGCGGTGCCGAGCGCCGTCACGTCGGGCACGATCAATCATGTCGGCGACGGGCTCGGGCGCGCGGACCTGCTGGTCGAGCGGGGCGAGATCGTTTCCGTCGCGCCGTGCGGGTTGCTCGTCGGACGCGACGACGTGCCGACCATCGATCTCGACGGCGGCCTTGTCCTGCCGGCTTTCGTCGACATGCACACCCATCTCGACAAGGGGCATATCTGGCCGCGCAAGCCCAATCCGGACGGAAGCTTTCCCGGTGCCCTGACGGCGGTGTCCGAGGACCGGCCCGCCCGCTGGTCGGCGGAAGACCTGCGCCGGCGCATGGATTTTGCCCTGCGCAGCGCCCATGCCCACGGCACCGCGATGATCCGGACCCATCTGGACAGCATTCCGCCGCAGGAGGCGATCAGCTGGCCGGTCTTTCAGGAGGTGCGCCGGGACTGGGCGGACCGGATCGAATTGCAGGCCTCGGCGCTCTATGGCGTGGAAAGCCTGCTGCAGCCGGGCTTTCTCGACCATATCGCCGATATTGTGCGCGATGCCGGCGGGACGCTGGGCGCCGTTACCTACATGATCGAGGGTCTCGAGACCTGCCTGGATGCCCTGTTCCAGGCGGCGTCCCGTCGCGGGCTCGACCTGGATTTCCACGTCGATGAGACCGCCGATCCGCAAGCCTGCTCGTTGCGCCTGATCGCGGAGGCGGCGCTGCGCAACCGTTTCAAGGGGCAGATTGTCTGCGGACACTGCTGCTCACTGGCGCTGCAGGACGCCGAAGAGGTGGACCGCACGCTCGACCTCGTCGCCAGGGCCGGCATCGGCGTTGTCTCGCTGCCGCTTTGCAACATGTACCTGATGGACCGCCAGGCCGGCCGGACGCCGCGCTGGCGCGGTGTCACGTTGCTGCACGAGATGCGGGCGCGCGGCATCCCGGTGGCGGTTGCCTCCGACAACACCCGCGATCCCTTCTATGCCTACGGCGACCTCGACATGGTCGAGGTGTTCACCCAGGCGATCCGCATCCTGCATCTCGACCATCCGGTCGACGACTGGATCCGTACTGTCACCGTGACGCCGGCGCAGATGCTCGGCGATCCGATGCGGGGACGTATAGACGCCGGCCTGCCGGCGGACCTCGTGCTGTTCCGCGCCCGCAACTGGAACGAACTCTGCTCCCGTCCGTCCGAACCACGGCGCGTGTTGCGCGCCGGGCAGGAGATCGCCCGCGACCTGCCGGACTATCGTGAACTCGACGACCTGATGGAGCCCTGACCATGTACGACATCGCCGCGCTGAAAGCCGCCCTGGAAGGATTGGCGATCGAGGACAATCCGCAGATCGTGCGGCAGAAGAGTCGCGACTTCTTCTGGTATTCGCCGGTGCTGAAGCGCCAGCTGGAGGACGTCACGGCGGATATCGTGGTCAGCGCGAAAAGCGAGGCGGACGTCATTCGCGTGCTTGCCGCCTGTTACGAACTGGATATTCCGGTGACGACGCGCGGGGCCGGCACGGGCAATTACGGCCAGGCGATGCCCCTGTCGGGCGGCGTGGTGCTCAATCTGGCGGAGATGAACGGGGTCATCGAGATCGGCACGGGCTTCGTGCGGGCGCAGGCGGGTGCGGTCATGGCCGCGATCGACGATGCCGCGCGTCCCTCGGGCCAGGAACTGAGAATGCATCCCTCGACCTATCGCACGGCAACGATCGGCGGCTTCGTCGCCGGCGGCTCGGGCGGCGTCGGGTCGATCAACTGGGGGGGCTTGCGCGACTTCGGCAACATCATCGAGCTGAAGGTGGTGACGATGGAGGCCGCGCCGCGCGTGCTGACGCTCACCGGCGCCGAGTTGCACAAGGTCAGCCATGCCTATGGCACGAACGGTATCATCACCGAGGTGACGGTGCCGTTGACCGCGGCCTATGACTGGGTCGACGTGCTGGTGGCGTTCCCGGATTTCGCCGGGGCCGCGCGATATGCCGATGCGCTCGCCAACCAGGACGGCATCCTGACCAAGGAGATCGCGCCGATCGGCGCGCCCCTGCCGCACGACTACTTCCTGAGACACCGCAAGTTCGTGCGCGCCGACCAGTCGGTCTGCGCCGTGATGGTCGCGCCTTTCGCGATGGACGCCTTTGCCGCCTTCACCGGCCGTCAAGACGCCGCCGCCATCGTCTACCGGTCCGACACGGCCGGCGAGGAGGACAGCAAGGGACTGCCGCCGGTTTACGAGCTGACCTGGAACCACACCACCTTGCGTGGCCTGCGCGTCGATCCGGGCATTACCTATCTTCAGGTCCTCTATCCGTTCCCCGACCATGTGCAGAAGGCATCGCGGCTTGCCGAGCTGTTTGGCGACGAGGTGCCGGGGCACCTGGAATTCGTTCGTTTCGACGGCAAGATCACCTGCTTCGGACTGCCGATCGTGCGCTACACGAGCGAGGAACGGCTGAACGAGATCATCCGCATCCACGAGGACATGGGGTGCCCGATCTTCAACCCGCACCGCTACACGCTCGAGGAAGGCGGCATGAAGCAGACCGACGCGGTGCAGCTTGCCTTCAAGCGCGAGGCGGATCCCAAGGGTCTTCTCAATCCCGGCAAGATGATCGCCTGGGAGAATCCGGATTTCGATTTCGCGTCGGAACAGACCTACCTCTTCCCCGGCCTGGGGCGTTAGGCTTTGCCATGCGGGTGCTCCTGATCCACGCACATCCGGTGGAGGAGAGCTTTTCGGCGGCGCTCAAGGCGGAGGCGCTGCGGACGCTGGTCGCCGCAGGTCACAGCGTCGAGGAATGCGATCTCTATCGGCTTGGCTTCGACCCGGTGCTGAGCCGCGATGAGCGCCTCGCCTATCACGACCTTGAGACGAATCGCGATCCGGTCGAGAGCTATGTCGAACAGTTGCTCAGGGCCGAGGCGGTCGTGCTCGTCTATCCTGTCTGGAACTTCGGCTTCCCGGCGATCCTGAAGGGATATTTCGATCGCGTTTTCCTGCCGGGCGTCTCGTTCCGGATGAAGGACGGCAAGGTGGTGCCCAACCTGCGGCACATTCGCCGGCTCGTCGCCATAACCACCTATGGCGGCAGCCGGTTCCGCGCCTTTCTGGCCGGCGATCCGCCGCGCAAGCTGGTAAGCCGCGTGCTGCGTGCGTTGATTGCGCGCACGGGGCGGGCAAGTTATCTGGCGCTCTATGACATGAACCGCAAGGACGCGGCTGGCCGGGCGGCATTCCTCGCCCGGGTGGGAGATGAACTGAAGAGACTTTGATGCGCATCCTGCTTGTGTACTGCCATCCCTCGGCGGAGAGTTTCGCCGCTGCCCTCCGCAACATGGCTGTCGAGACGCTGACCGCCGGCGGGCACGAGTTGCGGGTGACCGACCTTCATGCGCTGGGCTTCGATCCCGTGATGGGCGAGGCGGAATGGCACTGCTATGCCGACCCGGAATGCAATCGCAACCCGGTTGCCTCGCATGTCGACGACATCCTGTGGGCGGAGGCACTGCTGTTCATCTATCCGACCTGGTGGTTCGGGCTTCCGGCCATGCTGAAAGGCTATCTCGACCGGGTCTGGATCCCGCATGTGACCTTCGACATCCCGACCGCAACCTCCGGCATGCGACCGCGCATGCAACATATCGGGAAGATTGCGGTCATCACGACCTGCGGTGCATCCTGGTTCGTGTCGAAGATGATGGGCGAACCGGGGCGCCGCACAATCCTGCGCGGCATCCGGGCCCTGTGCCTGCCGCGGTGCCGGGTCCGCTACCTCGCCCACTACAACATGGACAGTTCCACGCCGGAAAGCCGGGCGCGCTATCTTGGCAAAGTGAAACGGTTTCTCGCCGGCTGGTAAGCCGTCTTGCAAGACGTGTCGCGGCGTTCCGCCCCCTGCCGGTTTTTCCGACAGGGTCGAATCCTCTTTGAACTTCAGCCGGTCCGCGCGCATTATGAGCTGCGCCTTGCGGGTGCGTGCCGAACCGGCTTGCGGAATTTTCGTCAGTTTCGTTCGGTGTCATGAAGGTTTCATTTGCCGGCGTTAGAAGGCGAGACATGGCGTTCAATTACAAAAAGAGCGTGACGTTTCGCCTGGCGCAAACCGCCAAGGCCCATCGTTCGCGCGCAGGCACCCACCTCTCCCGGATCGGTCTCCATCCGGGTCAGGAATCCGTTCTCAAGGTGCTGGCCGAGGAAGACGGCCAGACGATGAGCAAGCTGGCGGCGACACTGTCGGTGCAACCGCCGACAGTGACCAAGATGGTGACGCGCCTGTCGGCGCAGGGGTTCCTGCGGCGCGCGACATCGGAAACCGACGGGCGTCTTGCGAGGGTGTTTCTCACCGACGAAGGCCGCGCCCTCGTGGAGACGGTCGACAAGTCGTGGAAGCGGCTGGAGCGCGAAGCGCTTGCCGGTCTGGACGACAAGGATCGCAAGAAGCTGCGCAAGCTGTTGCGCCAGGTCGAAAAGAATCTTGGTTCGCGCACGGTCGACGATCTCGACCTGGAGCTTGACGAGGCCGACTGACGGCAGTCTTGCGGGACGAACCATGAGCGGGGGAAGGGCCGGTGGCGGTTGCCGCCGGCTTTTTTGTCGGTCTGTCCTTGCTGCCAGATGCCGGCTCGAACCGGCAACAACGGAGATGGCGAGGATCCCCACGCCCCCTCGCTTCAACCAGGCGCGAAACAGTCCGGCAACCAGTCCGCCGCGAACGTCCTTCACCATTCATCCGCCACAGATGGCAAGCTGCCGGGCTCGTGGTCCGGCCGAAGAAGATACGCCCGATCACCCGGGCGACCTTCTCAGCCAGGCTCGTTCCGCGCGGGGGCTATCCTTCGGAGAGTCGACCGCGGGACAGTGTTTCCTTGCGTCGGCGGTATGTCCGGGTTGAGCCTGGCGCATAGCGGCCCTGCGTTTCCGCATCGTGACAAATCGCGACTTTCGCCCGACTATTCTATATGTAGGACAAATGCTCGGCCGGAGGTCGGGATGCAACCGGGTGTGTCGACCAGACAGCGTCCGCCGGATGACGAATGGGGTAGACACCGTTGAGTTCCACGCAGCAGGCGGGCACGGCCCGCAAAGGCCTTATCCCCGAACGCTTCGTCGGTATTGCCCTCATTTCCTTTGCGTTCCTGTGCTTTTCCGGACTTGATACGACGGCCAAATATCTCGGCCAGTCGCTGCCGGCGGAGCAGATCGTGTGGATGCGCTTTGTCACGCATGTGGTCTATGCGGTGTTGCTGTTTCGCCTCTGGCGCATGCCCCATGTGCTGAAAAGCCGGCGCTGGGGCCTGCAGGTCTTCCGGGCGCTCTGCCTGCTCGGTTCCACTGTCTTCAACTTCTTCGCCGTCCGCCACATGCAACTGGCGGAAACCGTGTCGATCATGTTCGCCGCACCCTTCGTGGTGACGGCGCTGGCCGGACCGCTGCTCAACGAATGGGCCGGGCTGAGACGCTGGATGGCGATCATCGTCGGTTTCATCGGCGTTCTCGTGGTCACGCGGCCCGGGCTTGGCGAGATGCACTGGGCGGCGATCCTGTCGGTCTGCTCGATGCTGAGCTACGCGCTCTACGCGCTGACGACGCGCATGCTGACCCAGACCGAATCGCCGATCGGCATGCTGCTGATCTCCGCCGCCGTCGCGGCGACCGCAATCACGCCGTTCGGCATCTCCGCCTGGGTTCCGCCGGCGGATGCATGGACCTGGATCCTGCTGCTGTCGACCGGAGCCTGGGGCGGCATCGGTCATTTCGCGCTGATCAGGGCACATGTCCTGGCGCCGGCACCTGTGCTGGCGCCCTTCATGTACACACAGATCATCTGGATGGCGGGGCTCGGCTATCTCGTCTTCAACGACGTGCCGGGCGTCTTCACGCTTATCGGCGCCTCGATCGTCGTCGGGTCGGGCCTCTACATTCTCTATCGGGAACGCAAGATATCGCGCGGCGAGGCGGCGGCGGATGCCGCGGGCGGCAGCGTGGGCAGCTAGGGGTCCGGGTGGACGCCGCGCGGGCCCTTGCGCGGCCGCTTCGCATCGGGGATCTTTCCAACAGCCCAATATCGGGATGCATGTCTTGAGTGAAACACCACCTACGAGCGGCGATGCAAGGGATCCGAAGGATCGCGACCACAGCGGTCCGTCCGGGCATGCGGGACGTTCCGCGCATCGCATCGGTCCGCGCCGGATCACGCTCGGCGACATGGCGGCGGAACTCAACGTATCGACGGCAACAGTCTCGCTGGCGCTACGCAACTCGCCACTGGTGGCGACCGAGACACGCGAGCGGATCAAGGCGCATGCAAGAGGCGTCGGCTACATCTACAACCGGTCCGCAGCAGCGCTCAGGACAGCCCGCTCGAACATGGTGGGCGTTGCGGTCCACGATATTCTCAACCCGTATTTCGCCGAGGTGTTTCGCGCGCTGGAGGATGAACTCGGCCGGGAGGAACAGGTCGTCCTGATCTGCAATCACCGGGACGATGTCACGCGGCAACGCGGTTTCATCGACAGCCTGCTGCAGCATCGGATCGACGGCCTCGTCCTGTGTGCCTCGATCAATACCCGGCCCGAAGAAATCAACGAGCTTGTCTCGACCGGGATTCCGGTGACGCTTATCTGCCGGGACGTGGAGGAGGCGCGGGCTCCGGTGGTCCGCGGGGACGATGTTGCCGGGGGAAGAATGCTGACCGGGCATTTCATCGAGCGGGGCCATGAGCGGATCGCGATGATCGGCGGGCGCCGTCGCAGTTCCGCAGGCCGCGACCGAAATCTGGGCTGGCGACAGGCGCTGACCGAGGCCGGGATCGACCCCGAGGCGCAGATCGACATTCCTGAACTGATGACCCAGGCCGACGGTCGTGACGTGGTGCCGGGCCTGCTGACCAACCGCTCCGGGCCGACCGCCATCTTCGGCTTCAACGACCTGATCGCCCAGGGGCTGGTGTCCGGGTTGCGGCGTGCCGGGGTCGAACCGGGTGCGGGCATGGCGATCGGTGGCTATGATGACACGGATGGCGCGGTCGGCGGATCTCCGGCACTGACTTCGGTGTGGAACAGTCCGGACCAGATCGGGCGCGAGGCGGCCGGGCTGATCCTGCGGCAGATCGGCGGCGAAGCGGTCGGCGACGAACGCCGCCTGATCACGCCGCGCCTCAACATTCGCGAGAGCTCTCCGCCACCGGGCGGGCAATCAACGGGCTGAAACGCCTGCTTTCTTCCTCCAACAGCTGTCACATTCAGGGAGACGTTCATGGCCTTGGCCGAAATCCTCATGCTCGGACGCATGCTGCCGATCGTCGAGACCAGTCTTGATGCGTACTTCACCGTTCACAAGGTCGCCGCCGCCGACGTGGCATCTCTGGACCCGGCGCTTTGCGCCAGGGTGCGTGCCGTGGCGGGCGGTGCGCATGTTCCGGTCAATGCGGAGCTCATCGACAGGTTGCCGGCGCTCGAGATCGTCGCCAATTTCGGCGTTGGCTACGATTCCGTCGACGCGCGTTACTGTGCCGGGAAGGGTGTCTGCGTGACCAACACGCCGGATGTGCTGACCGAGGAGGTCGCCGATACCGCGCTCGGACTGCTGCTGATGACGGCCCGCGAGTTCGGTGCCGCCGAACGCTACCTGCGTGCCGGGCGCTGGACCGATGGCCCCTACCCGCTGACACGGGCCACCTTGCGCGGCCGCAAGCTCGGCATCCTCGGACTTGGCCGGATCGGCAAGGCGATCGCAGCGCGCGCCGAGGCGTTCGGGCTGGAAATCCATTACCACGGCCGGTCGCGCCAGCAGGGCGTCGCCTACACCTATCACGACAGTCTGGAAGGGCTGGCGCGGGCCTGCGATACGTTGATGGTCGTGGCGCCGGGCGGCGCGGAGACGCGCGGCATCGTCAATGCACGTATCCTTGAGGCGCTGGGCCCGGACGGCATCGTGATCAATGTCGGGCGCGGTACGGTGATCGACGAAGCGGCGCTGATCGCGGCGCTGCAGGAGGGGACGATCCTGTCCGCCGGTCTCGACGTGTTCGAGGACGAGCCCCGCGTGCCCCAGGCCCTGATCGACATGGACCGGGTGACCCTTTTGCCGCATGTCGGGTCGGCCTCGCGTCACACCCGCGACGGGATGGGGCGGCTCGTTGTCGACAACCTGCTGTCCTGGTTCCGGGAGGGGAAGCCGCTGACACCGGTTGCCGAAACGCCGTTCGTCAAGCGCGGTTAAACAAGTTTAACGAAGCGTTAATGCATTCGTGTCATTCTGCAAGAGTTGCAGGAAAGGCGATGCGCATGGTCCGGTTGCAACCGTTCGTCCGTGCGCCCTTTCCCGCAGCGATCGCAGGATGGCGGGTGGCAGGCTGCCTGACCCCGCGATCCGCCTGATGACGCGCGACGAGATGCCGGCCGCCAAGACCCCGGCCGGCTCCCGCGCAAGCAGCGGAGCCTCAATCATGGGCCGTTCTCTCAGCCGCCTTGGCGCTCTTGTCAGTGCCGCGCTTTTTTCCCTGGTCTTCTTCGGGACGGGACTGGTCGGCGCGGAGACGGTGGAGCATCGGCTCGCCGGGCCCTGGCGCCTCTCGGACGAGGTGTCCGGCGCCAGTTGCGCGCTTTATCTGCATGCAGAGCAGGCGAAAGGCACCACGCCGACGGGGTTCTTCCGTGCCGAGGTGACGTCCTGCGGCGCGGGCCTTGCCTCCGGCATGGCGTCGCTGGCCTGGCGCATCCTGCCGCAGGGCGGCATGGAGCTGGTCGCCTCCGACGGGGCCCTGATCGCCGCCTTCGACGTTGGCGAGCGCGAAGGACTGTCCTCCACCGCGCCCGCCGGCGCTTTCCTTGTCCTGCTGCCGCAGGCACCGGTCGAACTCTCGAGCCTCATTCCCGGTGCTCGCTGATACAGCGTAACCCGGACACTAGCTGCGCGGCTGAGCCAGGAATTCGGCAACGCGCTGCAGCGCGCGCGTGATGTTTTCCGCCGAATTGGCGTAGGACAGGCGGATATACCCCTCGCCCAGAATGCCGAAGTCCGGCCCGCCGATGACGGCGACGCCCGTCTCTTCGAGCAAGGCCGAGGCAAGCGGCTTTGCCTTCCAGCCAGTGCCGGAGATGTTGGGGAAAGCGTAGAAGGCTCCCATGGGCGTGCGTGCGGAAACGCCGGGCAGCGCGTTCAGCCCCTCGACCACCAGCTTTCGGCGCTTGTCGAATTCCACCATCATGGCGGCGACCGCGTCCTGGGGCCCCTCCAGCGCGGCGAGGCCGGCGAACTGTGCCGGCGCATTGACGCAGGACCAGCAGTTGACGGCGAGCTTGCGGGCCTTGTCCACGAGTTGGTCCGGCCAGACAGCATAGCCCATGCGCCAGCCGGTCATGGCATAGGTCTTCGACCAGCCATCGAGCAGGATCAACCGGTCGCGGACTGCCTCGAACTCCAGCAGCGAGCAATGCACGGCGCCGTCATAGGTCATCTGCCCGTAGATCTCGTCGGACAGGATGGCGATGCCGGGATGTGCCTCCAAACCGGCGACCAGCTTCTCGATCTCGGCGCGCGGGGTGACGCCGCCCGTCGGGTTGGCGGGCGAGTTCAGGATGACGAGGCGCGTGCGCGGCGTCAGCAGCGACAGGGTTTCCTCGGCCGAAAAGGCGAAATCATTCTCCTCGCGGATCGGTACGGGCACCGGCGTTGCGCCGGTGAACTCGATCATCGAGCGGTAGATCGGAAAGCCCGGGTCCGGATAGAGGATCTCGGCGCCCGGTTCGCCGAACATCAGGATCGCCATGAACATGGTGACCTTGCCTCCGGGCACAACCACCACGTTGTCCGGATTGACCGATACTCCAAGGCGCCGGTCGATGTCCGCCGCGACGCCCTCGCGCAAGGGCAGGATGCCGGTTGCCGGCGTGTAGCCGTGATGCCCGTCCCGCAGCGCCTTCACGGCCGCCTCGACCACATGGTCAGGCGTGCGGAAATCGGGCTGCCCGATGCCCAGATTGATGATATCGCGTCCCTGTGCGGCGAGCGCGGTGGCGCGGGCGAGGACGGCGAAGGCGTTTTCCTCACCTATCCTGTTGAAGCCCTCGATGGTTTTCAGCAATGGTTCCTCCCGGTTTCATTAGCGCTGTTTCCGCAACGGTCGACAGATTCCGCGCTGCGCGTCGCCGTTGTTTTATCCGTACGGACAGGATTGCGAAAGCCGCCCGCCCTGCCGTGTGACGCTCCGCTGCCGGGGCACCTGGAGGAGAACTGATGGCCGCCATGCATATCGAGACGCCGGTCGGCACGCTTGAGGTCGAGGAGCGAGAGGGGGCGATCGTGCGGCTCACCTGGGGCCGGGCGCGAGAGGAGAGCCCGACGCCGCTGCTGGAGGAGGCGCTTCGCCAGATCGAGGCCTATTTCGAGGGGGACTTGCGCGAGTTCGACCTGCCGCTGGCGCCGGCGGGAAACGCGTTCCAGCAATCGGTCCATCGCGAGATGCTGGCAATTCCCTATGGCAGCACGCGCAGCTATGGCGAGATTGCCGAGCGGCTGTCGACCTACGGCCAGCCCGTGGGCCAGGCCTGTGGCGCCAATCCGATACCGCTGATCATTCCTTGCCACAGGGTCCTTTCGGCAACCGGCCTCGGCGGCTATTCGGGCGCCGGCGGTCTCGATACGAAGATCGCGTTGCTCAAGCACGAGGGCGGCTTTCCGTTCCTGTTGTGACGTTGGCAGCGACCGCCCGGAGCGCAGCTTTTGCCAAGAACGTGAAATTTCGGTAGTCCCAAGGCAACGACACCCCATATCCTCCGGCAAAGGCCGCCCCGCATCCTGGCGATGCGCCGCCGGCCCGCGCGGACGCGAACCCAGGCAAGACCCACCATGACCCTCTCCCAGGACAGCAAGATCCCCGTCACCGTGCTGACCGGCTATCTCGGCGCCGGCAAGACGACCCTTCTCAACCGGATCCTCAGCGAGAATCACGGCACCCGCTACGCGGTGATCGTCAACGAGTTCGGCGAGATCGGCATCGACAACGACCTGCTCGTGGAATCCGACGAGGAAATCTTCGAGATGAACAACGGCTGCATCTGCTGCACCGTGCGCGGCGACCTCATCCGCACGGTGGAGAACCTGATGAAGCGGAAAGGTTCGTTCGACGCGATCGTCGTCGAGACAACCGGCGTCGCCGACCCCGCGCCGGTGGCGCAGACCTTCTTCATGGACGAGGACGTGCGGGCCAAGGCCAAGCTCGATGCCGTTGTCGCGGTGGTCGATTGCCGGCATGTGCTCGCCCGGCTCGCCGACACCTCGGAGGCGGAAGACCAGATCGCCTTCGCCGACGTGATCCTGCTCAACAAGACCGATCTCGTCACGGCGGACGAACTGAAGGCCGTGGAAACACGCATCCAGGCGATCAACCCCTACGCGGTGCTGCAGAGGAGCGAGCGGTGTGCCGTGCCGCTCGACAGCGTCCTCAACCGGGGTGCCTTCGATCTCGACCGGATCCTGTCGCTCGATCCGCATTTCCTCGAGGACGCCGGGCACAGCCACGAATGCGGCCCCGATTGCGATCACGACCATCACCATCACCATCACGATCATGACCACGGCCATGACCACCATCACGGGCATGACCACCACCATCACGACGAGGCGACGCATTCGGTGAAGAGCGTGTCGATGACGGCCGGCGAGCTCGACCCGCAGGTGTTCTTCCGCTGGATCGGCGACATGACCCAGACGCAGGGTCCCAACATCCTCCGCCTCAAGGGCATCATGGCCTTCCGGGACGATCCGCAGCGTTATGTGGTGCAGGGCGTGCACATGATCGTCGAGGGCGACCACCAGCGCGACTGGAAAGAGGGCGAGGCACGTGTCAGCCGGCTGGTGGTGATCGGCCGCGAGCTCGACTTCGATGCCATCCAGACGGCCTTCAAGGCCTGCGAGGCCTGACGGCGATGGTCAGTGTCGCTCCTCTCGATCCCGGCGGATATGTCGTCGCGGCCACGTTCCTGCGCGAGCAGCCTGTCTTTGCCGTTGGCGAGGGCCTTGTCGTCATGCTCTCCGATACGGGCGAGCGCCGCCTCACCCTGCACGAGGGCGGTCTCCTTGCCGCCTGCCGGACGCTGGAGGGCGATGCGCTCATCACCGGCGGGGATGACGGCACCGTGCGACGGATGTCGGCGGAGGGTGCCGTTGAAACGCTGGCGGAACTGCCGCGCAAATGGATCGACCTGCTTGCCGCCGGGCCGCAGGGCAGCGTCGCCTTCGGTGCCGGCCGCATCGCGCAGGTGCGGCTTGCCTCCGGCGAGATCCGCGATTTCTCGCAGGACCGTGCCGTTGGCGGCCTGGCCTTCGCGCCGAAGGGCCTGCGGCTGGCGGTTGCCCGCTATGACGGCGCCACGTTGCAGTTCGTCAATGCCACCGCCGAGGCGCAGGAGCTCGCCTGGAAAGGCGCGCACAAGGACGTCGTGTTCTCGCCGGACGGCAAGTATCTGGTGACGTGCATGCAGGAAAACGCGCTGCATGGCTGGCGCCTCGCCGACGGGCAGGACATGCGCATGACCGGCTATCCGGGCAAGGTGAAATCGGTGAGCTGGTCGGCGAAGGGACGCTACCTGGCGACGTCGGGCGCCAACGCCGCGATCCTCTGGCCATTTTTCGGCAAGACCGGGCCGATGGGCCAGCAGCCGCTGCAGCTCGGCGCGCGCTCGGACCAACTTGTCACCCGTGTCGCCTGCCATCCGGAGGAGGAGGTGGTCGCCATCGGTTACCAGGACGGCATGGTGCTGGCGGTTCGCTTTTCCGACAATCGGGAAGTGCTGTTGCGACGGCCTGGCGAGGGAGAGGTCAGCGCGCTCGCGTGGGACGGGGCCGGGCTCCGCCTCGCGTTCGGGACAAGCGCGGGCGAGGCCGGGGTCATCTCCCTCGACGGGTCCGCGTGACAGGAAGGCTCGCCCCATGATCGCACGCACGCTCGCGCTGGCGCTTGCCCTGATCGGGGGTGTGACCACCTCGCAGCTGCCTGAGTTCGCGCAGCAGTATCGGCAGCGGCTCGGGGGTGCGATCGATGCGCTGACCCAGGTGGTCGGCGATTTCCGCGAGGATGCGGCACGCCAGGGGCTGAGCATGCGGGAGGCGATCGACCGGCTGTCGCGGACCAGCGACGATTTCGTCGCCACCCAGGGCGCACGCGTCGCACGCTCGGTCGAACGGCTCGATGCGTTGGAACGTCAGCGCGATGCCTTGCGCGAGGCGGGCCCCTTCCAGCGCCTCACGGTGTTCCTGCGCGATCTCGATCCGCAACTGGCGCAGGCGACATTCGAGGATTTCGAGCCGGCGGTTCCGGCAACGGCGGAAGGCGCGGTCGCTGCCGGCGGCGGTTTCCTGGGCCTGTTGCTGACATTCGGCCTGATTGGACGGGTCGTCCGGCGGATGCGGCGCAGACCCGGCTGAGCCGGGCGGGAGAGGGCGAATCATGGATACACTCAGCCGGATGCGCTGTTTTCTCAAGGTGGTCGATGCCGGGGGCTTTTCGGCAGCGGCGCGCGAGCTTGGCCGGTCCAAGGCGCTCGTTTCGAAATATGTGGGCGAGCTGGAGGATGAGCTCGGTGCCCGGTTGCTCAACCGGACGACACGGCAGATCTCGATGACCGAGGTTGGTCATGCCTTCTACAAGGAGGCGAGCGACATCCTCACCCGCATCGACGACCTGAAGGCGTCGATCCAGAACACCCACCAGCAGGCGCGCGGCACCTTGCGCGTTTCCGCGCCGCGTTCGATGGGCGACGATTTTCTCAATCCGGCGATCATGGCGTTTCTCGTCGCCGAGCCGGAGATCTCCATCGACCTCAGGCTGGAAGACCGGTTCGTCGATCTGGTGGAGGAGGGGTTCGACGCGGCGATCCGGGTGACGGAACTGACAGATTCCAGCCTGATCGCGCGCAAGCTGGCGCCGTTCCGCGGTGTGGTGTGTGCCTCGCCCGCGGCAATCGCCCGCTTCGGCCGTCCCGTGCATCCGCAGGACCTTGCCGACCTGCCCTGCATCATCGACAACAACTACCGCTTCCGGAACAACTGGCAGTTCCAGATCGAAGGGACCCGGATCAGCGTGCCCGTGAAGGGCAGGGTGGAAGTGAACAGCGCCCAGGCAGCGCGCGTCGCTGCTCTGGAAGGACTTGGTTTCCTGCGCACCCCTTACGCTTTCGTGCATAATGAAATCGTCGAAGGCAGGCTGGAGCCGATGCTTTCCGAGTTCGACCCCGACGGGCAGGCGATCTATGTCGTCTATCCGCATCGGCGCCATCTTTCGGGGAAAGTGCGCACTTTCGTCGATTTTCTTGGCGAGTGGTTCGCCGACAAGCGCCGCCGGGGCGAGGTCTGCTGAGCACTCAGGCGGCCGCGAGACGTTCCTCGGCGATGCGGTCGGCGATGTCCTGTGTCGGCAGTCCGCGCTGTCCGGCCCTTTCGTAGATGCGCATGAGCGTTTTGCCGATGGCCGCCACCTTCTCGCGCACCAGCCGGTCGTCGCCGCCCGGCGTGGCGAGTGCGATCGAGATCACGCCGCCGGCATTGATGGCGTAGTCCGGGGCATGGAGGATGCCGCGTGCGCGCAGCATCTCGCCGTGGCGTTCCTCGGCGAGCTGGTTGTTGGCCGCGCCCGCGACGATGGCGGCACGGATTTCGGGAATGGTCGCATCGTTGAGCCCCGCACCCAGCGCGCAGGGCGCGAAGACGTCGGCCTCGGCCGCGTGGGCGCGGTCCGCTTCGACAACGGTTGCCTCGAGTTCGCCGACCGCCCGCTCCAGCGTCGGCGAGTGCAGGTCTGCCACGATCAGGCGCGCACCGGCGGCACGCAGCTGCCGGGCGAGGTCCATGCCGACATGGCCCAGACCCTGAACGCAGACGGTGCGGCCCCGGAGATCTTCGGAACCGAAGCGGTGGCGCAGCGAGGCCTTGATGCCGACGAATACTCCGAGCGCGGTGTAAGGCGACGGGTCGCCGAGGCCGGTGGCCGGAGTGCCGCGCACATGATCGGTCTCCTGCCCGACGATTTCCATGTCCGACGCGCTGATGCCGACATCCTCGGCGGTGATATAGGTGCCGCCGAGGCGCCGGACCTGACGGCCGAAGGCGGACAGAAGCGCGGGCGATTTGTCCTTGCGGGCATCGGCGATGATCACCGCCTTGCCGCCGCCGAGATCGAGCCCGGCCAGGGCGTTCTTGTAGGTCATGCCGCGCGACAGGCGCAGCGCGTCTGTCAGCGCCTCCGCCCCGTTCGCATAGGCCCACATGCGGCAGCCGCCGAGCGCCGGTCCAAGGCGGGTGTCGTGGACCGCGATGATGGTACGCAGTCCGCTTGCCGCGTCAAAACCATGCACGACCTGTTCATGGTCGCGGAATTCAGGATGCGTGAACACGTCCGCCTCCACGGGTTTCAGGTCTCGGTTCGTTACCGGGGCATTCATGAGACTCTCCTCGAACAACGGACGGGGCGGTCATGCAGCTGTTCGCGCCAAGACAGCACAGCGAGGCCCGCACTCCCGTTCGCAAGATGATCCGCGTTTGGAAAATATACGTCGAGCAGAGTGGAATTTCGGTTCTTTCTGCCCGCATATTGGGCTTTCTGATCAAATTTTCATCTCTCGAATGCGGGAAGGCTGAAGGATTTTTCCCTCGTTCCGGGTTCTGCATTTGGCGGTTCCCGACCTGCCTTGCTGTCGCCGCGAAGACCGCTGATAAATAGCGAATCTTCATCGATTTCCTGGAGTGGTCTGCCGAATGTGGAAGCCTAGCGCTCTTGCGACGATCCTGGCGGTGTTCTCCGCCGGCACGGCCGCCGCGCATCCTCATGTTTTCGTCGAATCGCGGGCGGAAGTCGTGTTTGACGCCGGCGGGCGTTTGTCCTCCGTGCGCCATGTCTGGCGCTTCGACGAGGCCTTCACCGCCTTCGCCGTGCAGGGGCTCGACGAGAATGGCGATGGTCAGCTGTCGCGCGAGGAGCTGCAGCCGCTGGCGCAGATCAATGTCGAGTCGCTCGCCGAGTATGATTTCTTCACCTATCTCCAGCTTGGCGACAGCGATGTCTCGTTCGGGGAACCGCAGGAATACTGGCTCGATTTCTACGGTGGCCGGCTGACGCTGTTCTACACGTTGCCTGTCGCCGAACCTCGGATTGTCGACGGGGCAACCGTGAAACTGGATGTCTACGACCCGGGTTATTTCGTGGCTTTCGAGATGACCCGCGACACCCCCTTTGCGATGGTCGACGCTCCGCAGGCCTGCAAGCTGACCTTTACGCCGCCGCCCGAGCTGGATGCTTCCATGGCCGAAACCCTGGCGCAGATCCCGCAGACCGAGCGTCAGCTGTCGCCGGACCTCATGCAGGTGACCGAGACACTTTCCAATTCGGCGACGATCGGATGCAAATGACGGACCCTCGCAACGCCGCGCCCGGGATTGCAGGGCGCCGGTTTGCCCTTTCGCTGGCCGGCGGCGCCGTTCTGGCCATCATCCTGTCGACAGCCGCCGCGCATGCCGCCCCCTCGCCATTCGGGGTCGGCCTGCCGGAACAGTCGCTGCCCTCAGGCGGCATCCTCTCCGGCTTCTTTGCCTGGGTGTCGGCGCAGCAGACAGCCTTCTACGGCGCTCTGACCTCGGCACTGAAGCAGATGAAGGCCGATGGAAGCGCGGGCTGGTGGCTGATGGGGCTCTCGTTCCTCTACGGCGTCTTCCATGCGGCCGGTCCCGGCCACGGCAAGGCGGTGATCTCGTCCTATGTGCTGGCGAATGGCGAGACGCTCCGGCGCGGGATCGTGATCTCCTTCGCCTCCGCCCTTGCGCAGGCGGTGACCGCGGTCCTCGTGATCGGGCTGGCCTCCATCGTCCTGCGGATGACGTCCATCGCGATCACGGAGACCACACGCTGGCTCGAAGTCGGGTCCTATGCCGCGGTGACCGGGCTTGGCGTCTATCTGGTCTGGCGCAAGATCGCGCGACCGATGCTCACGCCGCGAAAGGTGGTGGCGCTTGGCGCACAGGCGGTTGTCGCCTGTGATCATGAGGACCATCACGGGCACGCGCATGACCGGACGCACGGGCATCGTCACGAGACTCGTCATGCGCACGCTCATGACCACGCGCATACTCACGAGCACGAGCACGGACATGGTCATGATCACGGCCATGCGCATGATCATGACCACTCGGAAAGCCAGGTCTGCGCCAGCTGTGGCCATGTCCACGCGCCGCCGCCGCAGATGCTCGCCGGCGATTTTTCCCTGTCGCGCGCATGGACGGTGATCCTCGCGGTCGGGCTGCGTCCCTGCACCGGCGCGCTGGTCGTGCTGGTGTTCGCGATCTCGCAGGAACTGGCCTGGGCCGGGGTCGCGGCGACCTTCGCCATGGCGGTGGGAACCGGCCTGACCGTGTCCGTTCTCGCGACCATGGCGGTGCTGGCCAAGGATGCGGCCATGCGCACCGTCGGCGGCCGGGGCGCCGCCCGGCTTCATGCGGCGATTGAAGGATTTGGCGCGCTTGTCGTGCTGGCGCTCGGTTCGACGCTGCTGGTCGCGGCGCTTGGCTGGGGCGGGGCTGTCTGATCCCTTGCCTGCCGGCGCCTTTCAGTGAATTCCGCAGTTGGACAGAGGGCGGCGGCCTGCCTCAGGCGCCGCCCTGCAGCGGCTGGCTGAGCGTTCTGGTCTTGCGGGCCGCCACCTGCTCCCGGTGGATCACATAGAGCCCCGATCCGATCGTCAGCGCGATGCCGAGCGATGCGGTCGCATCCGGCAGGTCCTGGAAGATCAGCCAGCCGATGAAGGTGGCGAAGGGGATCTCCAGATACTGCATCGGAGCGAGGGTCGCGGCGGGCGCCAGTCGCAGCGACCAGGTCATCAGCAGATGCGCGAAGGTTCCCAGGAAACCGACGGCGGCAAGCAGCAGGATCTCGTCGCGGTCGGGCGCAATCAGATCAAGCCCGGGGAAGTCGCCGACGGCGTTGCCCAGCAGAAAGGCGACGGCGAGAATCACGGTGGCGATAATGCCGCTCACGGCCTGAAGGCTGATCGGATCCGCCGCCTTGGCAACGCTCCGGGTGACCAGCATGAAGAGGGCGAAAGCAATGGCGACGCCGAGCGGCAACAGGGCAGGTGCGCCGACGGCGGCATAGTTCGGCTGGATCACGAGCAATGCGCCGGCGAAGCCGACGACGCAGGCCATCAGCCGGTAGGGGCCGACCTGCTCGCCGAGGACGAAACGACCGAGCAGCAGCATCAGGAAGGGCATCACGAAGGCGATCGCGATCGCATCGGCAAGCGGCAGGTAGCGCAGGGACGCGAACATCGCGCCGATGCCCAGGATATGCAGCACGGTGCGCAGGATGGTGAGATGCAGCACCCGCGCCGGCAGGCGCAGGCTCCCTCCGCCCAGCAGCACCAGCGGCGTCAGCAGCGCCGCCTGCATTACGAAGCGCACGAGCAGGAGCTGCCCGAGCGGCAAGGTTTCTCCCAGGATCTTGGCGATGGCATCGCCCAGGGGGGCGAGCACGCAAAATCCGGTCATCAAGAGCATGCCGCGCAGCGGCCGGTCGGTGATCATGGGGCACAGTAGGTCGGCGCGGCTTTTTTGGGAAGCGCACAGGTTGTATCGAGGTTGCATCGCACATGGCGTCATGGCGCTGCTTCCCTGCATTTCCGTCGATCGTGACGCAACCTGCATGATTTGACAATGTATTTAATTGCAGGTGACTCCGACGGCCATTCGGCCAGGAAAGGCCGTCTGATCCGGCAGGCGGGTCAGGATCGTCCGATTGCGCTGAAGGCTGTGTCAGGCCGGGCGAACGGGCGCGTCGTCACGACCGAGTTCGATCGGCTCCCCGTGCGGGGTGGCCGCGGCGGCGCGGTGCCATGCTTCGCGGCGTTCGGCGAGACCTTCCGTGGTGGCGACAGCGCGGGTCACGACAATGGCCTCCAGTGCCGCCAGCCAATGACGATAGTAGCTGTCGCCGCAATCGGGGTCTCCGTCAGCCTGGGCATCGCGAATAGCCGTTGAGAGGGCCTGCGCCCATTCCGGCCAGGTGAACAGGCCGCTCGCATGAAGCTCGACCGCCATGGCGAAGGCCCTTGCCTCCCAGGGTTCACGGAAGACCGGTTCGTCCCCGTTGCGCGGCAGGTCGGAAAACAGCTCCGCCGGGGGCGCGGCGTCCGTTCGCGGCCTGCCGGAGGACGCGCGAGAGGGGGTGTCAGGCAAGGTCAAGATAGGGTTCCCAGAGATCGATGCGGACAGTCAGTGCCGGGTCGCAGTCGTCGCCCCATAGTTCACGCGCCTCGAACGCGACGCCGTAAAGCCAGGCCGGCTGCTCGCCGTCTCCGGACGCGCTGGTGTCGGGAAAGACATGGGCGCCATGTATGACCTCGATGATCCCGGCATGACCCCGGCAATAACGGGGGATGCGCGTGTGGCCGTCGGGATGCATGTTGCGGGCGCGCACCCGGTCGCCGGTCCGGAAACGGGCGGGGACGGTTCTCTCCCGTTCCGTCGGGCCGCCGCGTGTCAGTGTCGCGCCGACCTCCGCGGCCGCGAGCACGCGCTTGGGCGGACGCCCTGCCGCGAGGCTGCGCCCCGCCGCGATCTCCTCGGGCGAGACCAGCCCGCGCTCGTCGAGCAGGCGCTCCAGTCCGGCCAGCCAGATCTGGTAGTAGCTGGAGGACAGATACAGCGCCGGGTTCATGCTCTCGCGGGCGAACCGGGCCATGTCGATGGTCCATTCGCCGCTCGCCCCCATGGCCAGCGTGAGGGCGAAGGCGCGCCTCTCCCATTCCTCGTGAAAGACCGGCTTGACCGGCTCCGGCACCACCGGGCCGAAGCCCATCATGCCGCCAAGGTCCTGGGCGCCGTTCATGCTCCGGCCTCTTCCAGCATTTCCGGCGAAAGGGCAAGGCCCGTGCCGATCATGCTGTCGCGGGTCACGAGGCGTGCAAGGTCGGCTTCGCTCCAGCCTTGCGTTCCCTCAGGCCGCATGGGAATGACGAGGTAGCGGATCTCCGCGGTTGAATCCCACACGCGGATGCCGGTTTTCTCGGGCAGGGTGACGCCGAAATCGGCAAGCACGCCGCGCGGATCGCGCACAGCCTTGGCCCGGTAGGGAGCCGACTTGTACCAGACCGGCGGCAATCCGAGGACCGGCCACGGGTAACAGGAACACAGCGTGCAGACGACCATGTTGTGCTGCTGCGGCGTGTTCTCGACCGCGACCATGTGCTCGCCCTGCCGACCGATGTAGCCGAGAGAGTGGATCGCCGCCGTTGCGTCGCGGCGCAGCCAGTCGAGAAATCCGGGTTCGCACCAGGCCTTGGCAACCACATGCGCCCCGTTGTGCGGGCCGACGCGGGTCTCATAGGTCTCGATCAGGATGTCGAGAGCCTTCGGATCCACATGACCCTTCTCGACCAGAACGGATTCGAGCGCCCGCACACGGGCTTCCGTGTCCGAGAGTTCCGAGCCGTGCCCATGATCGTGGTGCCCGTGATCGTGATGTGTGTGGTTGCCGGACATCGGGGTCGGCTCCTGTTCGTGACGGGATTACTCTGCCGCCTGGCGACCGCCCTGTCGCCGTTGGATGGCGCCGCGCAGGGCCTCGCCAAAGGCCGCAAAGAGACGGGATGAGGCCGCATCGCTGCCGACCCAGTATTCGGGATGCCACTGGGTGGCGAGGGCGAAGCCGGAGGCGGCCTCGACGGACACCGCCTCGATGGTTCCGTCATCGGCGCGGGCCTCCACGGCAAGTCCCGGCGCGAGCCGGCCGATGGCCTGGCGGTGCAGCGAGTTCACCTCGATGGCGGCATCGCCCAGCACCGCGGCAAGCCGACCTCCGGGAACCACCTCGACATGGTGTGCGAGGGCGAAGCGGGCGTCCTGGTCGTCGGCAACAGGTGCACGGTGGTCACGGCGCCCTTCCAGTTCCTGCACTTCGCTGACCAGCGTTCCGCCGAGGGCGACATTCACCTCCTGCAGGCCGCGACAAATGGCGAAGAGCGGCATGTCGCGCTCGATCACACGGCGAATCAGGGGCAGGGTCGTCGCGTCGCGGCGGCTGTCATAGGGGCCGTCCTTGTCGAGGGCGATGCCGCCGTAAAGGGTCGGGTTGACGTTTGACCGCGATCCCGTCAGAAGCACGCCGTCGACCCGGTCGAGCACGGCATCCAGTTCGATCGCCGGTCCGAGCGAGGGCAGCAGCAGCGGGATGGCGCCCGATCCCTGGACCAGGGCGTCGAGATAAACCGCGACCGCAGCGTGCCAATCAAAGCCGTCCAGTGACTTAACGTCGGTACTCACGAGAACGACGGGTGCGGACATGTACACTCCTGATTTTTCGGGATCGTGTCGGCGATGAGTGGTTAAAAAATTTTTCCACTTGCAAGCGCTTGCTCTTGTCTCGCGCCGCGACATGGGCTTTATATCATAAACATGGCGTCCTTCAGCAAGAAGGCGCTTTAGAGGCCGGGAAGTGAAAAACGTTCCCGGCAGATGTTTGTCTTTCTCTGTGGGAGGAGAAGTATGGATCGCCGTTCATTTTTGAAAAACGCCGGACTTGGCGCGGGTGCAGCCGCTGCTGCCACGACGCTCGCCGCACCGGCCATCGCGCAGGCGACGAAGGACATGGTGATCGTGTCCACATGGCCGCGCGACATGCCGGGTCTCGGTATCCCCGCGCAGCGTCTTGCGGCTCGAATCGGCGAGCTGACCGAAGGTCGCATCAATGTCCAGTATTTCGCCGCAGGCGAGCGCGTCGGTGCGTTCGACTCCTTCGACGAAGTCGCCTCGGGCAATGCGCAGGCCTATATCGGCGCCGACTACTACTGGAAGGGCAAGCACCCGGCCTGGGCGTATTTCACGTCCGTGCCGTTCGGCCTGACCTATGCCGAGATGGATGCCTGGATCCAGTATCGCGGCGGCCAGGAGCTGTGGGACGAGCTTGCTGACGGCTACGGCCTCCAGAACTTTGCCGCCGGCAATACCGGTGTGCAGATGGGCGGCTGGTTCAACAAGGAAATCGAGACCGCTGACGACCTCAAGGGTCTGAAGATGCGTATTCCGGGTCTTGGCGGCGACGTCATGGCAAAGCTCGGTGCCTCGCCGGTTTCGCTTCCCGGTGGCCAGATCTACGAGAACCTGGTTTCCGGCGCCATCGACGCGACCGAGTGGGTCGGCCCGTTCAACGACTACTTCATGAAGTTCTACGAAGCCGCGAAGTACTACTACTATCCGGGCATGCACGAGCCGGGCTCGATGCTGGCTCTGGGTTGCAACAAGTCGTGGCTGACCTCGCTCTCGAAGGGTGACCAGGCGATCATCGCTGCCGCCTGCGCCGAAGAGAACGGCAAGACGATGGCCGAGACCAACGCCAACAACGGCGTCTATCTCGACAAGCTGATCAAGGAGCACGGCGTCGAGCTCCGCAAGTTCTCGGACGAGGTCTATGACGGCTTCGGCGAGGCGTCGGAAGCCGTGTTCGAGGAGACGATCCAGCACAGCGATCTTGCGGCCCGTACGCATGAGAGCTTTGCCAATGCCCGCTCCGAGGTCGGCCGCTGGATGCTGCTGGCCGATACCGGGTATACCCAGCAGCGCAACCGCGTGCTTGGCATTACGATCTGACGATCCACTGCGGCTGAGGAATGCGGGGCGGGGTCCATGACCCCGTCCCGCATTCGTGTGCCGCGTGGCGATGCGAAAGGCTAATCCGACATGTCGTCCATCGACGGGGTTTCGGAGCAGGCGTCTGCCATGTCAGGCACGGCGACCGGGTCCGACACGGGTGCACTGGCGGTCCGCCTCTTCGGCTGGATCATGCTGGCCGCGACAGCGGCATTCGTTCTCAACAACTACCTTACCTACTGGCTGGACCTTCCCGGCGTCGCGCCGCTGTTCGGCGGCACCGCGAATGGCAGCGCCGATCCGGCGATGTCTGTCGTCCAGCTTGGTATCTATGCCCTGCTCGTCGCGCTTGCCGGCGGGCATGCCCTGCGCCAGCGGGGCAGGCCGCTGCGCACTGACAGTCGCCGGATCGCAGCGATCAACGGCTTCGTCATCCGCGCGGCCTTCTTCGCCGTGCTGAGCGTCGGGCTCACGGATGCGGTCATCTCCTTCCTGCGGGTGGAAGGGCTTCTCGACAGCCTTGTCGGCAGTCCGCTTGCGACAGAGCTCGGGCGTTCCCGGTTCCGCGGTCCCTATGTCCACATGCCGCTGATCGGACTGTCCATCATCCTTGCCGCCTTTACCCGGACGCTGGGGTTCATCTGGCTGGCATTGCTCGTCGTCGCCGCCGAGCTGCTGATCGTGCTCGGGCGTTTCATCTTCTCCTACGAACAGGCCTTCATGGCCGACCTCGTGCGCTTCTGGTACGCCGCGCTGTTCCTGTTCGCCTCCGCCTATACGCTGTGGGAGGAGGGGCATGTGCGCGTCGACGTCTTCTACGCGGCGTTCTCGACCCGCACGAAGGGATACGTGAACTCCGTCGGAGCCGTGTTCCTGGGCATGTCGCTGTGCTGGACCATTCTCATCATCGGCATGGGCAGCAAGCAGGCGATCATCAACGCACCGATGCTGGCCTACGAGACCACGCAGGCAGGCTTCGGCCTCTACGTGAAGTATCTGATGGCCGGCTTCCTCGGCGTGTTCGCCGTCTCGATGCTGATCCAGTTCGTCGCCTACCTGTTCGATGCCGTCGCCGACATTCGCGGCGAGCCGGGGGCGCGCAACACATCGTCCGGCGCAGCGCACTAGCGCGCCGGACCGCCAGAAACAAGGGAACGTCCGGGTTGACGTCCCCGAAAAAATGAACCCGGGTCCGGGCCGAATGCGCGAAGATGCAAGGCTCGGGATCCCATCGCCGACGGGTCTCGGACAATGGAACTGTTCTTTCTCCTTCTCCTGATCGCGCTCATGGCCGGCGCGTTGGGCTCGGGCTATCCGGTCGCGTTCGCGCTTCCCGGCTCGGCGATCCTGACGATCGGCATCGCGGCGCTGTCGGGCTACCTGTTCGCGGGCAGCACCGACGCCTTCTTCTCCCATGGCGGCCCGTCGCAGTGGCTGAGCGCCGGTGTCACCAATTTCCGCGGCGTTTACTGGGAGGCGGAGCGCGACACGCTGATCGCCATCCCGCTCTTCGTGTTCATGGGCATCATGCTGCAGCGCTCGAAGATCGCCGAGGACCTTCTCGTGACGATGGCGCAGCTGTTCGGCCCGATCCCGGGCGGGCTGGGAATTTCGGTCGTCTTTGTCGGCGCGCTTCTGGCCGCGACGACGGGCATTGTCGGCGCCACGGTGGTGGCGATGGGCCTGATCTCGCTGCCGGCGATGCTGCGCAGCAACTACTCGCCGTCGCTGGCGACCGGCACGATCGCCGCCTCCGGCACGCTCGGGCAGATCATCCCGCCCTCGATCGTTCTCATCATTCTCGCCGACCAGCTTGCCAGCGCCGTCGACCAGGCCGGATCCCTGCGCCAGGCGCTCTACAAGGAGAGCACCGGCGAGATCACGATGCCGTCGGATTTCGCGGTGACCTCGACCAGCGCCGGCGAGATGTTCCTCGGTGCCTTCCTGCCCGGCCTCGTCCTGGTCGGGCTCTACATGCTCTTCATCATGGGCTTTGCCATCCTCAATCCGAAGTCGGCTCCGGCGGTGCGGATGGAAGGCAAGTTCGACGGTGCGTTCCTGTTCAAGGTGGTCGTCACCCTGGTGCCGCCGCTGGCGCTGATCTTCCTGGTGCTCGGCTCGATCATCGCGGGCGTCGCCACGGTCAACCAGGCCGGTGCGATTGGCGCCATCGGTGCGATGATCATGGCCGGCTACCGGCTGCGCGAAGGCGAGAAGGGGACCTATTCGCCCGCCATCCTGGCGATCCTCGCCCTGCTCGGCCTTGCCGTCCTGCTGTCGTTCTACGACATCAACATCAAGCGCATCCAGACCAGCCAGGATGTGACCGGCGTGGTTCTGGCGCTTATCGCGGTGTCGCTGCTGCTGATCGCGGTTTTCTGGAGCGGCTGGCGCACCTTCAAGATCCAGGACACGCTGCGCGGCGTGATGGTCGAGACGGCAAAGACCTCCTCGCTGGTCTTCATCATCCTGCTCGGCGCGGCGATGCTGACCTCCGCGTTCCGCGCCTTCGGCGGCGAGGAACTGGTCAAGGAGTTCCTGCAGGGACTGCCGGGCGGTTTCTGGATGCAGTTCCTGATCGTCATGCTGGTGATTTTCGTCCTCGGCTTCTTCCTCGACTTCATCGAGATCGCCGTGGTGGTGGTGCCGATCGTGGCGCCGATCCTGCTCGCCGACCCGTCGGCGAATGTCACGGCCGTCTGGCTCGGCGTGATGATCGGCCTCAACATCCAGACGTCGTTCCTGACGCCGCCCTTCGGGTTTGCGCTGTTCTACCTGCGCGGCGTCGCGCCGGCGACGGTCAAGACCATCGCCATGTACAAGGGCGTCATCGCCTTCATCCTGCTGCAGCTTCTGGCGCTGGGGATCGTCGGGTTCTATCCGCAACTGGTGAACTACCTGCCGAACCGCTCGTCGCTCCTGTCGGAGACGGCGCCGCCGCCGCAGAACCCGCGCCTGCAATACTGCCTGGAGAATTATGTCGCCGACGAGTTCGCGAAAAACGGCGAAACCATCCTGGCCGCCGTGAAGCGTGCGAAGGCACTGGATCTGTCCTATCTGCCGGAAGACCTTCGCGAGGACCTGACGGAAAGCTTTGAAAAGGCCGAGGCGAGTATCGGCCTGATGGGCGAAATCACTGCAGCTGAAAAGGCCGTGGCCGGTGCGGCGGGCGACTACAGGCCCTTGCATGTCCTGGTGCGCGGCATCGAGCGGGACATCCGCCGTGTCGATACCGCGATCGCGGATCTTGAGGTCATCGTCAGGCGCTCCGGCGAGGGGCAGATCTACAGCGCGGAACGCGGCGAACGGGCCCTGGCCCGGATCGAGGGACTGAAGGAGGATCGCGCGGTCCTGGCTGCGAAGATTCCGGCCGAGTGGGAGGGGACCCATGCGACCTTCGCCAAGATCCAGACGGCGGAAAACCGGGCGCGCATGACCTACAGGCGCAATGCGGACGATGCCTACGAGCCGGTTGTCGAAGCGGTCAACGTGATCGCATCGACGGATGCGCTGGCCGCGCTGGAGACCGATCTGCGCGGCCTGGAGCAGGAGCTCCAGTCGCTGGAGCCGGCGGCCTTTGTCGACAGGGTGACGGATGTGCGCGCGCTGTTCGGCGACGTGGAAGGGGCAAGCGATATCCGCTCCGGTGTCAATGCGGCCCGCACGGCAATGCGCTCCTCGTCTCCGGACAAGGAGAAGGCGCTTGCCTCGATCCGGGAGGCGATTGCCGAGTTCGAGGCCGCGATAGTCTGGCGTCGCCGCGCGCAGAGCGAGCTGTTGCCGCAACTCAACGCCTATAGCCAGGCGATTTCCGATACGATCGGCCTGCGCGGACAGCCGCGCCTGCCGCGGAAGCAGGCGCTCTACGTCGCGGCCTGCAACGCCTCGCATCGCGATATCTCGCTGAGCTTCTGACCCGGACCCCAGGGCCCGGCTGCCATGACGCGCAACGCCCGGCGGGATCTCCCGGCCGGGCGTTTGCTTGTGGCCCGCGCCCGGGGGACCGCCGTTGCGGCTTCCGCGTGTGCCGATTGCTGCATTGCAAACGCATGCAAGCCCTTGATCTCGCCCGCCGCGAGACGCTTAACTGGGGGCAAGACGACACGCGCCCGCCTGTTCCTGCGAACCTGGCGGCCGGCCGTGCTCCCAAAGTCCCCGAAGGACCGCCGCCGCTCCCTTGCCGGTGCGAGCGGTCCTTGCAAGGCGGGACCCACCCGAAGGACATGACGCCCCATGGCACGCAATCGAGTGACGCTGGACGACAAGTACGATCTGACCAGGGAGCGCATTTTCGTTTCCGGCACCCAGGCCCTTATCCGGCTGGTGCTGATGCAGAAAGAGCGCGACCGGCGGGCCGGATTGAACACGGCGGGCTATGTCACCGGCTACCGGGGATCGCCGCTGGGGGCGCTCGACCAGCAGTTCCAGAAGGCGGCGCGCGTGCTGGCGCCGGCGGATGTCGTCTTCTCCGCGGGGATCAACGAGGATCTGGCGGCGACGGCTTTGTGGGGAACGCAGCAGGCGGAGATGCGCGGTGAGGGGCGTTTCGACGGCGTCTTCGGCATCTGGTACGGCAAGGGGCCGGGTGTCGACAGGTCGGGCGATGCCTTCCGGCATGCGAACCTTGCCGG
Organism: Stappia sp.; assembly: GCF_048261845.1. GTDB lineage: Bacteria > Pseudomonadota > Alphaproteobacteria > Rhizobiales > Stappiaceae > Stappia. The sequence continues at coordinate 64,821 of NZ_JBLXFR010000004.1, read as the reverse complement.
CACCTCTCGCCATGGCGGTGTGCTGGCCCTGATGGGCGATGATCATACCTGCGAGAGTTCCACGACCGCGCACCAGTCCGAGTTCGCCCTGGTCGATGCGATGATGCCGATCCTCAATCCGGCCGGCGCGCAGGAGATCCTCGATTTCGGTCTCTACGGTTGGGCCCTGTCTCGCTATGCCGGCATCTGGGCCGGCCTCAAGCTGGTCAAGGACAATGTCGAATCGACGGCCTCGATCGACGGCCGCATCGACCGGATCGCACCGCTCATTCCCGATTTCGCCTTGCCCGCGGACGGAGTGCATATCCGCCCGAACGACCATCCCTTGGTCCAGGAGGCGCGGCTGCACGAGGTGAAGCTGCCGGCCGCGCGCGCCTTCATCGCCGCCAATGCGCTCGACCGGGTGATCCTGTCCGGCGGGCGCCGGCGGCGCATCGGCATCATTTCCACCGGCAAGAGTTATCTTGATGTGGTCGAGGCGCTCGACCTGCTGGGGATCGACGAGGTTGCGGCCGCGGATTTCGGCCTTGCCTTCCTCAAGGTCGGCTGCTCCTGGCCGCTCGCGGCGGAGCGCATGCGCGCCTTCGCCGGCGGTCTCGAACTCGTCGTCGTGGTGGAGGAAAAGCGCGGCCTGATCGAGCCGCAGCTGAAGGAAATCCTTTATGGAACCGCCGATGCGCCGCAGGTGATCGGCAAGGCCGACGAGCGGGGCGAGACGCTGTTCCGCGCACCCGGCGCGCTTGATGCGGTGCAGATCGCACTGGAGATCGGCCGGCGGGTCCTTTCCCGGAATGAAAGCGAGGCCCTGCGCGCGCGGGTGGAGGATCTCGAGGCGCGGGCGGAGCGGCTCGCCCGCACCCAGGATGTCGCCATCCGCAGCCCGTATTTCTGTGCCGGCTGCCCGCATAATTCCTCCACGCATGTGCCCGAGGGCAGCCGCGCCTATGCCGGTATCGGCTGCCACTACATGGCGCAGTGGATGGACCGCAACACCGAGGGCTACACGCAGATGGGCGGGGAGGGAGCCAACTGGGTCGGAGAGGCGCATTTCTCCCGCACCGGCCACGTCTTCCAGAATCTCGGCGACGGAACCTACAATCATTCCGGCGCGCTGGCGATCCGGGCGGCGAAGGCGGCCGGTGTCAACATCACCTACAAGATCCTCTACAACGATGCCGTCGCCATGACCGGCGGTCAGGCCCATGACGGGGGCCTGCGCGTCGACGAGATCGCCCGCCAGGTGGCGGCCGAGGGCGCCCGGCGGGTCGTCGTGGTCACCGACGAGCCGGGCAAGTATCCGCCGGCGACGAACTGGCCGGCAGGCACCAGCATTCATCATCGCGACGACCTGCTCTCGGTGGAACGGGAGCTGGCCGACGAGAGCGGCCTGACGGTTCTTCTTTATGACCAGACCTGTGCGGCGGAGAAGCGCCGTCGGCGCAAGCGCGGCCTGTTTCCCGATCCGGACGAGCGGATCCTTGTCAACGAACTGGTCTGCGAGGGCTGCGGCGATTGCGGCGTGCAGTCGAACTGTGTCGCGATCCAGCCGGTGGAGACCGAGTGGGGCCGCAAGCGGACGATCGACCAGTCGTCCTGCAACAAGGACTTTTCCTGCGTGAAGGGCTTCTGCCCGTCCTTCGTCAGCGTGCGCGGCGGCGTGCTCAAGGGGCGCGCGGTGATGCCGCCGCCCGCACCCCGGGTCGCAGAGCCGGAGATCGTCGCGCCGACCCGCATCCATTCGGTGATGATCACCGGGGTCGGCGGTACCGGCGTCGTCACCGTCGGGGCGGTGATCGGCATGGCCGCCCATCTCGACGGCCTCGGCTGCGGCATCATCGACATGGCGGGTCTTGCCCAGAAGGGCGGCGCGGTGACCAGTCACCTGAAGCTTGCGCCCCGGCCGGAGGACATTTCGGCGATCCGCATCGGACCGGGTTCGGCCGATCTGGTGCTTGGCTGCGACATCGTCGTGGCGGGTTCGGCGAAAGTGCTGTCGGCGATGCGGCCGGGCCGGACGATGGCGGTCATCAACACGCACGAGACGCTGCCCGGCGATTTCGCTCGCAACCCGGATTTCAGCCTTCCCGGTCGCCGTCTGGTGGCGGCGATTGCGGACGCGTCCGGCAAGGACAATGCCCGTTTCATCGATGCGACCGAGCTTGCCGTGGAACTCTTCGGCGACGCGATCGCCGCCAACATGTTCCTGCTTGGCTACGGCTGGCAGATGGGCGGGCTGCCGCTCACTCTTGAATCCATCGAGGACGCGATCCGGCTGAACAAGGTCTCGGTCGACATGAACCTTGCGGCCTTCGCCTGGGGGCGGGTGGCGGCAGTCGATCCGGAGGCGGTCAGGGCGGCCGCGAATGCCCGTCCCGACCGTCTCGAGCACCGGCGGATCTCGGGGACGGTGGAGGAGACGGTCGCGCGCCGCGTCGCCTTCCTTGCCGATTATCAGGATGCCGCTTATGCGGCGCGATATCGGGGCCGCATCGACGCGCTCGCCGCTGCGGCCGGAAGGCTGGGCGATGAGGGTGGCGAGATCGTCGCGACGGCTGCGCGCGAGCTCTTCCGGATGATGGCGATCAAGGACGAATACGAGGTGGCGCGTCTCTACACGGGCCGGGCCTTCCGCGACCAGCTTTCGGAGACCTTCGAGAGCTACGAGCGGCTCGAGTTCCATCTGGCACCGCCGCTCCTGTCCGGCACCGACGCGCGCACGGGCCGGCCGGCAAAGCGCCGCTTCGGCCCCTGGGCAATGACGCTGTTCCGCCTGCTCGCGCGCTTCAAGGGTTTGCGCGGCCGTCCTTTCGATCCGTTCGGACAGACACAGGAGCGGCGCATGGAGCGGCGACTTCGTGACGATTATGAGCGCACTGTCGACGAGGTGACATCCGGGCTCGACCGTGACAACGCGGCTGCGGCGCTGGCGCTGCTTGCCTATCCGGGCAAGATCCGCGGCTTTGGCCCGGTGCGGGCGAAGGCGGCGGCGGAGGCGGAGCGCGGCGTGCCCGCCTTGCTGGAGGCCTTCCGGCAGGGCCGCGCCGCGCGGCTTGCGGCGGCGGAGTGATCCGCCGCCTTACGCTCCGCCGGTTCCCCAGTCCACCCGCGCGGTCAGCATGTAGCCTGAACCGTAGACGGTGCGAATGAGCGTCGGTGCGTCGGGGCGGGTCAGCTTCTTGCGGATGCGGGAGATGCGGACGTCGATGGCACGGTCGAGCGTGTCGTCGCGCCCGCCATGCTCGAGCAGGTAGTCGCGGCTGAGCACCCGCTTGGGTGCGCGCAGCAGGGCCGTCAGGAGCGTCGCCTCGCCGGTCGACAGGAACGTCTCCTCCCCGTCGGGTGCGACCAGCCGGTGGCTTTCCGGCTCGAACCGCCAGTTCTCGAACCGGGCGACCTCGCGTGTCACCGCATCGGTGGCGGCCGGGGCGGGCGTCACCGCCGGTCCGGCGCGGCGCAGCAGCGAGCGCAGGCGGGCGACGATTTCACGGGGATCGAAGGGTTTCACCACATAGTCGTCGGCGCCGAATTCGAGCCCCATGATCCGGTCGGACGCATGGGCCCGGGCGGAGAGGACGAGGATCGGCACCGGCCCCTTCGCGCGAATCCGGTCGATCACTTCCATGCCGTCCATGTCGGGCAGGCCGAGATCGAGGATGATCGCGGCCGGCATCCCTGTCTCGATTCCGAACAGTGCCGCATCCGCAGTGGCGAAGACGCGGGTGCGGAACCGGTAGCCGGCCAGCGTGTCGGCAAGCAGGGAGCTGATATCGGGCTCGTCCTCGACAATGAACACCATCGTGCCGGCGTCGCCGGACGGATCGCGGTCGCGGGTCGGGTCGGAACGGGTCATCAGGCGAGAATCTCGTTCATGGTCCTGGCGAGCAAGCCGGCGGAGAAGGGTTTGGGCAGTACCGGGCAGTCGGGCGTGCTGCCATCCGGTGATGGTCCCTGACGGTAACCTGTCATAAGTGCGACCGGAAGACCCGGCCTGGTCTTTCTCACCTCGTGCAGCAGGGCGAGGCCGTTCATCTGGCCCGGCATGACGATGTCGCTCAGAACCGCGCGGATGTCGGCAACGTCTCGCACCAGGTCGAGCGCGTCGCCGGCATCGCCCGTGACCAGCACCGAGTAGCCGAGTGCACAGAGCTGGTCGCGCACCACATTGGCGACGTCTCCGTCATCATCGACAAGCAGGATCAGTTCCCCGGCGCCGGCGGGAACCGGCTCCATGTCCGGCGCGGCATCGGGGGCGGCGTCTTCGCGGGTGAGGGGCAGTAGAAGGCGAATGTCCGTGCCGTGTCCGAGCCGGCTCTCGATGGCGATACCACCGCCGCTGCGGCGGGCGAAGCCGTAGACCATCGGCAGTCCGAGCCCGCTTCCCGTGCCGAAGGGCTTTGTCGAGAAGAACGGGTCGAAGGCCTGACGGCGCACCGCCTCGCTCATGCCGAGCCCCGTGTCGCTGACGGTCAGGCGCGCGTAGGAGCCGCCGAGAACACCGAAGCGGTCGGCTTCCGCGTCGCTCAGGTCGACATCCTCCAGCGCCAGCGAGATGCGACCGCCATCCGGCATCGCGTCCCGGGCATTGAGGACCAGATTGACCAGCGCGTTTTCAAGCTCGGCCGGGTCGACGCGGGCGACAGCCGTCATGGCCTCGAGATGCAATGTGAACGCGATCGACTTCGGCAGGCTGCCGGCGAGCAGTCCCTCGACGTTGCCCACCAGTGTCGCGAGGCGCACCGGTCGCAGGTCCGGTGCATCGCCCCTGGCGAAGGCCAGCAGGCGGCGCGTCAGTTCGGTGCCGCGCTGGGCGGCATGCAGGATCGGGTCGAGATGGGCGGAAAGGTCGGGCATCGCCGGTCCGTCGACCTTGCGCCGCAGGGCCAGCACATTGCCGATGACGATCGTCAGCAGGTTGTTGAAGTCATGGGCAAGACCACCGGTGAGCTGGCCGACGGCCTCCATGCGCTGCGCCTGGGCCAGCGCCGTCTCGCTGCGCTTCTGCTCGGTCGCGTCGAGGGACAGGACGAAGCAGCCAAGCACCCGGCCGTCCAGCGTCCGGTCGGGGATCAGGGTCGAGCGCATATGCGCGATGCGTCCGCCTGGCCGGGTGCGGGAGTATTCGTAGGAGACCGCGTGGCCCTCGAACGCCTTTTCGATGTGCGGCACCAGCTCGGCATAGAGTTCCGGGCCGGCAATCTCGGCCACCTTGCGCCCGACGATCGATTCCACCGTCTGGTCGAACCATTTCGCATAGCGGCGGTTGGCGAAGCGGTAGATCGGGCCGGGACCGAAATAGGCGACAAGCGCCGGCACGTTGTCGGTGACGAGGCGGAGCCAGTCCTCGCTCTGGCGCAGTTGACGCGTCCGTTCGGCAACGGTGCGTTCCAGCGACGCCTGCTGCTCGCGCTCGCGGGTGATGTCGGTATAGGTGGTGACGAACCCCCCTTCCGGCAGGGGCGCGCCGGTGACGAGAACCACCTGGCCGTCGGGGCGCACCCGCTCGAAGGAGTGCGGCTCGAACAGCCTGGCCCGCTCGACCCGGCGTGCGATGATTTCGCTGACGTCGCCGGGTCCGTATTCGCCGCGCGCCGCGTTCACCTCCAGGAAGGCGGACAGATGGGTGCCGCGCCGGGCGAGATGCCAGGGAAATTCCAGCATCTCGAAAAGCTGGCGGTTCCAGGCCACCAGCTGCAGGTCGGCATCGAAGACCGAAAAGCCCTGGTTGATGTGGTCGAGCGCCGCCTGGAGAAGGTCGAGACGGTCACGGTAGAGATCGCGGCTTGCCATGGCCGGAGTTTATGCGCGCGCGCCTTCCTGTCGATTGCAAAAACGCCGGGCACGCGTCCTGACACAATTCGTTGCAATTGGCACATACTGGCGAAACGCTGCTGGCCTAGCGTTGCCGTCGAGCGCAACTCAGCGTCAATCGCCCGCAAGTCTCCAAGAAGAGAGAAGGGCTTGATCGACCAGGACTGTGATAGTCTGGTGGCGTTACAACGAACGATCCCGAACAATCGGGGCGTCCAAAGGGGAAGAAACGCAATGGCAGGGTCGCCCGTCGTCGAGCGCCTCGACGAGGACACCTTTCCGAAAATCCTCCTGCGCAATGCCCGTGTCTTTGCGGACCGGCCGGCGATGCGCGAGAAGGATCTCGGAATCTGGCAGGCATGGACATGGTCGCAGGTGCTGGAGGAAATCCGGACCTTCGCCATCGGCCTTCAGGACGTCGGCTTCAAGCAGGGCGACAAGATCGCCATCGTCGGCGCGAACCGCCCGCGACTGTATTGGTCGATGGTCGCGGTGCAGTCGCTCGGCGGCGTGCCGGTGCCGCTCTACTCGGACTCCGTGGCTGAGGAAATGGCCTTCGTGCTCGAGCATGCCGAGGTCCGCTTCGCCTGCGTCGAGGATCAGGAGCAGGTCGACAAGCTCCTGTCGATGTCGGAGAGCCTGCCGCATCTGGAGCAGGTCATCTATGACGACGCGCGAGGCCTGCGCGACTATGACCACAGCCGTCTTCACTCCTTCGAGGGCCTGCAGGCAGCCGGTCGCAAGGCAATCGACAGCGATCCCGCCCGCGAGGCGGCCTGGCTCGAGGGTGTCGCCGCGACCAAGGGCGCCGATATCGCCGTCATGCTCTATACGTCGGGCACGACGGGGCGTCCCAAGGGCGTGATGCTGTCCTTCGACAATCTCGTCATCTCGGCGCGCAACGGCAACAAGTTCGACAGCCTGAACGAGACCGAGGAAACGCTCGCCTACCTGCCGATGGCGTGGATCGGCGACCATGTGTTCTCGCTCGCCCAGGCCTATTGCGCCGGCTATTGCGTCAACTGCCCGGAGAACCTCGAGACCGTCCTGTCGGACCGGCGCGAGATCGCACCGACCTATTTCTTCGCGCCGCCGCGTGTGTTCGAGGGGCTGCTCACGCATATCATGGTGCGGATGGAGGATGCGGGCCGGCTCAAGAAGAAGATGTTCGATTTTTTCATGGGGGTTGCCCGCCGGGTCGGCGAGCGGATCCTCAACGGCGAGAGCGTGGGCTTCGGCGACCGGCTTCTTTATGGCCTCGGCGACCTGTTCGTCTACGGGCCGCTGAAGAACCAGATGGGCTTCACCCGTCTCAAGGTCGGCTACACCGCAGGCGAGGCGATCGGCCCGGAAATCTTCCGCTTCTACCGCTCGCTCGGGCTCAACCTGAAGCAGCTCTACGGCCAGACGGAAGCCAGCGTCTACATCACGATGCAGCCCGACGGCGAGATCTACGGCGACACGGTCGGCATGCCGGCCCCGGACGTGGAACTCCGGATCGCCGAGAACGGCGAGGTCCACTACCGTTCGCCAGGCGTTTTCGTCGGCTATTACAAGAATGACGAGGCGACGCGCTCGACCAAGACCGAGGACGGCTGGGTGCTGACCGGCGATGCCGGCTTCATCGCCGACAACGGTCACCTCAAGATCATCGACCGGGCCAAGGATGTCGGCAAGCTCTCGGACGGTTCGCTCTTCGCGCCGAAATACATCGAGAACAAGCTGAAATTCTTCCCCAACGTGAAAGAGGTCGTGGCCTTTGGCGACGGGCGCGATTTCTGCGGGGTGTTCGTCAATATCGACCTGACGGCGGTGGGCTCCTGGGCCGAGCGCAACAATGTCAACTATGCCTCCTACCAGGAACTTGCCGCCCATCCCCATGTCTACGAGATGATCCGGGGACATGTCGATCAGGTGAACCGGGACCTGGCGTCCGAGCCGATGATGGCCGGCGGCCAGATCAAGCGGTTCCTCGTCCTGCACAAGGAGCTCGACGCGGATGACGGCGAGCTGACGCGGACGCAGAAAGTGCGCCGCTCCTTCATCGCGGAGCGCTACCAGCCCTTGATCGAGGCGCTTTACGACGGCTCGACCAGCAAGCATGTGCGCACCGAGGTCACGTTCGAGGACGGACGCAAGGGCGGGATCGAGGCGACTGTCGCGATCCATGACATGGAACTCTACCCGGCCCAGTCGGGCGGCATGAAGGAGGCGGCGGAATGAACGCCTTTGTCGATCCCGCCGGCATGGCAGGGCACTCCGGAATGACCAAGGGCGAGGTGCTGCTGCGCGTCGACAACGTGTCGCTTTCCTTCGGCGGCGTGAAGGCGATCACCAACATCTCCTTCGACATCGTCAAGGGCGAGGTGCGCGCCATCATCGGCCCGAACGGCGCCGGCAAGACGTCGATGCTCAACGTCATCAACGGTTTCTACCACCCGCAGGAAGGCACGATCACCTGGCGCGGCAAGGTGCGGCGCAAGATGAAGCCCTACGAGGCGGCCAGCAACGGCATCGCCCGCACGTTCCAGAACGTCGCCCTGTTCAAGGGCATGACGACGCTGGACAACATCATGACCGGCCGCGGCCTGAAGATGCACAAGAACTTCCTGTGGCAGTGCCTCCACTGGGGGCCGGCGCTCCGGGAAGAAAACGAGCACCGCCGCAAGGTCGAGGAGATCATCGACTTCCTGGAGATCCAGGCGATCCGCAAGACGCCGGTCGGGCGCCTGCCCTACGGGTTGCAGAAGCGGGTCGAGCTTGCCCGCGCGCTGGCGATGGAACCGGAGCTGCTTCTTCTCGACGAGCCGATGGCCGGCATGAATCTCGAGGAGAAGGAGGACATGAGCCGCTTCATTCTCGACGTGAACCAGCAGTTCGGCACGACGATCGCCCTTATCGAACACGACATGGGCGTGGTGATGGACCTGTCGGACCGGGTCGTGGTGCTCGATTACGGCCGCAAGATCGCCGACGGACCTCCCGAGGAGGTGCAGTCTAACCAGGATGTGATCGACGCCTATCTCGGCGTTCCGCACGAAAACTGAGGGATCCGGGATGTCGTTTCTGGTTGAGACTATCCTGTCGGGCCTGATGGCCGGCGTCATGTACTCGCTTGTCGCGCTCGGCTTCGTGCTGATCTTCAAGGCGTCGGGCATCTTCAATTTCGCGCAAGGCGTGATGTGCCTGTTCGCGGCGCTCACCTTCGCGGGCATCATCGAGAAGACCTCACTGCCCTGGCCGATCGCCTTCATGCTCACCGTCGGCGTCATGATCGCCGTCGCCTGGGCGGTGGAGCGGTTCGTGCTCCGTCATCTGGTCAACCAGGAGCCGATCATCCTGTTCATGGCGACGATCGGCCTGGCCTATGTGCTGGAAGGCGTCGGCGACATTGTCTGGGGATCGGACGTCAAGGTGCTCGATATCGGGCTGCCGTCGGGTGCCTCGGACTTCATGCTCGACCAGTTCAATATCTATATCGAGAAGCTCGAAGTGTTCGCGGCGCTGATTGCCGCGGTGCTGGTCGGCTTCCTGGCGATCTTCTTCCAGAAGACGCGCATCGGCCGGGCGCTGCGCGCCGTTGCCGACGATCACCAGGCGGCGCTCTCCGTCGGCATCTCGCTGCAGACCATCTGGGTCATTGTGTGGTCGGTCGCCGGTTTCGTGGCGCTGGTCGCCGGCACGCTCTGGGGCGCCAAGTCGGGCGTGCAGTTCTCGCTGTCGCTGATCGCCCTGAAGGCGCTTCCGGTTCTTATCCTGGGCGGGTTCACCTCGATCCCCGGTGCCATTGTCGGCGGACTGATCATCGGCGTCGGCGAGAAGCTTGCCGAGATCTATGTCGGCCCGATGGTCGGCGGCGCGATCGAGAACTGGTTCGCCTACATGCTCGCCCTCGCCTTCCTGCTGGTGCGTCCGCAGGGTCTGTTCGGCGAGCGCATCATCGAACGCGTCTGACGCAAGGCTCCGATCAAGAAGGGTTCAGGACACATGCTCTATCGTGAAGCCGGTCAGTTCAAGACCACCTACCAGGCGGACCAGGGGATCTTCCCGATCGCCCAGGACCGTTACGTGGTGTGGGCGTTCCTCGCGGTTGCCTTCCTCGTGGTGCCGTTCTTCGTCAACGACTACTGGACCAATGCGGTGTTGCTGCCGCTGCTGATCTACGGCATGGCCGCGCTCGGCCTCAACATCCTGGTCGGCTATTGCGGGCAGATTTCGCTGGGCACCGGCGGCTTCATGGCGGTGGGCGCCTATGCGTCCTACAAGCTGATGACCTCCTTCCCGGAGATGAGCATGATCGTCGTGGTGCTCCTGTCGGGCGGCATCACGGCCGCCGTCGGCGTCGCCTTCGGCCTGCCCAGCTTGCGCATCAAGGGCTTCTACCTGGCGGTGGCGACACTGGCCGCGCAGTTCTTCCTTGTGTGGCTCTTCAACAAGGTCGGCTGGTTCTACAATTACTCGGCCACCGGCCAGATCTCGGCGCCCGAGCGCGAGATCTTCGGTGTGGTGCTGACCGGCGCGTCGGCGCAGACTTGGGTCAAGTATCTCTTCTGCCTGACATTCCTGACCGTTTCCGCGCTGGTTGCCAAAAACCTCGTGCGTGGCCGGCTCGGCCGCAACTGGATGGCGATCCGCGACATGGACATCGCCGCCGAACTGATCGGCGTGCGACCGCTGAGGACCAAGCTCTCCGCCTTTGCCGTGTCGTCCTTCTATATCGGCATGGCGGGATCGCTGCTCTTCACCATCTATCTCGGCGCCGTCGAGGTCGGAGAGGTGTTCGGCATCAACGTCTCCTTCCTGGTGCTGTTCATGGTGATCGTCGGCGGGCTCGGATCGATCGTCGGGTCCTTCATGGGGGCGGCCTTCCTGGTGCTGCTGCCGATCTTCCTGAAGAACTTCATGGTCGATGGCATGGGGCTGATGCCGGTCATGGCAAAGCACATGGAAATTCTCTTGATGGGCCTTCTCATCATCCTCTTCCTGATCGTCGAGCCGCACGGCCTTGCCCGGCTCTGGCAGATCGCCAAGGAGAAGTTGAGATTGTGGCCCTTCCCGTACTGAGGCGGCGCGAGACAAGACAACCAACGTCCGCCCAGCTGACTGCCCAATGTCCTGTTCCAAGGGAGGAAACGACATGAAACTGAAGCATCTCACGGCCGGCCTTGCCGCGCTCGCGATCGCCTCGCCGATCGCGGTCACGACGGCCCAGGCCTACGAGCTGACCATTCCGTCGCTCGTCTACCGGACCGGCCCCTACGCGCCGGGCGGCATTCCCTTCGCCAACGGGTATGCCGACTACTTCAAGCTTCTGCAGGAGCGCGACGGCGGCATCAACGGCGCCAGCATCAATTTCATCGAGTGCGAGACGGCCTACAACACCCAGCAGGGCGTGGAGTGCTACGAGAACACCAAGGGACAGGGCGAGAGCAAGGCGCTGGTCTACCAGCCGCTGTCGACGGGCATTACCTACCAGATCATCCCGAAGGCGGCGGTCGACGAGATCCCGATCTTCACGATGGGCTATGGCCGCACCTCGGCCGCCAACGGCAAGATCTTCCCGTGGATCTTCAACTTCCCCGGCACCTACTGGGACGCGGCCTCCGGCATGGTCAACTACGCAGCCGCGATCGAGGGCAGCGCCGCGGATCTCAAGGGCAAGACGATCGCGCTCGTCTATCACAACTCCGCCTATGGCAAGGAGCCGATCCGCACCCTCGAGGAACTGTCCGCCAAGCACGGCTTCAAGCTGGAACTGCTGCCGGTCGATCATCCCGGACAGGAACAGAAGGCGACATGGCTGCAGATCCGTCGCATGAACCCGGACTGGGTCTTCATGTGGGGCTGGGGCGTGATGAACCAGGTCGCGGTCAAGGAAGCTTCCTCGGTGCGCTACCCGATGGACCGTTTCATCGGCAACTGGTGGGCCGGGTCCGAGCAGGACGTGCTGCCGGCGGGCGAGGGTGCCAACGGCTACCTGTCGGCCACCTTCCATGCGCCGGGCGCGGAGTTCCCGCTGCACCAGGAAATCCTCGAGAAGGTCTATGACGCCGGCAAGGGCGCCGGTGACCGCGAGCGTGTCGGCGAGGTTCTCTACAATCGTGGCCTGATCGCCGCCGTGTGGACCGTCGAGGCGCTGCGCAAGGCGATGGAGATCAAGGGCTCGAACGAGATCGTCGGCAAGGACGTGCGTGAAGGCCTCGAGGCTCTCGACGTCACCGAGGAGCGGCTCGCCGAACTCGGCCTGCCGAACTTCACCTACCCGGTGAAGATGTCGTGCGCCGTTCACTCCGATCCCGGCACGGTTCTCATCCAGCAGTGGGATGCGGCCGGCGGCGACTGGAAGGTGATCGCGTCCGGCATCGAGCCCGACCGCGACGTCATCACCCCGCTGATCGAGGCGGATTCCGCGGCATATGCGGCGGAGAACAACATCACCCCCCGGGATTGCAACTGATCCTGATCGGTTGTCCTCCCAAGGAGTGGAGACAGGCATGAGCGAGACGTCCGCTTCGACGATCCTTTCGGTGAACAACATCGAGGTGATCTACAACCACGTCATCCTGGTGTTGAAGGGCGTTTCGCTCACCGTTCCCGAGGGGGGCATCGTTGCCCTCCTCGGAGCCAACGGCGCGGGCAAGACGACGACGCTCAAGGCGGTGTCGAACCTGCTCGGGGCCGAGCGCGGTGACGTGACGAAGGGCAGCATCGTCTTCAAGGGCGAAGAGGTCCAGTCGCTGTCGCCCAACGACCTGGTCAAGCGCGGCTGCATCCAGGTCATGGAGGGCCGGCATTGCTTCGGCCATCTGAGCATCGAGGAAAACCTCCTGACCGGAGCCTTCACGCGACGGGACGGGGCAGCCGCGATCAAGCAGGACCTTGAGAAGGTCTATGCCTATTTTCCCCGGCTTCGCGAGCGCCGGTCGAGCCAGGCCGGCTACACGTCCGGCGGCGAGCAGCAGATGTGCGCCATCGGCCGCGCCCTGATGAGCAAGCCGAACATGATCCTGCTTGACGAGCCGTCCATGGGGCTTGCACCGCAGCTGGTTGAAGAGATTTTCGAGATCGTCAAGGAACTCAACCAGAAGGAGGGCGTCTCCTTCCTTCTGGCCGAACAGAACACCAATGTCGCGCTGCGTTATGCGACCTATGGCTACATCCTGGAATCGGGCCGTATCGTGCTCGACGGGGATGCCAAGGCGCTGCGCGAGAACGAGGACGTCAAGGAATTCTACCTTGGTGTCGGTGGCGAGGGCCGCAAGTCGTTCCGGAACGTGAAGCACTACAAGCGGCGCAAACGCTGGCTGGCCTGACGCCTCCGCTTTCGCGCCGCCCAGGAACAGACTGAACGCCAGACGGGAAGGGTTCGCCGCGTCGGCGAGCAACACCCCCGCTTTCCCGCAAGCGATGCAAAGCACGAGGACTGTGTCATGAGCGCAGAGCATTTTGACACCCTGGAGATCCGGGATCCGGACGAGCGCGACGCTGATCTCTTTGCAAGGCTGCCTGACCTGATCGGGCATGCGACAGCCAATGCGCCCGGCTGGGCAAGGCATCTTTCGGGTGTGGATCCGTCTGCGGTCGCCGACCGTTCGGCGCTGGCCCGCCTGCCGGTGCTGCGCAAGCCGGACCTGATGGCCGCGCAGGCCGCAACCCCGCCATTCGGCGGCTTCGCGGCCGCTCCTGTTTCCGCGATGGGGCGCATCTTCATGTCTCCCGGGCCGATCTGGGAGCCGCAGGGCGAGGGGGCGGACCCCTGGAATGCCGCGCGCGCCTTTTTCGCGGCCGGGTTCCGCCCCGGCGACATCGTTCACAACGCGCTTTCCTATCACCTTACGCCGGGCGGCTTCATTCTCGATCACGGAGCTCGGGCGCTCGGCTGTGCCGTGTTTCCCGCCGGGGTCGGCAACACCGAGACGCAGGTTGACGCGATCGCGACGCTCAAGCCGACCGGCTATGCCGGAACCCCCGATTATCTCAAGGTGATCCTCGACAAGGCGGAGGAACTTGGCCGCGACGCATCCTCCATCCGCAAGGCGATCGTATCGGGCGGCGCGCTGTTTCCGAGCCTTCGGGCGGAATACAAGGCGCGCGGCGTCGATGTGTTCCAGGCCTATGCGACGGCCGACCTTGGCGTGATCGCCTATGAATCGGTCGTCGACGAGGGGATGGTGGTGAACGAGAACATGATCGTGGAGATCGTGCGCCCGGGATCGGACACACCGGTGCCGGATGGCGAGGTCGGCGAACTCGTCGTGACCAGCTTCAACCGGGCCTATCCCCTGATCCGCTTCGGAACCGGAGACCTTTCGGCGGTTCTGGCGGGCCGTTCGGCTTGCGGGCGGACCAACATGCGCCTGAAAGGCTGGATGGGGCGCGCCGACCAGCGAACCAAGGTCAAGGGCATGTTTGTCGACCCGAAACAGGTGACGCAGGTGCTTGAGCGCCATCCGGAGATCGCCAGGGCGCGCCTCATCGTCGAGCGCAAGGCCGAACAGGACGTGATGCGTTTCGCCTATGAGGTCGACGGTTTGGCCGATGGCCTGGACAGCGCCATTGCCGCCTCGCTTCGCGAAATCATCAAGCTTTCCGGGTCGGTCGAACGGGTCGCCCCGGGTGCGCTTCCCAATGATGGCAAGGTCATTTCCGACGAGCGCAAATACGACGCCTGAGAAGGTTGGAGGGGCCGGCCGGACCGGCCACGGAAGCGGCCTTGTCGGTTTTCTGCCCTTGCACTGTCATTCGTCTCTATCCTATGCAGGAACGCGACATATGGTTGTGCGGCCCTCGCCGCCAGCTCCGGACCGGCGGGTGATGCGATGCAGGATGACAGGGCTACTGACCAGGACGGCGCGGCCGTCCTCCTCGTGGAGGACGATCCCGATGACGTACGGATCATCACCCAGTCGCTGCGTGCCTCGGCGATACCGGTTCGCCTGACGGTGGCGGCCGATGGCGCCCAGGCACTGTCGATCCTGAACGAGGCCTCTGCCAGAGGTCTTCCGGCGCCCGATCTCATTCTTCTCGATCTCAATCTGCCGGTGATGAACGGGACCGAGTTCCTCGGCAAGTTGCGGGCGCACCCGACATTGAGCGCGGTGCCGGTCTGCGTGTTCACCACGGCCGACGATCCCGTCACGATTCGCCGCGCCTATGCGGCGGGCGCCAATGCCGTGGTGACGAAGGCGGACAGCCTGGCGGGAATGAGCCAGGTGCTGCATACGATCATCGAATTCTGGTTCAGGGTCGCCGAGCGCTACCGCGTCGAGTGAGCCCCGCCGAGGTTTCGCCCCCGCGCTGCCCGCACGCCGACCCTACTCAGAGATAGACGACTTCGAAGGGATCTTCCTCGACGACCGGCGGGAGCGGTTCCGGCGGGACGCCGCGCGGCTGTTCCGCGACGCCGGTCACCGCATCGACATGCGACTTGAGGACGCTAACCGAGAACGGCTTGACGACGACCGAGCGGGCGCCGAGTTCTGCGGCCTTTTCCAGCAGCGACAGGTCGACATGGGCGCTGATGACGATGACGGGGGTCATCGCCGTTTGTGCGTTCGAACTGGCACGCAGGTTGGTCAGGAAGGTCGCGCCGTCCTGTGTCGGCATGCGCCAGTCGACGAGGATGACGTCGAAACGGTGGGTGCGCAGGAGCTTTTCGGCAACAGCGCCGTTCGGCGCTTCGCTGATGCTGGCAAAGCCCAGGTCCTTGAGCATTCCCCGGATAAGGCGGCGGGTGAATGCGCTGTCGTCAATGAGCAGGACCTTCTGCGATCTCACGGTAACCGTCTTCCCTGTCATTCCCGGCGACCGGGTCCGGAAGAGCCGCGTCCGCACGGGAAACCCTCGTAATTTCATCAATGTCGCCGATACCGCTGAAGGCCCGGTTAACGCCGCACCTCTGCCGGCCGGCATTGCCTGAAAGACAAGCGGTGCGTCAGGCTGTCGCGGATTGCGCAAATCCTGTCCGACTGTCTGCGCGTATCAAGGTTAAGCTATGGACCATGCCGACGACGTGCCTTATGTGCCGCCTCAGCAGAACGACCTTTCGACCGGGAGCCAATGGACAGCATGACCGTCAACGAGAACACGGCCGATATCGACACCACGGCCGGCGCCGACGCCACACGGGCGCGGGACATGCGCAAGCTGCGACTGCCGGCGGACCACCCTCCGGTCAAGTCCGGCAAGGTCGGCGTGCTGCTGGTCAACCTGGGGACGCCGGACGGCACCGACTACAGGTCCATGCGCCGCTATCTCAAGGAGTTCCTGACGGACAAGCGCGTCATCGAATGGCCGAAGGCGCTCTGGTATCCGATCCTTTTCGGCATCGTCCTGAACACGCGCCCGCAGAAGTCGGGCAAGGCCTATGAGGAGATCTGGAACAAGGAGCGCGACGAATCCCCGTTGCGGACCATCACCCGCTCGCAGTCGGACAAGCTCTCGGGGATGCTTGCCGGCGCCGGAGAGAGTGTCGTTGTCGACTGGGCGATGCGCTACGGCAACCCCTCGATCGCGTCCCGCCTCGAGCACCTGCGCGCGCAAGGCTGCGACCGCCTGCTCGTCTTCCCGCTTTATCCGCAGTATTCGGCCTCGACGACCGCCACCGTGAACGACGTGGTGTTCAAGGAGCTTCTCAAGATGCGCTGGCAACCGGCGCTGCGCACCGTCCCTCCCTATCACGACGATCCGGTCTATATCGACGCGCTGGCGACCTCGATCGAGACGACGCTTGCCGGGCTCGACTTCGAGCCGGAGACGGTGCTCGCCTCCTTCCACGGCATTCCGCAATCCTATTTCAGGAAGGGCGACCCGTATCACTGCCACTGCCACAAGACGACGCGGCTTTTGCGCGAGCGGCTCGGCTGGCCGGAAGACCGGCTGAGGATCACCTTCCAGTCACGCTTCGGACCCGAGGAATGGCTGCAACCCTATACGGACAAGACCGTCGAGGCGCTGGCCGGTTCGGGCATGAAGCGCATCGCCGTGATCAATCCCGGCTTCGTGGCCGATTGCCTCGAAACGCTTGAGGAAATCGCCGGCGAGGCGGGCGAGATCTTCCACGAGAACGGCGGCGAGCATTTCGCCCACATCCCTTGCCTGAACGACAGCGCGCCGGGCATGGAGGTGATCGACACGATCGTGCGCCGCGAGCTCTCCGGCTGGATCTGACGGCTCTCCTTCATCGGCGTCCCTTCCCTTTGATGCGTCTTGTGCTTGCGCATCCGGCGCGAGCGCGTACATGTTGCAGCGGGATCCGGCCGGGCGGGCGCCTTTTGGGGCCCGAAGGCCTCAATCGCGCGCGGCGTGGCGCCGGCGCAGCGCAGGAAAAGGATGACGTCGATGATCGAAGGCCTGGATCTGTTCGGGTTTGATATTCTTGTACTTGTCCTGCTTGTTCTGCTCGTTCTTGTCGTCATTGCCGGCATCAAGACGGTGCCGCAGGGCTTCAACTACACCGTCGAGCGCTTCGGCCGGTACCGCAAGACGCTGACGCCGGGCCTCAACATCATCATCCCCTTCGTCGATCGCGTCGGCCACCAGATCAACATGATGGAGCAGGTCCTCGACGTTCCGACACAGGAAGTGATCACCCGGGACAATGCGACGGTGAGCGCCGACGGCGTCACCTTCTACCAGGTGCTCGACGCGGCGCGGGCCGCCTACGAGGTTTCGGGGCTGGAAAACGCCATCCTCAACCTGACCATGACCAACATCCGTTCGGTCATGGGATCGATGGATCTGGACGAGTTGCTGTCCAACCGCGACGAGATCAACGCCCGGCTGCTGCGGGTCGTGGATGCGGCCGCCTCGCCCTGGGGCATCAAGATGACCCGGATCGAGATAAAGGACATCAATCCGCCGCGCGACCTGGTCGAGGCAATGGGCCGGCAGATGAAGGCCGAGCGCGAGAAGCGCGCGTCGATCCTGGAGGCGGAAGGCAAGCGCCAGTCGGAGATCCTGCAGGCGGAAGGCGAGAAGCAGTCGCTGATCCTGGAAGCCGAGGGCCGGCGCGAGGCTGCTTTCCGCGATGCAGAGGCGCGTGAGCGTGCCGCGGAGGCGGAAGCCAAGGCGACCCTGATGGTCAGCGAGGCGATCGCCGCCGGCGACATGCAGGCGATCAACTATTTCGTTGCCAACAAATATGTCGAGGCGCTTGGCCAGTTCGCCCGCTCGCCCAACCAGAAACTCCTGATCCTGCCAACGGAAACCACCGCCGTGCTCGGATCGCTCACCGGCATTGCCGAGATCGCCAAGGAAGCGTTTGGCCCCGACAACCGGGCCCGTGCCCGTGCGGCGGCCGCCGTTCCCAATACCGGCAACGGCGAGCGTGGCGGCGAGGACCGTGCATGAGCATCGTTGAACGCCTGGTGCTCGAGCTGGGCCCCTGGATCTGGTGGATCGTCGGGCTGGTGCTGCTCGGCCTCGAGGTGCTCGCCCCGGGCACCTTCTTCCTCTGGTTCGGGCTTGCCGCGATCATCGTCGGGACGATCGCGATCGTGGTCGACATTCCCTGGCAACTGGCGCTGGTTCTCTTCGGCGTGCTGTCGGTGGCCAGCATGGTCGCCGGCCGCATGGTGATGAGCCGGAAGGGCAACGAGGGCGGCGATCCCAACCTCAATCGCCGGGCCAACCGGCTGATCGGACGCGAGTTCACTCTTTCCGCCCCGATCGGAGATGGTCAGGGAACGGTCAGTGTCGACGATACGGTGTGGCGGGTGAGCGGACCGGATTGTCCGGCGGGAACGCGGATCGCAATCACGGGTGTCGACGGTGCAACGCTGGTTGTCGCGCCGGTGGAGCCGCGGACCTGACATCTGCTGCGCGCGGATGACCGCCCCGGCCGCCCGGCCTGCCCAGTCCTGACCGATGCTCCCGGCAGCTTTCGAACCGGGCCGGGAGCGCCTGCCTGCTTCAGGGATTGTGTCCGAGCGGGATCGGCGGCGCCTCGCGCATCAGAAGGATGCCGATCCGGCGGTTCGCCGCCAGATAGGGATCGTTGGGGAACAGCGGCTCGGTATCGGCCTTGCCGACCACGCCGTAGAAGCGGTCCTGCGGGATGCCGTATTCGGACAGGATCTGGCGCGCCGCGTTGGCCCGGTCGGCGGAGAGCTCCCAGTTGGTGTAGCCGGGATTGATCGTCATGCCGCCCGATGTGGTGTGGCCCGTGACCTGGATGCGGTTCGGCATGCGGGAAATGACCGGCGCCATGGTGGCGAGCAACCTGCGGGTGATCTCGTAAGGATACTTCGAACCTTCCGGGAACATCGAGCGGCCGTCCTGGTCGACCAGCGTGACGTTGAGACCCTCGTCCGTTTCCTCAAGGATGATGTTTGAGGAAATCTCCGTGATGTCAGGCATTTCCTGCCAGGCCTGGCGCAGCGACGCGGCTGCGGTGGCAAACTGCCGGGGGTGCTCGATGTGCGATTCGCGCACATCGTGGGTGTTGGCTTCAGGCCCCTGCTTGCGCCGTTTCTCGTGGCGCTCGGCGGCAAAGTCCGAATCCAGCTCCTCGGGAACCTGGGTGATGTCCTTCATGTAGTCGCGGATCGGGATGCCCTCGACCTCGATGATGCCGGTCCGGCGCGCGGTCTCCTTGACGCCGAAAGCCTCGCGCATCGAGCCTGCGACCACCTGAAGCTTCTGCTTGTCCTGGATGGAGAAGGAGATGATCAGGACGAAGAAGCAGACGAGCAGCGACATCAGGTCGGCAAATGTCACCAGCCAATCCGGGGCGCCACCGCCTGCCTGTTTGCGTTTTGCCATGTCGACGTCTCCGTTTCCGCGTCAGGCGGCTTCCGCGAACTCGGCGCGTGCCTTTTCCGGCAGATAGGCGATCAGCATGTCGCGGATCAGCGCGGGGCTCTTGTTTTCGCGGATCTGCAGGACACCGTCGATCACGAGGGTCTGGTTGACCTCCTCGACCTCGAACTTGGAATCCAGCTTGTCGACCAGCGGCAGGCAGATCACGTTGGAGATCAGCGCGCCATAGAGCGTGGTCAGCAGGGCGATGGCCATCGAGGGGCCGATCGTCGAAGGGTCGTCCATGGTGGCGAGCATCTGCACGAGGCCGACCAGCGTGCCGATCATGCCGAAGGCGGGAGCCGAATCGCCAAGCGCCTTGAACACTTTGCGGCCTTCCTGGAGGCGGTCGAGATAAAGGTCGCGTTCGCGCTCCATCGTTTCCTTGATGAAATCGGCCTCGTAACCGTCGGCGATGTATTGCACGCCCTTTGCCAGCGTCGAATCGCTGACCTCGACATTCTCGAGCCCGAGCGGGCCGGACTTGCGCACCGTGTCGGCCAGGCTGCCGATTTCCTCGATGAGGTCGCGGGGGCTTGCCTTCTTGTGGGTGAAGGCGACCTTGCTGCCGACGATGAACGCGCTGCCGATGCCGGCCAGCGGGAACCGGACAAGCGTTGCCGCGAAGCCGCCGCCGATGACGATCAGGACCGAGGGAATGTCGATAAACTGGGTGAGACTGCCACCAAGAAGAATGGCGACGAGAACCACCGCGAACGCCGCGCAAATGCCAATGATCGAACCGAGATCCATGACGCTGATACTCTCCGGAACAGGTCGGCCCGTTTGCGGACCCGGAGCGATCATAGGCAGGACGTGGCTAATCAATCCCTAAGCGCGGCCAAAGAATGGCTATGGGCAGTCGGAAAATACGTTAGGGTTAACAAATACTTAATTCACCGTAGCACGTTGCCGTCGGCGAGAAAGGGGTCAGGCGACGCCGTGGCGGAGCAGGTCGTGCAGATGGATGATGCCGACCGGTCGCCCGTTGTCGACCACGAAGACGGCTGTGATCGACGAGCGGTTGATGAACTCCATCGCGGAGGCGACCAGCATGTCGGCCGGGATCGTCTTGGGAGCGCGGGTCATCACCTGTTCCGCGGTCTTGTCGAGGAAGTCGTGGCTCAGGTGGCGGCGCAGGTCGCCGTCGGTGATGATGCCGGCCAGCGCGCCGGTCTCGTCGACAATGCCGAGTACGCCGAAGCCCTTCTGGGTGATCAGCACGATCGCGTCGCGCATTGCCGTTGCGGCGCCCGCCAGCGGCAGCTTGTCGCCGGAATGCATGATGTCGCGGGCGTGCAGGAGGCTGGAACCGAGACGACCGCCCGGGTGATAGGTCTTGAAGTCCAGGGCGGTGAAGCCACGTGCCTCGAGCAGGGCGATGGCAAGCGCGTCGCCGGTTGCCATCTGCAGGATGGTCGAGGTGGTCGGGGCAAGGCCGTGCGGGCAGGCTTCCTCGACCTTGGGCAGGGCCAGGACGATGTCCGCCGCCGTGCCGAGAGCGCTCTCGCTGCGCGAGGTCACGGCCACCAGCGGCACCTTGAAGCGACGCGTATAGGCAATGGTCGGGCCCAGTTCCTGCGTCTCTCCCGACCAGGACAGCGCCAGCACGACATCATTGTCGGTGATCATGCCGAGGTCGCCGTGGCTTGCCTCGGTCGCGTGAACGAAGGACGCCGGGGTTCCCGTGGAGGCGAAGGTCGCGGCGATCTTGGCCCCGACATGGCCGCTCTTGCCGACGCCGGTCACGATGACCCGGCCGCGTGCGGCGACAATCGTCTCGACCGCGCGGGCGAAGGGGGCGGAAAGCCCGTTTTCCAATGCCTCGCGCAGCGCCTCGAGGCCGGCCACTTCCGTGACGATCGTGCGCACGGCGGACAGACCGGCGGACCGAGGGTCGGATCCGCCAATGGCGGGCGCTGGCTGGGGGGCGGCGGTGACGGTCATTGCGGTGTCCATGTTGGAATGAGCCCTCTTAGCCCTCCCGGCCGGCTGCGGCAAGTCCGGGAGCCTCGAGGGGGACGCACCGGTCGCGGTGCAACTCTCCGTTAACCTTAACAGACCATTATCGTGGCCAAAGTGGGCCGGCTGCGCCCGCATTCCAACCGGGTCGACAATGAAGCGCTACCTTTCCCCCGTCCTTGCCGCTTTCGCGCTGCTTGCCACCACGGCAATGCCGTGTGCGTCCGCGTGGGCGCAGGACAGCAGCCTGCGCGGCGGTTTCGGCGGTTTTGGCGACGATGACGGGCTGCAGGACGCGACGGATGCCGAGCAGGGTGCCGAATCCCGATCGGGCCAGGCCGGTTCGGCGGCCAATGCCGCGACGGGGACCCGGGGAACCATTTCCGAGACCGGGACGGATGCGGGCGAGGAGGCCGAGGCGCTTGCCGATGTCGGGCGGGTGCGTCCCGTGCAGCCGTTCTCCGAGCGGCTGCGCGCCGTGCAGCGACGCACCGCCATTGTTGGTGGCGGAACGCTCGCGGAAACGGTCTACGACGGCGAGACGACCCGTGATGCGCCGCGTGGTATCCGCGTCGGATCCTTTCTGCTGTATCCTGAGCTTTTCACCGGTCTTGGCTGGACCGACAACCGGGAGGGGGATGCGTCGGGCACCAGTGGTGCGACCTATCGGGTCGCTCCTTCAATCCGGCTGCAATCCGACTGGAGCCGCCACCGCCTCGGCATCAACTTCCGCGGCAGCTATGTCGGCTATCCGGGCAGCGGCAATGTGGAGGCCGACCCCAACGTGACGTCGGATGCGCTGC
The DNA here is from genome assembly GCF_048261845.1 of Stappia sp. Classification (GTDB taxonomy): domain Bacteria; phylum Pseudomonadota; class Alphaproteobacteria; order Rhizobiales; family Stappiaceae; genus Stappia. The sequence goes on along the minus strand of NZ_JBLXFR010000004.1, from coordinate 42,448 downwards.
TGACGCTCGAGGTCGGCGACCGCAGCGAGATTGATATCGACGCACGCTACGGACTTGCCCTGGAGGACAGCGGCACGGCCGAATCGACCGGCGGCGATCAGGATATCCACGAGCTGGGGGCCGGTCTGGCGCTGCGCCGCGACCTCGGACTGGTCGGCGCGGAGCTGCGCGGCAGGGTCGACTCCACGCTCTATAGCGGCGTTGGTGGCGCGGTCGCCGATCGCGAGCGGGACAACGCGCTTGCCACCGTCACCTTGCGGGTGGAAGGCAACACGGGTGCCTTTGTTGCACCCTTTGCCGAAGCCAGCCTGCTTGGCCGGCGCTATTTCGAAAAGTGCCCGGATCTCACCCTTTGTGCGGATCGAGATTCGCGGGGATACGGACTGCGTGCCGGTGTGGCCTTCGACAATGGCGGCAAGATCAGCGGTGACATTGCCGTCGGCTGGCGCAGCGAGACGCTGGACGACAAGCGCCTGGCGAAGCTGGAGGGGCTGACGGTCGACGGGTCGCTGGTCTGGTCGCCGACCAGGCTGACGACGGTGACGGCGCTGGCGAGCACCGATTTCTCGCCCTCGACGATTTCCGGCACTCCGGGGTCCGTCATCTATTCCGGCGACATCCGCCTTGCGCACGGGTTGTCCGATGCGTTGAGCGGTGAAGTCGGGTTGGGCTATTCTTGGCGGGACTACACGGGTGTCGTGCTGACCGAGCAGGAAGCGCGCGCCACGACCGCGCTGACCTGGGCGCTGACGTCGAATGTCGCGCTTCAAGGGCGCTACACATATCGCCGCTTCATCTCGAGCACGGCGGGGGCGGGATACGATTCGAACACGATCGAGGCGGGCTTGCGTTTCCGCCATTGAACCGTCCGGCCGGCACCGCGCATTCGCCACGAGCGCGCAAGCGCCGGCAAGACACAGTATCCGGGGCGCCTGGGGGGGCGCGAATGCGGTCGGTTCTGCGGGCAACGCGCCGGGCATGACCGCGCCATGGGACGATCAGGAGTGTTGATGTCTTTCTTGCGAACAACCCGGGCCGCGATCCGCCATGTCACCGGAGGGAGCCGTCTGCCGGTCGCGCTGGCGCTCGGCCTGATGGCTCTTGCGACAGGGGGAACGCCGGCGTTTTCCGATGTCGCGTTCGACCGCTGGGTGGACCGCTTCTGGCCGGTGGCGCGGGAGGCGGGCGTTTCGAGGAACACCTACCAGCGGGCATTCCAGGGCGTAACCCCCGATCCCGACACGATCCGGCTGATGAACAAGCAGTCGGAGTTCGTCAAGCCGATCTGGGACTATCTCGACAGTGCGGTCTCCGACACGCGTGTCGAGAAGGGGCGCGAGATGCTCACCACCTATGCCCGCGAGCTGGCGGCGATCGAGGCCCGCTACGGGGTCGACCGGGAGGCGGTTGTCGCGATCTGGGGCATGGAGACGAATTACGGCTCCTTCATGGGCGAGCACTATGTGGTGCGCGCGCTGGCGACGCTCGCTTATGCCGCGCCGCGGCGGCAGGATTTCTGGACGCGCGAGCTGGTCACGGCGCTCAAGATCATCGATGACGGGCACGTTGCGCCGGACCGGATGGAAGGGTCCTGGGCCGGGGCGATGGGGCACACCCAGTTCATGCCGTCCAGCTGGAAGCAGTACTCCTCGGACTATGACGGGGACGGCCGCCACGACATCTGGACCAACATTCCGGATGCACTGGCCTCGACCGCGAACTATCTGAAGCGGCATGGCTGGCAGAGCGGCAAGACCTGGGGCTACGAGGTCGTGCTGCCGCGCGGCTTCGATTATACCCATGTGGACACCGAGAAGAACCTGGGCGACTGGGCCCGGATCGGCGTTCGCCGCACCGGGGGCCGCAACTTCCCGCGCCCGTCCGACGATGCCGAACTGGTTCTGCCGGCCGGGGCGTCGGGCCCGGCCTTCCTGATGCTGCGCAACTTCTATGTGATCAAGCGCTACAACAACGCCACCGCCTATGCGCTGGCAGTCGGTCACCTTTCCGACCGCATCCGTGGCGGCGAGCCCTTTGTCCAGCCCTGGCAGAGGGACGCGCTTCCTCTGTCGCGACCGCAGACGGAGGAACTGCAGAACCTCCTCAACAGGCGCGGCTTTTCGGTCGGGGCGGCTGACGGCCAGGTCGGTCCGGCGACACGTCGCGGCATCCGCGCCTACCAGGCGTCGGCAGGCCTGATCCCGGACGGCTATGCTTCCGTCGCCTTGCTGAGCCACATCCGCTCGGGGCGCTGAGCGGAGAGCCGCAGGGCGGGTCGTGACGCGCTGGACGCTTGGAGCGGGGCGGCGCTTCCGCTAGGATCGGGTCATGATCAAGGGTCACTCCACCGGAACCGGTACCGCCTGGTATGGCACGCCTTGCGTGTGCCGCCGGGGCGCCCGTTACCTGCTCGCCATGTTGCTGACGGCGCTTCTGGCCGGGTCGCTGGGCTCGGCATCGCCTGCGAGCGCCCAGGACGGCCGGCCGATCGTGCGGCCTGGCGACACGACGGGCAGCGGCTTTCACCCGCTGACGCCGCTCTTCCGGCTGTTTGGCGTCGAGAACCGCCGCCAGCGGGTGCGTATCAAGGAGCGGAACCCGCGCCAACGCATCCAGCAACCGCGCGAGCCCGCGCGGCCCGTTGTCGTCGAGGTGCCCAAGGAAGCGGATGCGCGCGTCATTCTGGTGGTTGGCGATTCGCTGGCCGGGGAACTCGCCGAAGGCCTTGAGGCAACGTATGCGGAGGTCGCGTCGGTGCGCGTCGACAGTCTGGTGCTCGACGATGTCGGGCTCGCAGGCGCTGGCCCGGGAGATCTGGGCGACCGGATCAGCGGCATCGTCCAGGGACGCAAGGTCGCGGTCGTGGTGGCGCTGATCGGGTCGCATGACGTGAGCGATATCGAGACCGCGACGGCCACGGCCGGTTTCCGGTCGGAAGAGTGGAACACAGCCTATGACAGGCGTGTCGGGGCCTTCATTTCCGCGGCGCGGGCACAACGCACGCCGTTGGTCTGGGTCGGCCTGCCACCGCCGAAAGGACAGGCCCGGCGCGCCGATTTCAGCCATATCAACACCGTTGCCAAGCAGCGGGTCGATGCAGGCAACGCCATCTATGTCGATGTCTGGGACGTGTTCCTCGACGAGAATGGCGGCTACACCTCCTACGGACCGGACGTGGAGGGAACGCGGCGCCGGCTGCGCTCGGGCGACGGAATCGGATTTACCTGGCACGGCCGGAGGAAGATCGCGTTCTTCGCCGAGCGTTCGATTGCCCGGATCCTCGGCTCATCGGGTGCCTTCGCATTCGAGGGCGTCGAGGATGATCCCAACTTCATTGTCCTGACCGGGCGCCAGGGGGCGCCGGAGACGGTGCTGGCGGGAGCCGAGGACGCACGCAACGAGCCGGTCGCCGACACGCCGCAATACCGGCTGATCGTGCAGGGCGCGCCCCTTGCCCCGGCCAATGGCCGCGTCGACGATTTCCGGCGGGTCGAGTAGGCCGGCAGGCGGCTTCGGCGACGTCTACAACCCGGCTCACGCCTGGTGGCGGCAGGAACGTGAAATGGCGCAGGGCCGCCCGGGCACCGACCTTGCCCGATGCCCGGGGCCGATTTTTCCGGAAATGTCACAGCAGCAGGGCCGGCCGGGCCTGGAATTGCCCTGGGCGGGGGCAACGGCGAAACCCGGCGGACGTATCCCCCTGCCGGAAATCGCCTGAACCTGCATGCCCGCCGCAATAGCGGTCCTTGCGCCGACCTGTCCGCCGGTGCTGCGATCAAGCGGGGAGAACTCTCCAGTCGCCGGATGCGCAGAGCGGGGATTTCCGATCAGGCCCGGGAACAACGGCGCGGGGAAAAGCGCAGCCTGAGCGCCGGCAAGACTGAGCGGCGAGAAACGAAAACGGCGCCCGAAAGGGCGCCGTTCTTGATCAATCTCGACAATTCCGGTGCAAGATCTTCGAAAAATTGCCCGGATTTTTATCGAAATTAGCGCGGCAGGTTGGAGCTGCCGGTCAGGTGCAGGTCGATGGCGCGTGCCGCCTGGCGACCCTCGCGGATCGCCCAGACGACCAGCGACTGTCCCCGGCGCACGTCGCCGGCGGCAAAGACGCCGTCGATGGTGGTCTTGTAGTCCTGCGTGTTGGCAAGGACGTTGGCCCGGCCGTCGCGGGCGATGGTGTCCCCGAGTTCGCCGAGATAGGTGCCTTCCAGCGGGCCGGCGAAACCGATGGCGATCAGCACCAGTTCGGCCCGCAGGATGAACTCGGTTCCCTCGATCGGCCGGCGCTTCTCGTCGACGCGGGCGCATTTGACGCCGGTGACATGGCCGTCCTCGCCGACGATGGCGAGCGTCGCCGCCGCGAACTCGCGCTCGGCCCCTTCCGCCTGGCTGGAGGAGGTGCGCATCTTGGTCGGCCAGTAGGGCCAGATGTTGAGCTTGTCTTCCTTTTCCGGCGGACGCGGGCGGATGTCGAGCTGGGTGACGGACAGCGCGCCCTGGCGGAACGAGGTGCCGACGCAGTCGGAGGCGGTGTCGCCGCCACCGATGACGACCACATGCTTGCCGCCGGCCCAGTAGGGCGGTTCGCCCGAGACGTCCTCGCCGCCGACCCGGCGGTTCTGCTGAACCAGGAAGGGCATGGCGTACATGCTGCCGGCAAGGTCCATGCCGGGCAGTTCCGGATCGCGCGGACGTTCCGCGCCGCAGGTCAGGAGCACCGCGTCATGACGGTGCTTGAGTTCGTCGACGGTGATGTTGACGCCGACATTGGCCCCGTAGTGGAACTCGACGCCTTCGCCCTGCATCTGCTCGACGCGGCGGTCGATATAGTGCTTCTCCATCTTGAAGTCGGGGATGCCATAGCGCATCAACCCGCCGGCGCGCGGCTCGCGCTCGTAGACATGCACCGTGTGACCGGCGCGGGCAAGCTGCTGGGCGGCGGCCATGCCGGCCGGACCGGAGCCGACAACGGCGACGGTCTTGCCGGTGCGGAACGGCGCCGGCTCCGGGCGGATCCAGCCCTCGGACCAGGCCTTGTCGGCAATCGCCTGCTCGACCGTCTTGATCGCGACGGGCGTGTCCTCGAGGTTCAGCGTGCAGGCTTCCTCGCAAGGGGCGGGGCAGATGCGTCCGGTGAACTCCGGGAAGTTGTTGGTGGAGTGCAGGTTGCGCGCCGCCTCTTCCCAGTCGCCATTATAGACCAGGTCGTTCCAGTCGGGGATCTGGTTGTTGACCGGGCAGCCGACAGGGCCGTGGCAATAGGGAATGCCGCAGTCCATGCAACGGGCCGCCTGGCGCTCGACTTCCTTGTCCTCGAGCGGCAGGGTGAACTCCCTGAAGTGACGGATGCGATCGGAGGCCGGCTGGTACTTCTGTTCCTGCCGGTCGATCTCGAGAAATCCGGTGACTTTTCCCATTTTGTCCGTCTCCCTTACTCGGCCGCCACCAGGCCGAGCCGCTTTTCTTCCATTTCGCGAAGGGCACGCCGGTACTCGACCGGCATTACCTTGACGAATTTCGGCCGGAACTCATCCCACTTGTCGAGGATCTCCTGCGCCCATGCCGAGCCCGTCTGGGCGACATGGTTGGAGATGAGCTGGCGCAGCCGTTCGTCGTCGTGGCGGGTCATGTCGGCGGTCAGGTCGACCCGGCCCTTGTGTTCGATGTCGCCACCATGGTGGTGGAGCTTTTCCAGGAGGTCGTCTTCCTCCGGGACCGGTTCGATGTCGACCATGGCGAGGTTGCAGCGGTTGCGGAACGAGCCGTCCTCGTCGAGCACATAGGCGACGCCGCCCGACATGCCGGCGGCGAAGTTGCGGCCCGTCCAGCCGAGAACGACGACGACGCCGCCGGTCATGTATTCGCAGCCATGGTCGCCAACACCCTCGACAACCGCGATGGCGCCGGAGTTTCTCACCGCGAAACGCTCGCCGGCGATGCCGCGGATATAGCATTCGCCCTCGGTCGCGCCGTAGAGCACGGTGTTGCCGGCAATGATCGAATAGTCCGGATCGGCGCCGCTTTTCGGGCTCGGGCGGATCACCAGCTTGCCGCCGGCAAGGCCCTTGCCGACATAATCGTTGGCATCGCCCTCGAGCGTCATCGAGATGCCGCGCGCCAGGAAGGCGCCGAAGGCCTGGCCGGCGGTGCCCGTCAGGCGAATGTCGATCGTGCCGGGCTTCAGCCCCTTGTGGCCGTAGCGCCTGGCAACCTCGCCGGACAGCATGGCACCGGCCGAGCGGTCGACATTCATGATCGTTTCGACAATTTCCACCGGCTCCTTGCTGTCCAGCGCGGGAGCCGCCGCCGCGATCAGGCGGCGGTCGAGAATGTCGTCGATCGGATGTTTCTGGCGCTCGGTCCAGCGCTTCGCCTCGGCCGGGGCTTCGGGCACATGGAAGATGCGCGCGAAATCGAGTCCCCTGGCCTTCCAGTGGTCGATCATCTTTTCCTGGTCGAGAAGATCGGCACGCCCGACAAGCTCGTCGAACCGGGCAATGCCCATCGCGGCCATCATCTCGCGCACTTCCTCGGCGACGAAGAAGAAGTAGTTGACCACATGTTCCGGCGTGCCCTTGAAACGCTTGCGCAGGACCGGGTCCTGGGTGGCGACGCCGACCGGGCAGGTGTTCAGATGGCACTTGCGCATCATGATGCAGCCGGCGGCGATGAGCGGCGCCGTGGAGAAGCCGAATTCGTCGGCACCGAGCAGGGCGCCGACGATGACGTCCCGGCCGGTCTTCAGCCCGCCATCGACCTGCAGCGCGATGCGCGAGCGCAAGCCGTTCAGCACCAGGGTCTGCTGGGTCTCGGCAAGGCCGATTTCCCAGGGGCTGCCGGCATGCTTGATCGAGGTCAGCGGCGAGGCGCCGGTGCCGCCATCATAGCCGGACACGGTGATGTGGTCGGCGCGCGCCTTGGCGACGCCGGCGGCAACGGTGCCGACGCCGACTTCCGAGACGAGCTTGACCGAGATGTCGGCGGCCGGATTGACGTTCTTCAGGTCGTAGATGAGCTGCGCCAGATCCTCGATCGAATAGATGTCATGATGCGGCGGCGGCGAGATCAGGCCCACGCCTTGCGTCGAGTGGCGCACCTTGGCGATGACCGCGTCGACCTTGTGACCGGGAAGCTGTCCGCCCTCGCCGGGCTTTGCCCCTTGCGCGACCTTGATCTGGATCATGTCGGCATTGACGAGATAGTCGGTGGTCACGCCGAAGCGGCCCGAGGCGACCTGCTTGATGGCCGACCGCATCGGGTTCTGCGATCCGTCGGGGAGCGGCATGTAGCGCTCCGGCTCCTCGCCGCCCTCGCCGGTGTTCGACTTGCCGCCGATCCGGTTCATGGCGATGGCAAGCGTCGAGTGGGCCTCGCGGGAAATCGAGCCGAAGGACATGGCGCCCGTGGAGAAGCGCTTGACGATCTCGGAGGCCGGTTCGACCTCGTCGAGCGGGATCGGCTTGCGGCCCGCCTCGTCCGCCATCCTGATCCGGAACAGGCCGCGAATGGTGAAGCGGCCGTTCTCCTCGTTGGTCTCGCGGGCGAAGTCCCGATACTTCTCCGGGATGTTGCCGCGCACCGCGTGCTGCAGCGAGGCGATGTTGTCCGGCGTCCACAGGTGGCTCTCGCCGCGGACGCGGTAATTGTACTCGCCGCCCACGTCGAGCGAGCGGCGCAGCACCGGCACGTCGGCGAAGGCAAGCGCATGCCGGCGGGTCGTCTCGCTGGACACGGCCTCAAGGCCGATGCCCTCGATGCTGGTCGCGGTGCCGAAGAAATACTCGTTGACGAAGTCGCTCGCGAGGCCGACCGCGTCGAAGATCTGCGCGCCGCAATAGGACTGGTAGGTCGAGATGCCCATCTTGGACATGACCTTGAGGATGCCCTTGTCGATCGACTTGATGTAGCGGTAGACGACCTCGTCGGCGTCGACCTCCTCGGGGAAGTCGAGCTCGGCATGCAGCTGCAGCAGCGTCTCGAAGGCGAGATAGGGGTTGATCGCCTCGGCGCCGTATCCTGCGAGCACGCAGAAATGATGCACCTCGCGCGCCTCGCCGGTTTCCACCACGAGACCGACGGAGGTGCGCAGGCCCTTGCGGATCAGGTGATGGTGCACGGCGGCGGTCGCCAGCAGCGCCGGGATCGGGATGCGGGCGCGGCTGAGCAGGCGGTCGGACAGGATGATGATGTTGTAGCCGTTGACGACCGCGCGCTCGGCATTGGCGCACAGGTTGTCGAGCGCCTCGCGCATGCCTTCGGCGCCCTTGGACGCGTCATAGGTGATGTCGAGCGTCTTGGCCGAGAACTGGTTGTCGGCGGTGTCGCCGATGGTGCGGATCTTCTCCAGATCGTCATTGGTGAGGATCGGCTGGCGCACTTCCAGGCGCTTCGACGTGGCAAGCCCCTTGAGGTCGAACAGGTTCGGCCGCGGTCCGATGAAGGAGACGAGGCTCATCACCAGCTCCTCGCGGATCGGATCGATCGGCGGGTTGGTGACCTGGGCGAAGTTCTGCTTGAAATAGGTGTAGAGCAGCTTCGGCTTGTCGGAGAGCGCGGAGATCGGCGTGTCGGTGCCCATCGAGCCGATGGCTTCCTGGCCGACGGTCGCCATCGGCTGCATCAGGAGCTTGATGTCTTCCTGGGTGTAGCCGAAGGCCTGCTGGCGGTCGAGCAGGGTCTCGGCGGCGACGGGCGCACGGCCGCGCACGGCCGGCATGTCCTCCAGCACGATCTGGGTGCGGTGCAGCCAGTCCTTGTAGGGGTTGGCCGTCGACAGGCTGCGCTTGATCTCGTCGTCGGAGATGATGCGCCCTTCCTCGAGGTCGATCAGCAGCATCTTGCCCGGCTGCAGGCGCCACTTGCGGATGATCTTCTCCTCCGGCACCGGCAGGACGCCGACTTCCGAGGACATGATCACCATGTCCTCGTCGGTGACGACATAGCGGGCCGGGCGCAGGCCGTTGCGGTCGAGCGTCGCGCCGATCTGGCGACCGTCGGTGAAGGCGACGGCGGCCGGGCCGTCCCACGGCTCCATCAGGGCTGCGTGATATTCGTAGAAGGCGCGAAGGTTGTCGTCCATCAACGGGTTGCCGGCCCAGGCTTCCGGGATCAACATCATTGCCGCGTGGGCGAGGGAATAGCCGCCGCGCACCAGGAACTCGAGCGCATTGTCGAAACAGGCGGTGTCCGACTGGCCCTCGTAGGAAATCGGCCAGAGCTTGGAGATGTCGTCGCCGAACAGCTGCGAGGAGACGGAGGCCTGACGGGCGGCCATCCAGTTGACGTTGCCGCGCAGCGTGTTGATCTCGCCGTTATGCGCCACCATGCGATAGGGGTGGGCAAGGTCCCAGGACGGGAAGGTGTTGGTCGAGAAACGCTGGTGGACAAGTGCCAGCGCCGAGGTGAAGCGCGGGTCCTTCAGGTCGGCGTAATAGGCGCCGAGCTGATAGGCGAGGAACATGCCCTTGTAGACCAGCGTGCGGCTCGACAGCGAGACGATGTAAAAGCCGTTGTCGACGGCATCGGTCTCGGCGCGCACCACATTGGAAATGACCTTGCGCAGGACGAACAGGCGGCGCTCGAAGTCGTTCTCCGTCTCGCAGTCGCGGCAGGCGATGAAGACCTGGCGCGAGACCGGCTCGGTGGCGGCAATGTCCGGCGCCTTGGAGAGCGACGAGTTGTCGACCGGCACGTCGCGCCAGCCAAGGCAGGCCTGGCCTTCCGCGTCGATCACGCGCTCGACGATCGCCTCGCAGCGGGCGCGCAGCTCCTTGTCCTGCGGCAGGAAGAGGAAGCCGACGCCGTAGCGGCCCTTCTCGGGCAGCTCGATGCCGAAGCCGGGCGCCTCGGCGGCGAAGAAGTCGTGGGGGATCTGCACCAGCATGCCGGCGCCGTCGCCCATCAACGGGTCGGCGCCGACCGCGCCACGATGGGTGAGGTTCTCCAGCACCTGCAGGCCGTCGGCGACGATCCGGTGCGAGGGGGTGCCCTTCAGGTGGGCGACGAAGCCGACGCCGCAGGCGTCATGTTCGCGGGAGGGGTTGTAGAGGCCCGAGCGCGTGGCCTCCTGGCGTCGCTCGCGCAGCGTTTTGGGGGCAGTTGCATTGGCCGGTGCGGTTGTGCCTGCGAAGCCCGGTGCCTCGATCATCGCGTCGGTCTTGCTCATGTCTGCCCTCTTTCTCATCCCGTGCAGGGTCCGACCTTTCCCGTTCGGGTCGCGCTTCCTTCAAAAGAAGCCCGGCTCGTGCGGCGAAACGGGCGGAAGCCCTGACGCTGACCAGTGAAGCGGACCTGTTGCGGTCCGCTTGTCCCGGCGGTGTCCCCACAAGGGAGATCCGCCCAATACCCCCGGCATGTGCCTGCCGGACCTGCCGGCCGCCATCGGCCGGTCCCTGTCGCCTGCCTCGCGGGTTCGCATCCGGCTTTCGCCCGGCGTCGGCCCGCAGGTTCCAGGGCTCTTTTAACACATGCCGCGTCCGGTGTTCAGCCGCCAGTCCCGCCGGGTGAGGCGGGGCAGGGGCGCCGGCACAACGCGGCCAGCCCCGGCCACGTTTCGGCGTTCCGCCAAAAGGGACAGTATTCCTGTCCTATCTGGCGGAGGCGCACAATGCCAGATTTCCCGTGGGGGAGCAAGCGGCTTGCGCAAAGCGTATCAACTATTTCTTGCGCCGGGCACGGGGGCTTTTGTCATTATCGCAACGCGGACAGCGCGTCCGGAGCAAGAATGTGTCGAAGTGCCGCGCCGGCGGGCCGGCGGGGTGTTCGGCATCTTGCATGCACGGCCGTCCTGCGCCTAGATCGGGACATGATATTCGCCAGCGACAACTGGGCAGGGGCATCGCAGCCGGTGATCGATGCGATGATCCGCCACAACACCGGAACGGCGCCAGCCTATGGCACCGATCCGCTCACCGAGCGCGTCACGGCGCGCTTTCGCGAGATCTTCGAACCTCACGTCCCGGTCCTGTTCACGGCGACGGGCACGGGCGCCAACGTGCTCTCGATGGCCGGCTGCGCCCGGCCGGCCGGACTGGTGATGACCAGCGGGACGGCGCATATCCTTTGCGACGAGTGGGGGGCGGCCGAGTTCCACACGAACGGCATGAAACTGGTGTCGGTGGCGACGCGGCACGGCAAGATCGCGGCCGGGGACCTTGCCGCCGAGATCGAAAAGCATCCCGAGGGAAGCCGCTTCGGCGTGCCGGTGGCGCTGAGCCTGACCCAGGCGAGCGAATGCGGCACCGTCTACACGCCGGCGGAGGTCGCGGCGCTGAGCGCAGCGGCGAAGGCGCGCGGCATGGTCAGCCACATGGACGGGGCGCGCTTCGCCAACGCGCTGGTGCATCTGGGCTGCACGCCGGCGGAGATGACCTGGAAGGCGGGCATCGACATCCTCTCCTTCGGCGCCACCAAGAACGGCTGCTGGTGCGCCGAGGCGATGGTCGTGTTCAACCCGGACTGCGTGCGCGACCTGGCGACCTTGCGGGCGCGCGCCGGACATCTTTTCTCAAAGTCGCGTTTTGTCGCGGCCCAGTTCGACGGTTACTTCGGGGACGGCCACTGGCTGGATCTGGCGCGGCACGCGAACGCGATGGCGCGGCGGCTTGCCGACGGACTGGCGGCGGCCGGCAACAAGCTCGCCTATCCGGTGGAGGCCAACGAGGTGTTCCCGCTGCTCGATCCCGCGACGATCGCGCGGCTCAGGGCGGCAGGAGCTGCCTTCTACGAATGGCCGGAGGCGGGCCGGGACGAAAATCGCGTCGCCGTGCGCCTGGTCACCTCCTTCGCGACGCCCGAGGCCGATGTCGACCGGTTCGTCGAGATCGCCGGGGGCTGAGACCGGCGACCGGAATGGGGTATCGTCAACAAAAAGCCGGCCGGGACATCCCGGCCGGCTTCGTCATGTCAGGGCGGTGCGATCCGCCAGGGGCAGGCGGTCAGTTGACCGTCGCCTCGATCTGGCGGTGTTCGTCCGAGCCGACGCCGATCTCGATCTTGCGCGGCTTCATCGCCTCGGGGATCTCGCGCACGAGATCGATATGCAGAAGGCCGTTCTTCAGGCTGGCGCCCTTGACCTCGACATGGTCGGCGAGCTGGAAGCGGCGCTCGAAGGCGCGGGCCGCGATGCCGCGATAGAGCACCTCGCCGGCCTCGGCTTCCTGGTTGCGCTCGCCCTTGACGGTGAGCACATGCTCCTTCGCCTCGATGGTCAGGTCGCTCTCGCCGAAGCCGGCGACCGCCATGGAGATGCGATAGGCGTTCTCGCCGGTGCGCTCGATGTTGTAGGGCGGATAGCTCGGCGTGTCCTGGGAAGAGGAGGTGTCGAGCATGGAGAGCAGCCGGTCGAAACCGACGGTGGAACGGTAGAGCGGGCTGAAATCAAGATGACGCATCGTATTGTCCTCTCATTGAGCAACAGGTGATGGGTTCGACCGTCCGGATCCTGCCGTCATGGCCAGGGAGACGACCCGTGTCGCGGGCCCGTCAGCGGCGCCCGCAGACCTGAGATGGGGATGCGGGAAGTCGCCGTCAAGAGGGGCGTGGATGGCGGCAAAATGGCGGGGTGCGGTCATTCTCGGCGTGTCCCGGAGAGGGGCCGGGAGGCCGGCCCGCAGATGAATGGCGGGTGAACGGTGCCTTCCGGTTCGGTTCACGGGAGCTGCCGCATTGTCGGGATGTCGATACGGCGCCGATGCGCCCAACCAGGAGACAGACCGATGAAGACCTCGTTTTTCACCGCCGCCGCTCTCGGCTTCCTGATTTCCGTTTCCGGTGCCCAGGCACTGGATGCCCGTGCCGGCAAGACGCCGACCGCGACGCCGGCTTCCGCGTCCGTGGAAATCCAGCTCGTCGGCCACCGCCGCGGCCCGGGCTACCGGTCGGACCGCCTCGGCCCGCGCCAGATCGTCCGCCGCCTGCACCGCAAGGGCTACAAGCGGATCGGCAGCCTGCGGGCACGCGGCGATGTCTATGTGGTGCGTGCCCATGGTCGCCGCGGCGTGCCGCAACGCCTTGTGGTGGATGCCTATTCGGGCCGGGTGGTCGGTCGCACGGTTGTCGGCTGGGGCGGTCGTGGCGGCTGGGATCGCGGCGGCTGGGGCCATGGCGGCTGGGGTCGCTGGTAAGGCAGCCTGCAAACGCCGCCTTTCCGTCAGCAGGAACGGGTCGCCGGAGTTGAGCCGGCGGTCCCGCTCCTGTAAGAGAAACGGGAGCTTCCGGTTTCGGCCGGCCCGGTCTGTCCCGAAGGCCGGACCCGGCGTAACGGGCCTGTTGCAACGATCAGGGTGGACGCGCGGACGTCCGGAGGACGAAAGCGCCTTGGACATGGACCTTTTCGATCATCCGGAAAATCCGGTCCCGGCCGGCGGCATCTGCGCGGGCGTGACCACGCGCGACGGCATCCGCCTGCGCACCGCCCGCTGGATGCCGGACGGAGGTCGCCTGAAGGGCACGGTGACGCTGCTGCAGGGCCGCGCCGAATTCATCGAGAAATATTTCGAGACGATCAGCGACCTCAGGGCGCGGGGCTTTGCCGTCGTCACCTTCGACTGGCGGGGGCAGGGCGGGTCCCAGCGGCTGCTGTCCAATCCCCGCCGCGGCCATGTCGACGATTTCTCGGACTACGTCACCGACCTCGACCACGTGATGGGCGAGATCTCGCTCGCCTGCATGCCCGGGCCGCATTACCTGCTTGCCCATTCGACCGGCGGCGCCATCGCGCTGCTTGCCGCGCGGCGCCTCAGGACCCGGGTGGAGCGGGCGGTCCTTTCCGCGCCGCTGATCGGGCTCGGAAAGGTCGGGGGCAAGCTGCCGCAACGGGTCATCTGCCCGCTGGCAAGCCTGCTTTCGGCTTTCGGCTTCGGCCAGGCATTCGTGCCCGGCGGCAAGGAGAAGCTGGCGATGACGTTCGAGAGCAACCCGCTGACCTCCGATGCGGCGCGCTTTCATCGCAACGAGGCCGTCCTTTCGGCCCATCCGCATCTGGAAATCGGGGCGCCCACCGTCGACTGGCTGGCATCCGCCTGCCGGTCGATGAACCGCTTCATGGCGCCCGATTTCGGCCCGGCCCTGTCCTTGCCGGTGCTGATCGTCGCCCCGGCAGGGGACGGGATCGTGTCGACGCGCGCGGCCGAGCGCTTCGCCCGCCAGACACGCTCCGCGCGCTTCCTGGAAATCGCCGGCGCCCGCCACGAGTTGCTGATGGAGGACGATCTCTATCGCGACCAGTTCCTGGCAGCCTTCGATGCGTTCGTCGGCGAAACACCGGTTGCGGGCCGGCCGGCACATTTCGAACCGGCGGTGCCGTCAGCCTAGGGTCCTGACCCTAGGGCGACGGATCTTCCGTCGGCACCGGCCCGCGCACGGCGCGATCCAGCTCACGCATCAATTCTCCAACGCGGCCACCTCCGGGCGGGGCGGCGGGATAGCGACGCAACACGCTTGCCACAAGGGGTGTCGCCAGGTCCCGGAGCGTCGCCAAATCGCCGTCGGCCTCTCCTTCACCGGAAAGTTCGATCGCGCGCGCGGCATGGGCGGCCGATCCGAGAATGTGTTTGACCTGGGTCGAAGCGGCGAGCGGGTGCAGGTAAGCCGCGCCGGCCGCGGCTGCGGCGGCACGGGCCACCTCGCCGGCGGCGATACCGCCCGTATCGGTGACCTCCCTGGCTGACCGCAGCGCCGCCCAGGCGCACTCGCGCAGCAGCCTGCTCCGCCTGGCGCCATTCGCGAATGCCAGCGCCGCCTCAACCGCCGCGCCCGGACGCATGTCGGCCGGATTGCGGGCTTCGAAGACCGGAAGAACCAGGCGGGTGCAGGCGACCGCGTAGGCCGCGACCGCGCGCAATTCGTCAAGGCCCAGTTCGATCCGCGTGTCCCGTTTCATCGTGTACCGCCAGGACCGTTGCATCCGGTCTTGCCGCCCGGACGCTCATGACCGTCGCCAGGGGACGCCCCGGCCGCCGCGTGACGAGATTGCCGATCGTGCTCCCGCGCGCGTCAGACGGCGGCCCCGGCAAGCATTGCCAGCACCTTGTCGTGCAGGCGCCGGTCGCCGGTGGCGATGATCTGTCCGCCATTTGCCGGCGAGTCGCCGCTCCAGTTGGTGACGGCGCCGCCGGCGCCCTCGATGATCGGCGCCAGGGCGACAATGTCATAGGGCTGCAACCCGGTCTCGATGACAAGGTCGACCTGGCCGCTTGCCACCATGCAATAGCCGTAGCAGTCGGTGCCGTAACGGGCCGTGCGCACCGTGCGTTCGATCTCCAGATAGACATCGCGCTCAGTGCCCTGGAAGAGGCCGGGATGGGTGGTGCAGATGATCGCATCCGAAAGGTCCGCGCAGTCGCGCGTCTTCAGCGCATGGCGGGCACCGTGCCGCGAGCGCCATGCCGAGCGGCCGTCGCCGTAGAAGCGCTCGGCCACATAGGGCTGGTCCATGACGCCGAAGACCGGCTTGCCGTGCCGGTTGAGCCCGATCAGGGTGCCCCAGGTGGGCAGGCCGCAGATGAAGGCCCGGGTGCCGTCGATGGGATCGAGAACCCAGACATGCTCGGCGTCCAGGCGGACATTGCCATGCTCCTCGCCAAGGATGCCGTGATCGGGATAGGTCGCCTCGATCAGCTCGCGGATCGCCGTCTCGCCGGCCCGGTCGGCGATGGTGACGGGGTCGAAACCGCCCTGCTCCTTGTTGCCGACCGAAAGGTCGGTGCGGAAATGCGGCAGGATCGCCTCCGCCGAGGCAGTGCAAAGCCGGTCGGCGAATGCGGCAAGGTCTTCGGTCTTCAGCATCGGGAGCGGTTCCTTCAAATCCTGCCGCCCCCGGACCGGGCGCTTTTGCGGACAGGGTCGATTCGGGATGTGGCGGGCTTGGCAAGAGTGCGGATGTGGCGCGAAAAGCGGCAATTGCCTGATTGAACCTCTTTTAAGCAGCGGCAGGCGGCGAAGTCGAGCGGAAATCCCGGCGCGATCAAATTTATCAACGAGCTTTAATAAAGATCATGTATTTGATTTATATGAGTTTTTTAAATTTCAGTACTCGAATTTTCTGCAAAAAATGAATTTCGATATTGACTTTTGTGCGCCGCGAGCAGAAATTGTTGCAGTGCGATATGGCTTGCCAGATCGCGCCGCCCTCCTTGGGCGTTTCCTCCCTAGACTCGGGCCGCCTCGCAAGAGTGCGGCCCTTTTTTCTTGGGGGTCCGCTCCCCTGTTTCCGGGTTCCGACACGGCGCGCGTTTCGAAACGCGGCGATGCGTCTCTTCTGTGCCTGGGGCGCCTGGGAGGCCGGGCTTGCGGGCAGGGCGGGCGTGGTGCTTGCCGGCCGGCTATTCCGCGGCGAGCGCGTCCGGGATCAGGCCGCTGTCGGGCAGGGCGACGAGCGCTTCGTTGAAGCGGGCAAGGTCGGCCGCGAACGCGTCGAAATCCGAGTTCCGGTCGGTGCGCGCCTCGTCCATGTAGAGGCTGCGGTTGATCTCGATCTGCAGCGCATGCAGGCCCTTGGCGGGGCGGCCGTAATGCTCGGTGATGAAGCCGCCGGCATAGGGCTTGTTGCGCGCCACGGTGTAGCCCATGTCACGCAGGATCTCGGTTGCCAGGTCGACCAGGGTGTGCGCGCAGCTGGTGCCGTAGCGGTCGCCCAGGATGAAATCGGGGCGCGGCCCGTTGTCGCTGCTGCGGATCGTCGAGGGCATGGAGTGGCAATCGACCAGAACCGCATAACCGAAATTCACATGGGTTCTGGCAAGCAGCCGGCGCAAGGTCAGGTGATAGGGCTTGTAGATCGTCTCGATGCGGTTGAGCGCTTCGCGCACCGACATGCGTCCGCGATAGATCTCCTGGGCCTCGCCGACGACGCGGGCAATGGTGCCGAGGCCTCCGGCGACCCGGATCGACCGGCTGTTGGCATAGGCCGGCAGCCGCTCCTCGTACATCTTCGGGTCGAGTTCGTAGGGCTCGCGATTGACGTCGAGATAGGCGCGCGGGAAGCAGGCCCGCAGGAGCGGCGCGCCAAGCCCGGTGACGCCGGAAAAGAGTTCGTCGACGAAAGCGTCCTCGGACCGGCGGATGGCGATGCGGTCGAGCCGCGAGGCGTTCAGGAACGGTTCCGGATAGTGCCGGCCCGAATGCGGGGAATTGAACACGAAGGGAACGTGCTGTTCGGCGGGATGCAGGACCTCGAAGGCTTCCGTGTCCTCGAACCCGCTGACGACCTGCATGATCCGCCTTCTCCGAATATCCCGACTGTCGCAGCTTGCGCGAATTCCCTATTAGTCCCCGAATCGCGGTTAATGTCCACATGCCCGGTGGGTAACGCGGGGCGCCGACGGGACGACCGTCGCTTTCACTGGATGTTTACCGCCTTTCGGCCTTATAACCGTCGAAGGAAATGTGCCAAAACGGGATATGGCAAGCATCGCCGGGCAGGCGGGACCGGGCACAGCACACGGGACGCCGCCACGAGCGGGATGGGCAAGACGAAATGACACGAATCCTACTTGCGGAAGACGACAATGACATGCGCCGGTTCCTTGCCAAGGCGCTGCAGAAGGCCGGTTACGATGTCGTCTCCTTCGACAACGGCAAGAGTGCCTATGAGCGCCTGCGCGAGGAGCCGTTCTCGTTGCTCCTGACCGATATCGTGATGCCGGAAATGGACGGGATCGAACTGGCGCGCCGCGCCACGCAGCTCGACCCGGACCTCAAGGTCATGTTTATCACGGGGTTTGCCGCCGTCGCCCTGAACCCGGATTCGCAGGCTCCCAAGGACGCCAAGGTGCTGTCCAAGCCGTTCCACCTGAAGGACCTGGTCCTGGAAGTGGAGCGCATGCTGGCCGCCTGACAGGCGGCGGGGCCGGTTCCTGAAGGCTTTCCGCCCGCACCGGGGGGATGTTTTCCACCGCTTGTGCGGTTCTTCCGGGATCGGACAAAGAAGTTTCAGATGAGGGCTTGCACCGTCTTTCGAAGCCCGCTATATCGCTTGCCACCATGCCAGACAGATGGTGTTGGTACCGGACTTCGCGGCGGATCACCGCCGGTTTTTCAAGGTTCGGGCGTGTAGCTCAGCGGGAGAGCACTACGTTGACATCGTAGGGGTCACAGGTTCAATCCCTGTCACGCCCACCATTCTTGCCGTTTGTTCCGGGCGTTCCGGGCAGACGGAAAAGCCCGGCGAGGCCGCCACCGGACCGGTGGCGATGTTTCGCAAGCCGGGAGCGCGGCCTGAGGCCGGCGCGCCGGGACACGAAACAGAGACCCGCCAGGCGACACGGACGCGGCAAGAGCCGTGTTCCGAGGTTGAAACGGCAGGCGCCTCGCGCCAGCGCAACATGCAGGATGCCGCCGCCAACGTGGCACCGTTGACGGAGAAGAGACAATGAAGATCAAGAACTCTCTGAAGGCGCTGATGGGCCGTCACCGCGACAACCGCATGGTTCGCCGCAAGGGCCGCGTCTACATCATCAACAAGAAGGCTCCGCGCTTCAAGGCCCGTCAGGGCTGACGAAGGCCGGCTGACGGCGCGCTTGCCGCGCCGGTGCCGGGTGGACGCTTTCTCATTTGCCGATCCCATTGACGATCGCATCCGGTGAGCCATACTTACCGGATGCGTTTTCTGTTGTCTGCCGCCCTGACTGTCCTTGTCGCCGCCGGTGCGGTGACCGTTCCGGCGGTCCTCGCTCCCGCAAGCGCGCAAGGTGCGCCCGACGTTTTGCCGCCGGAGGCGCTGCCGCCGTCGGTGGACGATCTCGACACGCCGACGACGGAGCTCGAGGCGCCGTCCGGTCCGGCACCGGCGATCACCGGTGACAAGGACGGAACCGGCGAGCTCGACGCCCTGTTTGCCGACCTTGCCGGGGTCGCCAGCGAGGCCGAGGCAAAGCCGATCGTCTCCCGCATCCAGCGCATCTGGTCGACATCGGGCAGCGCCACCGTCGACCTGCTGATGTCGCGCGCCGCCATGGCGATGAGGGCGAAGAACCTGCCGCTGGCGCTCGACCTTCTCGATGTGGTGGTGCGGCTTGCTCCCGACTACGCGGAAGGCTGGAACCGCCGGGCGACAGTCAACTACCTGCGCGAGGATTTCGGCCGGGCCATGGTCGATATCGAGCGCGTCCTTGCGATCGAACCGAGGCACTGGGGGGCGATGTCGGGGCTGGGCATCATCCTGCGCCGCATCGGCCGCGACGACGAGGCGCTTGCGACCTTCCGTCAGGTGCTGACGATACATCCGATCAGCGAGAACGCGCGTAAAGCGGTTGACGATCTGGCGGCGAAGGCGGCCGGGTCGCCGATCTGACGTCGCCTCAGGCCGGTCGCCGGCGGGGGCGGACAGATCGCCTGAAACCCGACAGCTCCGTGATCATGGCCGCGCCCGACCTGCGGCCGGCTTTCGAAGGGCTGCGCGCGACGAGCCTCCGGGGGCCGGTATTCCGAACCGCATGACCACACTGACAATCGCGACGCTTCTCATCCCGCTGCTGATCCTCGCGGCGCTGGCGCTGATCGCCCTGCGCAACGGCGAGGCGGCGGAGGCGCGCTATCCCCCGAACGGCACCTTCACCACCGTCGACGGCGTGCGCCTGCACCATGTGGAGACGCTGCCGCCGGGAGGCGGCGGCGATGCGCCGACACTGGTCTTCGTGCACGGGGCGAGCGGCAACCTGCGCGACACCCGGCTTGCCTTCGAGGAGGCGCTTGCGGACCGCTTCAGGCTGGTCTTCATCGACCGGCCCGGGCACGGTCATTCCGACCGCGGCCCGGCCGACGCGCATCGCCCGGCGGTGCAGGCGCGGCTGATCGGCGGATTGCTCGATGCGCTCGGGGTGAGGCGGGCGATTGCCGTGGGCCATTCCTGGGGCGGGTCGGTCGTGGCGCAACTGGCGCTGCTGAGGCCCGATATCGTCGAGGGGCTGGTGTTCATCGCGCCGGCCACCCATCCCTGGCCGGGCGGCGTCGACTGGTACTACGACGTGGCCGCCGCTCCCGTTTTCGGCCCGCTGTTCTCCTACACGGTGGCGCCGGTGGTCGCGGGGCAGGTGGCGCCGCAGGCGATCGGCACCGTCTTCGCCCCGGAGGCCGCGCCGGACGCCTATGCGGACGCGATCGGGCTCGACCTGCTGCTGCGGCCGGCGACATTTCATGCCAATGCGCGCGATGTGGCGCTGCTGAAGGGCGAGGTCGCGGCGGCCGTGGCCGATTATCCGCGGATCGGCCAGCCGGCGGTGGTGATCACCGGCGACGAGGATACGGTGGTCTATCCGGACATTCATTCGGCCGGGCTGGTGCGTGACCTTCCCCGGGCGCGGATGGTCGAGCTGCGTGGCGCCGGCCACATGCCCCATCACACGCGCAGGGCGCGGGTCGTTTCCGAGATCGAGGTGCTGGCGGCGCAGGTGGGCGCGGCGAGCGGTGCGACAACGGGCGAAACGGAAAAAGGCAGACCCTGAGGCCCGCCTTTTGCAAAGATCCGGTCCGGGGCCCTGTCGGGCGAACTGCCGGTCAGAGACCGCCGCGACCGTCGCTGCCGACAAAGGCGATGCGCAGCATGTTGGTCGAGCCGGGCGTGCCGAAGGGAACGCCGGCGGTGGTGATGATGCGCTGCCCGGGGCGCGCCAGCCCCTCCTGGAAGGAAATCTGGCAGGCACGGTCGACCATGTCGTTCTCGTCGCGGGCATCGTCGGAGACGACGCAATGCAGGCCCCAGGCGAGCGACAGGCGGCGGGCGGTCGCAAGCACCGGCGAGATCACGATCACCGGCACGGAGGGACGCTCGCGCGCGGCGCGCAGGCCCGTTGCGCCGGAGGTCGTGTAGCAGACCACGGCGGCGAGGTTCAGCGTCTCGGCGATCTGGCGCGCGGCGGCGGCGATCGCATCGGCACCGGTCGGCTCCGGATCCTGACGCTGGGCATGGATGATGCCGCGGTAATTGGGATCGCGCTCCACCTGGCGGGCGATCCGGTCCATGGTCGCGACGGCCTCGACCGGGAACTGGCCGGCGGCCGATTCGGCCGACAGCATGACCGCATCGGCGCCCTCGAAGACGGCGGTGGCGACGTCGGAGACCTCGGCGCGGGTCGGAACCGGCGCGGTGATCATCGATT
The DNA here is from genome assembly GCF_048261845.1 of Stappia sp. Lineage (GTDB taxonomy): Bacteria > Pseudomonadota > Alphaproteobacteria > Rhizobiales > Stappiaceae > Stappia. The sequence continues at coordinate 21,353 of NZ_JBLXFR010000004.1, read as the reverse complement.
CCAGCATCTGGGTGGCGACGACGACAGGCTTTCCGGCGCGGCGGCAGGCACGCACGATCTGCTTCTGCAGGCCGGGGACCTGCTCGAGCGGCATTTCGACGCCGAGATCGCCGCGCGCGACCATCAGGGCATCGGACAGGTCGATGATCTCGGCGAGGCGCTCGATCGCCTGGGGCTTCTCGATCTTGGCCAGAATGCCGGCCCTGCCGCGCGTGATCTTGCGGACTTCGGCAAGGTCGTCGGGACGCTGGATGAAGGACAGCGCGATCCAGTCGACATTGGCCTCGAGCGCCGCATCGAGGTCCTTGCGGTCCTTCGGCGTCAGGGCGCCGACCGGGATCTCGGTGTCGGGAACGCTGACGCCCTTGCGGTTCGACAGCTTGCCGCCGACCTCGACCACGGTCTCGGCGCTGGTCTTCGTGCAACTGGTGACCCGCAGGCGGATCTTGCCGTCGTCGAGCAGCAGCCGATGATCGGGCTGCAATGCCTCGAGGATCTCGCGATGCGGCAGGTGCACGCGCGCGGTGCTGCCCGGCGCGGTGTCGCTGTCGAGGGTGAAGCTGGCGCCGTTCTCGAGCATGACCGAATCATCGGCGAAAGTGCCGACGCGCAGCTTGGGGCCCTGCAGGTCTGCGAGAATGCCGATCGGCCGGCCGACCTTCGCCTCGACACCGCGAATCGTTTCCACCAGCGCGTGGAGGCGCGGATGGTCGGTGTGGCTCATGTTGATGCGGAAGACGTCGGCGCCGGCGGTGTAAAGCTTTTCGATCGTTTGCGGATCCGATGAGGATGGCCCGAGTGTGGCCAGAATCTTGACCCGCCTGTCACGCTTCATTGTCCGCCTGTCCCCCCTTGAACGGGCTCCGTCAACTGGACGGTCCAGCTGCTCTGTTCGCCCGTGTCGATCTCGAAAAATCCGGTGCGTTCGAAGCCCCGCGCGACGCAGTCCTCGATGCCCGAAATGGTGAATTCCTTCTCGCGGGTGCACATGAAGGCGCGACCGCCCCATTCCCCGAACTGATCGTAATCCACCGCATAGATGTAATAGAAGCGTGACACCAGCGAACCGGCGACGAGCGTTTCACACGAATTGGCCGGGAGGTTCCACCAGCCTTCGGTTACCCAGGACGAATCCTCACGATATCCGATGGCGACGCCGACCTGGCTTTCCGTCTTGTTGCACAGGCGCAGTTCAGCCTGAGCCGGGCTTGCCGTGAACAGTCCGAACATGAGTGTTGCAAGCGCCGCGACGCCGCCTGGTGTCAAACCCCATCGGACCATGCGTGTCGCCGTGGTGCGCCGTTGCCTTTCGGCTTTTTTCATCATTCGATTACTCGTGCCACGACCCTGCGCGTCATCTTATGGCCGACAGCCTTCCGGCTTGTCAATGATGACGGCTCTGAAGTCATTGACGTTGGTATAGGTGGGCCCCGGTCTCAGCAGATCGCCGAGGTGGTCGAAAAAGCCCGTACTATCGTTTCTCGCCAGAAATGCGGCGGCATCATGACCCGCCGCCCGGGCGCGATCCAGTGTCCCCGGGTCGACGAAGGCGCCAGCGGGATCGTCGGCGGAGCCGGACCCGCCATCGGTGCCGTCCGTGTCGCCAGCGATTGCAGCGATTCCCGGTGCACCGTCAAGTGCGATGGCGAGGGCAAGGGCATATTCCTGGTTGGGGCCGCCGCGTCCGTCGCCCTTGATCGTGACGGTCAGCTCGCCGCCGGACAGAAGCACGGCGCGGCGCCCCTCGGCCGCCATGTCGCGGGCAAGGCGGGCATGGGCGGCGGCGACGTCGCGCGCCTCGCCCTCGAGACTGTCGCCAAGCATCACCGGCTCGAAGCCGCGCGCCCGGGCGATCGCGGCGGCGGCCTCCAGCGACAGGGCCGGCCGGGCGACGATCTCGAACCTCGTTCCCTCGAACAGCACGTCGCCAGGCTTCGGCGTTTCGTTGGCCGGATCGGCGAGGGCCGCGTGGATCGCGGCCGGGGCACCGGGCGCATAGCGGGCAACGAGCGCGCGCGCATCGGCAAGGGTCGTGGGGTCCGGCAGGGTCGGGCCGGAGGCGATGGCAACCGCATCGTCATGCGGCACGTCGGAGACGGCGAGCGTTGTCATGGCGACACCGGCGGGCCGGGCCGCCGCGAGCCGGCCGCCCTTGATCCGCGACAGGTGGCGGCGCACCGTGTTGATCTGATCGATGGTGGCGCCGGAGCGCAGCAGGGCGCGGGTCACCGCCTGCTTGTCGGCGAGCGACACGCCCTCGACCGGGGCGATCCAGTTGGCCGAGCCGCCGCCGGACAGGAGCACGACGACATGATCCTGCGCAGCGGCGCCGGCGACGAGGTCGAGCGTGCGCCGGGTGGCATCGATGCCGGCCTGATCCGGGACCGGATGGCCGGCCTCCACGGTCTCGATGATCCGGGTCGGGCGGGCGTAGCCGTGCCGGGTGACGCAAAGGCCGCGCAGCCGGTCCGGACCGAGGCCGTGGCGCTCCATGTAGACGCGCTCGGCGACCTGGATCATCGCGCCGGCTGCCTTGCCGGCGGCAAGCAGCAGGATGCGGCCACCGTCGAGGGGGGCGGGCAGGCGCGGCGGCAGGCAGGTTTCCGCGCGAGCCGCGTCGACTGCCGCCGTGAACAGGTCTGCCAAGATGCCCCTCAGGGCAGCTGCGTCGGTCATCGAGGATCCTTTCTTGTCAGATGTCGCCGGCTTCGGTGCGCCGGTCTGCTCACCGCGACCCCGGCATTGGAGCGGGGGCGGGCAATGTAGATTCCGGCGAGGATCACCGCGCCGCCGGCTCCTTGCGCAATGCTGACGCTTTCGCCGAGGAAAACGTAGCCCATCGTGGCAGCCGCCACCGCCTCGAGAAAGATCACGAGGGCCGAGAACCCGGCCGACAGCGTGCCAAGCGCGTAGGCAAGCAGGCCCTGGCCGGCGGCATGGCTGAAGATGCCGAGCGCCACCAGCATGGCGATGCCTTTCACGGAGGAGGGGAGCAAGACCTCCTCCAGCGCCAGCGCCGCAACGAACAGGACGGCGGCGGTCACCAGCGTGCTGCGGTAGACGAGCAGGCCCGGGGTCATGCCGGCGACGCCTCGGCGGGCGAAGCGCATGGCAATGAAATAGCCGCCGAAGAAGAGCGATGTGACAAGGCCGAAGAAATCGCCGTCGAGGCGTTCGGGAGCGAGCGCGAAACTGCTGCCGACCAGCATGGCCGCTCCGCACAGGCACACGGCAAGGCCGAGCGCCATGGGGCGGGTGACCGGCTCCTTGAGCAGCGCGCCGGAGGCGAGCATCACCCAGAACGGGGCAAGTGTGGCAAGCAGCGTGGCGTTGGCGGCCGTGGTGTTCATGATCGCCAGATGCCAGAAGAAGAGATCGCCGGCAAAGAGCACGCCGGCGGCGATTGTCGCCCGGTTCCAGCGGGGCAGCGGGACGTCGGTACGCCGTTCCAGCCGGGCCCACACGGCAAGCACCGGCAGCGCCAGCGCGGCGCGCCAGAAGGCACTTGCGAAGGGGCCGACATCCGCATGGCGAACGAAGACGGGCGAGACCCCCATGGCGATCGCGCCGGCGACCAGCGCGACCAGGGCGGCAACAACGCGCCGGTCCGGCGTGGTGGCAAGGGGAGGCGTGGCGGTGGTCATGCGGGCGGGATCTCTCGGAGCATGCGAAGGCCGGCTGCCCGTGTCCGGAGAGCCTGGCAGCCAGGCAGACTACGGTCAGGCCGGCCCCGTGTCTCTTGCAAATCCCTGATAGATGATATCTCCGCAGACGATCAATATGCGGTTGAAAGGCGCTCGCGGATGTGGTGCACAGACGGGCCGCGCCGCGATGCCGCCTGTGCGCTTCCGAAATGTCCCATCTGCCGGTGTTTCCATGACCGAGACCAGTTCGCCTGCATCTCCGCCAGCCGCGTCTCCCTCGCCGGACGTGACGCCGTTCGAGCATATTGCCGGCGACCGGTCGAAGGGCCTGCTGCTGTTGTGCGACCATGCCAGCAATGCCTTGCCGGCCCGCTATGGCTCGCTCGGCCTTCCCGACAGCGAGTTTCGCCGTCACATCGCCTATGATATCGGCGTGCGGGACCTGACCTTGAAGCTGGCGCAGGCTTTCGACGCGCCGGCCCTGATGACCACCTATTCGCGGCTGTTGATCGACCCGAACCGGGGCGAGGACGATCCGACACTCGTGATGCGGTTGTCCGACGGTGCCGTGGTGCCGGGCAATGCAGCCCATGACGCGGCCGAGCGGGCGCACCGCCTTGCGACCTATCACCGGCCCTATCACGACGCGATCACGGCCGAGATCGATGCGGCGATCGCCGACGGCCATCCGCCCGCCATACTGTCGATCCACAGCTACACGGCGGTGTGGCGCGGGGTGCCGCGGCCCTGGCATGCGGGCGTGCTGTGGGATCGCGATCCGCGTTTCGCAGTGCCCCTGCTGGAGGGCCTGAAGGAGGATCCGGGTCTGGTCGTGGGTGACAACGAGCCCTATGACGGGGCCTTGAAGAATGACTGCATGTACCGCCATGGTACGGTGCGCGGCCTTGCCCATGCGCTGCTCGAGGTGCGGCAGGACCTGATCGCGGACCCGGCTGGCGTGGCTGCCTGGGCGGAACGGCTGGTGCCGGTGCTGGCGCGCATCCTGGCAAGCGGCGAGGCGCTGAACGAGATCCGCCATTACGGATCGCGCTGCGACTGAGCGGAGCGAGCCGGCGCTGGCGCGAAACTGACATGAAACCCGGCAGGAGGCCGGTACGACAATCGGAGAGATCGCAATGGCCGAACTGGACGAGGCAACCCGGACGGAACTGGAGGCGGCGGCGTTTCGCCGGCTGGTCTCGCATCTGCGCAACCGCACGGACGTGCAGAACATCGACATGATGAACCTGGCCGGTTTCTGCCGCAACTGCCTGTCGAACTGGTACAAGGACGCGGCCGACGAGCGCGGCCTCGAGCTCGACAAGGAGGCGGCGCGCGAGATCGTCTACGGCATGCCCTATGCCCAGTGGAAAGCCGCCCACCAGAGCGAGGCGAGCCCCGCGCAGGCCGTTGCCTTCGAGAAGGCAAAGCCGCACGAGTGAGCCCGAAAGCAGCCGGCGCCTGTGAATGATGTTCTTTTTTCGTTCACAGCGCTTGCAAGCCGGCGCATTTCCGCGCAAGGAAAACACCGACCAGATCCGCGATGCGCCTTGCGCGTCTCGCGATGTCCCACCACCCCGTCCTGACCCCAGTTGAGGAGAACACGATAATGTCCGATCCAGGCGGCGTCGCCGGCGATCAGCTGCGCGCTTTCGTCGAGCGCATCGAGCGGCTCGAGGAAGAGAAGAAGGTCATTTCCGACGACATCAAGGATGTCTATGCGGAGGCCAAGGGCACCGGCTTCGACGTGAAGATCCTGCGCAAGGTGATCTCGCTTCGCAAGAAGCAGCCGCACGAGCGCGAGGAGGAGGACGCGATCCTCGACCTCTACATGCATGCGCTGGGCATGGCCGGGCCTGCCAACGACGCCTGAGCGTCGTTCCCCGATCTGCGGGCAAACGAAAAGCGGCGCGCCAGGGGCGCGCCGCTTTTTTGTTTTCAACCATTGGCTGGCGCCGGGGTCAGATCGCCTTGACGATGCCCTCGGTCATCTTCTTGGCATCGCCGAACAGCATCATCGTCTTGTCGAGGAAGAACAGCTCGTTCTGGATGCCGGCATAGCCCGAACCCATGCCGCGCTTGACGAAGAGGACGGTGCCGGCCTTGTCGACGTCGAGGATCGGCATGCCGTAGATCGGCGACTGGGGATCGTCGCGGGCGGCCGGGTTGGTGACATCGTTGGCGCCGATGACGTAGACGACGTCGGCCTGGGCGAACTCCGAGTTGATGTCCTCCAGCTCGAACACCTCGTCATAGGGCACCTGCGCCTCGGCCAGAAGCACGTTCATGTGGCCCGGCATGCGGCCGGCGACCGGATGGATCGCGTATTTGACCTCGACGCCTTCCTCCTTGAGCACGTCGGCAAGCTCGCGCAGCGCGTGCTGCGCCTGCGCCACCGCCATGCCGTAGCCCGGCACGATGATGACCTTGCTGGCGTTCTTCATGATGAAGGCGGCATCCTCGGCCGAGCCCTGCTTGACCGGACGCTCTTCCCCGCCGCCGCCGCCGGCCGCCGCGGTCTCGCCGCCGAAGCCGCCGAGAATGACGGAGATGAAGGAGCGGTTCATGCCCTTGCACATGATGTAGGACAGGATCGCGCCCGAAGAGCCGACCAGCGCGCCGACGACGATCAGCGCCATGTTGCCGAGCGTGAAGCCGATGCCGGCCGCGGCCCAGCCCGAATAGGAGTTGAGCATCGACACGACGACGGGCATGTCGGCGCCGCCGATCGGGATGATGATCAGGCCGCCGAAGACGAGCGACAGGATGACGATCAGCCAGAAGACCGTGTGGCTCTCCGTCGCGACGAAGACGGCGATCAGCAGCACGATCAGGGCGGCGAGGCCGCCATTGATGACGTGCCGCATGGGCAGCATGATCGGCGCGCCGGACATGCGCCCGTCGAGCTTGGCGAAGGCGATGACCGAGCCGGTGAAGGTGATCGCACCGATGGCGACGCCGAGCGACATTTCCACCAGGCTGGCGCCGTGGATCTGTCCGACCTCGCCGAGACCGAAGGCCTGCGGCGCATAAAGCGCGCCGGCGGCAACCATCACCGCCGCCATGCCGACCAGCGAGTGGAAGGCGGCGACGAGCTGCGGCATGGCGGTCATCGGCACCCGCTTGGCGGTGACGGCGCCGATGCCGCCGCCGATCGCTAGGCCGCCGACGATCATCAGCAGGCCGCTGCCGCCGGGGGCGGCGACCAGCAGCGTCGTGACGATGGCGATGCCCATGCCGGTCATGCCGTAGAAATTGCCCTGGCGCGACGTCTCCGGGCTGGAAAGCCCGCGCAGCGCCAGGATGAAGAGAACGGCCGAAACCATGTAGAGGACGGCCGTGACATTGGCGGAAAGCATGTGTCCGGCCTCCTATTTCTGCTTTTTCTTGTACATGGCGAGCATGCGCTGGGTGACGAGGAAGCCGCCAAAGATATTGACGCTCGCCATGATCAGCGCGAGGAAGCCGAAGCCGCGCGCGTAGCCCGCGCCCTCCGCCGCGAGATCCGCGCCGACGGCGAGAAGCGCGCCGACCACGATGACGCTCGAGATCGCGTTGGTGACCGACATCAGCGGCGTGTGCAGGGCCGGCGTCACCGACCAGACCACGTAGTAGCCGACGAAGATCGCCAGCACGAAGATGGCGAACTGGAAGACGAACGGGTCGATCGCCCCGCCGGTTGCGGCGGAGGCTGCGTGGGCAAGGCTGTCGCCCATGCCGCCGGCGAGCTGGTCGGCATAGCCCTGGGCGGCGTCCGCCGCCGCCTGGGCCGTGTCGGCCGCGTCACGGGCTGCCTCGGCCGCCGCGCGTGCGCGTTCGAGCGTTTCGGTTGCGTTGAGTTCCGACATCGCGTCCCCCTTATCCGGTTGCCGGCGCGAAGGCCGGATGCACCACCTGGCCGTCACGGGTCAGAACGGTCGCCTTGACCAGTTCGTCCTCCCAGTTGACGGCGATGGCCTTGGCGTCCTTGTCGACCAGGGTCTCGGCGAAGGCGAAGAGGTTCTTCGCGTAGAGCGCCGAGGCCGAGGCGGCGATCCGCCCGGGCACGTTGAGATGGCCGACGATGCGCACGTCGCCGACCTGGGCGATCTTGCCCGGCTCGGCGCCCTCGACATTGCCGCCGCGCTCGACCGCGAGGTCGACGATGACAGCGCCCGGCTTCATCGCGGCCACCATCTCCTTGCTGATCAGCTTCGGCGCGGGGCGTCCGGGGATCAGCGCGGTGGTGATGACGATGTCCTGCTTGGCGATGTGGGAGGCGACCAGCTCGGCCTGCTTCTTCTTGTACGCGTCCGACATTTCCTTGGCGTAGCCGCCGGCGGTCTCGGCCTGCTTGAACTCGTCGTCCTCGACGGCGATGAACTTCGCGCCGAGCGATTCGACCTGTTCCTTGGCCGCGGGGCGCACGTCCGTGGCGCTGACCACGGCGCCGAGACGGCGGGCGGTGGCGATCGCCTGGAGACCGGCGACACCGGCGCCCATGACGAAGACGCGGGCGGCGGGAACGGTGCCGGCGGCGGTCATCATCATCGGCATGGCGCGGTCATATTCGGCGGCGCCGTCAATGACGGCCTGGTAGCCGGCGAGATTGGCCTGCGAGGACAAAACGTCCATCACCTGGGCACGGGTGATGCGCGGCATGAACTCCATGGCGAAGGCGGAGATGCCGGCCTCGCCCATGGCCTTGACCGCGTCCTCGTGGCCGTGCGGATCCATCGTCGCGATGACGATCGCGCCCTTGCCGATCAGGGCGAGCTCGGCCGTCGACGGGCGGCGCACCTTGAGCACCATGTCGGCGCCGGACAGGGTCGTCTTGGCGCTGGCGGCGATCTTCGCACCGGCGGCCTCGTATTCGGCATCGACGATGCGCGACAGGGTTCCAGCGCCCTTCTCGACCGTGACCTCGAAGCCGAGAGCGATGAAACGCTTCACGGTGTCGGGCGTCGCGGCGACGCGTGTTTCTCCTGCCTCGCTCTCGCGGGGCACTGCGAGTTTCATCGGTTGTCTCCTCCCAGGCTTGCAGTCGGTTGTCCGCGAAGGGGACAGGTCAGGCGGTGGTCAGGATCGCGAGGAGCCCGGTGATCCCGAAGACGACGGCGGAGGGGATCCAGCCCTTCTCGCCGGCGAACAGGCCGATGGCGGCCGCGACGAATGTCGCGATGAGGGCCACCCAGCCGAAGAACGTGCCGGCGCCGCCGCCGAAGGCGAACAGGGCGAGGCAGAGCATGATGTTGATGACGGCAATGGTGCCGACCTTGGAGAAGTTGATGAAGCCGGCATAGGTGCGCTCGTGCTCGGCGTAGTCCATCGACGGAGCAGTCTGGTCTGCCATGTGTCCCCCTTGCGTGGTCTGACGGGATGTTTGGCCGTACTTATAGCAGAGACCTTCCCACGGGCAACGCGATGTTTTGCGCTGCAAACGCGTGCGGGAGAACGTTATTCCGCCGCCGGGCGGTCTTCGGCAACAACCGCCGGGTCAATACCGGAGGGAGCAAGCCCGGCAAGGGACAGGGCGCCCGCCTGCCGCCGCGCCACCGTGGCGGTGTCGAAGTCCTCGATCTGCTCGTTGAACAGGCGGTAGAAATTGAGCTCCGCGCCCAGATGCAGGAAGACGGCGCCGAGGCCGATGGCGGCGCGGTCCATGAAGACGAATTCGCGCGGCACGGTGACGGGACCGAGTTCCTTCAGGGCCTTGTGGACGCGGAAGGCCTCCTTGCGCCCGTATTCGGCCGGCTTGGTGCCATCGGCGATGGAGCGGACGCGGTCGGTCAGCAGCGGCCCGTAGATGAAGCGCGCCCAGATGTTGAGGATCCCGATCAGGTCCTTCGTCAGCCCCTTGAAGCCCCAGCGCTCGTAGGCGGAGACAATGCGCGCCTCGTCGTCCTCCAGAAGGCCGCGATAGAGGTCGACGACGCCCTTGACGAAGGCCGGCGGGAAGATGCGGATGCAGCCATAGTCGAGCAGGTTGATCCCCTGCGGCGCGCCGCCTTCCGAAAAGACCGTGTAATTGCCCAGATGCGGGTCGCCATGAATGATGCCGTAATGGCTGAAGGGATGCCACCAGGCCCGGAACATCACCTCGGCCAGCCGGTTGCGGTCCTCCAGTTCCCGTTCCTTGAAGGCCAGCATCGGCTCACCCTCGAGCCAGCCCATGGTGAGCAGACGTCCTGTGGAGAGTTCCTCGTGGATCTCCGGCACGCGGATGCGGGGCTCGTCCCGGAAGATGTGGCGATAGACGGCCGCCTGCGCGGCCTCGCGGACATAGTCGAGCTCCTCGCGCACCCGGTCGCCGATTTCGCGGGCGATCTCGCGGGTGTCGATCGCCGGGCTCATGCGGCGATGCAGGGAAAAGAGCAGGCCGAGCTGTTTCAGGTCGGCCTCCACCGCCGAGGCCATGTCGGGATATTGCAGCTTGCAGGCAAGGGGCACGCCGTCCTTCGAAACGGCCCTGTGGACCTGGCCGAGGGAGGCGGCGGCGGCGGGTTCCTTGTCGAAGCTGGCGAAGCGCGCCTGCCAGTCGCGGCCAAGTTCGGCCGACATGCGGCGCTTGACGAAGGCCCAGCCCATGGGCGGGGCGGCCGACTGGAGCTGCGCCAGCTCGGCCGCGTATTCGGGCGGGATCGCATCGGGAATGGTCGACAGGAGCTGCGCCACCTTCATCAGCGGGCCCTTGAGCCCGCCGAGGGCGGCGGCCAGCTCGGCCGCCTGCCGGCCATTGTCGATCTCGTAGCCGAAGACGCGCGAGCCGGCGAGTTTTGCCGCCAGTCCGCTCATGTTGGCACCGACGCGCGCATAACGGCCGACACGGGCACTGAGGCGGTTCTTTTCACTGTCGCGGGCGGGCGGCTTGCTCATCGTCTCTCCGAGAAGGGTGTCCGGTGCGGACGTCGTTCCTCCTCAGATATAGTGGATCGAGGCGGAAGTGACAGCGGGCGGGTTGTCGCTGCCGGCAGGGTGTCAGCCGGCGCTGCGAGAGTTCTTTTACCTTCTCTCAATCTGATGGAATAATAGGGTCATCCGCTGCGTGGGGGCCGGGGACAAGGCCCGCTGGCACCACATTTGCTGCGCCGAGTATATGTTTTTCTTGATCGTCGAAGAAAATATGAGCGCCGAAAGCTTTGAGTATAGGTGCTTTTTCCCAGTTCCCGACGAAGTGTGCTTCGTCCGCTGGGGTTCCCCATACTCTTAACGTATTAATTACGCGCTGATGGGCTTCGCTATCACGTGCTGTTATAATTCCAATCCGTATTCTGCTAAAACCGTTTTCATCCAAGTATATCTCTCTAAGAATCGATAATTTCTTTAGAAAATCTCCGAATGGGCCACTTTCCATTGGGTTGGCGGCGTTTTCTGCTTCGTGCTTTCGGAACCCAATTATTCCTTCCGTCTTGTAAATCTCATCAGATTCGGCGCTAAAAACAACTGCATCTCCGTCAAAGGCTATTCGAACTTCCTCGCTTTCCTCGTGCTCCCACTCTGGGGATACCGGTCCAAGCGTGGCAGCCGCGGTGCCTGCAGCGATCGCTGCTCTAACGTCGCTATTCTCATTAGAGAGAAAGAGGTCGAGATTCCACGCTGCAACATAGGGCCCAATATCTTTTCCGCTGGTGAAGCTGCCAGTTACTACAGGTAGACCGTGATGTTTTATTGATCTAAATGCTCTAAGGGAGAGATCTGGAGAATTTCTGGATAGCAAAATAATTTGCACGTAGGGGTCTTTTCCCGGTTCGTTCAGCCTGAGAAGTCGAGATACGACTTCGAAGGCAGCTCCCCTTTTTAATATTTCTTCTTCTTTCCGGATCTGATGCTTGGCGTAAGCCTCAACGCCTTCTGTCTCGAAAACTTTGTGTTCTTCTTCTAGATCAAAAAGAGCTCGTGTGGATATTCCTATGCGAAGAGGAGCTTCACGCATTTTTTGTTTCAATATCTCTATGTTTTTCAAATATTTAACCATATCTTCGCTCCAGGAAGACCGCAAAAAAATAGTAATGTAGCTAGCGATTTTTATCGTTCTGGATGTTGGCTGCAAGCCTTCCAAGCGCCTCGGCAATCGCGTCGCGCTCCGCCGCCAGCCCCTTGTAGGCGAGTTGGTCCGCGGCGAGTTCCAGCAACTGGCGGCGCAGGCCGGCGGCAAGCATTGCGCCCTGCGGGTGGCGGGCGAAGGCGGCGACCGGGTCGTGATGGACCTTGATCGTGAACAGGATGTCGCCGCTGTCCGGCAGGCGTCGCAGGGTCTGGCGTTCGACCCGCACATGCAGCGCCTCGCGCGCGCCGTCCACACGGCTGGTGTCGTTGCCGCCGGCCGAGATGCGCTTGGGAGAGGGATGGTGCAGGCCGGGGTCGGAATAGAGCGACCAGTTGAGCCGCCAGCTTGGACGCCCGACGGCGAGATTGTCGAAGATCCGGGCGACCATGGGTCCCATGCGGCCGTCGTTGAAACCGGGAACGGTCTCGTGGATGGCTTCCATCGACTTGCCGAACTTGTCGGCAAGCGACCAGGAGGAGGGGAAGAAGAGAGCCGCGGCGGCGAGCCGGTAGCCGGTCTCGCCCTTGCGCATGATGACGAGATCCTCCTGCACGAGGCGGGCGGCGAGCGCCAGCGGCATCTCGCTGTTCTCGCAGAGATCGACGCTGCGTCCCGTTCCGATGATCTCAATGCGCTGCCCGTTGCGCGCGTAGAGGTCCGGAAAGCGGGCGGGCAGGTGGCCGGCGAGGAGGCCCAAAACCTCTTGCTGCGCCTGCCGGGTGTTCTCTTCGGCAAGCAGGACCGGGGCCTGCGCCGCGCCGGAAAGCAATCGGTCCTTTTCCGCCAGATGGGCGGCGAGCAGCGCGTCCGGCTCGATCCAGTCGGCAAGGTCAAGCGGCATCAGCCCGACCGTGAAGGGGCGGGCCGAGCCGTCATAGGGCGTGTGAACGAAGGGCGGCGAGGCTGTACCGGCCTTCGGCCCGACATCCACGCCTGCACCCCGCGCCCTTGTCATGAGTCCAGCGCTTCCAGCTCGTCGATGAAGCCGGAAATCACCGACAGGCCCTTCTGCCAGAAGGCGGGATCGGTCGCGTCGAGGCCGAAGGGTGCCAGCAGCTCCGAATGGTGCTTCGTGCCGCCGGCGGACAGCAGCGCGAAATACTTGTCCTGGAAGCCCGTCTCCGCGTCCTCGTAGACGGCATAGAGCGAGTTCACCAGGCAATCGCCGAAGGCATAGGCGTAGACATAGAAGGGCGAATGGATGAAATGCGGGATGTAGGTCCAGTAGGTCTCATATCCCTCGCCGAGGCGGATCGCCGGCCCGAGGCTTTCGGCCTGCACCGACATCCACAATTCGCACAGGGCGTCGGCGGTCAGCTCGCCCTCGCGGCGGGCCGCATGGACCTTGCGCTCGAAACTGTAGAAGGCGATCTGCCGGACGACGGTGTTGATCATGTCCTCGACCTTGCCGGCGAGCAGGATCTTGCGCTTCTCCGGCGTTTCGGCGCGCTCCAGCAGGGCCTTGAAGGTCAGCATCTCGCCGAAGACGCTGGCGGTCTCGGCCAGGGTCAGCGGGGTCGGCGCCATCAGCGCGCCGTTGGGAGCGGCCAGCACCTGATGCACACCGTGGCCAAGCTCGTGGGCGAGCGTCATCACGTCGCGGGTGCGGCCCTGATAGTTGAGCAGGACGTAAGGGTGGGCGCTGGGCACCGTCGGATGGGCGAAGGCGCCCGGTGCCTTGCCGGGCCGCGACGGCGCGTCGATCCAGCTCTTGTCGAAGAAGTCGCCGGCGATCTCGGCCATCTTCGGCGAGAACCGGCCATAGGCACCGAGCACCATGTCGCGGGCCTCGGCCCATGGGATCGGGCGCGTATCGGCGGAGGGAAGCGGCGCATTGCGGTCCCAGAAGTCGAGCTCGTCGCGGCCGAACCAGCGCGCCTTCATCGCGTAATAGCGGTGCGAGAGCGCCGGATAGGCGCCGCGCACCGCCTCGACCAGCGCATCGACCACCTCGCGCTCGACCCGGTTGGCAAGATGCCGGCTGTCGGCGATGTCTTCGAAGCCGCGCCAGCGGTCGGAGATTTCCTTGTCCTTGGCCAGCGTGTTGGTGATCAGGGTGAAGACCGGCAGATTGGCCTTGAAGGTCTTGCCGAGCGCCAGCGCGGCGGTCCTGCGCGTCTCGGCATCGGCATCCTGAAGCCGGTTCAGGGTCGGCTCGAGCGGCATTTCGCTCCCGTCGATGTCAAACCTGAGGCCGGCCATGGTCTCGTCGAACAGCCGGTTCCAGGCGGAGGCACCGCTGACCGACTTCTCGTGGAACAGCTGCTCGATGCGGTCCTCGAGCTGGTGCGGGCGCATCTTGCGGATGTCGTCGAGCCAGGGGCGGTAATGGCCGAGCGCGGGGTCCTCCGCCGCCGCGTCGAGCACTGCGTCGTCGATGCGGTTGAGCTCGAGGGTGAAGAAGATGAGATGCGTGCTGGCGCTCGTCAGCTTCTCCTGAATGTCGCCGTAGAATTTCTGCCGGACCGGATCGGTCGTGTCGCCGGCATAGAAGAGTCCGGCAAAGGACGCCAGACGGCCCATCAGGTCGTCGAGTGCCTCCATCTCGCGGATCGCGCCGGCAAGCTCGCTGCCGGATGCGCGGGCCATGTCCTGCAGACGTCCCTTGTAGCGCTCGGCGAAAGCGGCCGCTTCGCTCCCGGCCCTGGCGAGATCGGCCTTCACCTCCGCGCTGTCGTGAGACGGGTAGAGATCGGTGAGGTTCCATTCCGGCAGATCGCCAAGCGCGTCCTTGCGGGCGGCCGTGTCGTCGGCGGGCGCGCGCACGATGGCTGCGGTGTGCCCGGCTGTGCGGGCGGGCATCCAGATGGGAGTGGCGGTCATGGGCTCTCCGGCGTTTCGGTGTGGGTCCGGCACCGGCGGGCGGCGCGCGATCTTTCCCTCTGGATATTGTGGATCATGCGCCAAGAGCAACGGGCAAAACGGCGATTGCGCCGAATGCCGCGGGCAAATGTGGACGTTTTGTTTACCGCTCCCGGTCTACGGTGCCCCGAATTGAGACAGTTTTCCGAAAGGCTCGCGCGCGCATGATCCCGACCAGCGGACGCATCCTCATTGCCGATGACGATCCCGTCCAGCGCCGCCTCGTCGAGGAAGCGGTGAAGCGGTTCGGCTACCGCGCCCGCAGCGTGGAAAACGGTGCGGAGGCGGTGGCACTGCTGTCGTCGCCCGAAGGCGCCGACATCGACCTGCTGATCCTCGACCTGGTGATGCCGGAACTCGACGGCATGGGGGTGATCACCCGGCTGCGGGAGATGAAAAAGGCGGTGCCGATTATCGTCCAGACGGCGCATGCGGGCATCGACGCCGCCGTCAACGCGATCCGCGCCGGGGCGCAGGACTTCGTCGTCAAGCCGGTGTCGCCGGAACGGCTGGAAGTCGCCATCCGCACCTTCATGAAGATGTCGGCACTCGAAGGCGAGATCGCCCGCATCCACAAGCAGACCAGCGGCACCTTCACCTTCGACGACATCGTCACGCGCTCGGAGGCGATGGAGCGGGTGATCCGCGTCGGGCGGCGCGCCGCCGGGTCGCATATCCCGGTGCTGATCGAGGGCGAATCGGGCGTCGGCAAGGAGCTGATCGCGCGGGCGATCCAGGGCAGCAGCGAGCGCCGGAGCAAGCCGTTCGTCACCGTCAATTGCGGGGCGATCCCGGAGCACCTGGTGGAATCCATCCTGTTCGGCCACGAGAAGGGGGCGTTCACCGGGGCCGTCGACAAGCATGTCGGCAAGTTCCAGGAAGCCCATGGCGGCACGCTGTTCCTCGACGAGGTCGGCGAATTGTCGCTCGACATCCAGGTCAAGCTGTTGCGGGCCCTTCAGGAGGGCGAGATCGATCCGATCGGCGCACGCAGGCCGGTCAAGGCGGATTTCCGGCTGATCTCGGCGACCAACCGGCGGCTGGTGGATCTGGTCAAGGACGGGGCCTTCCGCGAGGATCTCTACTATCGGCTGAACGTCTTTCCGCTGTGGCTGCCGCCGCTGCGCGACCGGCGCGAGGACATTCCCGATCTGGTGCGGCATTTCCTGGCGCGCTTCGCCGCCGAGGAGGGGCGCTCGCAGATCTCGTCGGTGGCGCCCGACGCGATTGCGATGTTGCAGGCCTATGGCTGGCCGGGCAACATCCGCCAGCTTGAGAACGCCGTCTTCCGGGCCGTCGTCCTGTGCGAGGGCGATCACCTTTCGGTCGCCGACTTTCCGCAGGTGCAGGCAAGCGTGGGCGGTGACGGACAGAAGGGCTCCGCGCCCGCGCAGACCCGCCCCCCGGTCTCCGCGCCGTCCGTTTCCGTGTCGCCAGACGCGGAACCTGCAGGCGAAGCTTCCGGTCGGGAGGCACGGACACAGGCCGAGACATCGCCCGGCGAGGAAGGGGCAAGGCCGCAGGACCTTGCCGGCCAGGGTTTTGCCGATGCCGGACAGGGCGCTCCCTTCGGATATCTGCGCTGCCTGGACGACCAGGGCCATATCCGTGCGCTCGATGAAGTGGAGGCCGACATGATCCGCTCGGCCATCGACCACTATGGCGGCCGGATGACCGAGATCGCGCGCAGGTTGTCGATCGGGCGCTCAACCCTCTACCGCAAGTTGAAAGACTATGGCCTCGATGCAACACAGGACGCGGAGGCGGCCGAGTAGGCCGCCGATCCGGCCGTCGTGACTTGCATTGGCCGGCCGGCAGCGTCTTGTTAACCTTGCGTGATGGCGAATCCGCGCGGCCGCAGGGCCGCGCGATCCCCGACCCTCTTTCCGGAACAGGCGACATGGCCCGCTCGATCTTCTCCCGCCCGCTCGATCATTGCCTCGTGTTGGGCCGCATGCTGGCGCTTGCCGCGGCGGTTGGCCTGACGGCATCGCCGGCCGCGGCCACGACGCAGGAGGCCGAGACGGCCGTGCCGGGAGCGGCTGTCGTCGCCCCGTTGCCCGTCGGTGCCCTCGAGAGCCTGCTCTCCGACGGCGAAGCCTTCACCGAGACCGACCGCGCGGTTCCCTACCTGACCGGCACCCGCCGGCAGGCGCTCGCCGCCTTCTACAAGGGGCGCGGGCAAGAACCGCTGTGGACGCGCGACGGCGTGCCGACACTTGCGGCCCGCCGCCTGATCGCGCGCCTGGGCCAGGCCGGCCGCGACGGCCTGCGGGAGACCGATTACGCGCTCCCCGCGGACCTTGCCCGCACCGCCGGTCGTCTCGAGGAGATGCGCGCGGCGCGTTTCGAGGTGCTGCTGTCGGCCGCTCTCCTGGCCTATGCCGACCATGCGCAGGCCGGGCGCATCGAGCCCGACAGCCTGTCGAAGAACATCACGCTCGCCCCCGAGCGCCCGGACCCGGCCGCCGTCATGGCGGAACTGGCCGCAGCCGCCGACCCGGTGGCGCGGCTCGACCTCTACAATCCGCAACATCCGGGCTTCCAGGCCCTGCGCGACAAGCTCGCCGAACTGACCCGTCCGGGCCTCGTGAGCGAAGCGCCGCCAGTGGTGCCGGAGGGCGCGACGCTGAAATCGGGCATGCGCGATGCGCGCGTCGTCATCCTGCGCAGGCGTCTCGGGCTGGACGTCGCGGTGGCTGCGGATGCGCAAGAAGCCGAAACCGGAACCGTGGCGGATGCCGTTGCCGCAGTCGGCGGGGACAGCGCGGACGGGCAGGGTGCCGAGGTCGCCGCCGATGCGGTGGCGGAGGCCGCGAACGAGGAGCTTTTCGACGCCGAGGTGAAAGCCGCGGTGCTCGCCTTCCAGCGCGACAACGGATTGCATCCCGACGGGGTCGTGGGGCCGCGCACGCTGCTGGCGCTGAACGCGGTTTCCGACGATGGCATGGCGATCTCCGATATCGTCGCCAACCTGGAGCGCTGGCGCTGGATGCCGCGCGAGCTCGGCGCCTTCCACATCTTCGTCAACATCCCGGAATTCAAGGCACGGCTGTTCCGTGACGGGGCTCAGGTCTACGAGACGCGGGTGGTGGTCGGCAAATCGTCGAACCAGACGCCGGTGTTTTCCGACATGATGGACCACGTCATCGTCAACCCCTACTGGAACGTGCCCTATTCCATCGCCTCGCAGGAACTGCTGCCCTCGATCGCGGCCGATCCGTCCTATCTGGCGCGCAGGAATTACGAGGTCGTCGCCGGCGGGCGGGTGATCAATGCCGGCGCGGTCGACTGGTCCAGCGTCAACCTGCGCTCGGTGCGCATTCGCCAGCGTCCGGGCGGGGGCAACGCGCTCGGCCAGATCAAGTTCATGTTCCCCAACCGCCATTCGGTCTACCTGCATGACACGCCGTCGAAGAGCCTGTTCGCGCGTCCGAGCCGGGCGTTCTCGCATGGCTGCGTGCGGGTGCAGGATCCGTTCGACTTCGCCGACGCGCTGCTGCAGCTCGACCCGAACTGGAACGCAGCCAAACTCAAGGCGATGGTCGGAGGCAGCGAGAAGCGCGTCGACCTGACAAAGTCCGTTCCGGTGCATCTTGCCTATTTCACCGCCTTCGTCGACGAGGCGGGCAAGCTGCAGCGACGCCCCGACATCTATGGCCACAACGCGGTGCTGACCAAGGCGCTGGAGATCGAGGGCTGGCAGGACTGGCAGCGCTTTGCCGTTGCCGCGCCGGTGAAGCGGGCGAGGGTGGAAATCCGCCCCGCAAAGCCGGTCCGCGAGCGCGAACCGGTGGACATCCGCGCCGAGCGCCAGCGGATGTTCCAGCTGCGCCAGCGGGCGGCGTCCGACTACTGAGCCGGCGCCGGACGTCCCTGACCCGCGGATCGCCGACGGTTGCGTGCAATTCCGCGGTTCAGTTCCCGACGTTTTGAGATACATGTTTGCGGAACTGAAATCACGCGGGGGGCTGCGGTCTGGTTTCGGGTTCCTTGACCGGGCGATGCATGCGCGAGACAGGACCTGACCGGCACTTCGGCAACCGGCGAAACCGAACTGGCGGACAGACCTGATGGCCGATACCTCGCGGGCGAAACCGCGCAATCCGATCGCAAAGCTGGCGCGGAGCCTTGCCAAGCGCCTGCGCCGGGCGCGCGAGGGCGGCGATGAACGTCGTTTCCTCAACCAGGCGCGCGGCATTGTGCATGTCGGCGCGAACAGCGGCCAGGAAGCCCCCTCCTATGCCCGGCTCGGCGTGCCGGTGTTCTGGATCGAGCCGCTGCCCGATGTGTTCGCAGTGCTTCAGGAGCGTATCTCCAGCCATCCCCTTCAGACGGCGGTCCGGGCGCTGGTGTCCGACAGCGACGGGGCGGAGGTCGATTTCCATGTGGCTGGCGAATCATCCTCCATGTTCGCCTTCGCGGAGCACAAGAAGCTCTGGCCCGAGATCGACGCCAGCGGCGTCGTGAGGCTGACCACTTCGCGTCTCGACACGTTGATGCAGGCCCACGGGCTCTCCTCGCCGCCCTACGACGCGCTCGTGATCGATACGCAGGGGGCGGAGCTGCTGGTGCTGCAAGGCGCCGGCGACCGGCTCGCGGGCTTCGAGCGGATTGTCGCCGAGGCAGCGGATTTCGAGGCCTATCGCGGGGCGACCAATGTCGATGAGCTGACGGCCTTTCTCGCCGGGCACGGCTTCCGGCTGCAGCACAAGGCCTCGATGGCGAGCCTCAAGGGCGTCGGCACGTATTACAATCTCTATTTCAGGCGTTCACACTGAGCGGATGCATCACGTGCAGGCGGCCGATTGAAAATGCTGAACAAGCTTGTCGATGAAATGCGGTATTCGGGGCGTTACGCCTGGGTCAGCGCCAAGAACAGGATTGGCATATCGCCGAAATCCGACAAGGCGCATCTGTGCGAGCGTATCGTGCGGGCGATCGCACGCGGGCGCATCCATCCGGACAGTGCCTTCACGGCGGGCGTTCGCCCGGACGGGCTCGGCGCGGTGATGATCCAGCGGCTCAGCATCCAGGCCGCAGCATATGACATGGGCTTTGCCTATTATCACAAGCCGTTCGATTTCGTCGGGCACCAGGAGATGGAGCTCGAGGACTGGGTCCGTTGTTGCGAGGCCGAGTTCGAGCTGGGGCACGGGCTGCCACAGGCCGGGGAGTGCGACCTTCCCTACGTAGAGTTCCTGGACTACGCGGTCGACGAACGGCTCTGGCGGCAGCCGCATCTGATCGGCTTCCGGGAAATGTTTCGCTATTGCAATGCCCGTCCGCACCTGATGGACGGCCTTCCCTGGGGGGCGCGCTATCGCGCCAGGGCCGGTGCGCTCGTCCGGTCGACGCCGGGCAGGCGCCGGGTCGCCGTGCATGTCAGGCGCGGCGACGTGAGCCGAAGCGAGACCACGAAGCGCTTTACGCCCAATGCCGCCATCCTGCGCACCGTCGAAGGGGTCGTGCGGGGGCTCGAGGCACATGGTGTTCCCCATGATGTCGAAATCCACAGCAACGGGTCGGCGGAGGAACTCAGGGACTTCATTGACCGCGGCTACCGGATCGCCGACGCGCCGGGCGCAATCGAGTCGTTCCGAAAGCTGGCGACCGCCGATGTTCTGGTGATGGCGAAGAGCACCTTCAGTTATGTCGCCGGACTTGCGGCGAGCGGCGTCGTTGTCTATGAGCCACAGGGATACGCCCGCGTGCCGCGCTGGGTGGAGAGGAACGAGGACGGAACAGTCGTCGACGAACAGCTTCGCGAGGCACTCGTTCTGCTCGGCCAGCAGGGCTGATCACGGGCCGGGACTGATCGCACAGGGTCCGTTTCCGCGACGATCGGGCGGCGCGCGGCGGCGAAAACGCCCGTCACCGGTCTTTTTTTCGATATTGATGCGCATTTGCCACGATTTGTGCTCATTTCGGAATACGGTAAAGGCTTCTTAACCTCGGTCCCTTACATCAGTCCATCTGGGGGGCGATGTACGGCGGTACCGCCGGCAAACAAGCGAGACTGAACATTGCTCGAGGCATGGTTCTTCAGGCTGCGATATCGCGTGTTGCCAGCAATGGCGCTCGCGGCCTTTGCCTGCGCGCTGCTGCTGCCGATTTCGATCGCCCCGGCGCTTGCCGAAACCCGCACGCTGAAGCTCTACAACACGCATACGCATGAGCGCGTGTCGATCACCTTCAAGCGCAACGGCCGCTACCTCTCCGAGGGACTGCGCGACCTGAACCGGTTCCTGCGCGACTGGCGGCGCAACGAAATCACCAAGATGGATCCCGAGCTTTTCGATCTTGTCTGGGAGGTCTACAAGGCCGCCGGCACGAACGAGGCGATCCATGTGGTCTCCGGATATCGCTCGCCGGCGACCAACAACATGCTGCGCAGCCGCTCGCGCGGCGTCGCCAAGTCCAGCCAGCACACGCGCGGCCGGGCGATGGATTTCTACATTCCCGGCGTCAGCGTCGCCAAGCTCAGGGCTCTCGGCCTGCGCAAGGAAGTCGGCGGCGTCGGCTTCTACCCGACCTCGCGCTCGCCGTTCGTGCATATGGACACCGGCTCCGTGCGGCACTGGCCGCGCATGACGCGGTCGCAGCTTGCCAAGGTCTTCCCGCGCGGCGACACCATTCACGTTCCCTCCGACGGCAAGAAGATGCCGGGCTATGCCCAGGCGCTTGCCCGCCACAAGAGCGGTGCATCGCGCCGGCCGACGGCTGTCGCCAGCGCATCGGCCACCTCGCGTCCGATCCGGCCTGCCGGAGACTTGGCGGGAGGCAGTAACCGCGCGCCGCTGCCGGGCCGCTCCTGCGGT
>NZ_JBLXFR010000003.1:0-168959 GCF_048261845.1 Stappia sp. | reverse complement strand
GCGGCGTGGCCCCGCGCGCCGCCGTCCGCGCCCGGCCCGACGAAGAGGCACGCCGGGCCGGCGCCCACCTGGTCGCGCCGCCGGGGCGGCCTTGCACCGACAACGCCGCGATGATCGCCTGGGCCGGGATCGAACGGCTGGTGGCCGCGCGCGAGGCCGGCATCGAGCTGGATGATCGCGACGCCAGCCCGCGACCGCGCTGGCCGCTCGACACGGAAACAGCCAGCCTCTTCGGCTCGGGGCGAAAGGGAGCCAAGGCGTGAACGATCCGCGATTCTTCGAAGGCACCGTCTGCGACCGCCTGCCCGAGCGCTTCGACCGGCTCAAGCACAAGGCCTATATCTATCTGACCTGCGGCCGGGAACTGCTGGTCTTCCGCCAGCCGGACCAGCCGGAAGTCGGCCTGCAGGTGCCCGGCGGCACCGTCGATCCCGGCGAAAGCCACCTGATCGCGGCCTGCCGCGAGTTCCGCGAGGAAACCGGCCTTGTCATGCAGCAGGCCCTCGACATGCTCGGCGAGCAGACCATCCTCTTCGACAATGCGCAGGGCCGCGATATCCATGCCCGCCGCCTCTACCATGCCCGATTGCACGAACGTGCCGCGCGGCGCGAGCGCTGGCAGCACTTCGAGATGACGCCGTCGGCCGGCGGCGATCCGATCCGCTTCGAGCTCTTCTGGATCGACATCTCCCAGGCACTCGCCCTTGGCGCGGCACGCTTCTTCACGGGCTTCCATGCGCCACTCGCCGAGCTTGGCCGCAGGCTGGAGCAACAGCCATGAGCGACACGCGCCAGCCGGCCCCCATCGACCGGATCGCCATCATCGGCGGCGGCGCCTGGGGCAGCGCGCTGGCGCTCACCGCCGCGCGCGCCGGCCGGCAGGCAATGCTCTGGGCCCGCGATCCGCAAACGGTGCGCTCGGTCAATGCCGGCAAGGGCAACCCGGTCTACCTGCCGGACGTTGCCTTCGACCACGCGATCGCGGCAACCGGGGACATCGCCGCTGCGGTGGCGGACGCCGATGCCGTGCTTCTGGTGACACCCGCGCAGACGACGCGGGCAATGGCTGAAACACTCGCCCCCCATCTGGCGCCCGGCACGCCGGTCATCCTTTGTGCCAAGGGCATCGAGCGCGACACCGGCCTGCTGCTCGGCGAGGTGCTGAGCCAGGCGGCCCCCGGCTGCCGGCCCGCTGTTCTCTCCGGCCCGAGCTTCGCCGGTGACGTCGCGCGCGGCCTGCCGACGGCCGTGACGCTTGCCGCCGCGGACGGCGCCCTCGCCGACGCGCTCTCGCAAGCCCTGGCCAGCGCCCAGTTCCGCCCCTATGCCTCGACAGACCTTGTCGGCGTGCAGGTCGGCGGCGCGCTGAAGAACGTGCTGGCGATCGCCTGCGGCGCCGTGGCCGGCAAGGGCTGGGGGGCAAGCGCGCTGGCAGCGCTCACCGCGCGCGGCTTCGCCGAGTTGACGAGGCTCGGCCTTGCCCTCGGAGCAAGGCCCGAAACGCTCACGGGCCTCTCCGGTCTGGGCGACCTCGTGCTCACCTGCTCCTCGCCGCAATCGCGGAACTTTGCCTTTGGCATGGCGCTGGGGGAGGGCCGCACGGTGACGGAGCTTGCCGCCGGCGGCAAGCTCGCCGAGGGCGTGCATTCGGCCGCCATTGCCGTCGACCTTGCCGCCCGCCACGGCATCGAGATGCCGATCGGCACCGCCGTGTCCGCCGTCCTTGAGGGGCGCATCGGTCTCGACGCGGCGCTGGCCAGCCTGATGACCCGCCCCTTGCGCCGCGAAGCGTGATCGCGCCCCGCACGGGCGACGGCTTGCGGCCGCCGGCGAACCGGTTATCTATTGCCGCACAGTAGTTTTGTGCTTCAGAAGAAATCAGGAAGGACCGCCATGCTCTACGCCCTGATCTGCACCGACAAGCCCGGTGCCCTGCAGATCCGTCTCGACAACCGCGCCGACCACCTCGCCTTTCTCAAGGCCATGGGCGACAAGCTCAAGGCCGCCGGCCCCTTTCTCGACGACGACGGCGGCATGACCGGCTCGCTGGTGGTGATCGAGGCCGCCAATCGCGACGAGGCGCTCGCCGTCGCCTCCGAGGACCCCTATGCCCGCGCCGGCCTGTTCGAGAGCGTCGAGATCCGCCCGTGGAACTGGGTCATCAAGAATCCGGAGAGCTGACCCATGCGCTACTGGCTGTTCAAGTCCGAACCGGACAAGTGGTCCTGGGAGAAGCAGAAGGCGAAGGGCGAGGCCGGCGAACAGTGGGACGGCGTGCGCAACTACCAGGCACGCAACAACATGCGCGAGATGAAGCTCGGCGATCGCGGCTTCTTCTACCATTCCAATGACGGCAAGGAGATCGTCGGCATCGTCGAGGTCTGCGCCCTTGCCCATCCCGACACGACGACCGACGATCCGCGCTGGGAATGCGTGGACATCAAGGCGGTCCGCGACGTGCCCAAACCGGTGACGCTCGCCGACGTCAAGGCCGAGCCGAGGCTTGCGCAGATGTCGCTCGTCACCTCGATGCGCCTGTCGGTGCAGCCGGTGACGGAAGAGGAGTGGAAGATCGTCTGCGAAATGGGCGGCGTCGCCGACGCATGACGCCGCTGCCCGATCCGCGCGCCTTCGTACTGGCGAACACGCGGGTCCACCGGGTGCCGCACGCGCCGGAAATCCGCCTGCATCTCGCCGACGAGGCGGTGGCCCTTTGGCAGAAGACCGAGGACGATCTCGGCGCCATCGGCCTGCCGCCGCCGTTCTGGGCCTTTGCCTGGGCCGGCGGGCAGGCGCTCGCCCGCTACCTGCTCGACAATCCGGGTACGGTCTCCGGGCGCAGCGTCCACGACTTCGCCACCGGGTCGGGGCTTGTCGCGATCGCCGCGATGATGGCCGGCGCCGCATCGGTCACCGCCTGCGATATCGACCGTTTCGCGCTCGCCGCCGCCCGCCTCAACATGGAGCTGAACGGCGTCGCCTTCGAGTTGTCCGGCGAGGACCCGCTCGCCCTTCCGCCGCCGGAGGCGGAGGTGGTCCTGACGGGCGACGTCTTCTACGAAAAGCCGATGGCGACCCGGGTGCTCGCCTGGGCCGACCAGGCACTGGCCGCCGGGTCGCGGGTCCTGGTCGGCGATCCCGGCCGGACATACCTGCCCCGGGAGCGGCTTGAATGCCTCGCCACCTATGACGTACCGGTGAACCGGTCGCTGGAGGATTTCGGGATCAAGCGCTCCAGCGTGTTCGAACTGCGCGCGCCCGCCTCCGCTTGACGCAGCGGCGTGCGCGAAATCCGGCGGAAGGGGCACTCGAAATCATCGCCGGGACTTGCGCGACGGCCCGTTTTCGGCGTCAGATACGGCCCTCTTCGCGGCCATGTCGGCAATTTCGCCGCACTCCGCCCCATCCGACAGCTTTCGAGGACCGTCATGCCGATCATCAATCGTTTCGCCGACCTCTCCGAGGAAATCACCGAGTGGCGTCGCGACATTCATGCCCATCCGGAACTGCTTTACGACACGCACCGCACCTCGGAAGTGGTCGCTGAAAAGCTGAAGGCCTTCGGCGTCGACGAGATCGCCACCGGCATCGGCCGCACCGGCGTCGTCGGCGTGATCAAGGGCCGTGGCACCGGGTCGGGCAAGGTCATCGGCCTGCGCGCCGACATGGACGCACTGCCGCTCGACGAGATCACCGGCAAGCCCTATGCCTCGACCGTTCCGGGCAAGATGCATGCCTGCGGCCATGACGGTCACACCGCCATGCTGCTGGGCGCGGCCAAGTATCTTTCCGAGACCCGCAACTTCGACGGCACCGTGGTGGTCATCTTCCAGCCGGCGGAAGAGGGCGGCGCCGGCGCCAAGGCGATGATCGACGACGGGCTGATGGACCGCTTCGGCATCCAGGAAGTCTACGGCATGCACAACATGCCGGGCGCGCCGGTCGGCACGTTCCACATCCGCCCGGGCTCGATCATGGCCGCCGCCGACCGGATCCAGATCGACATCGAGGGCGTCGGCGGCCACGCCGCCAAGCCGAACGACGTGGTCGACACCATTCTCGTCGGCAGCCACATCGTCCAGGCGGTCCAGTCGATCGCCAGCCGCAATGTCGATCCGCTGAAGTCCGTGGTCGTCTCGATCACCACCTTCAACGCCGGCTTCACCGACAACGTCATCCCCCAGACGGCCGTGCTGCGCGGCACGGTGCGCACGCTCGACGCCGATGTCCGCGACCTTGCCGAAAAGCGGCTGAAGGAGATCGTGCCGACCATCGCCGCCGCCTTCGGCGCCAAGGCCAGCGTCAACTACATCCGTGACTACCCGATCACGGTGAACCACGATGCGCAGACCGACTTCGCCGTCGGCATTGCCCGCGACATCGCCGGTGCCGACAATGTGGTGACCGACGTCGCCCCGACGATGGGCGGCGAGGATTTCTCCTTCATGCTGCAGGAGCGTCCCGGCGCCTTCATCTTCGCCGGCAACGGCGACAGCGCGATGCTTCATCATCCCGCCTACGACTTCAACGACGAACTGATCCCGGTCGGCTGCTCCTACTGGGTGAAGCTTGTCGAGACGGCAATGCCGGCGGGCTGACGCCATCGCGTGACAAGCGCGGGGAACGGAACCCTTTCCCGCGCTGCCCTTTCGGACAACCTGCGCCTGCCCGGGCGCGGGTTGCCCGGGCGTTCTGCAGGCGCCCGTGCCCGGCTCCTTTCGAGACGGGCGCGATCCTGCATCCGGAGATCGCGCGGGCTCGCGCGCGCCCATACTTGCAACCACGCGCCCACGACCCGGCGCCAACGACCTCGCGTCCATGCCCCCTGTCGTCTCCCGACTGTCGCTGCTGACCGCCTACGCACTCGCCGGCGCGCTGATCGGGGTGGTCGTGATACACCCTGCCGTGCTTGCCATAACCTGGATCGAGTACAGCGCGCTGGTGCCCGAGGCGCCTACGCTGACCGCATTCCTGACCGACCGGCTGTTGCTTCTCGTCGTGCCGCGCCACCTGCACATGGCGGTCGCCTTCGCCCTGGTGGGAGCCTTGGTGGGCCTCGGCTTCGGTTTCTTCACCCGCGCCTACCTGGATCTCTCGCGCGGCATCCGCTTCTTTCGCGAGATCCATGGCGACGAGATCCCCGCGCTGATCCGGGGCGGCGAGACGGCGAGCGTCGAGTTCAAGTCGACCATGCGCTGGGACATCCAGGAACAGCGCGTCAACAAGGCCCTGGAGAGCGTGATCGCCAAGACCATTGCCGGCTTTTTCAACGCTCGCGGCGGCCGTTTGCTGATCGGTGTCGCCGACGATGGCGCCCTGTTCGGCCTCGAGGCCGATTACGCGACGCTGCGCCATGGCAACCGGGACGGCTTCGAGCGCGCCATCGCCGACATCGTCACACGGCTTCTCGGCGGCGATCTCTGCCCGGCGCTGCAAACCACCTTCACCAGTGTCGAGGGCCGCGACATCTGCATGGTGCTGGTCCAGCCGGCGCCGCGCGCCGTCTATCTGGAAGATGCCGGCAAGACCCGCTTCTATGTCCGCAGCGGCAACTCCACCCGTCAGCTCGAACTGCGCGAGGCGATGGAATATGCCCGCACCCGCTGGCCCTGAGGCAACCCGGAGATGGCCGAATTTTCCGAGCTTCCCGGCCTTCTCGCAGCACCCGGCATGTCCGTTGCGGCGCAGGTCCTGCTGGTGCTCGTCAGCTTCGTCACCTCGGCGGTGTCCGCCGCCTTCGGCCTTGGCGGCGGCATGATGCTGATCGCCATCATGGCTCAGGCAATGCCGATCCCGGCCCTGGTGCCCGTGCACGGTGTCGTCCAGATGGGCTCCAATGCCGGCCGCGCGCTCGTGTTGCTGAAGCACGTCAACTGGCCGGCGGCCCTGTGGTTCATGCTCGGCGCGTCGGCCGGAGCCCTCGCCGGCGGCGCCGTCTCCGTCTCCCTGCCGGCGGCCGCCGTGCGCCTTGGCCTTGGATTGTTCATCCTGTGGATGGTCTGGGGCACCTCGCCGCGCTTCGACCGCGCCCCGAAACGGGCGATGGCCGGCGCCGGCTTCATCGCGACCGGTCTCAGCATGATCTTTGGTGCCACCGGCCCGATCGGCGGCGCGGTCCTTTCAGCCATCGGCCTTTCGCGACAGGCCTTCGTTGCCACCCAGGCGGTCACCGCGCTGGTGATGCATGTCTTCAAGATCGTCGTCTTCGGCCTGCTCGGCTTCGTCTTCGCGCCGTGGCTGGGCCTCGTCCTCATGATGATCGCCAGCGGTTTCCTCGGCACGCTTGCAGGCACCAGGCTGCTGGCGCGCATGCCCGAATCAACGTTTCGAACCGGCTTCCGCCTTGTCATGACGCTGCTCGCCGGCAGCCTTCTGCTGCGCGGGCTTGCCGACCTTTTTACCGCCTGACGTCCCCTCGTCCGGACCCCGACTGAATCAAGGATCCTTTCCATGACCCTACCGACCCCGCAATCCGGCCTTCCGGTGACACCCGCCGACATCGAGGCCGCCGCCAGCCGGATCGCCGGCCATGTCCGGCGCACGCCGGTGATCGACAGCGGTGCCGGGTCCTTCGGGCTCGACATCTCCGTCTCGCTGAAACTGGAACAGCTGCAGCATTCCGGCTCATTCAAGGCCCGCGGCGCCTTCAACACGCTACTGTCCTCGGACGTGCCGGAAGCAGGCGTCGCGGCCGCTTCCGGCGGCAATCACGGTGCCGCTGTCGCTCATGCGGCCCGCACGCTCGGGCTGCCGGCGGACATTTTCGTGCCGGAAACCTCCTCGCCCGCCAAGATCGCCCGCATCCGCGCCGCGGGCGCGCGCCTGCATGTGGGCGGCGCGCGCTACGCCGACGCGGCCGAGGCCTGCGCCCGGCACCGTGCCGAAACCGGCGCGATGGACATTCACGCCTACGATGCGGCACAGACCATCGCCGGACAGGGCACCACGGCGCTGGAATGGCTGGAACAGGTGCCCGATCTCGACACGGTGCTGATCGCCGTCGGCGGCGGCGGGCTGATTTCCGGCTGCGCACTGTGGCTCGAGGGCCGGGTCAAGGTCGTCGCCGTCGAGCCGGAGGGGTCCTGCGCCCTGCATGCGGCCCTTGCCGCCGGCGCTCCGGTCGACGTCACGGTCGACAGTCTCGCTGCCGACAGTCTCGGCGCGAAACGCTGCGGCGACCTCGTCCACGCCATCTGCGCAACACGCATCGGGGCAAGCGTTCTGGTCAGTGACGATGCCATCCGCGACGCGCAGACGCGGCTCTGGCGCGACCTGCAGACGGTTGCAGAACCCGGCGGCGCGACGGCGCTCGCCGCGCTCACCTCCAGTGCCTACAGGCCTGCGCCGGGCGAACGGGTCGGCGTGCTGGTCTGCGGCGGCAATGTCGCGCTCGACACGCTCGCCGCCCCGTAACCGGCGACGAGGCGCCACCGCAACGGCTTGCCATCCGCATCGCGAGGCTCTAGCAGAAGCGGAAAACAGGTTTCACGCTTCCAACGAACGAGGATACGCCCCATGACAACCCACACGCTTCTTCTCCTGCCCGGCGACGGCATCGGCCCGGAAATCATGGTCGAGGTGAAGAAGGTCCTTGCCTGGTTCAACGCGCGCGGCACGGTCAGCTTCGAGACGGAAGAGGATCTTGTCGGCGGTGCGGCCTACGATGCCCATGGCAAGGCAATCTCCGACGCCGCGATGGACAAGGCGATGGCCGCGGACGCGGTTCTGTTCGGCGCGGTCGGCGGACCGAAGTGGGACGGCGTTCCCTATGACGTGCGCCCCGAGGCCGGCCTGCTGCGCCTGCGCAAGGACATGCAGCTCTTCGCAAACCTGCGCCCGGCGATCTGCTATCCCGCGCTTGCCGACGCCTCTTCGCTGAAGCGCGACGTGGTCGAGGGCCTCGACATCCTGATCCTGCGCGAACTCACCGGCGGCGTCTATTTCGGCGAGCCGAAGGAGATCACCGAACTCGGCAACGGCCAGAAGCGCGCCGTCGATACCCAGGTCTACGAGAGCTACGAGATCGACCGCATCGCCCGCGCCGCCTTCGAGCTTGCCCGCACCCGTGGCGGCAAGGTCACCTCGATGGAGAAGCGCAACGTCATGAAGTCCGGCGTGCTCTGGAACGAGGTCGTCACCCAGGCCCATGCCGACGGCTACCAGGACGTCACGCTGGAGCACATGCTTGCCGATGCCGGCGGCATGCAGCTCGTTCGCTGGCCCAAGCAGTTCGACGTGATCGTCACCGACAACCTGTTCGGCGACATGCTCTCGGATGTGGCGGCCATGCTCACCGGCTCGCTCGGCATGCTGCCCTCCGCCTCGCTCGGCGCGCCCGATCCCGCAACCGGCAAGCGCAAGGCACTCTACGAGCCGGTGCATGGTTCAGCCCCGGACATTGCCGGTCAGGGCGCGGCCAATCCGATCGCCATGATCGCCAGCTTCGCCATGTGCCTGCGCTATTCCTTCGAGCTCGTGGCCGAGGCCGACCTGCTCGAAAAGGCGATCTCCGCGGCACTCGACAAGGGCCTGCGCACCCGCGACATCGCCGGCAAGGGCGAAGCCACGATCAGCACGTCCGCAATGGGCGATGCCATCGTCGCCGAACTGGACGCCTTGAGCGCCTGACAACCGCTCGCGCGAACATACCAAAAAGCCCGGCGCCGTTCCTGCGGCGCCGGGCTTTCTTGATCGTTCGTCCCGCCGGTCAGGGCGCGGGCCGGGCTTCACGCCGTGGCGTCATCCTCAAGCGCGCGCGCCTCGTCGGGGAGCATGATCGGGATGCCGTCGCGAATCGGATAGGCGAGCTTGGCCGCCCGCGAGATCAGTTCCTGGCGCTCGGCGTCATATTCCAGTGTCGTCTTGGTCAAGGGACAGACCAGCAGCTCGAGAAGCTTGCGATCGAGCACATGCTTTGCCTCGGGCTTGCTGTCGTTCCCGGTTCCGGCAGCGGTATCGGTTGCCATGGCAAGGGTCTCCGGCATTGGGGCCCGGCGGTCCCGGATCGTCGTTCACGTTCCGGGATGCCATCGTTCCGATAGCTGCCACGCGGCCGTCTCTATTGCAAGATCATGCCGTCGTCGCCCTCGCGCCGGGCAAGGTCCACTTCCGTCAGCGCCACCAGGGTCTCCGCCCGCGTGCGCAGGTCGGGCGCTTCCAGCAGCGCCTGCTTTTCCGCCGGGCCGTAGGGGCTCATCATCGACAGGGCGTTGACAAGCACCTCCGTCGACGCGCGGTCGATGCTCTCCCAGTCCGCCTCCAGGTCATTGGCGTCCAGATAGATGCGAAGCGCCTTGACCAGGCCTTCCCGGTCGACAGCGCTCTCGCCGCGTCCCGTATCGAAATCCACCGTGAAATCCTCAACCGATATCCGGCCGATCCGATACGGGGTGACGGTTTCCAGCTCTTCTATCAAGGTGAAGCGGGTAATGCCCGTAAGCGTCACCAGATAGCGGCCGTCGCCCGTCTCCTGATAGGCGACGATGCGACCCAGACACCCGATGGAAACGAGCGGCGGCGTCTCGTCACCCGTCGTTCCGCTGACGGTGAAATCCGGCTGGATCATCCCCACCACACGGTCGCCCTTCAGCGCCGCATCGATCATCGCCACATAACGCGGCTCGAAAATGTTGAGCGGCATCTGCGCCTTGGGCAGCAGCACGGCGCCCGTCAGCGGGAACAGCGGCACCGTGACCGGCACATCGTCCGGGGCAGAATAAGTGGCGTTTCCGGCAAGCATCGCGGGATCACTCTCCAAGCGGTCTGTGCGGCAGGCGGCAGCCGTCAGGACGGACCTGCCCCTGGCCTTTCCTGTCTATATGGGAAAGGAGACAGCCGGCGCCCACCCGTCCGGCGACACCGCGTGCGAAACCGGGCCGCCTGCCGCGACAGCAGGCGACCCGGTTGCCTGTCAGCTGAACAGCACGGCGGAGAGCTTGCGGCGGCCGTAACCGGTCGCCGGCTCCTTGGCTCCCCACGCCTCGAAGAACTGCAGGAGCTGCTTGCGGGCCCCGTCCTCGTTCCAGCTCCGGTCCCGGCGCACGATCTCGATCAGATGGTCGACCGCCTGCTGGCGGTCCGCGCCCGACCCGAGCGCCACGGCAAGGTCGAACCGCGCCTGATGGTCGGCCGGGTCGGCGGCGATGCGCGTTTCCAGTTCGGTCAGGTCGCCCAGCGCCTCGGCCTGTTCGGCAAGGTCGATCGCCGCCCGCGCGGCGCTGACCGCGGGATCCTTGGCCGCCGGCTCGGGTGCGGCATCGAGGACCTCGCGGGCCTTGTCGAGCGCGCCGGCCGCAACATAGCACTGCGCGAGCCCGCCGATCGCCGCCCCGTTCTCCGCTTCCATCGACAGCACCGCCCCGTAGAGCTGGGCGGCACGCGCCAGATCGCCCGCCTCGCGCGCGGCCTCCGCCTCGCCCAGCACCTGCTCCGCGTCACTCGGCCCGATCGGTCCGGCGACACGCTCGATGAAGGCCTTGATCTGGCTCTCCTGCTGGGCTCCCATGAAGCCGTCCAGAGGCTGGCCGTTCTTGAAGGCGATGACAGCGGGGATCGACTGGATGCCGAGCTGGCCGGCAACTTCCGGATGCTCGTCGATGTTCATCTTGGCCAGCACCACCGCGCCGCGCGCATCGCGCACGACCTTTTCCAGGATCGGCGTCAGCTGCTTGCAGGGACCGCACCACGGCGCCCAGAAATCGACCAGCACCACCTGTTGCCGGGACGCCTCGATGACGTCGCTCATGAAGCTCTGGGTGGTCACGTCGCGGATCAGCTCGGCGCCGGATGCCGGCATCGCCTGGCCCTGCGGATCAATCAGCCCGGATGCGGGCTGACCTGCGGGGGCGGCGGGCTGACCGGGCGCCTGACCGGAGGCCTGGCCCGATCCGTAGCCTGCGCCACCGAAGGATCCGCCGAAGCTGCCCCCGACCGAGTATCCGTCATTGCTCATTGCTCATCGTCCCCGATTGCGCGCGTCGCCATCCTGCCGGGCGTGACGCGCCTGTTCTTCAAGCCGCTTGGCCGGTCTGCGGTTCATCTGTCGCGCATTCCTGTCGCGCCAATTCGCGCCTAACATGGGCGCACGCGCAGCAAAATTCAAACGCCGCGCGCGTCTGCGGGGTCAGTTGCCCGAAACCGCCACGATCAGCGGCTCGTGGCCGCATGCCCGTGCGAAGGCGATCAGCCCGTCGCGCGTGACCGTCGTCGTCGCGGTGTTCTCCAGCGGATGGAAATTGAGCGGGTCCACCTCCATCATCGCCGCATCGAAAACGGCGGTCACCCGCTGTTCCTCGCGGTCGTTGAACAGCGCAAAGGGCGTGACCGAACCGGGCTCCACCCCGAGCACCTCCATCAGGAGGTCCGGCTTGCCGAAGGACACCCGTCCCTGCGCGCCGATCTTCTGGTGAATGGTCTTCAGGTCGATCTCCGCATCATGCAGCGCGACGACAAGGAAAATCGAACCCTTCTTGTCCTTCAGGAAGAGGTTCTTGGTGTGGCCCCCTGCAATCTCCTCATGAATCGCGGTCGATTCGGCGACTGTGAAGACTGCGGGATGGTCCCGCGTCGAAACCGAGATTCCGGACGCGGAGAGGAAGGCGAAAAGATCTTCGCGGCTGGCGGGCATCGGGGGTCCTGATCTGTCTGTCGCATCGCCGGCTTGCCGCCGGCAAGGCGATGAAAAGGCGTCGGACGCGGACCCTAGCCGAGGCGATGGCGGGGGCACAAGTCAGGGCCCTGAAAGCCGCGCCGCAAGGGGATAAATCCACTGTCGATCCACAGCCGGCGAGCTTTCTGGCGAAGGCAAAAAACACTGTTGCAATCCGCTTCGCCTTGGTCCATATACAGCCCACCTCAGGCGCCGGTCCCGACCGGCTGCCACCAGTGGACGCGGGCGTAGCTCAGGGGTAGAGCACAACCTTGCCAAGGTTGGGGTCGTGGGTTCGAATCCCATCGCCCGCTCCAGATCATCTCTTCCGACAGTGTTTCCCGGGCCTTTGGGCGCCGGTCCCAGGGCGAAGCCGCATCAGCCGGAATCGTGCCTCTGTTGCGCGCCATGTTCAGGCACCACGGCAGGCATTTCGGGCAGGCGCTTCAGGCAGACTGGCCGGATACCAGCGGCTGCAGATGCTCTTGCGGGGCCCAGGCCAGTTGCGGCGAGGGGCGTCCGATCAGATAGCCCTGAGCGATGTCGCAACCGAACGCCTCCAGAACCCGCATCTGCTCCACCGTTTCGACACCCTCGGCGACCGCCGTCATGCCAAGGCTGTGCGCCAGGCTGACAATGGTCTGCACGATCGCGGCGTCATCATCGGCAATGCCGATATTGCGAACGAAGGACTGGTCGATTTTCAGCCGTGAAACCGGGAAGCGCTTGAGATGGGTGAGCGAGGCGTAGCCCGTGCCGAAATCGTCAAGCGACAGGCTGATGCCCATGCCTCTGAGCTGGTTCAGCGTCTCGGCGACCCGTTCGGCCGCGCGGTCGAGCAGCACGCTCTCGGTCACCTCGAACTCGAGCCGGTCGCTCGACAGCCCGTGTCTGTGGAGCGCTTCGGCAACCTCTTGCGGGAATTCCCCGTCCTTCAGCTGCGACGTCGCCAGGTTGATCGCGATATGGCCGGGATCGTGCCCTTCGGCAAGCGATCGCGCAACCGCGGCGAAAGCCTTCTCCATGATCGACCGGCCCAGCAGGCCACCAAGCCCGATATCCTCGGCGATGCCGACGAATTCGGCCGGGCTGATCGCCTCGCCCCGGTGCTGCCAGCGGGCGAGAACCTCGAAGCCGACGACCCGCCTGCCGGCGAGTTCAAGCAACGGCTGAAAGGCGACGGTGATGTCGTTCGCGGCAATCGCGGCCCGCAGCGCATCGCTGATTTCGTGGCGCCGCTCCAGCCGGCGGCGCAGTTGCGGATTGAACATCGTCCAGTCGTTGCGTCCCCGCGCCTTCGACTGGTAGAGCGCGATATCGGCGTTCTTGACCAGATCGGTCGCCGTGTCGCCATCGGTGGGAAACATCGTGATTCCCATCGAGATTCCGGGGCGGATCATCCGCCCGCCGAGATGGACGCGGGCGGTCAGCGCCTTGTGGAGTTTCTGGACCATCCGTTCGATCGACAGTTCGTCGCCAAGGCCGGTCAGCAACACCGCGAATTCGTCGCCGCCGAGCCTGGCGACCACATCGCTGCGCCGCACATGACGCAGAAGACGGCGCGCGACCGTCACCAGCAACGTGTCCCCCACATCATGGCCGAGCGTATCGTTGACCAGCTTGAAATGATCGAGGTCGATGATGATGAACGCACCGAACCGGTCGCGAGCGCGGTCGCCGGACAGCGCCGCATCAAGTTCGCGCATCATCACCGAGCGGTTGGCAAGCTGCGTCAGTCCGTCCGTCTCGGCGGTGCGGCGGATCGCCAGTTCCGCCTGCTTCAGCGCCGTGATGTCGGTGCGCGCGCCGACGATGACCCCGCTTTGCGAGCGCCTTTCATTGACCAGCAGCCAACGCCCTTCCGAAAGGAACTGGATGCTCGGACTGGACGGCGGATCGCGGTGGATGGCGAGCCGTTCCTTCATCCAGGCTTCCTTCTCCTGCGCCGTCACCCCGACCCCGGCATACTGGCCGACGGACACGCCGTGGCGCAGGATGTCCTCGAACCGGGCGCCCTCGCGGATGACACCGGAACAGCGATTGTAGAAATCCCGATAGGCCTGATTGAACAGGATCAACCGGTCATCGTGATCATAAGCGGCAATCGCGTCGGGGATGGTCTCGATAATATCGTGCAGCAGCTCCCTTGCCTCCTCCAGCGCCCGGCGCTGCTCCTCGTCCTGCGTCACATCGACGAAACTGACGATCATCTCCAGGTCATCGGAAAAGGAAGACGAAACCAGCTGCGCATTCACCCGGATCCAGCGCGTCTTTCCATCCGCCAGCCGGATGCCCATGATTTCGTCCCGCACCGGTTTGCCGGTACGCATCACGATCGACCCGGGCAGGCTCTCCACGGGACACGGCCGACCATCCGGAAAGACCGTCTGCCAGCGCGGATCCGTTATTTTTCTCCCGATCACCTCGCTCTCGGAGAGGTCGAGCAGCCGGCAAGCTTCGGCATTGGCGCTGATGATGGTGCCGGCTGCGTCATGACGCACGATACCTGCGGCAACATTTTCCACCAGCGCGCGTGTGCGCGCCTGCGTTTCGATGAGCTCGGTGACATCGCTCTGAACGCTGATAAAGCCTTCAAGCGTGCCGTCGGCAGCGTGGATCGGACGGATGTCCACATCCAGCCAGAAGCGCCTGCCGTCGCGGGACCGGTTGAGGATCTGGGTGCGGATCGCGCGCCCGGCATCCACCGCCTCGCGAACTTCTTCCGCCGTATGCCGGTCGGTCTCCGGGCATTCAAGAACATCACCCGGCCTCCGGCCGAAAACATCCTCGGGACGGAAACCGGTCAGGCGGACAAACGCCGGGTTGACCCATTGCACGAGACCGTCCCGGTCGCAGACCACCACGGCGTTGTTGGTCGCCTGGATGACGATGTCCGAGCGCCTGAGCTGCTCGGCCAGGCGTTCGCGCATGGTGACGTCACGTGTAACCCCCCGGTAGCCGAGGAACGCGCCGTCAGCCCCGTATCGCGGGAGGCCGTTGGTCTCCACCCACGCCGGACCGGCGTGGGTGCGAATGGCGGGAAACACGAAATTGACGATAGGCTGGCGCCGCGCGACGGTATCCGCATAGCCCTGCCACAAGGGGTCGGTGGCCGGATCCGCGCCGGCAATCTCCCAGCGCGTTCGGCCCAGCCAGTCGCTGAAGTCGCCCCCCACCCGCGCCCGGTTGCCCATGATGCTGGTGAACCGGTGTTCTGCATCGGTCTCCCACACCCAGTCGGACGAGACCGCGACGAAATCCTGAAGACGCTGATGCGTTTCGTTGAGCCGGCGGACGGCATCGCTTCGTTCGGTCTGGTCGACGGACACGCCGACGCCCCCGACAATCACCCCGTCCAGAACGATCGGTTCGATGGACGTCTCGGACACCACGCGGCCACGCGAGGTCGCCATCTCGCGGCTGTAGTGAACCCGCTCGCCGGCGATGACCCGCAGATGCATCGCCGTCCATTCGCGGCCATCATCCGGCCCCAGGCCCGCCTCGCTCGGCAACAGGCCCGTTGCATCGCCGTGGGTTTCCCGGTCGATCCGGTTCTGGAAGACGTAGCGGCCCGACCTGTCGAAGATCCAGGCAGGTTGGGGGAGACAGTCAAGCGCCGCGACGAGGCTGCGGTTACTGTCCAGAATGCCGGTTGCGTCCGCGGGAATGGCGTCCAGCCGGTCCATTATCTCGCCTCGTCGGGATATGGTTCCGGACGCCGGACACGCTCCGGCGAAACGCAAAGCCGTCTCCGGTTCGATCCTGTCGCTCGGAGATCGCGAACCCGTCTCGCCACGCTTCCCGAACCCCTCTGATAGGCACGTCGCCCTGCCACCCGTTTGCCGTGTGGCTTGCAGACCGTGCGGCCCGATACTGTCTTCGATCCGCGCACTCTACAACAACCAGGTGTTGTGCTGTAGCCGGTGAAACTGCAAAGGCAGGTTTCAGTGTCCGAAAGGTTACAGGCCTCTGCGGATTCGAAAACCTCCAATGCCGCAAGACGCGAAAGGGACGACAGCGCCGGGCCGGGTTGCCTGCACACCCGCCGCAGCAAAAGGGTGGGCGCGGGGCGGCCTCGTCGACCTCACCGCGCCCACCCTATTGAAATTGATTTTTCGCACCAGTTTGCTATCAAGCGCGAACGACATGCAGGCCGGTCGCGACCGGCACCGTCAATGGTCCCGTAGCTCAGCAGGATAGAGCATCAGATTCCTAATCTGAGGGTCACAGGTTCGAATCCTGTCGGGATCACCAATATTTCAATAACTTGGTCCGTTGATGAATTTCACTTTTGATAGGTGGCGTCCACCGGAACCAAGCGGTCTCACTAGCCATTTTGACATCTGCATTGGGCAACAACGCTTGTTGCACCAGACACTGTAGCTAGGTTCCCTGTCTAGCGACCTAATCGGGCCGGGAGGGAACAGGCAAGTTTCGTTTCGTTGAGAGCGATGGCTGCCGAAACGTCCATCATCCACGAACAGAGGCTTGCAAGGTGTGGCATGCCCGGTTCAAGCCCGCGTGGTTTTCTTCGCCATCGCTCGAGGCTCGGGTGATCCGCGAAACTTGAACCAATTGGCCTTCGGCAATCTCGGTGCGTTTCAAACATCATTGCGGTTGTTTGGGGCAGGGTCCCGGCCTAGGAAGGTGTGGGTCATGCTGACATAGAGCCAATTCAAGCCAGCGTGTCCTTGGTCAGAACCGCAATTTCTTGTTTCAATCGATAATTCCTGCAGTCATCATGCGCGCGGCGACGCTCGGTCATCGAGCATTCGGCATGGGAGAATTCATGAGCACAACGTCGACAACGGCCCCGACGCTGGACCCGCCACCGGATTCCTGGGTCGCGCCTGGCGCCAGCGACGGCTTTGCCACCGCGGGGCTGATTACGCTGCTGCTGGTTTTGTTACTGGTGATCTACCTCTATGCCGTTTTCGACCGCTACGCCGAGCACAAGGGATCGAAGACGCCGATCCGCACCACGATCCCGACCATGCTGGTGATCGGTCTCGCCTATGACCTGGTGCCGCCCTTGCGAGACGTGAGCCTGTTATTGCCGCTGACCCTGATTTTTGCCGCCTTCGCCTATGACGTCGTTCTTTGGATGAAGCCGGAACCGGCCGTGGACGAGCCGTTGCCGGAACCGGAAACAGCAGCCGGCGAGAACGCGCCGCCTGTCAATGAGACGACCGCTGCCAAAGAGCACCCCAAAGCGGAACAGGCCGTTGCGAATCTGCAGGCACCGGTCGAGGAAAAAGGAGCAAGCGCATGATTGAGCTCCTGATCACCTGCTTTCCACTGTTGCTGCGCATAGCCTATCTGCGCTGGCGGGGCCGCCCCGTGACGCTCTACAACGTCCACCGCGCGCTGTTCGTCTGGATTGTGCTGTTCGTCGCGCTGATCTTCACGGTCGAGTATTATCATCCGGACACCCCAAATGCGCTGATCCCCTACCGTGTCGTGCCGATCGTCACCGAACGCGGCGGCACGGTTACCGAGGTGGCAGTCAAGGCCGGTGAGACGGTCAAGGCCGGTGATCTCCTCTTCACGGTCGACGACAACAGCGAAAAGGCGGCGGTCGCGACCGCCCAGGCCGCGGTCGGCGAAGTCAACAGCCAAATCGATGTTGTCAAGGCGCAGATCAAGGCAGCCGCGGCCGATCTCGCCAGGGAGAAGGCGGCTCTCGACAACGCCAACCTGATCCTGTCGGAACAGCAGGACCTCAAGGACAAGAAGTCGCCCGCCTACACGCTGAACAGGTACGAGAACGCAAAGGCCGCACAGGAGCAGGCCGCCGCCAATGTGAACGCCGCCAGCTCCAAGATGGAGGCGCTGCAGGTACAGCTCGATCAGGTTCTGCCCGCCGAGCTGACGTCTGCTGAAGCAGCCCTCGATCAGGCCAAGGTCAATCTCGACAAGACCAGGGTCTATTCGGCGGTCAATGGCCGGATCGAGCAGCTTTCGTTGAATGTCGGTGCCCGCGCCGCACAGTTCTCGGTCAATCCGGCGATGGTCATCGTGCCGGACCGCGACGACACCGATCCGATCGAAATCGTCGCTGGCTTCAGCCAAACCAACAGCGCGGTTCTGCATGTCGGCATGCCGGCGGAGGTTGCCTGCGAAAACAACATCAACAGCAGCATGGCGAACACGGTGTTGGCGGCGCGTATTGTCCGCATCCAGGGCGTTATCGCAACCGGTCAGATCGGTCCGACCGGCGTCCTGATGCAGCCGTCGGACCGTCGTGGCCCCGGCGATCTGGTCGTGCATGTCCGGCTCGAATATCCGGAACAGAACGCTCTGCTGGTCGATGGCGCCAGATGCCTGGTCCAGGCCTACACAACCCACATTTCCGGCTCGCTCCAGGGCACCTTCCTGGGTGGCATCATCCAGGCGTGGGCGCTGGAAAAGGCACTGATCATGCGGATGAAGGTCTGGATCATGCTCTTCGCCGGTACAGGCCTGATCGGCGGAGATTGAGTTGGCAGCAGAAGGTTGTGGCGCGATGATCGATGGTATCCGCAAGGGCGTAGCAAATTGAACTTGTTGGCCAACTGCGGACATTCCCCGCTGATGAGTGCGTCCGCTTTCGGGATACTGTAGAGAACCGCCGAAGGGCGCTTGCCCCTTTCAGCGGCACGAAGGGGATCCGGCAGCCCGGTTTCCGGGTGATGCTCGGTGCCGCCGACGACTTGTCGTATGCCGCCGCGCGCGGGGAAGTCCCGATCGAGGCGGCAAAGGCGGAACTCAACGAGATCATCATCGCGATGGCTGACAGAAGCAGGGCGCAGTCCCTCGCGCTACGCGCCATCGGGCCAACGTGATCCAAAGTCGCGGCAAGCTCGAAAACGCCGCGGCGGCCGACGCGGCCCCAGGTTGGTTTGAAGCCGGCAAGACCGTTTGCCGCACAAGGCCGAACGGAAGGGGTGGCATCTTTGGTTCCAATCGCAAGGTGTCGAGAGCGTCCCGGCGCCTCGCGGTCCATCGTTCGACGATTCGGGTCTCCTTCTCAAAGCCGTGCTGAGTGGGCAAGACGCAGGCCTTTTGCCCGCCGCAATGATTGAGACGGAGCTCAGGGAGGGCCGCCTCATGCGACTTGCAGATACCGTCCTCCTCGATGAATTCGCCTACTATCTCGTCTATCCTGCAGCGAGCCATGCCCAACCAAAGATCGCCGCGTTCAGGTCGTGGATTCTCGAAGAAACCGCCCACTTCCTCGAAAACGTCGACTGCCGGACCGCACTCCCGTGCGGCCCGCCTCGTGGATTGTCATTACGGTAGCGTCCGCGGCAGCCAGAGCCAGGCAACAATGCCGGCAACAAGGGTGAGCAGCCCGCTCACACCGACGACGATGTGCATTCCTGCAACAAACGCCTCCCTGGCCTGCTCGGCAACCTGCGGGGTGATGCCTGCATGGTCGAGCGTTTCGTCGAGCGTTCCGGCCACCCCCGGGCCAAGCAGCCGGAAACTGAGGGCGGCCAGCGATCCAAGCAGGGTTATGCCCAACGCGTTTCCCAGCTCATTGCTGGTTTCGGCAAGGGACCCGGCAGCGCCTGCCCGTTCGGCCGGAACCGCGGATACCGCAACCTCGGCAACCAGGCTGAACGACAGGCCGTAGCCGATGCCGGCAACAATCGTGGAAGCGATGAAGGCCACGACACCTGCCTCGGTGCTCGTGAACAACAACATCGACACGCCTGCGCTGATGAGCAAATAGGTCGCGACGAGGGCCGCCTTGCGCCCGATCCACTCCACGATGCGCGCCGTGCCCACGCATGTCATCGTCAGCACGACGGCTCCCGGCAACGTCAGAAGCGCCGTCGTGAACACGTCGAAACCGAGCACGGACTGCAGGTACATGCCCGACAGGAAGCTGGCGGCGGACCAGACGACCAGCGACAGGAACCCGGTCAGGATCGCAATCGAGAAGACCCTGTCACGGAACAGACCGAGGTCCACCAGCGGGTGGTCAATGCGGGTCTGGCGGCGCAGGAAGGCCGTGAGAGCCACGATACCGACAAGTCCGCCCGCCGATTGCGCTGCCGATAATCCCTCGGCGGCCGCCGTCTTGAGCGACCAGGTGAACAACAGGATGCCGAGGAACGACAACAAAAGGCTCGGCAGGTCGATCCGGCCGCGGGTCGTCGAGCGCACCTCGCGCAGCAGGATCGGCGCGGCAAGCAGGAAGGCGAGCACGACGGGGACATTGATGAGGAAGACAACGCCCCACTCGAATTGTCGCAGCAACATGCCGCCGATGAGCGGTCCGACGGCGAAGCCGGCCGCGAAGGTGGCTGCGAAAATGCCGATGGCCCGCGCGCGCAGGCGCGGGTCCGGGAACAGGGCACTGACGATGGCAAGCCCGGCCGGCAACAGCGTCGCCCCTCCGAGCCCCATGAGTGCCCGCGCGGCAATCAGCATCAATGGCGAGTGCGACCATGCCGCGGCAAGCGACCCTGCGCCGAAGATCACCGCACCTGTCATGATGAGCTTGAGCCGCCCGTAGCGGTCGCCGATGTTGCCGAATGCGATCAGCAGCGAACCGACGACGAAACCATAGATGTCGAGGATCCAGAGCGCCTGATCCGCCGTCGGGGTGAGCGCCGAGGTCACGTGCGGCATGGCGAGATAGAGAATGGAGCCGTCCATCGCGACGAGAAGGACGAGCGGAAGCACAGCCAGAAGGCCCAGCCAGGCGTTTCGGCTTTCGGTGCCTGGAAGCGTCATGTCTGTCATCGGGTACAAATCCTCTGTGTGCGGCGCGCGAGCACGCTGCATCGGCCGCCGAACGGACGCCGGCGGATGGTTGCTTTTGGAGAAGCGGCTCTATATACTGGAGGTAACTTACTAATGGTATATAGTGATGTCAAGCATGCGGAATGACCGTCAGGCCGCCTCGAAGCGTGTTCGCCTCAGCCGCGATCAGCGGTACCGCCAGCTTCTCGACGTTGCCTGGCAGCTTGCGCGGGAGGAGGGCACGGATGCCCTGACACTGCCGCGCCTGGCCGACGAAGCCGGCGTCACCAAGCCGGTGATCTATGACCATTTCGGAACGCGAAACGGCCTGCTGACCGCGCTCTACCAGGACTTCGATGCGCGCCAGACAAAGGTGATCGACGCCGCGATCGAGGCCGCCGCGCCGACGCTGGAGGCGACGGCCAGGGTCATCGCGTCTTCCTATGTCGATTGCGTGCTTGCCCAGGGGCGCGAAATTCCGGGCGTTCTCGCAGGGCTTGCCGGCTCCCCGGAACTGGAAGCGGTCAAGCAGGACTATCAGCGGGCATTCATCGAGAAGTGCCGAAAAGCGCTTGCCCCGTTCACTGGCGCCAAGGGGATCCGGCAGCCCGGTTTCTGGGCGATGCTCGGGGCCGCCGACGGCTTGTCGTATGCCGCCGCGCGCGGGGAAATCCCGATCGAGGCGGCAAAGGGGGAACTCAACGAGATCATCATGGCGATGGCGGCCAGAAGCGCGCGGTAGCTCCTGCGCGGACCCGGGGTCCGCCGAAAAACCCGAACCGCTTTCGACAGGTTTCGGCAAGAATTTTCGAAAAATTGCACGATTTTTTATCGAATTTGCGCCCTGCGATATTCGGATCCGCGCCCCGGCCTGCGCCGTCATGCCGCCGTTACATACGCCCCCTATCACTCGTCCCGCGACCGGCGCCGCAACCGGTCTCCCGTCAGGGCATCCCCTTGGCACGGGAGGTCGGATGTTGCGTTTCGTCGCGGGGATTGAGGCGTTTGCGTCTTCGGTTGCACAGCTGTGCAAGGAACGGATCTGATGAACCAGGGCTTCCTCGACATTGCCGGACTTTCGGCCGGATACGGCGCAACGACGGTGCTCGACGGGCTGGACCTCGCCATCGGGGAGGGCGAGTTCGTTGCCCTGCTCGGCGCCTCGGGCTGCGGCAAGACGACCCTGCTGCGCGCCATCGCCGGTTTCGCAAGGCCTTCGGCCGGCCGCATCAAAGTCGCCGGCCGCGACGTCACCCGCCAGCCACCCGACAAGCGCGACATGGCGCTGGTGTTCCAGTCCTACGCCCTGTGGCCACACATGAGCGTCGCGCAGAACATCGGCTACGGGTTGAAGCTGCGCGGTCGCTCGAAAGCCGAGATCGCCCGCCGCGTCGGCGAACTGGAGGACCTCCTGGGTCTTTCCGGCCTTGGCTCCCGCAAGCCGGCCGCATTGTCGGGCGGCCAGCGCCAGCGCGTCGCCCTTGGCCGCGCGCTCGCCGTCGACCCGCGCATCCTGCTGCTCGACGAGCCGCTCTCCAATCTTGACGCGCGCATCCGCCTGAAAGTGCGCCACGACATTTCCGCCCTGCAGAAGCGTCTCGGCATCACCGCGGTGCATGTCACCCATGACCGCGAGGAGGCGATGGTGATGGCCGACCGCATCGTCATCCTCGATCGCGGACGCATCGCCCAGCAGGGCAGCCCGCAAGCGCTCTACAACCGCCCGGCCAGTTCCTTCGTCGCCGCCTTCATGGGCGCGGAGAACCGGGTCGACCTCGCCGGGCAGGTTGCCGGCGACAGGGTGCTGATCGCCGGCGGCCCCGACAATGCACAGGCCGACCTGCCGCGCGACGGGCGCGCGCTCACCGACGGAC
Source organism: Stappia sp. (assembly GCF_048261845.1). Lineage (GTDB taxonomy): Bacteria > Pseudomonadota > Alphaproteobacteria > Rhizobiales > Stappiaceae > Stappia. The sequence continues at coordinate 146,702 of NZ_JBLXFR010000003.1, read as the reverse complement.
CGCTGGAGGCGCGCTTTCGCCCGGAGGGCGCCGAGCTGGCAGCCGCCGGGCACGGCGACACCGCGACAACCGACGGCGCTCTGGAGCTTTTCGGTCGCGTCGAGACGGCAAGCTATCCGGGAGGCGCCTGGCGCCATTCGGTCCGCGTCGGCGAGGCGACGCTGCTCGTCGACGGCCCCGAACCCTTCGCGCAAGGCGCGGCGGTGCGCATCCGCATCCCGGCCCCGGCGCTGTTCCTCTTCGACCGGCCGGACACCGTTCCGGGCCGGCCAGAAGGTTCCTTGCACGATGGTCCGCGCGGCCGCGTCCTGGAAGCATCGCAGACCTGACTGACCCTGGTGACTACAAAGCGGAGAACCGACATGCGGAAACTTCTTTCGGCGACCCTGGCGCTGGGCCTCGCGTCGACGCCCGTCGCGGCGGCTGAACTGACCGTCATCACGGCGGGCGACCAGAACATGGTCGATTACATCAACGAGTATCTCGGCCCGCTCTTCGAGGAGCAGAACCCGGGCCACACGGTCCGCGCGGTCGGCACCGGCCCGGGCGATGCCGGCTCGCAGAAGATCGTCGAGCGCTTCGAGGCGCAAAAGCAGGCCGGCAGCGAGACCTGGGATACGGATGTCGCCGTCGCCCATGAAAAGTTCATCGGTCCGATGATCGAGGGCGGCTATCTCGCCGCCTATCGCGACAACATCTCCACCGGCAAGCTGGTCACCCGCGGCAATGCCGACATGGCGCTCGGCGCCAGGGTCGCCGGCTATGTGATGCCGATGTTCAACAGCCAGACGGCGCTCGCCTACAACCCGGCGCTGGTGCCCAACCCGCCGAAGAGCTACGCCGAACTCGCCGCCTGGGCGAAGGAAAACCCGAAGCAGTTCGGCTACAACGGCATCAAGGGCGGCGCCTCGGGCGTCAGCTTCGTGATGGGCTGGATCTATGCCTTCGGCGAGGGCGACGCCACCAAGCTGATGAACGGCCCCTTCGAGGAAGCCGAAACGCAGAAGTGGGATGCGGCCTTCGACAGCCTCAAGGAGTTCACGCAGAACGCCACGCTCACCCCCGGCAATGCCGGCACGCTCGACCTCCTGTCGCGCGGCGAGATCGCCGTCGGTCCGGTCTGGGTGGACATGTTCTACTCCTGGCAGGCGAACGGCCAGCTGCCGCCGGAATTCAAGCTGGTGCTGCCGGCGCCCGGCATGCCCGGTCAACCGATGCACTACGTGATTCCGGAAAAGGCCGCCAACAAGGACCTCGCTGAGAAGTTCGTCGAGCTCGCCACCAGCCCGAAGGTGCAGGCGGAAGGCATCGTCAAGCGCTTCAACTGGTATCCGGGCATCGACGCGCAGCATGTCCAGGCCGAACTCGACGCGGACACCTGGAACAAGCTGTTCACCGACGTGACCCCGGAAGACCTCGCCAGCTATGGCAAGCCCTTCCCGATCGCCCCCTACAACAACGCGATCCTGGAAGCCTACGAGGCCAAGGCAACCAACTGATCCCGGCCTGACCGCCGCGATCCGACCGCCACATCGGCAGACAAGGGCCGCCCGGTTCACCCCGGGCGGCCCTCACCGACCGGACGACCCCATGCAAAGACGCTTCCTCGGATTGCTTCTCGTCCTGCCCGCGCTGACGGTGATCCTGTTTCTCTTCGTGCTGCCGCTCGCCCTCTCGGTCGCCGGCGCCTTCGAGACGAAAACCGGGTTCGGCCTCGACAATTTCGTCAAGTCCTTCGCCCTCTACAGGTCCGACATCCTTTTCACGCTGGTGATCGTCAGCCTGTCGACCTGCCTGATCGGCCTCGTCTCGATCACCATCGGCGGCTACCTGACGCTTGGCGAGAACCCGCGCGCCGTCGCCATCCTGCGCTGGCTCTACCGCTGGCCGCTGTTCATTCCCTTCATCGTCGTCGGCCAGGTCCTGCGCACCTTCCTCGCAAAGAACGGGTTGATGAACAACATTCTCGTCGGCGCCGGACTGATCACCCCGCTGCAGGCGATCAGCTTCCTCGACTGGCGCGGCATCGTCATCGCCTTCGTCTGGAAGCAGACCCCCTTCGTCACCCTGCTGCTTGCCGGCGCCATGGCGTCCGTTGACCGCGGCACGATCGAGGCAGCGCGCAATCTCGGCGCCTCCCGGCTGCGTATCCTGGTCGAGATCCTGGTGCCGCAGGTGGCCCGCACGCTGATGGTCGCCCTGGTGCTCTCCTTCGTCACGATGATGTCGGTGCTGTCCGTGCCGCTGATGATCAACGCCCAGTCGCCGACCATGCTGACCGCAGACATCGCCTTCCGCATCAACGCCTACGGCGACTACGGCGTTGCCAACGCGCTCGGCCTGATCTCGCTCGCCGCGACCGCCTGCGTCGCCTGGTTCTACCTGCGCCAGAGCATGAGGGACCGCGGATGACCGCCGATCACCGCCCGGCGACGGCATCGCCCGACCTCCTCGCCGTTTCGCTCTCCGGCCTGTGGTGGATCCCGCGCGCCCTAGCGCTGGGGCTGCTGGCCTTCATCATCTTCGGGCCGCTCGCCAATCTCGTTCTGTGGACCGTCGCCGAACGCTGGTATTTCCCCCATACCCTGCCGCTCGAATACGGCGTCAGCTACTGGGCAAAGGTCTTCTCGCCGCGCGGCAATGCCATGGAATCGCTGGCCAACAGCGTGCTGGTGGCGAGCCTCACGGTGGTCCTGGCGCTGGCGCTGGCGGTTCCTGCCGGCTATGCGCTCGCCCGGCTGAAACTGCCGTTCCGGGCGCTCGTCCTGCTCGCCTTCCTGATCCCGCAGGCCTTTCCCAACCTGCCGGTCTACGTCAACATCGCCCGGCTCTTCTACCAGATCGGCCTCAACGGAACGGTCGCCGGCGTGGTGCTGGTGCATGTGACCCACGGGCTTGTTTATGCCGTGTGGATCGCGACCGCCGCCTTTTCCGCCGTCGACAGGGAACTGGAGGAGGCGGCCCGCTCACTCGGCGCCGGCGCCTTGCGCAGCTTTCGCGACGTGACCCTGCCGCTTGCCGCGCCCGGGCTGCTCGCCAGCGCCGTCTTCGTCTTCCTGGAATCGCTCGACGAGTTCACCGGCAGCTATTTCGTCGGCGCGCCGGACGTCAACCTGCTGCCGCTGCTGCTCTACACCGCCGGAGCCGGCGGAAATTATCAGGTTGCATCCATCACCGCGCTGTTGCTCCTTGTGCCGTCCATTGTTTTCATGCTTGTCGTCGAACGGTTCCTCAAATCCGACGTGCTGTCGAAGGTCGGCCATTGAAACGCGAAAAAAGCGAGAAAAACACTGCTGCGCGCCGCTTCGCCAGCGCGCAGGAAGTGGCGAAGAAGGCCGGCGTGTCGCGTTCGGCCGTGTCGCGCGCCTTCACCCCCGGCGCCAGCATCGCACCGGAAACGCGCGACAAGGTGATGCAGGCCGCGCTGGAGCTCGGCTATCACGTCAACGACCTGGCGCGCGGGTTGCTCGCCAATCGCAGCCGCCTGGTCGGTCTCGTCGTCACGAAACCGGAAGTGGGCTTTCGCGCCCATCTCGTCTCGGCCCTGACCCGGGCGCTGGTGCTGCGCGGCAGCGTGCCGCTGGTGATCAACACCGGCAGCCTGGAACAGGAGCTGCACGCCGCCCAGGCGGCGCTGTTCGGTTACCGCGCCGAGGCGACGATCATCCTGTCCGGTTCGCCGCCCGCCACCTTCGTCGATCTGGCCCGCCGCAACGGCCAGCCGCTGATCATGATCGGCCGCGCCGAAACCGATTGCGACCACGTGCGCATCGACAATTCCGGCGCGGCACGCATGGCCGCGCGGATCCTTGTCGAGCGCGGCCACCGGCATCTGGCGCTTGCCGGCGTCGCCCGCGCCACCCCGAGCCTGGCCGAGCGCGAGGAGGCTTTCACCGGGGAAGCGCGCGCCCTCGGCATGACGGTCGCCGCCGCTCATGAACGCGATGCCACCTATGCCGGCGGCCAGGCGGCCGCCGACGCACTGTTCGACCGGCTGGACCGGGGAGACCGGCCAGACGCGGTCTTCTGCGTCAACGACCTGATGGCGATCGGCCTGATCGACCGGGCACGCAACCGTTACGGCCTGCGCATCCCGGATGATGTCGCCGTGATCGGTTTCGACGACATCCCCGAGGCCGCCTGGGACGCCTACCGGCTCACCACCTTCCGCCAGGATCCGGAAAAGATGGCCGAGGCGGCCGTTGCCCACCTGGAACGCCGCCTGGCCGACCCGGACGCGCCGCCCGGACTGCTGCGCCTGGAGGCGGCTTTCATCGAGCGCGGCACGACGCGAAGCCGCTGACCGGGCCGCCGGAGGGAACGTTCCCGCACCTGCCATCGTTCTGCGAAAGATGCTAACCATGCCCCGACAAGACCCGGGCAGCGGACGAGGACAGACGATGAGCGACACCAACCCGACCGTCGATATTCGGCAGTTTTCCTGTCTCGACGACAATTTCGGCGTGATCCTGCATCTGCCCGGCGAGGGCGGCGGCGCGACGATCGCCATCGATGTGCCGGACGCGGACCCGTATCTGGCCGTCCTGAAGGAAACCGGCTGGCGGCTGACCCATATCCTTGTCACCCACCACCACTGGGACCACGTCCAGGGGCTTTCGAAGCTGAAGGCCGGGACCGGCGCGAAGGTGATCGGCCCGGACCTGTCGCGGGCAGACATCGAGGGTGTCGACGAGGGCGTTGCCGACGGCGACAAGGTCGTCATCGGCGGACTCGAATTCAAGGCCATCGCAACGCCCGGCCACACGCTCGACCAGATTTCCTGGTGGGCGCCGGCGATCGGTTTCGCCCATACCGGCGACACGCTGTTCTCGCTTGGCTGCGGCCGCATTTTCGAAGGCGACCCGGCAATGATGTGGGCCTCGATGGACAAGCTCGCCCGCCTGTTGCCGGACGACACGCGGATCTATTGCGGCCACGAATACACGCTCTCCAACGCCCGTTTCGCGCTCACCATCGACCCCGACAACAACGCGCTCGCCGCGCGTGCCAGCGAGGTCGAGGGACTGCGCGAAAAGGGTCTGCCCACCCTGCCGACGACCATGGCGGCGGAGCGCGCCACCAACCCCTTCCTGCGCGCCGCCGACCCGGCGGTCCGCGCCAGCCTCGGCATGGCGGACGCAAGCGATGCGGAGGTCTTTGCCGAGATCCGTCGCCGCAAGGACAGTTTCTGACAGGCCCGAAAGAGGAAAGACGGATGATCGACGCCTCGCTTTCCGCCGCCGATATCATCGCGCTGCTCGGCCTCGAGCCCCATCCCGAGGGCGGCCACTATCGCGAGACGTTTCGAGACCCGGAGGTCGACGCCAACGGCCGCGCCCGCTCGACCGCGATCTACTACCTTCTGGAAGCCGGCGAACTTTCGGCCTGGCACCGGGTGGACGCCGTCGAGATCTGGCACTGGCATGCCGGCGGCCCGCTGGCGCTGACGATTTCGGAAAACGGCCACGATGCCCGTTCCCTGCATCTGGGGCCGGACCTTGCCGCGCATCAGCGCCCGCAAGGGATCGTGCCGGCCGGCGCCTGGCAAACGGCGGAAAGCCTCGGCCGCTGGACCCTCGTCGGCTGCACGGTGGCGCCGGGGTTCGAGTTCGCCGGCTTCGAGATGGCGCCACCTGGCTGGCGTCCCCTTCCGCGCGGCTGATACCGCCCGAAAAGGCGGGTTTCCCCGCTTGCGCTCCGCCGCGCAAGGGCTACAGTGCGCCCGGATTTCAACCCGCCGGCGGCCTGCTCAAGGCCCGCCGGCGCCTCATGGCGCGCGGGATCGCCGCGACCCGCCACAACCTGCCCAGGACTGGACCACGGAGCCCATGGCACACAAAGACATCAAGAAGGTGGTGCTCGCCTATTCCGGCGGCCTCGATACCTCGATCATCCTGAAATGGCTGCAGACCGAATATGGCTGCGAGGTGGTGACCTTCACCGCCGATCTCGGCCAGGGCGAGGAACTGGAGCCGGCACGCAAGAAGGCCGAGCTGCTTGGCATCAAGGAAATCCATATCGACGATCTGCGCGAGGAGTTCATGCGCGATTTCGTCTTTCCGATGTTCCGTGCCAATGCCGTCTATGAGGGCGTCTACCTGCTCGGCACCTCGATCGCCCGGCCGCTGATCTCCAAGCGCCTGATCGAGATCGCCCACGAGACCGGCGCCGACGCCATCGCCCATGGCGCCACCGGCAAGGGCAACGACCAGGTCCGCTTCGAGCTGTCCGCCTATGCGCTCGATCCCGACATCAAGGTGATCGCGCCCTGGCGCGACTGGACGTTCAAGTCGCGCACCGACCTGATCGACTTCGCCGAGAAGCACCAGATCCCGGTGCCGAAGGACAAGCGCGGCGAGTCGCCCTTCTCGGTCGACGCCAACATGCTGCACTCCTCCTCGGAAGGAAAGGTGCTGGAGGATCCCTGGGTCGAGCCGCCGGAATACGTGCACCAGCGCACGCTCTCGCCGATGGATGCCCCCGATGTCGCCACCGAGATCACCATCGGCTTCGACAAGGGCGACGCCGTCTCGCTGAACGGCGAGGCAATGTCCCCGGCAACCCTGTTCGCGAAGCTCAACGATTATGGCCGCGACAACGGCATCGGCCGGCTTGATCTCGTCGAGAACCGCTTCGTCGGCATGAAGTCGCGCGGCGTCTACGAGACGCCCGGCGGCACCATCCTGCTCACCGCCCACCGGGCGATGGAATCGATCACGCTCGACCGGGGTGCCTCGCATCTCAAGGACGAGCTGATGCCGCGCTATGCGGAGCTGATCTACAACGGCTTCTGGTTCTCGCCCGAGCGCGAGATGCTGCAGGCGCTGATCGACAAGAGCCAGGAAATGGTCGCCGGCGAGGTCCGCCTCAAGCTCTACAAGGGCAATGTCATCGTCGTCGGCCGGCAGTCGCCCTATTCGCTCTATTCGGAGGAACTCGTCACCTTCGAGGACGACCGCGGTGCCTATGACCAGAAGGACGCAGCCGGCTTCATCCGCCTGAACGCCCTGCGCCTCAGGACCCTGGCCAAGCGCGACCGCCTGCGCTGAACCGATGCACTGAAAGATGAGCGGGGCGCGGGGTAGGGCCGGGGATGGGGACGGCAGGGAAGATCCCGGCGCGGCCCTCGCCCGCGCCGGCTTCCGCCTGCTCGGCCGGTTCGCAGCGACCCCGGCCGATCATCTGCCCGACGTCGCGGACGGCCGGCCGGCCCGCGCGCTCACCCTCGTCGGCTCGCTCTCCGACGAGCTCTTCACGCCGTTTCGCAAAAGCCCGGAGGCGGCGGACGACAGGCCCGACCCGCTCGACCGCTACACGCGGCGGGTGCTGTCCGCCCTGGCCTCGGAGTTCCGGCTCGGCATCGTCTTTCCCTTCGAGGGACCGCCCTATTTTCCATTCCAGCGCTGGGCGCTGCGAACGGGCGGTTTCTCGCCCTCGCCGATGGGCGTCCTGGCGCATCGCGCGTTCGGCCCCTGGATCGGCCTGCGCGCCGCGCTTCTGTCGGCCGAGCCGATTGAGGCGACCGCGTCGGCCACCGAGCCCGGCCCTTGCGAAACCTGCCTGGAAAAACCCTGCATTTCTGCCTGTCCGGCGGGTGCGCTGGCCGATGCCCTGCCGCCGGCAAGCTATGACGTGCCGCGTTGCCTTGCCCATCTGCGGGCCACGCCGGATGCCGCCTGCCACACGGGCTGCCTTGCCCGCCGCGCCTGCCCCTTTGGCCGCGAACACGCCCAGTCCGCCGAGGTCGCGGCCCTGCACATGGCCGCCTTTCTCGGCTGAACAGACTCAGCGGTCGCGCACCGCCACGTAGCGAGCGAGCGCGACAAGCGGCGCCGCCCGCGTGCCGAAGGGCGCCAGCAGCGCCTCCGCCTCTCCGACCAGCCGTTGCAGCTCGGCCCGCGTCCAGTCGGCGCCCTTCAGCGCCACAAGCGTCGCCTTGCCGGCGGCCGCGTCCTTGCCCGCCGCCTTGCCGAGCCGCGCCACGTCGCCTTCCACGTCGAGAAGGTCGTCGGCGAGCTGGAAGGCAAGACCGACGATTTCCCCGAACCGGGTCAGGGTTTCGATGTCGTCCGCATCGGCACCGGCAAGGCGTGCACCGGTGCGCGCGCCATAACGGATCAGGGCGCCCGTCTTCATCGCCTGCAGCAGGCGGATCTCCGCCTCGCTGCGCTCGCGATGTTCCGAGGCAAGATCGAGCATCTGCCCGCCCGCCATGCCGCCGAATCCGGAGGCGCGGGCAAGGTCCCGCGAGGCGGCAAGCCGCACCTCCGCCGAGGCATCTACACGCGGGTCGGCGATCAGGTCGAAGGCAAGCGTCAGAAGCGCATCGCCTGCAAGGATGGCGGTCGCCTCGTCAAAGGCCTTGTGCACGGTCGGCCGGCCACGGCGCATGTCGTCGTCGTCCATGGCCGGCAGGTCGTCATGAACGAGCGAATAGCAATGGATGCATTCCAGCGCCGCGCCGGCCAGCGCCACGCCCTCGTCGTCGCGGCCGAACAGCCGCGCCGCTGCCAGCACCAGGGCCGGACGCAGGCGCTTGCCGCCGCCAAGGCAGGCGTGGCGCATTGCCTCGATGATCCGTGCCGGACGCGGGCTTTCCCCGTCTCCCGGCTCCGCGACGAGAACGGCCGCGAGCATCGCCTCCACCCGTTCGGCATCCGCGGCGAGCTGTGTTGCAAGTTGTGTGGCAAGGTCGGCGGTCACGCTCGGGCTCCGGCTGGACGGGAACGATACGGGCGGGGCGGCACCCCTGCCGGTTTCAGTGTCGAAAATCCGGCCGCAGGTCAACCGGTGGATCGACCGGGCGGATGTCCTCACGCTCCAATCCGGCGCGGCGAGTTGTGCGCTCCCGCCACTGCCTGTATTGACCAGAAGGGCATCTTGCGAAGGCTCCCTGGACGAAAGCGGGGCCGACAGGGCGGCGCAGCGCGCAGACGTGGCCGGGGAGCTTGCGAACCGTGATGGCGGGACAGTCGAGGATCATGACGCGGCGCCGGACACAGGCGCCCTGCCGATGAGGAGCCGCAAGCGGACCGGCCCTGAAGAGGCGGACACGGGCAGGCGGATCTCGCTGGCACGACAGGTGCGCCGCTGGGCGCTGCGGGGGCTGCTGGCCCTGCTGCTGCTGCCGCCCGTGCTGACGCTGCTTTATGCGGTGGTGCCGCCGGTCAGCACCCTGATGCTCGGCCGCTATGTGAGCGGGCTTTGGGTCGAGCGGACCTATGTGCGCCTCGACGCGATCTCCCCGCATCTCATACGCTCGGTGATCGCGTCCGAGGACGCCCGCTTCTGCCAGCACAACGGCATCGACTGGGAGGCGCTCGACAAGCAGATCGAGGCGCTGAACGAGGGTGAGAACCCGCGCGGCGCCTCGACGCTGACCATGCAGGTCGCCAAGAACCTGTTCCTGTGGAACGACCGGGACTATGTCCGCAAGGCGATGGAGCTGCCGCTCGCCCTGATGCTCGACGCCATGCTGACCAAGCGGCGCATCCTGGAGATCTATCTCAACATCGCCGAGTGGGGCGAGGGGGTGTTCGGCGCGGAGGCCGCCGCGCAGTCCTGGTTCGGCAAGCCGGCCGCCGACCTCAGCCGCACGGAGGCCGCCCGGCTTGCCACCGCGCTGCCCAATCCGCTGGCCCGCAACCCGGCCCGCCCGCGCCCCGGGCACGACCGGCTGGCGCGCATCAACCGGGGCCGGGCGTCGGCCATCGACGCCCATCTCGGCTGCCTGCCGGGTTTCGGCTCGTGAGGGCGGAAAAGAATCGCTCCGCGCAGGCCAAATTTTTTGCCATTCGGGCTGGCAAAGCGGCGCAAGGTTCGGTATAAGCCCGCCATTCCTGCACACCGTGCGGACCCACGCCCCGGGCTGACCCGGTCCGGGTTCCGATGGTTATTGCACGACGGAGAGAAGAACAATGGCCGTTCCGAAGAGAAAAACCTCGCGCATGAAGCGCGGCGCGCGTCGCTCCACGGACGCCCTGAGGCAGCAGACTTATGTCGAGGACAAGGATTCGGGCGAGCTTCGCCGCCCGCATCACGTCGATCTGAAGACCGGCATGTACCGGGGCCGTCAGATCCTGGCGCCGAAGGACGACGTCTGAGCGTGATGTCTCGGCCCTTGCGGGCCTGACGTCGCACGCGGCGACAAGCATGCGAATTGAAGAGGCCGGCGCGCAAGCACCGGCCTTTTTGCCGTCTGAAGCTGCTCCATCCGGCAACGGTCTCCACGACACGCGGGCATTGCGCACTCCTGCGGGAGGTTCCGGAGACACGGTGGAACACCTTGCAAAACAGACACAAATTCTGGACGTTGAGCGGATTCATTCGCATGCACGGTTCTCGCCGGCATGATCAGCACGGTTTGCCAAGGCCGCATGGATCAGGAAAGCAGTAGAAGTCCGGCGATCCGCAAACGCAGGGTCGTCTATATTCCAGGCTACGACCTGCGCCGGCCTGAGACAGTGCTCAGTCAACTCAGGGAAGAACTGGCCCGTTTTTGTGCACTCCGGTCGGTAGAGGGCGGGTTTTCCGACGCAAGGCCGGGATCGGGAGAATCGTCCCTCGACTGGACCGGCAGGGTCGCATGGCCCGAAGGCACGGTAACGACAGACTTTTCGCTACTGGGTTGGCGGGATCTGGGCAGGCGCGATTTTCAGCGCCCCTTGTGGGCTGTTATTGCCGGGGCCTTGCGTACACTCACGCTGTTCGCGCGGGCTGGCGGCTACAGCGAACGGCTGCGCGCCAACTGGATGAACGGCCTCTTCTTTCTCTATCCGATGGTTGCAATCCTCGTTTTCCTGATCCTGTCGGTCGTGCCAACGCTGCTTTTGCCCTTCATTCTTCCCGGAACCGGCCCGTTGCACGCGGTCCTGAGCGTTGCGTCCGGTCTGGCCTGGATGGCCTTGCTTTACTGGACGACCCGGTTCGTGGAGCGCTGGACCTACGTCTGGTACCTGATCCATGACTGGTATTCCATCGGCCGTCTGGCGCGCGACGAAGACCCGCAGATGACGGCCCGAATCATCGAATTCGCCGACCGGATCATCCAGATTGCCCGCCGATGCGAGCCGGACGAGGAACTCGTCCTGGTCGCCCACAGTTCCGGAACCTTCGTCCTGCTCTACACGCTGGAGGTGGTGCTGAAACGCAGACCGGACTTCGGTTCGACACAGGGCAAGGTCACCGTTCTGACAATGGGTTCGGCATTCGCCTATGTCGGCGGCTTCGGCGCGCATCGAGGTTTCGGCGCCACGGTCGCGAGCCTGGCCCAGGCAAAACATCTCGACTGGACCGACGTCTACGCCCCCCACGATGTTCTTTGCTGCGGGAGAACCGAGCCGGTGGCGACCTATGCACCACATCTGGCGCCCCATGTCCGCGAGCCGAGGCGTTTCAGCGTGAAGGTGCCGGACCGGATGTCGGCAGAGCGCTACCGCCATCTGCGGTTCCGTTTCTTCAAGCTGCATTTCTGCTATTTTCTTGCGTCCGAACGAGCGGATCTCTTCGATTTCTACCGGCTCACGCTTGGGCCGCTGCCCGCGGCCCGGCAACTCTGCCATTGGGCACGATCGCTGCCCTGACAAAGGCGGCCGAGGGCTGACGGCCTGTCCCTTCCTGCAAGGACGGCCCGCCCCCCGGTCGTCTGCCGCCTTTGGAACGAAAAGGGCTCCCGGCGTACCGGAAGCCCTGAAACTCGGCTCGTGCGGGCTGTGTCTGCCTCGCTCAGCCGTTGGCGTAATACTGGCCGCCATTGATGGTGAGCACCGCGCCGGTCATGAAGGCCGCCTGTTTCGAGGCAAGATAGGCGACCGCAGCGGCGATCTCCTCCGCCTGGCCGAGACGCCCGACCGGAATGCCGGCGATGATCCCCTCCAGCACCTTCTCCGGCACGGCCGCGACCATGTCCGTGTCGATATAGCCGGGGCAGATGGCGTTGACCGTGATGCCCTTGCGGGCGTTTTCCGAGGCGAGCGCCTTGGTGAAACCGATGACGCCGGCCTTGGCCGCCGAATAGTTGGTCTGGCCGAGCTGGCCCTTCTGGCCGTTGATCGAGGAGATGTTGACGATCCGGCCGTGGCCGCGCTCGCGCATCCCGTCGATCACCGGGCGGGTCATGGTGAACATGGAATCGAGATTGGTGCGGATCACCGCCGACCACTGCTCGTAGTCCATCTTGTGGAACCAGCCGTCGCGGGTGATGCCGGCATTGTTGACGAGCACCGAGACCGCGCCGAGATCCGACACGACCTGGGTGACGCCGTCCTGGCAGGCGGCGGCATCGGCAACATCCCACTTGTAGACATGCCTGCCCGCCTCGCCCTCGGGCGCCTCGCCCCCCGCGGCGTGGCCCGCACAGGGCGCCGCGCCCGTATAGCCGGCGTCCTTCAGGCCCTTCGAGATCGCCGCCCCGATGCCCCGCGTTCCGCCCGTCACGATTGCCACATTGCTCATGCATTTCCTCCCGCGTGTTGCAGGCCGCCGATGCCTCTGGCGGCGGCCTGTTCTTCCGGTATGCGATGGATCATGGCGGTTCGGTCGTCTCCCGCCATGATCCGTGTCAAGAAGCGTCCGGTCCCTCCGAACCGGACCGGCGCTTCCCGCTCAGCGCTCGACGCAGAGCGCCACGCCCATGCCGCCGCCGATGCAAAGCGTCGCAAGGCCCTTCTTCACGTCACGGCGCGCCATTTCGTGCAGAAGGGTGACCAGGACGCGGGCGCCCGAGGCGCCGATCGGATGGCCGATGGCAATGGCGCCGCCATTGACGTTGACGATGTCCGGGTTCCAGCCCATGTGCTTGGTGACCGCGCCGGCCTGGGCGGGGAAGGCCTCGTTGGCTTCCACCAGGTCGAGGTCCTCGACCTTCCAGCCCGCCTTGTCGAGCGCCTTGCGCGAGGCCGGGATCGGGCCGGAGCCCATGATCGTCGGGTCGACGCCGGCGGTCGCCCAGGAAGCGACGCGGGCCAGCGGCGTCAGGCCGCGCCTGGCGGCTTCCGCGGCGCTCATCACCACCAGCGCGGCGGCGCCGTCATTGATGCCCGAGGCATTGCCGGCGGTCACCGTGCCGTCCTTGGTGAAGGCCGGGCGCAGCTTCGCCATGCCGTCGAGGCTGGCGCCGTGGCGGATGTACTCGTCGTCCTCGACAACGCGCTCGCCCTTGCGCTCCTTGATGGTGAAGGGCGTGATCTCGTCCCTGAAGCGGCCGGCCTTCTGGGCAGCTTCCGCCTTGTTCTGCGAGGCGACGGCGAACTGGTCCTGCTGGTCGCGGGAGATCTGCCACTTCTCGGCGACGTTTTCCGCCGTCTGGCCCATGTGGTAGCCGTTGAAGGCGTCCCACAGGCCGTCCTTGATCATCGTGTCGATCATCTTGTAGTCGCCCATCTTGTAGCCGGCGCGCATATGGGCGCAGTGCGGCGACAGCGACATGTTCTCCTGGCCGCCGGCGACGACCACCGAGGCATCGCCCGCCGCGATCTGCTGCATGGCGATGGCGACGGTGCGCAGGCCCGAACCGCAGACCTGGTTCAGCACCCAGGCAGTGGCGCTGTCGGGAATGCCGGCGAGGATGGCGGCCTGGCGGGCGGGATTCTGGCCCTGTCCGGCGGTGAGGACCTGACCGAAGACGACCTCGTCCACATCGGCCGCCGCGACGGAGGCACGCTCCAGCGCGGAGCGGATGACGGCCGCGCCGAGCTCGTGGGCGGGGGTGTTGGCGAAGGCTCCGTTGAAGGACCCGACTGCGCTGCGTGTGGCGCTGACAATGACGACGTCGGTGGCTGCGCTCATTTCATGATCTCCCGAGACTATCCGGACCTCCCGTGGCGCGCGTCCCCTCTTTTGTCGTTGGCTTCACGCGCGCGCTTTCTCCCGAACTAGAGACGCCCGCGCGACCGTAGTCAACCGGGACCCCCGGCCGCACCGGGCAAAACCGGCGCACGGCGGGTCATTCTTTCGTCGGGACAGGGCGCGCGCGGGCGCCGTCGACAAAACGGTGGTGCGCCCGGCCACGATTGGCTTATCGTGCAGTGCAGGAGACGTTGCGCGCGCGTTCACGCGCGGGCGCCGCTGGGAGGAAAGACGCACCGGGTCCTGAACGGTGCGCAAAGCCGGGATCCGAAAACCGACATGGCAAAGACGACCGAGCCGACAATCATCAAGAAATACGCGAACCGCCGCCTCTACAACACCGGCACCAGCACCTATGTGACGCTGGAAGACCTCGCCCTGATGGTCAAGGCCGAAGAGGATTTCGTGGTCTTCGACGCCAAGAGCGGGGACGAGATCACCCGCTCGGTGCTCACCCAGATCATCTTCGAACAGGAGAACAAGGGGCAGAACCTGCTGCCGATCACGTTCCTGCGCCAGCTCATCCGCTTCTATGGCGACAGCATGCAGAACGTGGTGCCGAGCTATCTCGACTTCTCCATCTCCTCGCTCACCAGGGAACAGGACCGGATGCGCGAGCAGATGTCCAATGCCCTTGGCACCACCGCCTTCGACGTGATCGAGGACCAGGTCAAGCGCAACGCCGAGATCTTCGACCGGGCGATGCGCATGTTCCTGCCCTTCGGCGCGGGCAAGGAGGGCGAGGAAAACGGGCAGGCAGGACAGGCCCGGCCGGCCGAGCCGGCAAAGGGCCCGGCCGCAGCGAGCGCCGACGACCTCGACGCGCTGAAGCGGCAGCTTGCCGACATGCAGAAGAAGATCGATTCCATCGCCGACGGCGGCAAGGGCTGAGCAGGCAGGCGGGCTCCGGTCGCCGGAACCCGCCACGATCCTGACCCGTCGCCCGCTGCGGGCGGCACGCCGGGCCGCGAGGATCAGCCCTGGTCGGGCGTCAGGCCGACTGCCTCGATGCCGGCGATGGCGCAGGCCTCGTCATTGTCGGACGTGTCGCCGGTGATGCCGACCGCGCCGAGGATCTCGCCGCCCTTCGATTCGCGGATCAGCACGCCGCCCGGCACCGGCACGATGGCCCCGCCGGCCACCCCGTTCAGCGCCTGCACGAAATGCGGCCGGGTCTTGGCGTTGTCGTCGAGCCAGCGCGAGCCGGCGCCCACGGCAACCGCGCCGAAGGCCTTGCCGCTGGCCACCTGCGGACGCAGGATCGAGGAGCCGTCCTGGCGGGACAGCGCCACCATGTGGCCGCCCGCATCCAGCACCGCGACGGTGAGCGGCTTGAGGGACAGCTCCGCCCCCTTGGCGAAGGCGGAGGCGATGATCTTTTCCGCCTGGGCAAGAGTGAGTTTGCTCATTGGATATGGTCTCCCGGTCGGCTTTCGGTACTGTTCCGTGAAATGGCTATCAGCGTCCCGGTTGCCAACCAACGGACAAAAACGATAAGCACTCATTCTGATGCGGAAACAATAGGTCCCGCCACCTTCCGTCCCGGCCCTCGTCGCCCGGACCACCCGTCACCTCCCGCCTTTGCGGTCCGCCTGCTTCCTGCCGGCAAGCCGCCACCAAGAAGGAAGGCCCAGCATGCGCGATTTCCACGCCCCCGGACGTTCGACCGCCTACGCGCCCAACGCGATGGCGGCGACCTCTCATCCGCTGGCCAGCGCCGCCGCGCTTGAAGTGCTGCAGGGCGGCGGCAACGCGGTCGACGCGGCCGTCCCCGCCGCCGCCGTGCTCGCCGTGGTCGAACCCCAGATGACCGGCATTGGCGGCGACTGCTTCGCCATCGTCGCAAAGCCCGACGGCACGATTGCCGGCATCAACGGTTCCGGCCCCGCGCCCAAGGCCGCCACCCCGGCCCGGCTTGCCGAACTCGGCGTCACCGCGATCGATCCGCACGGGCCGCATGCCGTCACCGTGCCCGGCGCGGTGCGAGCCTGGCAGGATCTCCTTGCCGCCCACGGCCTGCGGTCCCTTGCCGACGTCCTCAAGCGCGCGATCTCCTATGCCCGCGACGGCTACGCGGTCGCCCCGCGCGTTGCCCATGACTGGGCCCGCAACAGGGAGAAACTCTCGGCCGATGCCGGCGCCACCGCCGAGTATCTCGTTGACGGCCAGGTGCCGAAGGTCGGCACGGTGATGCGCCATCCCGCCCTTGCCCGCACGCTGGAGAAGATCGCCGCCGAGGGCGCGGCCGCCTTTTACGAGGGCGACGTGGCGCGCGACATCGTCGACACGCTGGCCGCCAAGGGCGGGCTGATGACGCTCGACGACCTTGCCGGCATGACCGCCTTGCCGATGACCCCGGTGAGCCGCAACTACCGGGGCGTCGACGTGGTCGAGCTGCCGCCCAACGGCCAGGGCTTCATCGCGCTGGTCATGCTCGGCCTGCTGGAGCGCTTCGACCTCGCCCCGCTCAATCCCGTCGGCGCCGAGCGCTTCCACCTCGAACTTGAGGCCGGGCGGATCGCCTATTCGGTGCGCGACCTGTTCCTCGCCGACGCGGCGCATATGGAACATGGCCCGGACGCCTTCCTGGCGGACAGCTATCTCGACAGGCTCGCGGCCCGCATGTCGCCGACGGCGCGCATGACCGACATTCCCCCGGCCCTGCTCGGCCCCTCCTCGGACACGGTCTACCTGTCCGTGGTCGACGCCGACGGCATGGCCGTGTCGCTGATCAACTCGGTCTACAAGGATTTCGGATCCGGCATCTGCGCGCCCGGGAGCGGCGTGCTGCTGCAGAACCGCGGCGCCTGCTTCCGCCTGCAGCCGGGCCATCCCAACTGCATCGACGGGGGCAAGCGCCCCTTGCACACGATCATTCCCGCGATGGTGATGAAGGAGGGACGCCCGTTCCTCTCCTTCGGCGTGATGGGCGGCGGTTACCAGCCCTGCGGCCATGCCCATGTGCTCACCAACATGGTGGATTTCGGCATGGACCCGCAGCAGGCGATCGACGCGCCGCGCATGTTCTTCGACGAGACGACCCATGTGCTGCAGGCCGAGCGCTGGGTGCCGGAGGGAACCGTGGCGGGCCTGCGCGCACTCGGCCACAAGGTGACACCGTCGAACGAACCGATCGGCGGTGCCCAGGCGATCCTCATCGACCGGAAAAACGGCATGCTCATCGGCGGATCCGACCCGCGCAAGGACGGCTGCGCCATCGGCTATTGAGCCGTTTCACACCGTTTCCCGAAACACGAAACCCCGCGCGGCGGCCTGCCGGGCGGGGTTTTTGCGTTGGCGGCGAACAGACAGCTGGCCGGCTGGCTCAGAGGCTGACGGCAAGGACGCGGCCGGCATGCAGCTTGCGCGGCTGGCGCTCGACGGCGCGATAGGCGTCAATGGCCTCGGTCGGCGCCGCGCGGCGCCGCGCCCGCGACTGGGGCAGGTGCTCGCGCGCGGCGATCAGCTGGGCGATGAAGGCGGCGTTCGGCCGGTGGAAGCCGTAGAAGCGGTCCGACCTGACAGCGGCGACCGGATCGACGGCAACGACCTCACGGCTGGCCGACGCGTCGGCCTGAGATGCCGCACCGGTTTCGGTGCGGGCCCTGCGCGCTGTCTCTCCAGGTCCCCTCGCGGGACGATATCCCTGTTCGATCCGCATCTTCGCCTCCTCGGCGTGCCAATTTGGAACATTGGCCTTGTTGCCGTAGAATTTAGCGCAAATGCCATGCCAGCGAGTAAGGTTTTGTTAACTTTTGGGTGAAGAGCGCGCGAAAAGCCCGGTTTTCCACGGTTTCTGCAGGGAGGAATACACAGGGGATGCGGGATCGGAGCGGCCAGACCCGCCCCTGTTTCAGAAGCGGGTCCTGCGCAGATCGTCCCGGGTCATGACGAAAACGGCATCGCCGGCCCTGGTTGGGACAGCGCCATCGCGCCGCATGCCGATCTTTTCCGCGACCCGGATCGAGCCGGCATTGCCGGGATCGATTTCCGCAAGGATCCGCGAAAGCCCGAGCGTGTCGAAGGCATGGGCAACGACGGCAAGGGCGGCCTCGGAGGCATAGCCAAGGCCCCAGGCGGCGCGCACCACCCGCCAGCCGATCTCGACCTCATCGCCATCCCCTCTCTTCTCCCCATCAACAGGAAGCAGCAGGACCCAGCCAAGGAAACAGCCCGGCGCGGCGCTTGCGAAGATCGACCAGTAGCCGAGCCCCGGCCCCCAGTTGCGCAAAACCCGGTTCCGCACGAAGGCCTCATGCGCCTGCGCATCCGCCCAGGGACCGGGAATGAACCGCGTCACCTCCGGGTCGCGATCCATGGCGATGCAGGCATCAAGATCGGCCATCGTCCGGGGCCGCAGCAAAAGCCGCCTGGTCGAGAGGTCCGGCAACATGGCGACAGCCGCCCGGTGGTTCAGCGCAGATGGTCGCCGTTGGAAACGCCGAAGTCGCGGCGCGCACCGGTGATGGTGATCGAGAACCCGGCGATGACATCGACCAGCGTCACGCACATCAGGATGAAGAACACCGAGGTCGCCGCCTCGCGCACGGTCAGGAACTCGACCAGATAGGCGATGAAGACCAGCGTCGACAGGATGTGGTCGGTGAGCGCGACGACGCCCGTGCGGGTCGCCTTGAGCAGTTCGATGAAGAGCAGCACCAGCCCGGCGATGATCATCAGGTCGCCCACCACCAGGGTGAAGCGGGCACCGGAGACAAGCTCCAGCGTCAGCACCGGTGCCTGCCACGGATCCCCGCCGGCATCGCCCAGCAGCGAGAAGGCAAGCACGTTGTAGACGAGAAGCGGCGCCACGGTGAGCGGGAAGGAGACGATCAGCGGCATGCCATGGTCCTTGCGTTCTGCCCTTGGCCTGACGGGCGGGATCAAAAATGTCCGGACGCCCGGGCAGGTGCATGCCGCCCGAAGCGGGGTGCAGGATGCCGCCTTGCGGCACAAACGGCAATGGCCGTCGGCCAAGCAAAAAAAGCCCGGGGACGAACCCCGGGCTTCAAGGTGCAGCCGCCGGTCACGACGGCTGCTTCGGGAGACTTGCCGGCCGGGCTCAGACGCGCTGGCTGCCCTGACCGAATTCCGGGTAGGCCTCGACGCCCACCTCGACCTTGTCGAGGCCAAGCGCCTCTTCCTCGGGCGTGACGCGGATGCCGATGGTCGATTTCAGCACCAGCCAGATGACCAGGCTGAAGACGAAGGTGAAGACGCCGTAGGCGATGACGCCGATGAACTGCACGCCATAGGTCGCGTCGGAGTTCGTCAGCGGCACGATCAGCGTGCCCCAGATGCCGGCCACGAGGTGGACCGGGATGGCGCCGACGACATCGTCGATCTTCAGCTTGTCGAGCAGCGGCACGGTGAAGACGACGATCACGCCGCCGACGGCACCGATGAACACGGCCTGCCACACCGACGGAGCCAGCGGCTCGGCGGTGATCGACACCAGGCCGGCCAGCGCGCCGTTGAGCGCCATCGTCACGTCGACCTTCTTGTACATGATCTGGGTGAGGATCACCGCGACCACGACGCCGGCTGCAGCAGCCATGTTGGTGTTGACGAAGATGCGCGACACGTCCGTGACGTCACCGATCGTGCCCATGGCAAGCTGCGAGGCGCCGTTGAAGCCGAACCAGCCGAGCCACAGGATGAACGTCCCGAGCGTGGCAAGCGGCATGGAGGAACCGGGCATCGGATGCACGCCGTTGGCCGTGTACTTGCCGGTACGCGCGCCAAGCACCAGGGCACCGGCGAGCGCCGCCCAGCCACCGACGGAATGCACGAGCGTGGAGCCGGCGAAGTCCGAGAAGCCCATGCCGTCGAGCCAGCCCGCGCCCCACTCCCACGAGCCGGCGATCGGGTAGATGATGCCGGTCAGGATGACCGTGAAGATGAGGAACGGCCACAGCTTGATGCGCTCGGCCAGGGTGCCGGAGACGATCGACGCCGTGGTGGCGCAGAACACCATCTGGAAGAACCAGTCGGACGCCGTCGAGTAGCCGGTGTCGAGGGCATTGCCGCCGACCGCGTCCATCGCGTAGGGGCCGAAGGAGCCCATGTAGCCGCCGTCAACGCCCGTATACATGAGGTTGTAGCCGGTGATCCAGAACATCAGGCCGGCGGTCGAGTAGAGCGTGATGTTCTTCAGGCACTGCATCGAGACGTTCTTGGAACGCACCATGCCGGCCTCGAGCATGGCGAAGCCTGCCGCCATCCACATGACCAGAAAGCCGCCAAGAAGAAACAGCAGCGTGTTGAAGATATAGGCCGTCTCGGAAGCGAGCGCGTATTGCGGCGCTTCGGCCGCGGCCGTGGTGTCCTGGGCGAGAGCCGCACCGGTCGCCGCGAGAAGCGCAAGCGAAGCCGTTCCGGCGATCTTGAAACGAGTGTTCATCGGGGTTTCCTCTGCTCGGAATCGATCAAAGCGCGGTGGCGTCGGTTTCGCCGGTGCGGATGCGCTGAACCTGGTCGAGCGCGTAGACGAAGATCTTGCCGTCGCCGATCTGGCCGGTCTTGGCAGCGCCTGCGATGGCCTCGACCACCTTGTCGGCGAGGTCTGAGGCCACGGCGACCTCGATCTTCAGTTTCGGCAGGAAGCTGACGGCGTATTCGGTGCCGCGATAGATTTCCGTATGTCCCTTCTGCCGGCCATAGCCCTTGACCTCGGTCACGGTCAGACCCTGGACGCCGAGGCTCGTGAGGGCGTCGCGCACCTCGTCGAGCTTGAACGGCTTGATGATCGCCATCACGATTTTCATGCTCGTTTCCGTTCCTTTCCCTGTTTCGCTTTCACCGGTCCGCCGCGCAAACGCGTCGGTCAGCAGCTGCTGGCTTGTGCCGGCGGACCCCGACGGCGGTGATGCCGCGCAAACGACCGGTCCGGTTAACGCCGGGTCATAGGTATCAAGGAGCGTGCCAACTCGTGTTGCGCCGCGGAAAGCGGCACGGAAAGCGGCAGAAAATTTGCGATTAAATAAATAAAAACAGAAGCTTGATCGAAGTGTCCGAGAACCGTCCGCACCCGAGTGACAGTCGGTCGGGGCGCCCACCTAATTGCACAAAAAATAGCCACATCCGGCGACCGAATGTGGCTAAATTATGTGCACATATTTTGTGCAGTCGCCGCTCAGGCGCTGAAACCACCATCCGCGAGGAAGGCTTTCTCCGCCTCGGTCGACACCCGCCCGAGCACCGTGTTGCGGTGGGGAAACCGGCCGAAGCGCCGGATCACGTCAAGATGGACGAGGGCGTAGAGATAGGCCTCCTGTTCGCCATGACGGCGGAACAGGTCGACGCTGCGTTCCTGCGCCGCCATCTCCTCGGCATGCTCGAAGGGCAGGTAGAAGAACGGGCGCGCCTGCTTGGGAAAAGCCCGGTCGAACCTGCTCTCGACCGCCTTGCCGGCAATCGTGCGGGCACGCGCGTCGGAGGCAAAGGCCAACGGGTCGCCCCGGTAGATGTTGCGGGGGAACTGGTCGAGCAGCAGCAGGAGCGCCAGCGCCCCGTGCGGTGCCTCCGCCCAGCCGTCCAGCTCGCCCTCGCGCGCTGCCGCGACCAGCGTGCCGAAGCGGTCTCGGATCTCCTCGTCGAACGCATCGCTGCGGGCGAACCACCTGGGCGGTCCCGCCATCCACCAGAAATCGAGTATATCGGTCGCATCGGGCTTGCCGCTGGTCATCGGGGACATATGCTCCTGTCGGGACTTGGTTCGGGAACCGGATCATTGCATCCCTTGCGACACCCGCACAATTCCCGCCGCCACGGATACGACGCGGGGCGGGAAAATGACGCGAGAACCGGGCCGGAGACCCCGCATGACCGAAGATGTCGACCACGAGCTGGACCTGAAGGGGCTGAAATGCCCGCTGCCGGTGCTCAAGGCGCGCAAGGCGATGACGGCGATGAAGCCCGGCGCGCGCGTCCGCATCCTGTCGACGGACCCGATGTCGGTGATCGACATTCCCCATTTCTGCCAGGAAGCCGGCCACCGGCTCGTGTCCCGCGAGACGGGGCCCGACGAGGTCCACGTCTTCACGCTTGAGCGCGGCTGAGAACCTCGCCGCCGCGTCAAACGCGCCTTGTCAGACCCCGGCGATCCGGTCCATGGCCCGCGCAAGACGCAGGTCCAGATCGCTGAGGCCGCCGGCATCATGGGTCGTCAGCACCACCTCGACGGTCTTGTAGACATTGAACCATTCGGGGTGGTGGTTCATCTTCTCCGCGACAAGCGCCGCCCGTGTCATGAAGCCGAAGGCCTCGTTGAAGTCCTTGAAGGTGAAGGTTCGGGCGATCGCGTCACGCCCCTCCGCCTCCTGCCATCCGGGCAGTGCCGCAAGGGCATCGGCGCGGGCCTTGCCGGCGAGTTTCTCGGTCATCAGCGGTCTCCTTGCCTCCGTTTCACCGGGATATCCGGACGCCGCGATGGGAACACGCGGGACGCGGCAAGACAACCACCGCCGCCGGAGGCGGCTATACAGCCACCGCCGCCGGAGGCGGCTACACAGCCACCGCCGCCGGAGGCGGCAACGCAACCACGGCCCCGAGGGGCACGACAAGGGAGCTCACGAAGGTGACACGCATCCTCTTCGTCTGTCTTGGCAATATCTGCCGCTCGCCGCTGGCCGAGGGCATCCTGCGCGCCCAGGCAGGCGACCGGCCGGACATGGAGGTCGACAGCGCCGGCACCGCCGCCTGGCATGTCGGCAAGGCGCCCGACCCGCGCTCCATCGCCATCGCCGCGCGCCACGGCATCGATATTTCCTCCCTGCGCGCCCGTCAGGTCTGCACCGAGGATTTCTCGCGCTTCGACCTGATCCTTGCGATGGACGCCGCCAACCTTGCGGACCTGGAGGCCCTGGCGCCCGCCGGTGCGCCCGCCCGGCTGCGCCGGTTCCTCGATCGGGACGTTCCCGACCCCTATTACGGAGGCGCGGACGGCTTCGCCGATGTCCATGAGATGCTGGAGCGCGGATGCGCGGCGCTGTTGGCGGAGCTCGCGGGCAGACGCTGACCGGCAGCCCTTCATCGCCAGCCTTTCACCGACAGCCATTCAAAAGCCGCGAAGGCATACCTACGTGGAGTGACGGGGGCGCGCGCTTGCGACGCGCTTTGGCTCGCAGGCGCACCCGGTGCCGCACGGCATCGGCGACACTCGCGAAGGAGACCCGATCATGAGCGGATTGCGTATCGAGCACGACAGCTGGGTACTGGTGGGAGACGGCGAGAAAGCCCTGTTCTTCCGCAACCAGGGCGATGCCGACTATCCCAACCTCGAGGTTCTCCGGGTCCTGGAACAGGACAACCCGGCGACATCGGAGCAGGGCACGGACGCGCCCGGACGGCGCAGTGACGGCCCCGGTCCGAACCGCAGCGCGATGGAGCCGACCGACTGGCACCTGATCGAGAAGCATCGCTTCGCCGGCAGGATCGCCGCAGTGCTCTACAAGGAAGCCCACAAGGGACGCTTCTCCAAGCTCATCGTCGTGGCACCGCCGATGACCCTTGGAGACCTGCGCAAGGAGTTCCACAAGGAGGTCGCCTCGCGCGTTGTCGCCGAGGTCGACAAGACGCTGACCAAACACCCGCCCGAGGAAATCGAGCGGATCCTGACCACGAAAAACTGACGGGCAGGAACTGACGGAAGACCCGTCTCAGCCGGCGGGGTCGCGTCGCCAGCCATCGGCCAGGCGCACGCGGTCCATGCCGGTGAAGCGGGCCATGCGGGCAAGCTCGGCCTCCAGCCGGGCAAGCCGGCCCTCGCCAAGGCGAATGCCGCGCTCCGGCCAGAAGGCGGTGACGAGAAGCTCGCCCTCCGCCCGCCGGCAGATCATGTCGATCCGGCCGATCAGCCGGTCCTTTTCCAGCATCGGGTAAACGTAATAGCCATAGGTGCGCTTCGGCGCCGGGACGAAGACCTCGATCCGGTAGGAAAAGCCGAACAGCCGCTCGGCCCGCTTGCGGTCGCGCAGCACCGGATCGAAGGGACTGAGCGTCCGCACCCGCGCCGGCGGCTCGGGAGCCTCCGCCACCAGCGCCTCGATATCGGGACGGGCAAAGCCCGCCCGCCGGGGCATGTCCCTGCCGAAATCGACCTCCACCGGCAGGACCGTGTCGCCGACCCGCGCTGCGCACCAGGCCTTCGCCTCCTCCGGCTTGACCAGATCGTAGAAAGCGGCGATCTCGCCGGGCGTCGCAACGCCGAGCCGCGCAAGCGCCTCGCGGCAGGCCCAGTCGACGAAATCCGCGTGGCTGACCTCGCGGGAGAAATGCTCGCGCGGAATGACCCTTTCGGCGAGGTCGTAGATCTTGGCGAAATTCTCCCGCGCGGTGACGGCGATCTCGCCGGTGCGCCAGAGATATTCCAGCGCCGTCTTGCCCGGCTGCCAGTTCCACCAGCCCGGCTCCTTGCGTTCCCGCTCGCCGTCGAAATCCCGCCCGCGCGAGGGACCGTTCTCGACGATGTGGTCGCGCACCCGGTCGATCTCGTCGTGGAAGTCGCCCCCTTGCCAGTTGGTCCAGCGCGCTTTCAGCCGCTCGCGCTGGCGCTCGAAACGGTGGCGCCAGTAGGGCCAGGCGCTTGACGGGATCACCGCCGCGTCATGGGTCCAGTTCTCGAACAGGGCCCGGTCGCGCTCCAGCAGCCGGGTGAGCCCGTTCTCGCGATAGGTCTGGTTGCGCGAGAACAGGATCTGGTGATGGGCGCGGGTAACGGTGTTGATGCTGTCGACCTGGACGAAGCCGAGACGGTCGACAAGATCGCAAAGCTCGCCCGGACCGACCCGCCGCGCCGGCGGGTCGGACAATCCCTGCAGGTGCAGGAACACCCGTCGCAGGTCGGCGGCGGCGATCCTGAGCACCATGCCGCGCTCAGTCCCCGCCTGCCTCGAAGACGACCAGCAGGTCCTTCGCGTCGACCTGTTGTCCGGGCGTCACCAGCACTTCCGCAATCGTGCCGGCCCGGTCCGCATGCAGCGCGGTCTCCATCTTCATCGCCTCGATGGAGACGAGCACGTCGCCGGCGGCAACGCTCTGCCCGCCCTTCACCGCGACCGTGGAGATGACGCCGGGCATCGGCGCGCCGACATGGGTGGCATTGCCTGCCTCCACCTTGCGCCGCGCCGCCGCCCCGGCCGCGCCATGCGCCCTGTCGGGCACCTTGATGATGCGCGGCTGGCCGTTCAGCTCGAAGAACACCTTGCGCTCGCCGTTCTCGTCCGTCTCGCCGACGGCCTGGGTGCGCACCACAAGCGTCTTGCCGGGCTCCAGGTCGATCATGATCTCCTCGCCGGCCGGCAACCCGTAGAAATAGACCGGGGTCGGCAGCACGCTGACCGGACCGTAGAGATCGCGGGCGGCGGCAAAGTCCGTGAACACCTTGGGATACATGAGATAGGAGGCAAGGTCGGCATCACCGACCTCCGTGCCGATCTTCTCGGCGGCCTCCGCGCGGCGCGCTTCCAGATCGTCATCGGCAAGCAGCGAACCCGGACGCACGGTGATCGGGCTCTCGCCCTTCAGCACCCGCGCCTGGATGTCCGCCGGCCAGCCGCCCGGCGACTGGCCGAGATCGCCGCGCATCATCTGCACCACGCTGTCGGGGAAGGCGACGTCCTTGTCCGGCGCCAGCACATCGGCGACAGACAGCCCCTGCGCCACCATCATCAGCGCCATGTCGCCGACGACCTTGGAGGAGGGCGTCACCTTGACGATGTCGCCGAACATCATGTTGACGTCGTGATAGGCCTGCGCCACCTCGTGCCAGCGGGTCTCGAGGCCGAGCGAGCGCGCCTGCTCCTTCAGGTTGGTGAACTGGCCGCCGGGCATCTCGTGCAGGTAGACCTCCGAGGCCGGCGCCTTGAGATCGCTTTCGAAGGCCCGGTACTGGGCCCGCACCGCCTCCCAGTAGAAGGAGATCTCGCGGATCACCTTCGGATCGAGCCCGGTGTCGCGCGGCCCGTCGCGAAGGGCAGCGGCAAGCGAGCCCAGCGCCGGCTGCGAGGTGAGGCCGGAGAAGGCGTCCATCGCGGCATCGACCGCATCCACCCCGGCCTCGACGGCGGCCAGCACGGTCGCGGCGGAAATGCCCGACGTGTCGTGGGTATGAAAATGGATCGGCAGGCCGACCTCGCGCTTCAGCGCGGTGAAGAGCTGCCGCGCCGCCTCCGGCTTCATCAGCCCGGCCATGTCCTTGACGCCGAGGATGTGGCAGCCGGCGCGTTCCAGCTCCTTCGCCAGCCTGACGTAATAGGCCAGGTCGTATTTCGGCCGGGCACTGTCATTGAGATCGCCCGTGTAGCAGATCGTGCCTTCGCAGAGCTTGTCCGCCTCGATCACCGCATCGAGCGAGACGCGCATGTTCTCCACCCAGTTGAGGCAATCGAAGACGCGGAAGAGATCGACCCCGTTCTCCGCAGCGCGGGCGACGAAATCGCGCACCACATTGTCGGGATAGTTCGCGTAGCCGACGCCGTTGGCGCCGCGCAGAAGCATCTGCAACAGGACATTGGGCGCCCGCTCGCGCACCAGCCTGAGCCGCTCCCACGGATCCTCGGTGAGGAAGCGCATGGCCACGTCGAAGGTCGCCCCGCCCCAGCATTCGAGCGAGAAGAGCTGCGGCAGCCCGCGCGAATAGGCCTCCGCCACCGCCGCGATGTCGAAGGTGCGCATCCGGGTGGCCAGCAGCGACTGGTGGGCATCGCGCATGGTCGTGTCGGTGACGAGCGCGCGCCGCTCCGCCTTCATCCAGTCGGCAAACCCCGACGGCCCGAGTTCGTCGAGAAGCTGCTTCGTGCCCTTCTTCACCTCGCCGTCGTAGATCGGCGCGCGCGGCACCGGGGCGTCCTGCGCCGGACGCGGCCGGTTCTTGGTCTCCGGATGGCCGTTGACGGTCACGTCGGCAATATAGGTGAGGAGCTTCGTCGCCCGGTCGCGGCGGGTGACCTGCTCGAACAGGGCCGGCGTCTCGTCGATGAACCGCGTGGTGTAGCTGTTCGCCCGGAAATCCGGATGGCCGATGACGTTTTCCAGGAAGACGAGATTGGTGGCAACGCCCCGGATGCGGAACTCGCGCAGGGCCCGGTCCATGCGCTGCGCGGCCTCTTCCGCCGAGGGCGCCCAGGCCGTCACCTTCTCCAGCAGGGGATCGTAGAAGCGGGTGATCACCGCGCCCGAATAGGCCGTGCCCCCGTCAAGCCGGATGCCGAAGCCCGTGGCGCCGCGATAGGCGGTGATGCGGCCATAGTCGGGAATGAAGTTCTGTTCCGGATCCTCGGTGGTGATCCGGCATTGCAGCGCATGGCCGTTGAGGCGGATGTCGCCCTGTGCCGGCACGCCCGAGCCGGCATCGCCGATCATCGCGCCGGCCGCGATGCGGATCTGCGCCTTGACGATGTCGATGCCGGTGACTTCCTCCGTCACCGTGTGCTCGACCTGGACGCGCGGATTGACCTCGATGAAATAGAAGTCGCCCGTGTCCGCATCCATCAGGAACTCGACGGTGCCGGCACCGCGATAATCCGAGGCGCGGCCGATCTTCAGACCATAGTCACTGAGCCGCGTGCGCTCTTCGGCCGACAGATACGGAGCCGGCGCCCGCTCGACCACCTTCTGGTGGCGGCGCTGGATGGAACAGTCGCGTTCGAACAGGTGGACGAGATTGCCATGCGCATCGCCAAGGATCTGCACCTCCACATGGCGGGCGCGCTCGACCAGCTTTTCCAGATAGATCTCGTCCTTGCCGAAGGCGGCCTTCGCCTCGCGCTTGGCCGCGTCGACATCGCGGATGAGCGTCTCCTCGTCGCGGATGACGCGCATGCCGCGTCCGCCGCCGCCCCAGGAGGCCTTGAGCATCACCGGATAGCCGATCGCTGCGGCCTGGCGGCGGACTTCCGCCATGTCGTCGGGCAGCGGATCGGTCGCCGGCATCACCGGAACGCCGGCCTCGATCGCCAGGTTGCGCGCCGCCACCTTGTTGCCAAGCCGGCGCATGGTCTCCGGAGAGGGGCCGATGAAGATGACGCCGGCCTCGGCGCAGGCCTCGGCGAACTCGGGACTTTCGGAAAGGAAGCCGTAGCCGGGATGGATCGCGTCCACGCCCGCGGCCTTTGCCACCCGCATGATTTCGGGGATCGACAGATAGGCCTCGATCGGGCCGAGCGGCTCGGCAAGATGCGGTCCGCGTCCGATCTGATACGCCTCGTCAGCCTTGAACCGGTGCAGCGCCAGCTTGTCCTGCTCGGCATAGACTGCAACCGTACGCATGCCCAACTCGTTCGCCGCACGGAAAATGCGGATCGCGATCTCGGACCGGTTGGCGACAAGTATCTTGCGAATGGCCAAATGCACCCCTCCTCAAACTGCCGGGCAACACATCCCCCGTCAGTGCCTCAACGTCACCGCCTTCTAGCGGCCAGAGCCCCGCATGTGAAGGTGGCAGCAGGCGGACATGGCCATAGGCGCATCCTCTGCCCGGCCTGCCTGGCCGTTCGACGTGCCAGAATGGCACGCAGCGGTAAATCCGTTATGCGAGCGCGCAAGACCCGATCGAATCCGCGTCCACCATACGGACGCATGGTGGCAGGGAAGCACAACATCTCGCAGGAACAAAACAAAAACATTGCCGTATCAGCGATTCGGACAGGCTTCGTTCCCGGTTTCGCCGAAACGTTAACGCCACCGATAGAAATCAATTCATCCGGTTAACCTTATCGAAACATCCTGCCGGGCCGGCGCACCCGGCCGAATCGGCGGCAGCGCCCGGCCAAGATATTGAGCCGATTCACGATTTCGCCATGCCTTCCCGCCCGGACACAACATGTCGTAGGGAACGAAACCTGAATCCCTGCAGGTCGTCGATTCGGTCCGGCTTTGTTCAGGACTCGTTCTGTTCTCCCTCCGAAACCCCGCCCCGCAGGCCGGACCACAGCTCGGCGACGCGTCCGATTCGCCCGTGGCGGCCCGGGACCGCCGGTGCCCGCCAGGGTTGCGGAGCGTCGCAAAAGAGGGCGCGACAGCCCGGCGCTGTCTGTGCTACCAGACAAGGCATTGCTCGCCGGCAAGGCCAAGGCCCGCCGGCACACGCCAGCGATCCGCCGCACCCTCCCGCGCCGGACCGTGTATCGCCGTCGCCAGGAACCGCACAGCGTCGTCGCCAGACAATGGTCCAATCCTCACGTTCGCAGCCCCTTTCGGAGCAGGATTTCCCTGCGCAGTTGCCGCCCTCCGTGCGTGCGCGGACGGTGACGGCCGTTCTCGGGCCGACCAACACCGGCAAGACGCATCTCGCCATCGAACGGATGATCGCCCGCGAGAGCGGGGTCATCGGCCTGCCGCTGCGCCTTCTGGCGCGCGAGGTCTACGGCCGCATCACCGCCCGCATCGGCGAGGAGAAGGTGGCGCTGGTCACCGGCGAGGAGAAGATCATTCCCGCCGGCGCCCGCTACTGGGTGTCGACCGTGGAGGCGATGCCGCTCGACCTTCGCACCGACTTCGTCGCCATCGACGAGGTCCAGCTTGCCGGCGACCTGGAGCGCGGCCACGTCTTCACCGACCGCATCCTCAACATGCGCGGCACGCTGGAAACGCTGCTGCTCGGTTCGGCGACCGCCCGCCCGCTGCTGGAACGCCTGTTGCCGGGCCTCAACGTGGTGACCCGACCGCGCATGTCGATGCTGACCTATTCGGGGCAGAAAAAGATCACCCGCCTGCCGGCGCGCTCCGCCGTCGTCGCCTTTTCCTCCTCCGAGGTCTACGCGATCGCCGAGCTGATTCGCCGCCAGCACGGCGGCGCAGCGGTGGTGCTCGGCTCGCTCAGCCCGCGCACCCGCAACGCCCAGGTGGAGCTGTTCCAGAACGGCGACGTCCAGCACCTGATCGCCACCGACGCGATCGGCATGGGCCTCAATCTCGATGTCGACCACATCGCCTTCGCCGGCATCCGGAAGTTCGACGGCTACCAGTACCGGATGCTGACGCCGGCGGAGATGGGCCAGATCGGCGGCCGCGCCGGCCGGCACACGCGCGACGGCACCTTCGGCGTCACCGGCCGCGTCGATCCGTTCGACGACGAACTGGTGGAAGCACTGGAGGCGCACCGCTTCGACACGCTGAAAGTGCTGCAGTGGCGCAACCGGGCGCTCGATTTCTCGCAGATCGAGACGTTGCGCCGTTCGCTCGACGAGCCGCCGCGCGAACAGGGGCTGACGCGCTCCCCGCCGTCGGCCGACGAAACCGCCTTCGACCATGCCGTGCGGGACGAGGCGATCCGCCGCGTGACCACGACGCCGGAGCGGGTGCGCCTGCTCTGGGACGTGTGCCAGGTGCCCGACTACCGCAAGATCGCGCCGGCCAACCATGCCGACCTGATCGCCGGAATCTACGGCCACCTGACCCGCGACGGCACTGTTCCCGACGAGTGGTTCGCCCGCCAGGTGGCCTATGCCGACCGTGTCGACGGCGACATCGACACCCTGTCCAACCGGATGGCGCACATCCGCACCTGGACCTTTGTTGCCAACCGCAGCGACTGGCTTGCGGATCCCGCCCATTGGCAAGGCGTGACGCGCGGCGTAGAAGACCGTCTGTCGGATGCCTTGCACGAGAGGCTGACACAGCGCTTCGTCGACCGACGGACCAGCGTATTGATGCGACGGCTGAGAGAGAATGCGATGCTTGAAGCGGAAATCACATCGGCAGGAGACGTGCTTGTCGAAGGACAGCATGTCGGCCAGTTACAGGGCTTCCGCTTTGCGCCGGACCCGGCCGCGGACGGACCCGACGTCAAGGCCTTGCGCGCCGCTGCGCAAAAGGCACTGGCAAGCGAGCTGACCCAGCGGGCCGACAGGCTGTCGCGCAGTCCCAACGAGGACTTCGCCCTCGCCTCCGACGGCGCCTTGCGCTGGCACGGCGAAATCGTCGCCCGGGTGATCCCCGGCGAAAGCGTGCTGGCCCCGGGCCTCATCCTGCTCTGCGAGGAAACGCTGGAGCCGGCCGACCGGGAAAAGGTCGACCAGCGCCTGACCCTGTGGCTGAAGACCCATGTCGACACGGCCTTGAAGCCGCTGCGCGACCTGGAGACGGGCGAGGGGCTTGAAGGCCTCGCGCGCGGCGTCGCCTTCCGTCTGGTGGAAGCACTCGGCATTCTCGAGCGTTCCGAGATCGGCGAGGACGTGCGCCAGCTCGACCAGACCATGCGCGCCGGCCTGCGCCGCCTTGGCGTGCGCTTCGGCGCCTACCACATCTTCGTGCCCGCCTTGCTGAAGCCGGCACCGAGCCGCCTGCTGGCGCAGCTCTGGGCACTGAAGCACGGCACCCCGGACATGCCGGGCCTTGCCGAGCTGCCGCAGCTGTCGGCGTCGGGACGCACCTCGATCACCGTCGATCCGGAGATCTCGAAGGACCTCTACAAGGTCGTCGGCTTCCGCGTCTGCGGCCCGCGCGCGGTGCGCATCGACATTCTCGAGCGGCTCGCCGACCTGATCCGGCCGCTGCTTTCCTGGAAGCCGCTCGACGCCAGTGTCGAACCCCCGGAAGGGGCGATTGCCGAGGGCGGCGGGTTCACCGTCACCGTGGCGATGACCTCGCTGCTCGGCTGCGCCGGCGAAGATTTCTCCGCCGTGCTGAAATCACTCGGATACCGGGTCGAGGCCCGCGAGATCCAGCGCCCGGTGCCGGTCGAAGCCGCGCCCGCCGATGCCGGGCCCGGCGGTGACGACGCGCCGCAAGAGGGCGCCGTTCAGGTTGCCGCCGAACCGCTGGCCGATGCGCCTCCCGTCGCGGAGACGCTCGTCGCCGAGGTCGCCGCCGCCGAAGCCGAGGCAACGCCGGCCGCCACCGCGCAGGACGAACAGGCCGAGCCCCCGGCGACACGCACCGAGCTTGACGCCGAAACCGGCAACGCCGAGGCAAGCGGGAAGGCCGAAGCCGGAGCGGATGACGCATCCCCCGCCACACCCGATGTGGTCATGGAGACCGTCACCATCGAGATCTGGCGTCCGGGACGCCGCGACAGGCGCCCGCAGGCTGCCGGCCAGCGGACACGGCGCGGCGATGGCGCTGAACGGGAAGGCGAAAGCCAGGCACCCCGTGGCGCGGGCAAGGGACGCGGTCACGGAAAGGGCGGCAACCGCCAGAACGGCCGGCCGGAGCAGGGGCGTGGCGGCGACCAGCGCGGCGCGCCACGCGGCCCCAAGGGTCCCGGCAATCGCGGCGAGCGGCCAAGGCCGGAGAACAACAGGGCCGACGGCAACCGGGGACGCGGACCGAAGCCGGAACGCGCCATCGATCCGGATTCGCCCTTTGCCAAGCTGGCTGCCCTGAAGGCCGATCTCGAGAAGAAGCCGGGCGAAAAGAAGCCCAAGACCTGACGGCCGTGCTCCGTCGCGGGCGGAGCCGGCAACTCCGGATGGCGGAGGCGCGAGGACGGTGAGCGACGAGGATCCCGGCCCGGATGCGGAAACGGCACCCGGCGCGGCGCATGGTCCCCCCCAGCGTCTCGACAAGTGGCTGTGGTTTGCCCGCATCGTCAAGTCGCGCAGCCTGGCGCAGAAGCTGGTCGGCGGCGGGCATGTGCGGGTCAATCGGGACAAGACCACCGCGCCTGCCAAGCTGGTGCGGGCCGGAGATGTGTTGACCATCGCGGTGGCGGGCCATGTGCGGCTGCTGCGTGTGAAAGCGCCGGGCGCCAGACGCGGCCCCGCACCGGAGGCCCAACAGCTCTACGAGGACCTGCAACCCCGGCCCGACCCGTCCGCCGCAACGTCCCCGCAAGATGCCGCGACGCCGGCCGGACGTGCCGCTGCGACGATTGGCGCCGACCTGCCGGCACCCGCCCGGCGCGAGCCCGGCAGCGGCCGTCCGACCAAGCGGCAGCGGCGCGAACTCGACCGGTTACGCGGCGACGAGTAGGAAACGACATCGAAATTCGGCGGCCGGCGTTGCACGGGACCGCGCCCGCCTGCGCGCTGCGAAGGAGAAAATTGTTCTCCGGGTACTATGATTGACAACATATTCCGAACTTGAAGCGGGCTGGCAAACCCGTTACCCAGTTTCCACGACCTGCCCGGATGCCAGACCGCTGCGCCCGCCTTCCCCCCGCGCAACGGACCGATCTCCAGGCCAGAACTGTGTTGGGCACCGTCCGCCTGCCGGATACCGGCAGCGGGTGGACTGCCGCGAGAGGACTGCGATGACCTATATCGTCACGGACAACTGCATCAAGTGCAAGTACACCGATTGCGTCGAAGTCTGTCCGGTCGACTGCTTCTATGAAGGCGAGAACATGCTCGTCATTCATCCCGACGAATGCATCGATTGCGGCGTCTGCGAGCCGGAATGCCCGGCCGACGCAATCAAGCCCGATACGGAGCCGGGTCTCGAGAAATGGCTCGAGATCAACACCGAGTACGCGTCCAAATGGCCGAACATCACGGTCAAGAAGGAGCAGCTGCCCGAAGCCGAAGCGTTCGACGGCAAGCCGAACAAGTACGAAGAGTATTTTTCGGTCGAACCCGGCAGCGGCGACTGAAACCGACGGACCGCTCCGGGCGCCCGGAGCCTGTCCCCGTCCGCATCGCGGCCGCCATGGCCGCGGTGACGCTGCGTCGTGCGTGGCCGCGCTGCAATATTTGGAAATCCACAAGTTTTGTGGTACAGTCTTTTCCTCAGTAATCGAACCATCGGTCTCCCCCTCCGAGCGGAGGTTTTTTTATGGTTGCGGACCCTTCGCCTCCCGCGAAGGGAGGCGGCATCCCTCCAGGATCTGAATCCGAGGCTAGAGTTCGGTCGGCTGATCATCGAATAGCGGACTCCGGCGGCTTGTGGTGGACCACGAGCTGGCGGACGTGCGTTTCTCCGTAGACAGGTCGACGCCGCCCCGGCGTCACCATTCGGCTTCTGGCCGCAACTGCGCAGGAGTAGCATAGGCGTATGGCAACAACGATGAAGAAGACCGCGCAGAGACAGGGTTTCAAGACTGGTGAATACATTGTCTACCCGGCACACGGCGTTGGACAGATCACCGCAATCGAGGAACAGAACGTCGCGGGATACGCGCTTGAACTTCTGGTGATCAATTTCGAACAGGACAAGATGACGCTGCGTGTGCCGGTTGCCAAGATTGCAACCGTGGGCATGCGCAAGCTGGCGGATACCGCTTTCGTCAAGAAGGCGCTCGAGACCGTGCGCGGACGTCCGCGCGTCAAGCGCACCATGTGGAGCCGCCGCGCCCAGGAATACGAAGCGAAGATCAATTCGGGCGACCTGATCGCCATTGCCGAGGTGGTCCGCGACCTGTTCCGGTCGGAAAGCCAGCCCGAGCAGTCCTATTCCGAGCGTCAGCTCTACGAGGCCGCACTCGACCGCATGTCGCGCGAGATCGCCGCGGTCAACAAGTGCTCCGATACGGAGGCGATCCGCCAGATCGAGCAGAACCTTGCCAAGTCCGCGAGCCGCAAGGCCGCCGCGGAGGCGGCAGCCGCCGCCGCAGCTGCCCAGGACGAGGACGGCGAGCAGACCGAAGCCGCCTGACATTCCGCTCGCGGCCGCTTCGGCCGCGGCGCAGCACCTGCAGTTCAAAGGCCCGGCGCGACATGCGCCGGGCCTTTTCTTTTCCCGCGCCCGGTTGGCCGCCAGGAACCCGATCAGGTAAACTTATCGCGAATGACGCAAACTTGTATTGGTTCCAATCGGGCTTGCGAGTCATGCTGGGCATCTGGACGCTGCCGCGACCGGAGCCCGATACCGCCCCGATGGCGGCAGGACGGCGGCAGACCGGCAGACGACGTGAACCGAAACGCCGCCGGTATCGTATCAGATGACGAATGGAAGCGGGTACCGGCAGCAGCTTGACCGGGCACGCTTGAAGGATCGGCTCCGGCGCCGCAGTGGCGATGTCCGGATCCCAAGGCGCGGAGGTCTACACCGTGAGCTACCTTTCGGGAAACCGTCGTCAGATCGTACGGGCGGCCATGAACGCCCCCTATCTCAGTCGCGAGGAAGAACATCAACTCGCCCTCGACTGGCGCGACAAGGGCGACGAGGCGGCGCTCGAGCGACTGAGCCTTGCGCATATGCGGCTCGTCATCGCCGTTGCCGCCAAGTACCGCAATTTCGGCCTTTCGATGAGCGACCTCATCCAGGAGGGGCATATCGGCCTGCTCGAGGCGGCGGCCCGCTTCGAGCCTGAGCGCGAGGTGCGCTTCTCCACCTATGCGACCTGGTGGATTCGCGCCTCTGTTCAGGACTACATCCTGCGCAACTGGTCGATTGTCAGGGGCGGAACGTCCTCGACGCAGAAGGCGCTGTTTTTCAACTTGCGCAGGTTGCGTGCCAAGCTGTCGAGCGGCACGACCCGCATCAGCGAAAGCGAGCTCGTCGAGAAGATCGCGACGACGATGGGGGTGAAGGTCAACGACGTGGCGACGATGAGCGCGCGCCTGTCGGGCCCGGACACCTCGCTCAACGCACCGCTCGTGGAATCCGACGGCACCAGCGCCGACCGGCAGGATTTTCTCGTTTCCGATGATCCGCTGCCGGAGGAGATGGTCGGCGGCGCCATCGACACCGAACGCCGCTCCCGCTGGCTGGAATCGGCACTTGGCGTGCTCAGCGAGCGCGAATTGCGCATCGTCCGCGAGCGGCGACTGAGCGAAGACGGCGAAACGCTGGAAGCGCTCGGCCGGAAGCTCGGCATCTCCAA
This sequence comes from Stappia sp., assembly GCF_048261845.1. GTDB lineage: Bacteria > Pseudomonadota > Alphaproteobacteria > Rhizobiales > Stappiaceae > Stappia. The sequence goes on along the minus strand of NZ_JBLXFR010000003.1, from coordinate 111,154 downwards.
GGAACGCGTGCGGCAGATCGAAAGCCGCGCGCTGGAGAAGCTCCGCGACGCGCTGCTCAAGGTCCAGCCCGACAAATTCGCCTATTGCGGCTAAAGCCGGCCGAAAAACACCGATCGGGCACCGGCTTCGACAGAGCGAGCGGCAAGTTGATGCCTCACCGGTTGCCCTGCCGGGCCCTGTGCAGTAGGAGGAACGATCACGCGGCCTATCCGGGCCGGATCTTTACAGGGACGAGACATGACTGCACCCCGCCGCGCGCTCATCACCGGCGTGACCGGACAGGATGGCGCCTATCTGGCCCGCCTGCTGCTCGACAAGGGCTACGAGGTGCACGGGCTCAAACGTCGTTCCTCTTCCTTCAACACCGGCCGGATCGATCCGCTCATCCATGACCGGCATGAGGGCAACGGACGTTTCGTCCTGCATTACGGCGATCTCACCGACAGTTCATCGCTGATCCGCCTGGTGGCCGAGATCCGCCCCGACGAGATCTACAATCTCGCGGCCCAGAGCCACGTCATGGTGAGTTTCGAAACGCCGGAATACACCGCCAATGCCGACGGGATCGGCGTGCTGCGCCTGCTTGAAGCAATGCGCATCCTCGGCATGGAAAAGACCTGCCGCCTCTATCAGGCCTCGACATCGGAGCTTTACGGCAAGGTCCGCGAGACCCCGCAGAGCGAGACGACGCCGTTCTACCCGCGTTCGCCCTACGCCGCTGCCAAGCTCTACGGCTACTGGATCACGGTGAACTACCGCGAGGCCTACGGGATGCATGCCAGCAACGGCATCCTGTTCAACCACGAAAGCCCGCTGCGCGGCGAAACCTTCGTCACCCGCAAGATCACCCGCGCGGTCGCGGCGATCGAGCTGGGCCTGCAGAAGTCGCTCTATCTCGGCAATATCGACGCGCGCCGCGACTGGGGTCATGCCCGCGACTATGCGGAAGGCATGTGGCGGATGCTGCAACAGCCCGAGCCGGACGACTACGTGCTGGCCACCGGCGAGACACACAGCGTTCGCGAATTCGTCGAGCGCGCCTTCAGCCGGCTCGGCCGCGAGATCGTCTGGTCGGGCAAAGGGGTCGAGGAAACCGGGCGCGACCGCAAGACCGGCGACCTGCTGGTGGCCATCGATCCTGCCTATTTCCGCCCGACCGAAGTCGACCTGCTGCTCGGCGACCCGACCAAGGCACGCGAAAGGCTCGGCTGGAGCCACATGACCGGCTTCGAGGATCTGGTCGACGAGATGGTCGACGCCGATCTCGAACTTCTCAGTGTCGAGCGCCATGCGCGCCGCGCCTACGGGCGCGAGGAATGAGCGGGCAATCCGGCATGAGCGACGGCGAGACCGGCACACAGCGGATCTTCGTTGCCGGTCATCGCGGCATGGTCGGCTCGGCCATCTGCAGGCGGCTTGCATCGGAACCGGTGGAAATCGTCACCCGCACCCGCCGCGAGCTCGACCTGACCGATCAGAACGCGGTGGCCGCGTTCTTCGCCAGTGAGCGGATCGACGCGGTGATCCTCGCCGCCGCACGGGTCGGCGGTATCCTGGCCAATGCCGAACAGCCGGTCGACTTCCTTCAGGACAACCTGCGGATCCAGACCAATGTCATCGGCGCGGCGGCCGCTTCCGGCGTCCGGCGCCTGGTGTTCCTCGGCTCGTCCTGCATCTATCCGAAGTTCGCCGAGCAGCCGATCCGCGAGGATGCGCTGATGACCGCGCCGCTGGAGCCGACCAACCAGTGGTACGCGATCGCCAAGATCGCCGGCGTCTACCTGTGCCAGGCCTATCGCCAGCAGCACGGCCTGTCCTATGTGTCGGCGATGCCGACCAATCTCTACGGACCGAACGACAATTTCGACCTGGCGACGAGCCATGTCCTGCCGGCCCTGATCCGCAAGTTCGTCGAGGCGAAGGAAGCGGCGAGCCCGCAGGTCGAGATCTGGGGCAGCGGCACCCCCTTGCGCGAGTTCATGCATGTCGACGACCTCGCGGACGCGATCGTCTTCCTGCTTCACGCCTATGACGGCGACGCGCCGATCAATGTCGGATCAGGACAGGAAATCTCGATCGGAAACCTGGCGCGGCTGGTCGCCCGCGAGACCGGTTTTGCCGGTGACCTGCATTTCGACACGTCGAAACCGGACGGAACCCCGCGCAAGCTGATGGATTCAGGCCGCCTGGCGGCACTCGGCTGGAGCCCGCGCATTTCCCTGGAGGACGGCATCCGCCAGGCCGTGCGCTGGTATCTCGACAATCGCGCCGAACTGGGCGCCGACGGCAAGGCAGACAGACCATCATGACAATCGAAAAGCTCCATCTCGGCTGCGGCGTGAAGCACATTCCCGGCTTCTACCATGTCGATGCCCTCGACTATCCCCATGTCGACCGCATCGGTCCGGTCGAGGACCTCTCCTTCATCGAGGACGGAACGGTGCGGCTCATCTATGCCTGCCACGTGCTGGAGCATTTCGGCCGCAACGAATACAAGGCCGTGCTCGCCGAATGGTGCAGGGTGCTGGCGCCCGGCGGCGTGCTGCGCATCGCTGTGCCCGATTTCCGCGCCGCCGCCGAACTCTACCTCGACACCTCGAACGACTTCGGCCTGCCGCATGTGATGGGCCTGCTCGTCGGCGGCCAGCGCGACCAGTACGACTATCACAAGGTCGCCTTCGACGAGGAAACGCTGTCCGCCGCCTTGCGCGAGGTCGGGTTCTCCGCAACCCGCCGCTGGGATTGGCGCGAGACGGAGCACAGCTCTCTCGACGACTATTCGCAGGCCTACCTGCCGCACATGGCCAAGGACACCGGCCGTCTCGTCAGCCTCAACCTGGAAGGCGTGAAGTAAGCCCCGGCGCGCGCCGTCATGCCGCGACGGCGCGCTCAGAAATGCTCCGGCCGCACCACCTGAACGTCCGACACCGAGACGATGCCGGCCTGGCGTGCAACCATGGCGAAGATCTGGTCCATGACCTCGTCGGCGCGCTCGGCCGACAGGATGCAGACGATGACGATCATGCGTCCGGCCTCGCCGACCATGCCCTCGCGGCTCCACTCGCCGCCGCGTCCCCGTCCGCCAAGCGCCGGCAGCACCGTGTAGCCGGTGACCTGCAGCCGGTCGAGCAGGGCAGTGAGGCGATCCTGCACGGGCGCCTCGACGATGATTTCGATCCGCTTCTTCGCGTAGGTCTTCATGACCGCCACCCCCTCATGATGCGAGCAACTGCCCGATGGCCGCGTAGAGCGGAATGCCGAGCGTCAGGTTGAACGGGAAGGTGATGCCGAGCGACAGCGTCAGATAGACGGCCGGGCGCGCCTCGGGCAGCGCGATGCGCATCGCTGCCGGCACCGCGATATAGGACGCCGACGCGGTCAGCGTGATCAGCAGCGCGGCACCGCCGGCCGACAATCCGGCGAGCCAGGCGACCGGTGTCGCGATCGCCGCGCCGACAAGCGGCATCAGGAGGCCGAAGCCGATCACACCCGGGGTCATGCTGCGATATCCGGAGCGCAACCCGCGCCCGGCGATCACCCCCATGTCGAGCAGGAACAGGCACAGGATGCCCTTGAACGGATCGACGATGAAGGGCGCGATGTCCGCAAGGCCCTTCTCGCCGGTGATCATGCCGATGACGAAGGCGCCGATCAGCACGACAACGGAACCGTTCAGGGCGATTTCGCGGAAAAGCCCGCCTCCATGGTCCTCGTCCGCCGGACGGCGGCCATCGCCGCGCGAGGCGAGCCACAAGGCGACCAGGATGGCCGGGGTCTCCATCACCGCCGCGACGGCGACGATATAGCCCTCGTAGGCAAGCCCCAGGCCCCGGACGGTCTCGCTCGCCGCCACCAGCGTGACGATGGAAATCGAACCGTAGTGGCCCGCCACGGCCGCCCGGTCGACACGCGGCAGGGACGACATCCAGGACAGCAGGACGAAGGCGACGAGCGGCACGAAGGCGGACAGAACCGCTCCGGCGACAAGCGTCACGACAAGGCCAAGGTCAAGGCCATGAGCGGCGACGCCGACACCTCCCTTGAAGCCGATGGCCAGCATCAGATAGAGCGCCAGCGCCTTGGCGACGGCCTCGGGCAACGCCAGATCGGACCGCGCAAGCGCCGCTGCGGCGCCCAGCGCGAAGAACAGCACCATCGGCGAACCGAGGTTCGTCAATGCGATCGCCAGCGTTTCACCCATCACGTCCCCCAACAAACCGGCACCCGGAGCCCGCATGAGGGCGCCGGATACAGGACATCACGCAATCCGCCTATCTGGACAACTCCGGAAAAAATTCAATCCGGCGCGCAATGCCATGTCGCGATTTCCAACGCGCCCGTCAGTCGGCGGAAGCCGGGTCGGGCAGCGCCGATGCGGTGTTGAAGCGGTCGGTTTGCGGGTCGAGCAGGCGCAATTCGCCCGAGCCGATGTCGAACCAGGCGCCATGCAGCGCCAGGCGCCCCTTCTCTTCCAGGATGCGGACACACGGAAAACTGCGCAGGTTGACGAGCGACTGGCGCACCCCTGCATATTCCAGCGCCAGCTGAGGATCGTCGTCCCGCTCGATCTTGAGACAGCGGAACTCCGCCGCCGGCTCCAGCAACGTCATCCACTTGCCGATGAAATCGCCCGGGGACAGCGGGGCGGCGTCCTGGTTGAGGAAGGCCTTCACACCGCCGCACTGGCCGTGACCCATCACGACGATGTGGCGTACCTTGAGCGCCTGGACGGCAAACTCGAGTGCCGCGCTGGTCGAGTGATAGTCGTTGTCGGGCGCATAGGGCGGGACGAGATTGGCCACGTTGCGCACCACGAAAAGCTCACCCGGCCCGGCGCTGAAAATGCCTTCGGGAGTAACGCGGCTGTCGCAGCACGAGATGACCATCACCTCCGGCTGCTGGCCGTACAGCGCCAGTCGCTCGTAGTCGGGGCGGCTCGCCCGATGCGCGTTGTCCAGATAGCCGCGATATCCGGAAAGCAACTCCTGCGGAAATGCGGTCGCCGCCGGTCCGTCCGTGTCAGGTGCCATTGTCGTCATCCGTCCTGTTCGCCACGTCCTGTTCGCCATGTCTCCTGCCGGCCCTGCGTCGATCCGCAGGCCTCATGTGACTGGCGGCAGAACCTATGCGCAAGCCGACGCGACGTCCAGCGATGAAGCGGCCCGCGGGCGTCCTGCATCGCATCACCGCAAGGTCGCGCTTGCGTGCTGCGTCGCCAACCTGTCTTATTGCACCCGCGAAAGCACCGCGGCAGAACGGCAGGGGAGAGTGCGCGTGAGCAAGACCGGTTCGGGACATTTCTTCGAGGATTTCAGCGTCGGCCAGGTGCTGCGCCATGCGACCCCGCGCACGGTGACGACCGGCGACGTGGCGCTCTACACGGCGCTCTACGGCTCGCGCTTCGCCGTCCAGTCCTCCGACGCCTTCGCCGCCGCGATCCGCTATCCGCAGGCGCCGGTGGACGATCTCCTCGTCTTCCACATCGTCTTCGGCAAGACGGTGCCGGACATCTCCCTCAACGCGGTCGCCAATCTCGGCTATGCCGGCGGGCGCTTCCTCGCCCCCGTCTATCCCGGCGACACCCTGTCGGCCGTGTCGGAGGTGATCGGCATCAAGGAAAACTCCAACGGCAGGACGGGCGTCGTCTATGTGCGCTCCACCGGCTACAAGCAGGACGGCACCGAAGTGCTCGACTATGTACGCTGGGTGATGGTGAAGAAGCGCGATCCGGCCAGCCCCGCGCCGGACCCGGTGGTGCCGGACCTTCCCGAGGCGATCGACCCGGACGGGCTGGGCGATGCCTGCCCGCTGATCGACCCGCAAGCCTGGGACGACGGCCTTTCGGGCGCGCCGCACCGCTTCGGCGATTACGCGGTCGGCGAACGCATCGACCATGTCGACGGCATGACGGTGGAGGAGGCCGAGCACCAGATCGCCACGCGCCTTTACCAGAACACGGCCAAGGTGCATTTCAACCAGTTCACGGAAGGGCAGGGCCGCTTCGGCCGCCGCCTGATCTATGGCGGCCACGTCATCTCGATCGCCCGGGCGCTGTCGTTCAACGGTCTCGGCAACGCCTTTCATCTCGCCGGAATCAACGCCGGGCGACACGTGGCACCGCTCTTTGCCGGCGACACGGTCTTCGCCTGGTCGCAGGTCCTGGAAACCGCGTCGATCTCCGGCCGTCAGGATGTCGGAGCCGTGCGCCTGCGCATGATCGCGACCCGCGACCGGCCCTGTCACGACTTCCCGCTCCTCGACGCGGAGGGCGCCTATGACGAGAGCGTCGTTCTGGACTTCGACTGCTGGGTCCTGATGCCCCGGTAGGGCCGGCGTTTCCGGCCCTTAGCCCTTCGATCCCGGACCGGCCAGCGGATGGTGGCTCTCGACAAGCGCGGCGAGGCGTTCATCCAGCACATGGGTGTAGATCTGGGTCGTCGAGATGTCCGCATGGCCGAGCAATTGCTGCACGACGCGCAGGTCGGCGCCGTTCTGCAGGAGATGCGAGGCAAAGGCATGGCGCAGGACATGCGGCGACAGCATGCCCGCATCGAGCCCGGCGGACATGGCCAGCTCCTTCAGGTCGCGGGCGAAGGCCTGACGGGTGAAATGGCCGCTTTCCCCGTGCGAGGGGAACAGCCAGCGGCTTTGCGGATAGACCCCCTCGCCGCGCCGGCGCGCCACATAGGCCCGCATCGCCGCGCGCGATGCCTGGCTGAGAGGGACGAGACGCTCCTTGTTTCCCTTGCCCGTCACGGCGATCAACCGCTCGTCGCGCAGCGCCGCCGACAGGGGCAGGGAGACGAGCTCCGAGACACGCAGACCCGTGGCGTAGAGAACCTCGAGCAGCGCATGCATGCGCAGGGCCCTGAGCGCGGCCGCCGGCGACGGCGCCTCGACCAGCGTTGCCTCGCGGGCCGCGCCAAGCAGCCGGTCGACCTCTTCGATGCCCAGCACCTTCGGCAGCGCGGCGCGGCGCTTGGGTGTGGCGACCGTGCGGGTCGGGTCGTCGCCGCGAATGCCCTCGGTGAACAGATGGCGGTAGAACTGGCGCAGGGCCGAAAGCCGACGCGCCTGCGAACTGGCGGCAAAGCCCCGCGCCGTCAGATGCGACAGGTAGGCGGTGACCGCGTCCTTGTCAGCTCCTGCAAGTGACGCCTTCCGGCCGTTCAGGAAACCTGAAAAGTCCTCAAGGTCGCGGCGATAGCTCTCGAGCGTGTTTTCGGCCGCGCCGCGTTCGGCCGACAGCATTTCCAGGAACCCTTCCAGGAGGAGCCCGTCGCCCGCCATTCACCTGTCTCCCGCTGCCGGAACACCGTCCATCGGCAATCAGCGCCCGAACCCGTCCATCCTGAGCCGCACGGTAATCTCGCGCGGATCCGGCTCCACAAGGGTTCCAAGCGCATAGATCGTGCCGGTACCGATACCGGCAAGGGCCAGGAGGACAAGCAGCAGGCGGGTAAGCGTGGGCATGGGACCGGCGTTCGCCCCTGTCGGTTTGATCAATGGTCCTCCCTTATCGGACAAGCCGCCACCCCCATGCAAGCGCGCAGGCGTGACGGTACGTCGGGGAAATGGTGCCCGCGACCCGGCAAGGCTTGACTATCGGGTCCGGAGAAGGGCAAAGCGATGGGATGCGAGGGGAGAGCGCCGATCCGATGTCCGCGGTTCCGAAAATCATCGAGCAGGCGAGAGCCGCCAGGCTTGTCGAGCGGCTGGGCCGGCGCTCCATTGTGTTGGTCGGCATCATGGGCTGCGGCAAGTCGAGCGTCGGACGGCGGCTTTCACAGGCGCTCGACCTGTCCTTCGTCGATGCCGACACCGAGATCGAGGCAGCCGCCAACCTGACGATCCCGGAGATTTTCGAACAACACGGCGAGCCCTATTTTCGCGCCGGGGAACAGCGCGTCATCGCCCGGCTGCTGAAGAGCGGACCGCAGGTGCTCGCCACCGGCGGCGGCGCCTACATGAGTGCGGAAACGCGCGACGAGATCCGGGGCGCCGGCATCGCCGTCTGGCTGCGGGCCGAGCTCGGCCTGATCATGAACCGCGTGCGCCGCAAGCCGACCCGGCCGCTGCTCAACGCCCCGGACCCGGAAGCGGTCCTGCGCCGGTTGCTGGCCGACCGCGAGCCCTTCTATGCGCTGGCCGATGTCGCCATCTGGTCGCGCGACGTGCCGCACGAGGCCGTCGTCGTCGACATCGTCGAGGCGCTGGAGCAGCATCTCGGCCTCGCCCCGGAATCCGCCACGGCCCCGGCCGGGGCCGAAACGCCATGACCACAAGGGACCCGATGACACAGGTTGCAGATCCGCACACAGATGACATCGCCGTGCAAACGGTCGCCGTCGATCTCGGCCCCCGGTCCTACGATATCCTGATCGGCCGCGATCTCGTGCCGGATGCCGGCGCGCGCATCGCGCAGGTCCTGCCCGGCGCCCGCGTCGCCGTCGTCACCGACGAGACCGTCGCCGGCCATCATCTATCCGCCCTGCAGGATTCGCTGGAGACAGCCGGCATCGGTTTCGTCTCGATCCTGCTGCCGCCCGGCGAGGCCAGCAAGCGCTTCGACGTCTTCGAGACGGTCTGCGACCGGGTGCTCGAGGCGCGGCTGGAGCGCGGCGACGCGATCCTCGCCCTTGGCGGCGGCGTTGTCGGCGACCTCGCCGGCTTCGTTGCCGCGAGCGTGCGGCGCGGCATGCCCTTCGTGCAGATGCCGACAAGCCTGCTGGCCCAGGTGGACAGTTCCGTCGGCGGCAAGACCGGCATCAACGTGCGCCACGGCAAGAACCTGATCGGCGCGTTTCACCAGCCGGTGCTCGTGCTCGCCGACACGGCCGTCCTCGACACGCTGAGCCCGCGCGAGTTCCGCGCCGGCTACGCGGAAGTCGTCAAGTACGGACTGCTCGGCGATGCCCCGTTCTTCGCCTGGCTGGAAGCAAACCATCAGGCGGTCTTTGCCGGCGGCGCCGAGCGCGAGGAGGCGATCGCCGCCTCCTGCCGGGCCAAGGCCCGGGTTGTCGCGGCGGACGAGTTCGAGGCCGGCGAGCGGGCCCTGCTCAATCTCGGCCACACGTTCGGTCACGCCCTGGAGGCCATCGTCGCCTATGACGGCGCCCGTCTGGTGCATGGCGAGGGCGTGGCCATCGGCATGCGGCTCGCCTTCGACTTCTCAAGGACGCTCGGCCTTTGCGGCGAGGACGACTGCGCCCGCGTTGCGGCGCATCTTGCCGCCGTCGGACTGCCGACCCATATCGGGGATATCCCGGGACAGATGCCGCCAGCCGACACGTTTCTCGATATCATGGCGCAGGACAAGAAGGTGAGCCGCGGTGCCCTGACCTTCGTTCTGGTGCGTGGTATCGGCGAAGCCTATGTCGAGCGCGGGGTCGATCCGGTGCGGCTTCACGGCTTCCTGACCGACGAACTCACGCGGGGTGCCTGACGAACGACCCGCCCTTCCTGGTGAAAGGAGTGGCGGGGATTTGCCCGGACGGCCCGTGGGGACGACCCCGGTTTTCTGATTGACCGCGTTTTCCCGGGGCGGACCGCCCCCGTCATGCCGGAAAATGCAGACCAAGCGAGACGACACATGACTGATGCCAGCCTGTGGCTTTCCATTCTCGCGATCCTCGTGCTGCTGGCGATGTCCGGCTTCTTTTCCGGCTCCGAGACAGCACTGACGGCCGCGTCCCGCGCCCGCATGCTGCAGCTCGAGAAGGGCGGCGAACGCCGCGCAGCCGTGGTCAGCCGCCTGATTTTCGCGAGGGAGCGGCTGATCGGCGCCCTGCTGCTCGGCAACAACCTCGTCAACATCCTGGCCTCCGCGCTGGCCACCAACGTCCTGCTCAACGTCTTCGGCGACGCAGGCGTGGTCTACGCCACGCTGGTGATGACCGCGCTGGTGCTGATCTTCTCGGAAGTCCTGCCCAAGACCTGGGCGATCTCCAATCCGGACCGCTTCGCCATCGCCGTGTCGCCGGTGGTGCGCGTCGTCGTCATCCTGTTCGCACCGGTGGTCATGGGGGTCGAGGTGATCGTCCGCGCGATCCTGCGGGTCTTCGGCGTCGACGTCTCGGAGAACCGCAACGTGCTCTCGGCACACGAGGAACTGCGCGGCACGGTCGACCTGCAACATCTGGAAGGCGGGCTGGTCAAGGCGGAGCGCGACCGCATCGGCGGCCTGCTCGACCTTGCCGACCTGGAAGTCTCGGATGTGATGGTCCACCGCACCAAGATGAACACGCTGAATGCCGACGACGACCCGAAGAAGCTGATCCAGGAGGCTCTCGACAGCCCCCACACGCGGCTGCCGCTCTGGCGCGGGCAGACCGACAACTATATCGGCGTGCTGCATGCCAAGGACCTGCTGCGCGCTCTGGCAAAGGCCGGAGGCGACGCCAGCCGGCTCGACCTGGAACAGCTCGTCTCGCCGCCCTGGTTCGTGCCCGACACGACAAGCCTGCAGGACCAACTCAACGCCTTCCTCAAGCGCAAGGCACATTTCGCCCTGGTCATCGACGAGTATGGCGAGGTGATGGGTCTCGTCACGCTGGAGGACATTCTGGAGGAGATCGTCGGCGAGATTTCCGACGAGCACGATGTCGAGCTTGCCGGCGTGCGCCCGCAGCCCGACGGCTCGATCATCGTCGACGGCAGCGTGCCGATCCGCGACCTCAACCGCGCGGTCGACTGGCGACTGCCGGATGACGAGGCAACGACGATCGCCGGCCTGGTCATCCACGAGGCGCAGATGATCCCGGAGGAGCGCCAGGCCTTCACCTTTCACGGCTATCGCTTCACCGTGCTCAAGCGGGAGAAGAACCGGGTGACCCGGCTGAAGATCACACCCTTGTCGAAGGACGTGGCAGGCTCGGTGAAATCGGCCGTCGCCGCCGGGGCGACGCCGCTGCCGCCACCGGCGCCGACCGTGATGCCGGGCAACTGAACGCAAGCCGGCGGACGTTCTCCGCCGCCTGTTTCACCCCAGCGACGCGCGCCCGCCGCCACGCGGATCGGGCTCGTCCGGGGCCCGTGCCTCGATCGCCAGCGCGTGGACGCCGGCCTCGAACGCCGGCTTCAGGCAGTCGTTGATCGCCCTGTGCCGGGCGACACGGCCCATCCCGGAAAGCGCTGCGGCAACGATGCGGACACGAAAGTGGGTTTCGCCACCTTCGCGCCATCCACCGTGACCACGATGACGCTCCGATTCGTCGATCACCTCGAGGCTCGCCGGCGAAAACGCCTCCGTCAGCTGCCGCTCAATCTGTTGCTTGATGCTCATGCTTTCCATGTGACAGACTTTTTGCCCCCGTCAAGAGCTTGCCGAACCATGCAACGTCCCCCTATTTATGCGGATCATCCCGGCGCCAGCAGCGCTGTCAGCGACCGCGGCCAAAGGAAAACGGACCCAGACCGGTGACTTCGGACATTTTCGACCGGATCCGCATATCATCCAGGCGCGCCCGCGCCGAGGAGGAGTTCGTCTGCGAACAGGCCTGCGAATGGAAGGGCTGCACGCAGGCGGGAACCCATCGCGCGCCGAAGGGCCGGCACGCGGACGGCCAGTACTATCATTTCTGCCTCGACCATGTGCGCGAGTACAACAAGACCTACAATTATTTCTCCGGCATGGACGACGACCAGACCCGCGCCTACCAGCGCGACGCGCTGACCGGTCATCGGCCGACCTGGAAGATGGGCGTCAACGCCAAGGCCGCCAACGGCGCGGCGTGGTCGGATACCGACCCGCAGCAGGCGGCCCGCGCCCGCGCCGAGGCCCGCGCCGGTCGGGGCCGGGCACGGTCTTCAAGCAGCGGCGCGCGCGCGCCCAAGCTCAAGCAGCTCGAAGCGCGGGCCTTCGACACGCTCGGCCTGCCCCATCACGTCCGCGATGGCGAGATCAAGACCCGCTACAAGGAACTGGTCAAGCGGCTGCATCCCGACGCCAATGGCGGCGACCGCTCGCTGGAGGACCGGTTGCGCGAGATCATCAACGCCTATTCGCTGCTGAAGAAAGCCGGCTTCTGTTAGCCGGGGAACGCAGCCGCGGCCCGAACCGGGCTTGCAGCTTGGCGCCGATGCGCTATGACATCGGATGTCTCCCGAGTTTCCCGACCGCAACCGGTTCGCCCGGTGACCGCGGTCTCCTGTCGCGGGGAGGCCCTTTCCCGGCGCGTTTACGCCAACGCCGATCGCGACGAGGCGTTTTCACTTGGCCGGGCCGGGCTCTGGCAATAGGGTCTGGTTCGAAATCCCGTCCGCCGGCGCGGACGTAATCTGCATGCGATCGCGGACCCCGTCGCCCGGCGGGCCAGCGGAGGACAAATGACTGACACGACCCTGCCCGCCGACAACCTGCCCGACACCACCGTCTCCGTTCGCGAGACCTTCGGCATCGACAGCGACCTGACGGTTCCCGCCTACAAGGAGCCGAGCCCCCATACGCCGGACCTCGATCCCGACTACCTGTTCGACCGGCAGACCACCCTGGCGATCCTCGCGGGCTTCGCGCACAACCGCCGCGTCATGGTCACCGGCTATCACGGCACCGGCAAGTCGACCCATATCGAGCAGGTCGCTGCACGGCTGAACTGGCCCTGCGTGCGCGTCAATCTGGACAGCCACATCTCGCGTATCGACCTGGTCGGCAAGGACGCCATCGTCATCCGCGACGGCCAGCAGATCACCGAATTCCGCGATGGCATCCTGCCCTGGGCGCTGCAGAACAACATCGCCCTTGTCTTCGACGAATACGACGCCGGCCGCCCGGACGTGATGTTCGTGATCCAGCGCGTGCTCGAAGTGTCCGGCCGCCTGACCCTGCTCGACCAGAACCGGGTGATCCGCCCGCATCCCGCCTTCCGCCTGTTCTCGACGACGAACACGGTCGGCCTCGGCGACACGTCCGGCCTCTATCACGGCACCCAGCAGATCAACCAGGGCCAGATGGACCGCTGGTCGATCGTCACCACGCTGAACTACCTGCCGCATGACAACGAGGTCGAGATCGTGCTGGCCAAGGCCAGGCAGTACCAGAACGAGGAAGGTCGCAAGACCGTCTCGCGCATGGTCCGTCTCGCCGACATGACCCGCAACGCCTTCATCAACGGCGACCTGTCGACGGTGATGAGCCCGCGTACCGTGATCACATGGGCCGAGAACGCGGAGATCTTCCAGGACCTGGGCTTTGCCTTCCGCGTCACCTTCCTCAACAAGTGCGACGAGATGGAACGCACGCTGGTGGCCGAGTTCTACCAGCGCTGCTTCGGCGAGGAACTGCCCGAATCCGCCGCCAACGTGGTGATGAGCTGACCGGATCGAAATGCGCAATCCGCCAACAGAAAAGAGCAAGCCGACGAGCGAGCCGCTGAAGCGGGCGATCGGCGACACGATGCGTGCCATCGCCGCCGATCCCGAGCTCGAGGTGCTCTTTTCCTCCGACCGGCCGTCGCTCTCCGGACACACGGCCCGGCTGCCCGAACCCTCGCGCCGGCTCACCGAAGGGGAGATCGCGGTCACCCGCGGCATCGCCGACGCGATGGCCCTGAAGCTCGCCTGCCACGATCCGGCGCTGCACCGCAAGCTGGTGCCGCAGAGCGAGACCGCGCGCGCCATCTTCGACGCCGTCGAGCAGGCGCGCTGCGAGGCCGTTGGCGCCAACCGCATGCCGGGCGTTGCCGACAACCTGTCGGCCATGCTGGAGGAGCGTTGCCGCAAGGCCGCCTATGCGGATGGGGCGAGCCGCGAGGACGCCCCGCTCGAGGAGGCGATCGCCTACATGGTCCGCGAGCGGCTGACCGGCACGCCGGCGCCGAAAAGCGCCGCACCGATGATCTCCCAGTGGCGCGACTGGATCGAGGACAAGGCCGGCGGCGCGCTTGACGACCTTGCCGGCCGGATCGAGGACCAGCAGGACTTCGCACGCCATGTCCGCACCGTTCTCTCCTCGCTCGAGATGGACGAGGATTTCGGCCAGGAGAACGACGAACAGGACGACGGCGAGGACGACAGCGAAGGCCGCAACGAGCGCGGCGAGACCTCGGCCGAGGGCGAGGACGATGCCGGCGAGGAGGAGGGCGCCCCGCAGGAGATGGAGCGCTCCGGCGAGGAGATGGACGCCGGCGAGAGCGAGGGCCTTGAGGGCGACCTGGAGGAACTTTCCGACGACGACAGCGCCGACCAGGCGGAAGAGCCGGGCGAAAGCCAGCGCCGCGAACTGCCCTTTTCCAATCAGGCCCCGACATCCGACTACAAGGTGTTTTCCACCCGCTTCGACGAGATGGTGCCGGCGGAAGAGCTCTGCGACATGGCCGAACTCGACCGGCTGCGCGGCCATCTCGACAAGCAGCTCGTCAACCTGCAGGGCGCGGTGGCCCGCCTCGCCAACCGCCTGCAGCGCAAGCTCCTGGCACAGCAGAACCGCTCCTGGTCCTTCGACCTGGAGGAGGGCCAGCTCGACACGGCACGCCTGACGCGCGTCGTCACCGACCCGATGCAGCCGCTCGCCTTCAAGCAGGAGAGCGACATCAATTTCCGCGACACGGTGGTGACCCTGCTGCTCGACAATTCCGGCTCGATGCGCGGCCGGCCGATCACCGTCGCGGCCACCTGTGCCGACATTCTCGCCCGCACGCTGGAGCGCTGCGGCGTCAAGGTCGAGATCCTCGGCTTCACGACCCGGGCCTGGAAGGGCGGGCAGTCGCGGGAGGCATGGCTCGCCGCCGGCAAGCCGGCCCAGCCGGGACGGCTCAACGACCTGCGCCACATCATCTACAAGTCCGCCGACGCGCCCTGGCGCCGGGCCCGGCGCAATCTCGGCCTGATGATGCGCGAGGGCCTGCTGAAGGAGAACATCGACGGCGAGGCGCTCGACTGGGCCCACAAGCGCCTGCTCGGACGGCCGGAGCAGCGCAAGATCCTGATGATGATCTCCGACGGCGCGCCGGTCGACGACTGCACCCTGTCGGTCAATCCGGGCAACTATCTGGAACGGCACCTGCGCTACATCATCGAGGAGATCGAGACCCGCTCGCCGGTCGAGCTGATCGCCATCGGCATCGGCCATGACGTTACCCGCTACTACAGCCGCGCGGTGACCATCGTCGACGCCGAGGAGCTTGCCGGCGCCATGACCGACCAGCTCGCCGATCTCTTCGACGACCAGGCGACGATGCCCGCGAACAGGCGCGGTCGCCGCCGGGCGACGCGCTGAGGCCATGTCCCGACCGCTCCCCCTGGCGGCCTGGCGCCGGCACCTCGCCGCCGGCGCCCTCGCCGTGGCGGCAGCCCTTGCCGCCACGCTGCCGGCAACGGCCCGCGCCGAGATCCCGGTCCAGTCCGTCACGATCAGCAGCAAGCCGATCGCACATTTCCGGATCGGCCGGCCCGAACAGACCCGTTTCGGCAGCCTGACCTTTCTCGGAGGACTGGAACTGCTGGCCGGCAACCGGCACATGGGCGGTCTGTCCGGTCTGGTCGTCAGCCCGGACGGCGACCGCATCGTGGCCGTCGCCGATAACGGCCTGTGGCTGACGGCGGACATCGAAAGCGCGCCGGACGGGCGGCCTCTGGCCATCGCCAACGCAACGGTCGCGCCGGTTCTGGGTCCCGGCGGCCGGGCCCTGCTCGATCGCGGACGGGGCGATGCGGAAGCGCTCGCCCTGCGTCTCGACGGGGTTGGTGGCAGCGGAACCCTGTTCGTCGCGACCGAACGCGATCACAACATCTATGCCTTTCCCTGGCCGCTTGACCTGTCGGCGGCGGGCACCGCGCTCGACCTGCCGGCCGGCATCAAGCAGCTTCGCCACAACAAGGGCATGGAAGCGGTCGCCTTCGCCAATTCAGGTCCGCTTGAGGGAAGTCTCGTCGTCATCGCCGAACGCGGACCGGGCTTCAATTCCGACCTGCCGGGCTTCCTGATCGGCGGTGCCACGCCCGGCACCTTCACCGTGGTCCGCCAGGACTCCTATGACGCCACCGATGCAAGCTTCCTGCCCGATGGCGACCTGTTGCTGCTGGAACGGCGCTTCACCCTTCGCCACGGCATCGGCATGCGCCTCAGACTGCTGCCGGCGGCCGAGATCGCCCCCGGCGCACTGGTCACCGGCCATGTTCTGATGGAGGCCGGCTTTGCCGAGCAGATCGACAACATGGAAGGGGTCTCCGTGCACGTGAACAAGGCCGGCGAAACCATCGTCAGCCTGATTTCCGACGACAATCGCTCGATCCTGCAACGCACGCTGTTCTTGCGCTTCCGCCTCGACGACACAGGCACGCCAACGGGCGCCGCCACCGACACTGCGCCCGACACCGGTCGCCCATGACGCCGGGTTTCGGACCGCTTGCCTTCATCGTCGTGTTGACATTGCGCGCGCGTGGCGGCATCTAGTCTGCGTCCACCATGGTGGACAGCCGTTTTGGACCCTGAAGGATCCCATGTCGAAGCCGCGTTTCGCCCCTGTTGCCCCGTTCACCGCGACGAAAGCCGCGAACGACGGCATGCGCGCCGGCACGACGACGACGACCCGCAAAACGACCGCCTGACGGCCCTCTCGACCCGCGCTCCCCCGGGTTGGATGGGGACCGGAAGAGCCCGAGGCTTCGCGCACATCGCGGCCCGGGTTCGCGGGGAGCGGCCAGAGAGGAATGAAACCAATGGCATACAAGATTGCGATTGTCGGAGCGACCGGCAATGTCGGCCGCGAAATGCTCGACATTCTCGAGGAACGCGGCTTTCCCGCGCGTGAAGTCGTGGCCGTCGCCTCGCGGCGCTCGCAGGGCATCGACGTGTCCTTCGGCGACCGCACGCTGACCTGCCAGGCGATCGACCATTACGACTTTTCCGATGTCGATATCTGCCTGATGTCCGCCGGCGGCGACGTGTCGCGCGAATGGTCGCCGAAGATCGCCGCCAAGGGCTGCGTCGTCATCGACAACTCCTCCGCCTGGCGCTACGACGCGGACGTGCCGCTGATCGTTCCGGAAGTGAATGCCGATGCCATCACCGGCTTCACCAGGAAGAACATCATCGCCAACCCGAACTGCTCGACCGCACAGCTCGTCGTGGCGCTGAAGCCGCTGCACGACGCGGCGATCATCAAGCGCGTCGTGGTGTCGACCTACCAGTCGGTGTCCGGCGGCGGCAAGGAGGCCATGGACGAGCTGTTCAACCAGACCCGCGCCGTCTTCGTCAACGACCCGATCACGCCGGAGAAGTTCACCAAGCGGATCGCCTTCAACGTCATCCCGCATATCGATGCATTCATGGAAGACGGCTACACGAAGGAAGAGTGGAAGGTCCTGGCCGAGACCAAGAAGATGCTCGACCCGAAGATCAAGGTGACCTGCACCGCCGTGCGCGTTCCGGTCTTCATCGGCCATTCGGAAAGCGTCAACATCGAGTTCGAGAAGCCGATCTCGGCCGAGGAGGCCCGCGACATCCTGCGCGAGGCGCCGGGCGTTCTGGTCGTCGACAAGCACGAGGATGGCGGCTACGTCACGCCGTACGAGAGCGCCGGCGAGGATGCGACCTATGTCAGCCGCATCCGCGAGGACGCGACGATCGAGAACGGTCTCAACCTGTGGGTCGTGGCCGACAACCTGCGCAAGGGCGCGGCGCTGAACGCCGTCCAGATCGCCGAAGTGCTGGTCAATCGCGGGCTCATCACGCCGAAGAAGGCCGCCGCCTGATCCACGCAGGCAGGCGCAGGAGCAGCCACACGAAACACCATGACGCGGCCGGAAACGGCCGCGTCTTGCGTTTGTGCCCGGCCTATTTCCGCAGGCCGGCGATATAGGCGCCGATATCGGCAATCTCCTGCCGGCTGAGCGACATGTCCGGCATCTTCGGATGCGGCGCGGCAAGAAACGCCGCCAGCCGTGCCGGATCGAAGGCCGGATCACCGGCGACTTCCGCGAAGGACGCGGTGGCCGCGTTGGCGCGCGTCTGCCCGTCTTCCACCAGATGACAGGCCGCGCACCAGGTCCTGGCGAGTTCGAGCCCGGCACCGGAATCCGCTGCGGCGACCGGCACTCCCGTTGCGCAACTGGCAAGAATTGCAATGAAGGCCGTCGTTCGAAGCCAGCGCCGCCGCATGATGCGTTCTTCCGTCACCATCGTCTCCACCTCCGTTGCCTCCACCAGACCCCCGGGGCTGCCCCAAGGGAACTGCCAACCGGGGAATTGCCAAGGGTAGCGGGCTGCCGCTTTTGGCGACAGACTGTTGTTTCCCTTACTTCTCCTGGAGAGCGAAAATGCGGGCATTCACAAACGGAACCGGCAGGATCGCCGGCATTGCGCTGGCGGCATGCGTTGCGATCGGTCCGAGTGCGGTTCCCTCCAGCGCTCAGGACGCAGCCCCGGCGCCGATCCTGTCCGGCTCCGACCGTTTCCACCCGGTTCTGGCCCGCAATGGCATGGTCGCGAGCCAGGAGGCGCTGGCAACCGGCGTCGGTCGCAACATCCTTGCCGCCGGCGGCAACGCGGTCGATGCAGCAGTCGCTGTCGGCTTCGCGCTCGCCGTGACGCTGCCGCGCGCCGGCAATCTCGGCGGTGGCGGCTTCATGCTCGTACATCTGGCGGATAGCGGCGAGACGCTGGCGCTCGACTATCGGGAACTGGCACCATCCGCCGCCGAACGCGACATGTTCCTCGACGCGGACGGCAATGCCGATCCGGAGAAATCACGCTATTCGGGCCTCGGCATCGGCGTGCCGGGAACGGTCGCCGGCCTGTACGCCGCCCATCAGCGCTTCGGCGGCAAGACGCTCGCCTTTGCCGACCTGATCGCACCCGCGATCCGTCTCGCCGAAGACGGCTTCCCGGTTTCCGACGATCTTGCCGGTTCGCTCAAGCAGTCCTTCACGCGCCTGTCGAAGGATCCGGACGCCCTTGCGACCTTCTACAAGGCGGACGGCAATTTTTACGAGCCGGGCGAGATCCTGCGCCAGCCGCAGCTTGCCGCAACGCTTCGCCGGATCGCAGAGGAGGGGCCCGACGGTTTCTACAAGGGCGAGGTGGCACAGAAGATCGCCGCCCGCGTCCAGGCGGCCGGCGGCGGCATGACCACGGACGATCTCGCCGCCTACGAAGCGAAGTGGCGCACACCTGTCACCGGCACCTACCGGGGCTATGAGGTCACCTCGATGCCGCCGCCGTCCTCCGGCGGGGTGCATATCGTCGAGATCCTCAACATGCTGGAGCCATTCGACCTGACCGCCTCGGGAGCGGGCTCCGCCGCGACCCTGCATGTGATGGCCGAGGCGATGAAGCGCGCCTATGCGGATCGCTCCGAGTTTCTCGGCGACCCGGACTTCGTCGACATCCCGGTCAAGGGCCTGACCTCGAAAGCCTATGCGGCCGCACGCATGGCCGATTTCGACCCCCGGCGCGCCGCGCCGGCGGAGAAGATCGCGCCAGGCAAGCCGGCACCTTACGAGAGCGAAGAGACCACTCACTATTCCGTCGTCGACGGTGAGGGCAACGCCGTCTCCAACACCTACACGCTGAACTTTTCCTACGGTGTCGGCATGATGGCCGGCGACACCGGCGTGTTGCTCAACAACGAGCTCGACGATTTTTCCGCAAAGCCCGGCGTGCCCAATGCCTACGGGCTGATCGGCGGCGACGCCAACGCGGTCGCCCCGCGCAAGCGGCCGCTTTCCTCGATGAGCCCGACGCTCATGTTCAAGGACGGAAAACTGGTGCTGGCGACCGGGTCGCCGGGCGGCAGCCGCATCATCACCACGGTTCTGCAGGTCATTCTCAACGTGGTCGATCACGGGATGAACGTGGCCGAGGCGACAAGCGCCCCGCGCATGCACCACCAGTGGCTGCCCGACGAGATCCGCATCGAGGAGGGATTTTCGCCAGACACGCTGGCGATCCTGCGTGGATACGGGCACGAGATCGCCGAAAAGGCGACGATGGGATCGACCCAGTCGATCATGGCGGTGGAGGGCGGGCTTGCCGGTGCCTCCGATCCGCGCCGCCAGGGATCGCTCGCCGCCGGCCACTGACGGGCCTGGCGCGCCCCCAGAGCCGCCTGCCTGGCGCCGTCGCAACGGTGTCAGGCGGACCGGCGCGCGAGTGTGAGGACGAGCAGCACCACATAGACGGAGCCGAGCAGCAACGGCAGGCCGAAGGCACCGATCATGTCCATCGCCAGACCCGAAAGCGCCGGGCCGAGAAACCCGCCAACGCCCCACATCGCGGCGAAGCCGGCATTGCCCGCAATCAGCATGGCACCCGAAAAGCGCCGGCCGAGCTCCATCAGCGCGATCGTGTAGACGCCATAGGCGGACGAGCCCCAGATGAAAAGCATCGCCCAGAGCGGCCAGCGCGTGTCGACAAGCGCCGGCAGCAACGCCGCGCCGAAGATCGTCAACAGGCACAGGACAACCATCACCCGGCGCGGGCCCCAGCGGTCGGCAAGCGTGCCGATCGGCACCTGAAAGAGGATGTTGCCGACGATCAGGACGGCAAGGGCGGTCGCGATCGCCGCCTCGCTGAGGCCATGGCCGAGCCCGTAGACGGGAAGCAGTGTCAATATCGCCTGGTCGAAGGCGGCGGCGACCGCCGTCACCGCCAGCAGAAAGGGGATGAGCGGCGCCACGGCCCGGATCGAGCCGCTCTCGCCGGCGGCGAAGGTCGGCAGCCGGTGACGGATGGCGGCGATCAGCCCAGCGCAGACAAGCGTCACGCCAATGCACAGGAAGAAGGGGGCCAGCGTCTGTGTGCCGGTTACGGCAAGCGTTGCCGGACCGAGCGCGAAGCCGCCGGCAAGCGCCGTCGCATAGAGGCCCAGCAAGCGGCCGCGAATGCGGTCGGGCGCAAGCTGGTTCACCCAGGTCTCGCTGGCGATGTAAAGGCCGTTGATGCCGGCGCCGAGCAGGAAACGGGCCGGAAACCAGAGCCACAACGACTGGACCGTGCCGATCAGCGCGAACAGGACCGCCAGCAGCAGTGCCGAGGCGATGGCAAGCCTTGCGGCGCCGAAACGCAAGGCAAGTTGCGGCACCAACGGCGCCGAGAAAATCAGGCCCAGCGCCATCATCGCGGCGTTCATGCCGATCAGCCAGGCCGGCGTGCCCTGCCGCTCGAGGATGAAGGACAGGAGCGGGTAGGTCAGTCCCTGGGCAAGGCCGAACACGGAGACCATCGCAAGGACGACGGCCATCGAGAGCCGGTCGAGCTCGCGCGGCGCCCCCTCCACATGATCGGCGACCTCCGGAGCGGAGGGGCGCTCGGGGACCGGAGACGTCACCCCGGCGAGATCAGCGGCCTTGGTGTCGCCGGATTGCCCGGCCTCGCCGGACGTTGCGCTCATGCCGGACCCGATCCGGCATCCACCCGGCGGCACATGACGGTGGCTGCCGAAAACCCGAACACCGGAGCCAGAAAGCCGAGCTCGCGCCGCTTTTCCGGGACGAAACCGCTGCGCTCGTACAGCGCGCGGGCCCGGGGGTTGGTGTCGATCACGTCAAGCCGGACGGCGCGCTTGCCGGCCCGCCGGGCGACTTCGGCGATCTCGTCGAGCAGCGCCGTGCCGGCTCCCTTGCCGCGCGCCTCCCCGGACACCGCGATACCATCCATCGACAACACGCCGTCCTCATCTGTCTTGTCGAGAAACGCAAGGCCGGCCATGCGGATCGCCGTGCCAAGGAAACCGAATCTCTGGCGGAAATGACGCCACTTCGGCTCGAACAGGCCGGTCCCGTCCAGCCGATAGCCGGCAATGCCGACAATGCGCCCGCCAAGGATGGCCGAGATGCCCCTGTCACGGCGCATGTGCGGTGCCAGAAAGGAGGTCGCGGCCTCGACGGTGCCGAAAAACGGGCGCAGCTTCTGGATCAGGGCATCGGCATAGATCCGCGTCGCGGCAAGCTCGTCTCCGGGGCGCACATAGGGAAGAATGTCCATCTGACGGATCCGGGCAGGGGCCGGCCGGAGAATCCGGCAGCGGCGATTTCAATCGATCAGGGCTTGTCCGAGAGATAATCGGGCCGCCACAGGTTGCAAGATAAATCCACCCGGGAAGGCGGGAAAGCGCCCCGATCCCCCGCCTGCGCGAGAATCAGGCTATGCAACGGGAGGACCGCATTTCAAGAACCGGACCCGATCTCATGCCGGATTTCACTCCGCTCCTCGATTACCTGGGCCAGTCGCAACTGGCGCGGACGATGGCAACCTCAGCGCAGGCGCGCGAGATCGCCGCCGCCTGCCATCTTGCCGGTACCCTCGTGCTTGTCGGGGCGCTGCTGCCGCTCAATCTCCGGCTGATCGGCTTCTGGCGCAACACGGTGCTTGCCGATCTCGCCCGCGTGCTCGGCCAGACGGCGCTTCTCGGCCTTGTGCTGGCGTTCGCAAGCGGCGTCGCGCTGATGTCGCAGCGCCCCTTTGCCATCGCCGCCGATCCGGCCTTTCAGCTGAAAGGCGCGTTGATCCTGATTGCCGGCCTCAACGCGCTGCTGTTGCGGCTGGTGCCGGCCTGGCGGTTGCTTGACCAGGTCGATTCGCGCGGCACCATCTCGCGTTTTCGCACCGCCGGCATCGTCTCGCTCATCACATGGGCCGGCGTGCTGGTCCTGATGCGGTGGCCCGGGCTGATCTGACCCGGCGGAGCCGGGCAGGGGGAACCGGGCCGCTGTGCTACTGCGCCCGGCGATACATCCCCGTGTTGACCACGGGTCCTTGTCCGGGCACCGCAACGGTCTGTTCGATCTCCATGCTGTGTCCATCCTCCGACAGCCGCCGCCGGGCGCTCATCAGGGTCACCTCGCCGCGCCTGGCCTCCGATGTCAGCGTCCGCTCGTCCTCGAAGAACAGCAGGAGCCGGTCGGCCAGCCCGCTTTCGGAAAGGCGCTGCCCCGCCTTGCCCGGCACGCCGGTGATCTCGCCGCCAATCTCCTCGCCCTCGGCGGAAATGATCGACATGCGGATCGTCACGAGGCCGAACTCCTCCTCGATGGTGCAGGTCGCGGCGCGCGGAAGGTCGCTCTGGTCGAACTCGCTCTCGTCGAGATCGAGGATCCACTTGCCGAGAAACGGGGTGATCTGGTCTGTCGTCATGGCAGGCAATCCGGTTTGGGGTCTGTGGGGCCGGCCCCGAAACCTCGGCAAGGGGCAGCTTGTCCGCCTTTTAGCTGCCCGCGCGCCCAAAGTCATGAGCCTGCGGTATCCCATCGCGGCCGGTGCGCCCGGCGGGCGGGTCGACGCGGGAGACAAGGCCATGCTTGTTCCGGCTCGCG
The DNA here is from genome assembly GCF_048261845.1 of Stappia sp. Taxonomy (GTDB): domain Bacteria; phylum Pseudomonadota; class Alphaproteobacteria; order Rhizobiales; family Stappiaceae; genus Stappia. The sequence goes on along the minus strand of NZ_JBLXFR010000003.1, from coordinate 87,903 downwards.
ATGCCGACTAACAAGGTCGGAGATCTGAAAATCGTTCGGGGGCGATCTCTGCGTGAACACACGGCAGGCAGAAACCGGCAGGCTGCGGGAAGCCGCACCTGTGTGCATGCGCATCTGGGGCGGGCTCGGCAACCAGATGTTCCAGTACGCCGCCGGCCACGCGCTGGCGCGGCGGCTCGGAACGCGGCTGCTGATCGACCCCCTGGACATGGATTTCGATCACGCCGCCCTTGGCCTCGACATTTTCGGCGCCGAACCGGAAATCTGGCGCCCCGACACCACCGGCCTGCGCGCACGCCTTCTCGGCCTTGCGGGAGAGAAAGGCAGAACACGGGGCAAGAAGCGGCATCGCCTGTGGCCCGGACCGGTCTGGTTCCAGAAGAATTTCTGCCACGCCGACGAATTCCCGACGCTGGAAGCAGGCACATATCTCGCCGGCTACTTCCAGTCGGAACAGTTCTTCGCCGAGTGCAGCAAGGAGATCCGCTCGCTTTTCTCGCTCGATCACGTTGCGTCAACCATCGACCCGCAGCGCCTTGCACTGGCCGAGGCGCCTGCAAGCATCTCGCTGCATGTGCGCCGCGGCGACTATGCCAGCAACGCACGCACGACCTCGATCCACGGGGTGCTCGGTGCGGAGCATTACCGGCGCGCCGCCGCGCTGATGCGGCAGCTCGTTCCGGATGCGAACTGGCTGGTCTTTTCCGACGATATCGCCGCGGCTGCGGAGCTCACTGCCGACTGGCCGAACCGCACGCTGGTCGAGGGTCAGAGCCGCGAGCAGGACCTTTTTCTGATGAGCCGCTGCGCCCATCATGTGACCGCCAATTCGAGCTTCAGCTGGTGGGGCGCCTGGCTCGGCCGCAACCCGGATCGGCATGTGATCGCGCCGCGCCAGTGGTTCGCCCGCGACGAGCTGCGCCATACCTATGTCGACGAACTCTTCCCCTCCGGCTGGATTCTCCTGTGAGAAACCGCTACTGCGGTGCCAGCGAAAGACACCCGGGACCCGCACGCCCATGAGACTCTGCATCGCGATCTGCACAAGGGAACGGCCCAGACTGCTGCGGGCCTGCCTCGCCTCGGTGTGCGCGCAGGCGGTGCCGGACGGCGTTTCGGCGGAGATCGTGGTCGTCGAGAACCATGACAGGGACGTCTCGCGCCCGATCGCCCTGGAGGTCGCCGCGCAGACCGGCTGGACCATCCACTACGTGCTCGAGCCGGAACTCGGCATTCCCTTCGCCCGCGACCGCTGCGGCGTGTTTGCCGCCGCCGAAGGTTTCGACCGGGTTCTCTATATCGACGATGACGAGATCGCCCACCCGGGCTGGCTCGCCACCATGATCGAGGCGACCCGGCAGTACCCGGCCGAGGTCCATTATGGCCGCGTCATCTACACATATCCGCCGGAGACGCCGACCTGGATGGTGCCCAGGCAGGTCAACAAGCGGCCGACCGGCACCGTGCTTTCCAAGGCGGAAGGCCACAACACCCTGGTCGACACGAAGATCTTTCGGGATCCCGGCACTGGCGGGCTCGGCCTGCATTTCGACGGTTCGATGCGCTTTACCGGTGGCAGCGATACGGATTTCTTCACCCGCGTGCATGATGCGGGCGGGCGCATCGTCTGGATCGCGGAGGCCATCGTCGAGGAACTGGTGCCGGTCAACCGCACGCGGCTTGCCTGGCAGCTCAACCGCACCTTCCGCGTCGCCGGCAACATCTCGCGCCTCCATGAGAAGCGCGCCGGCAAGCCGAAAGCGGCCCTGCGCAGCTTCCTGAAAGGGGTCGGCCGCATCGCCGACGGTCTCTTCCTGCAGCTTCCGATGAGCGCCGTCTTCGTGGTTTCGCCGGAACGCGGCCGCCGTCAGGCGTTCAAGGCGGCCAAGCAACTCGCCTCAGGCCTTGGCTCGCTCGCCTATCTCACCGGCTACCAGCAGCAACCCTATCGCAAGGTCGACGGCGGATAGACGCAAGCGCCGGCATACGCCGCCCCTGAAACCAGAAGCCTGCGGTCGAGGTTTGGCTAGTCCTCGTGGCGGTCGTCGGTATCGCGGTCGTGCTCGTAGCGGCGCTCGAGCGGAAACGGTGGCAGCCAGGATTCGCGACGCACGGTCCACAATTCATAGGTCGGCGTGAACCGGTCGGGCGCGTCCAGCGCCCCGAGATTGACCTCGACCTCGTCGCCGCTCATGCCGAAGACCGTCGAGCCGCAGTTCGGGCAGAAAAAGCGGCCGCGATAGTCCTTTGTTTCGCCTTCTATTTCGACCGCATCCCGGGGAAATATGGCGGAGGCGTGAAAGGGCGCTCCGTGATGCTTGCGGCAGTCGAGACAGTGGCATACCCCGACCCGATAGGGACGGCCCGAAGCCACAAGCCTGACATTGCCGCACAGGCATCCACCGGTGGTCTGTTCCATTCTCGGCATCCTCAAGGAAACTCGGCGCCTGCCGTCAGGCTAATCCACCACCAGCTTCAGCGGCGTGCCGGCCGGAATGACCTGACCTGACGGCGTCTGGTTGAGGATCGAGAACAGCTCCAGCCGGCGGGCCGGCTCGACGCCGCTCATGCCGACGGCAAGCCGTTCGGGCGTGTCGCCCTCGTCGGCGCGGATCACCTTGATCCGCAGCGGCCGGAGCCGCGCGATCTCGGTCGGCGTCAACTGCCGGAAGCTCTTCACCGTCTCCTCGTAGTCGCGCGTGAACTCGGCACCGCCGGCGCGCGAGGCGAAAATGAAACGATAGCCCGTGCGGCCGATGCGAACGACCGCGATCCGGAACGACCAGCCGTCGGTGAAGGCGGAAGCGGTGACCGCAGCCAAGCCGTTGACGGTTTCCTCGCGCACGCTGTCGGCGATCAGGCCGTTGATCCAGCCGCTGGTCATGTAGGCCCGCAGGGATGCGAAATCGGTCAGGTCGGCTCCGTCGAAGCGCAGCGCCGTACCGTTCGGATTGCTGGCGAGCACCGCCTCGGGCGAGTTTTCGAGTATGAACCCGGCCGGCGCGGTGAAGCTGATGCCCAGCGCCTTGTGCAGGAACGACCGGCCACGGATATAGCCTTCCAGCGGATCGTCGCCGAACAGCATGCCGTCGATCTTGGTGAGATACGCGTCCCGGTCGCGCTCGCCAAGGCCCGGTGCGCCGGCCTGGCGTGCGGCGCGCACCGCCGTCTGGACGCGTTCAGGCGTGGTGGGATGCGACGACAGGAAGTCCGGCGCGCCCTTGGCCGTCCCTTGCGCGCTCTGATAGGCCGCGAACTGGCCCATCGTGTTGAGGAAACGGGCGGCCGCGAACGGATCGTAGCGCGCGCGCGACAGCGTGCGCACACCGACCGCATCGGCCTCCAGTTCCTGGATCTGTGAAAAGCGGGCGAAGGAGAGCTGCGAGGAAATGATCGCCGCACGCGCCTGGTCGGGATCGCGCACCACATTGCCGAGCACCCGCCCGGCAAGTTCCGTCGCCTCGGCCCGCTGCTGGCGCTTGATCGCATGGCTTGCCGTGACATGCGCCATCTCATGGGCCAGGACGGCAGCCACTTCGGACGTGTCCGTGGCAAGGGCAAGGAGCCCGCGCGTCACGTAGAGATAGCCGCCGGGAAGGGCGAAGGCGTTCACGGCAGGCGAGTTCAGGATGGTGATGCGATAGGTTTGCGAAGGATCGTCCGAAGCCTCGACGAGCCGGCCGACGACCTGGGCAACCGCGCGCTCCGCGCCGCGATCCTCGTAAACGCCGCCATAGGTCGCAACGACGCGCGGATGTTCACGCGCCCCGAGATCGGATGAAAGCCCCGGCCGCAGGCTACCCGGCGCCGGCGTTCCGATCTCGATCGGCGAGGACCCAGAAAACTGGCAAGCGGACAGGAAGACGAGCGCCATCGCGGCAGCGAGCGCCCGCACGCCACTCCCCCGAACCATGCCTTGCCCGGAAAACCGGGCCGTTGACGGAAGTCTGCTCACCGGCGCGTGCCATCCTTGTCGAGCCGCTCGATCTGCGCGGGATGAAAGAGCTTCATGCTCGGTCCGCCCGACAACTCGACGACCCCCCGCACGCGAATAGCTGCCCCGTCCAGGGAGGTCACGTCAAGTCCGGCGGCCGAGAATGCCGCCTTTTGATCGGTCGGGACCGTCACCGTGAAGTCGCGGCTCCAGCGATGCCCGAAGTTGAGGTAGACCGTCGAACGGGTCTCCCCGATCGACAGGACCCGTCCCGAGACCAGCGTGAAGCGGCCGGCGCGCGTTCCAAGCTCCTGCGGCCGGTGGGCCGACCACACCCGCTCTTTCGCCCAAAGGCCGATCCGGCGCGCCCGAACCCCTGCCTCCAGCGCGAAGAGGTCGCGCAGGCAATCGATACTGGCAAGGCGTGGCGATACGATTGCCTCGCCCCGGCCGACGAAATCCCGGGCAAGCCAGCGGCCCCCCGGGCCAACCAGATGTCCTTCGTGCCGCTGCCAGCGGTCCGGGCCACCCGCAAGACCGGTGAACCGGAGGGCCACGGGCAGGGTCGCAGGGACCACATCCTCGCCGGCCACAAGATCCGCCTGCCGGTACAGCCGGCCATCGCCCGCGCGCACTGTCACGGGATCATCCGCATCCACCGCAAGCGGCGTCTCGAGATCCCGCCCCGGCAGCGTATCGACGCCGCAGCCTGCGGGAAGGGCCCCTTGCGTCTCGGCAACGGCCGCGTGCGAAGCGGCGGCGACCAGGAGTGCCATCGTGACGACAACGCGCAGCGCTACCGCACGCAGGAGCGTGTCGGGGGCGGAAAGAGATACGTCATCGAACCGGTTCGGCATCATGTCCGGGTAAAAGGATGAAAACGGCGGCAAACTGCCATCATTGCGCAAATGGTGGCGGGAAGATGTCGCCCGGCTCAGGCGGCCAGCGCATCGTCGAGCGCGCCCGAGAGCTTGTCGACGATTTCTCCCACCTGATCGTCCGAGAGGATGAAAGGCGGCGCCAGCAGGACATGATCGCCGGAGCGCCCGTCAATCGTGCCGCCCATCGGATAACAGACAAGGCCGCGCTGGAACGCCGCCTTTTTCAACACCGCATGAAGCCGGCGCTCCGGTGAGAAGGCTGCTTTCGTTTCCCGGTCCTCGACCAGCTCGAGCCCGAGGAACAGGCCGCGCCCGCGAATGTCGCCGACATGCGGATGCTGGCCGAACCGCTCGACAAGCGCGGTTTTCAGCACCTCGCCCATGGCCTTGGAGCGGTCGACCAGCCCCCGACCGGTCAGCGCGGTTACGACAGCCAGACCCGCGGCGGCGGCGGCCGGGTGGCCGATATAGGTGTGGCCATGCTGGAAGAAGCCCGAACCGCTTTCGATCGCCGAATAGATGCGGCCGCTGACGAGCATCGCCCCGATCGGTTGGTAGCCGGCACCCAATCCCTTGGCGATGCACAGGATATCGGGTGCAACGCCGTCCGCCTCGCAGGCGAAGAGATGGCCGGTGCGACCCATGCCGCACATCACCTCATCCAGGATGAGCAGCACGCCGTGCCGGTCGCAGATCTCGCGGATGCGGGAGAAATAGCCCTTGACGGCGGGAACCGCGCCGAGCGTCGCGCCGACAACCGGCTCGGCAATGAAGGCGGCAACCGTCTCCGGTCCCTGCGCCTGGATCTCCGTTTCCAGTTCGTCGGCAACGCGGCGGCCGTACTCTTCCTCGCTCTCGCCCTCGGTCATGCCGCGATAGGCGTAGCAGGGAGCAATATGCGACATGTCGACCAGCAGCGGGGCAAAAGGCTCGCGCCGCCACATGTTGCCGCCGGCGGACAAGGCACCGAGCGTGTTGCCGTGATAGCTCTGGCGGCGCGCGATGATGCGGGCGCGCTTCGGTTCGCCGTTCTCGATATGGAACTGGCGAGCCAGCTTGATTGCCGCTTCCGTCGCCTCCGATCCGCCGGACACCAGGTAGACGCGCTCCAGCCCCTTCGGTGCATGGGCGATCAGGAGGTCGGCGAGATCTTCCGCCGGCCCGCTGGTGAAGAAGCCGGTATGGGCGAAGGCGATCGCGTCGAGTTGCGTCTTCACCGCATCGGTGACCGCCTTGTCGGAATGGCCAAGGCAGGAGACGGCCGCCCCACCGGAGGCATCGAGGTAACGCTTGCCCGTCTCGTCGATGATGTAGCAACCGTCACCGGCGACGGCGCGCGGCGGCCGCATGGCGGTGTGGCGGGCAAAGACATGGGACATGGCGAATCCATCCAGGACGAGATGCGAACCGTGAGGCCGGGCGTCAGGCGCGGCTGGCAAACAGGATCTTGACCGCGAAACCTCCGATGATGCCGGCAAACAGCCAGTCGATCATCCGCATGATGCGCGGCGAACGGCGCAGGGACCGCGCAAAGCCCTCCGCCATCAACACCATGGCGGCGCAGAATGGCAGCGAGAAGGCGACCATGTAGAGGCCGAGAAAGACCAGTTTGCCGGCGGCATCCGGATCGCCCGCCGTAACGAACTGCGGCAGGAAGGTCAGGAAAAACAGGATGATCTTCGGATTGAGCAGGTTGACCAGAAGGCCGGCCGCGAAAACCCGCGACAATGGCTTTTGCGTCGACCCGCGCTCCGGCGAGACGCTCAGGGCCGAACCATGCCGCAGGCTCTGGAAGGCAAGCCACAGCAGATAGAGGGCACCGACGATCTTCACCACGAAAAAGGCCTCCGCCGAGGCAGCGATGAGTGCCGAAAGTCCGAAGGCGGCCAGCATCGTGTGGATCACGTTGCCGGCGGCGGCACCGGCCATCGAGGCCATGCCCGCGGCCCGGCCCTGCGACAGCGAGCGGCCGACAAACAGCGTCATATCGGGCCCCGGCGTCAGCACCAGGACGAGGCAGGCAAGCGTGAAGGCGGCAAGCGTCGCAATATCGGGAAGAAAGGTCATGGCGGGAAGGCTCTCGGCAATATCGGGTGGGCCGCACCCGTTTCGCAAGGGCGCATGATACCACGGTTGCCGGCGCGTGGTCGACGGCGCTTTCGGGGCGGTCGTTGCCCTTGGACAGGGTGGGCGAGACAGTTATAACCCGGTACCCGCAGCGACTAGGAGCCCGCAAGAGGACGTGACCGACCACCGAGATTCCGCAGCCGGCGACAAGAGCGCGCGGTTCGTCCAGCGGCTGAGCCGCGCCGAGACCGGCCCCCTGGCGCTCGCATGCCTTGCCTATCTCGCAGTGATATCTGTCTTTTTTACTGTTTTTCCAGGTGTCGACCTGGCCGCGACCGGGCTGTTCCATCAAGCCGGAGACGGCTTTCCGCTGGCGTCCCAGCCGTTCTTCCTCAGGTTGCGGGAACTGGGTCCTTTTCTCGTGAAACTGATCGCCGGCAGCTGCGTGGCGATCCTCCTCTTCGCCTTCCTGACCGGCCGGACACCAAAAGGCTTGCGACTGCGCACGCCGCTCTTCCTCTTGTCGACACTGGTGATCGGGCCCGGCCTGGTGGTCAATGCGCTGTTCAAGAACAACTGGGGGCGGCCGCGGCCGAATGCCGTCGATGCCTTCGGCGGCGACGCACCCTATGTGCCCGTCTGGCGCATCACCGACCACTGCGACACCAACTGCTCCTTCGTCTCGGGCGAGGCGTCCTCCAGCTTGTGGCTGATTGCGCTCGCTTTTGTCGCTCCCCCAGCCTGGCGCAAGCCTGTCCTCGTGGCGGTGCTGCCTCTGGTGATCGCGCTCTCCGCCAACCGGGTCGCCTTTGGCGGTCACTTCCTCTCGGATACGCTGATCGCCTGGGGTTTGACGCTGCTTGTCATTGTCGCCGTCCATCACCTTCTCTACCGCATGGATCTCATGGAGCGACAGGCGCCAGCATTGCGGGCCGCTTACCTGCGCGCAGGTACCTGCGTCCGCCTCGCCATCTCCGCCGCATACAACAACGCCAGCCGGGCTCTGGGCCGTTTCATCGAGACGATGCGCTAGACCTGACATCGGCGCCCCCACCATGATCCCGCCGCGAAGTGCTGCCAACAAGAACCGCGGAAGGCCTTCTGGGCCAAAAGGTCATGCCGGGGGTGGAAAACCACCTCCGCTTGGGCGTTAGATGCTGTTGGCGCAAGACCGGGATCGAATCACCCGGACAGTCGCCTTTCGATCTGCGCCGTTGCCGGGCGAGACGAGAGCGATGAGCGCGCAAGACGACCAGCATGCTACGGAACCGGTCATGACCACCGACGGGTCACACGAACACGTGAAAGACAAGGCAGCCAGGCCGCTACGCCGCCCGGCGCGCAGCATCCTGCTGCTGATCGTGCTGCTTGCCGCGATCGCCGGGACCGGTTTCTACGCCGGAAGCTTCCTGCGCTTCGCCGCGTCCGTGACCGGGCTTGAAACCGATGACACGGTGGGCGCCGACGCGATCGTCGTTCTCACTGGCGGCAGCGAACGGGTGAAACACGCGCTCGAACTTCTCGGTTCGGGCCGCGGCGAGCGCCTGCTCATTTCCGGCGTTCACCCGGAAACGACCCCGCAACAGATCGTCAGCAGCACGGCCAGCGACCTGACGCTCTTTACCTGCTGTGTCGATCTCGACCGCAATGCCAGCAACACGCTTCAAAATGCCTCGGAAACGGCGAAATGGGCCCGCCGCAACGGCTTCGACCGGCTGCTTGTCGTGACCAGCGCCTACCATATGCCCCGTGCGCTGCTTGAACTGCACTCCGTGATGGATGGGATCAGCCTCGTTCCCGTGCCGGTCCAGACGGCGGATCTGGAGTTCGACAGATGGTATACCGACCCCCGAACGACCCTGCTTCTGGCCAGGGAACATATCAAGTATATGCTTGCCTGGCTTCGCATCGCCATGATGGGCACGCCGAAACCGTGAACCGGCCGCCCGCCGGGGCGTCCGGCCCCGACCGACGCATGCCTTCCCACCCGGCCCGGGACCTTCCGGGCCACCGTGCCAACACCCATCCGGTTCAAGTCCGATGCTCCTGATCCGCTCGTTGCTCTTCCAGGGCCTGTTCTACCTGTCGACACTGGTGCTGATGATCGGCGGATTGCCCGTCTTCATTCTCCCCCGCCGTCTCGGCTGGCCGCTGGTTCCCTTCTGGGCGCGGGTCAATCTCTTCCTGCTGCGCTGGATCGTCGGCCTGCGTGTGGAATATCGCGGGCTCGGCAACATCCCCCGGGGAGGCTGCATCGTCGCGGCCAAACACCAGTCTGTCTGGGAAACATTCGCCCTTCTGCCGCTCTTCGCCTCGCCGACCTACGTGCTCAAGCGCGAGTTGCGCTACATCCCGCTGTTCGGCTGGTACACCGCCAAGTTCCGTCAGATTCCGGTTGACCGCGGCAAACGGTCGCTCGCACTGGCCGCGATGACGGAGAAGGCCCGGCAGGCGATCGCCGAAGGACGGCAGATCCTGATCTTTCCGGAAGGCACGCGAAAAGGAGCGGGCGAGGAACCGCGCTACAAGTACGGCGTCTCGCATCTCTACCGCTCGCTTGCGGCCCCCGTCCTGCCCGTGGCGCTGAATGCAGGCGTCTACTGGCCGCGTCGGGGATGGATCCTGCAGCCCGGCACCGTGATCGTCGAGTTCCTGCCTGCGATCCTGCCCGGTCGCGACATCGACGACTTCCACAGCAAGCTGATTGCCGAGATCGAAACGGCGTCGGACGGGCTGTTGCGCGAGGCCGCCGCCGCCCATCCCGAGGCTCCGGCGGTGCAGCGGGCACGGCAGCGCTGGAGCGCGCGCGGCATGACCCTTTAGACCATCCCGGCAGTCGTTCAGGAAAATCAGACGGAGGATCCCGGGTCGCCCTGGCGTGGCACCCGCCAGCATCCGGCCTGACGACCGGCAAGCAACCAGTAGACGAAGCCTGCGACAAACCCCGCAGCCAGCACGACAAGCGTTCCGGCGGGAAGGCCTTGGGCAACGCCCGGAGACCCCGCCTCGGCAAGGATCCATGTCCCCGCCCCGACAAGACCGCCGGCAAGGATGTGATGGATCATGCCGCGCAGTCCGAATGCTTCCGAGATGGCAATCGCCACCAGCGACGGGACGAAAGCGAACCCGCCGACAATGCTGGCGCCGACAAGGGACCAGCCGACGGTCATGCCGAACGCGACGGGATCCGCGCTCGGCTCTATCGCACGAAGAAGCCCGAAGGCCAGGAAAAAGGCGGCGGCGAGGAAGGCGGCGACAAGCGCAAGCACGATCCGGATACCTTGACCAAAAAGGCGACCGCCGTCGATCACCGTGCCCGGCCGGTCATCCATGCGCGGGCGCGGCCGTCTCCAGCGCATTGCGCTCCCTGGCACGCATTTTCTCGGATTCCGACTTGAGCTGACCGCAGGCAGCGAAGATGTCCCGGCCGCGCGGCGTGCGGATCGGCGATGCGTAGCCGGCGCGGTTGACCACCTCGGCAAACGCCTCGATCTGCTCCCAGTCGGAGCATTCGTAAGGCGAACCGGGCCAGGGGTTGAACGGGATCAGGTTGATCTTCGCCGGAATGCCCTTCAGCAGCCGCACCAGTTCCCTGGCATCGGCAAGGCTGTCATTGACACCCTTGAGCATCACGTATTCGAACGTGATGCGCCGGGCGTTGTTGAGACCGGGATAGGAGCGGCAGGCATCGAGCAGCGCCGCGATGTTCCACTTCTTGTTGATCGGCACCAGTTCGTCGCGCAGCTCGTCGCGGACCGCATGCAGGGAAATCGCCAGCATGCAGGAAATTTCCGCGCCGGTGCGCTCGATCATCGGCACCACACCGGATGTCGACAGGGTGATGCGCCGCTTCGACAGCGACAGCCCGTCTCCGTCCGAAGCGATCAGAAGCGCTTTTTTCACATTGTCGAAATTGTAGAGCGGCTCGCCCATGCCCATCATCACGATGTTGGTGACAAGACGGCCCTCGCTCGGCACAGCGGCGCCTTCCGGCGTCTCGCCTTTCGGGAAGTCGCCCAACCGGTCGCGGGCGACCAGGATCTGGGACAGGACCTCCTCGGCCGTCAGGTTCCGCACCAGGCGCTGGGTTCCCGTATGGCAAAAGGTGCAAGTCAGCGTACAGCCGACCTGCGAGGAGACGCAAAGAGTGCCGCGCCCCTCCTCGGGAATGTAGACCGTCTCGATCTCGACCGGTCGCCCGGCGCCGCGCGGCGGAAAACGAAACAGCCATTTGCGCGTGCCGTCACTGGAAATCTGCTCGGAGACCATCTCGGGGCGGCGGATCGTGAAGGCGTTTCCAAGGACCGTTCGCAGGTCCTTGGCGATGTTTGTCATTTCGGAGAAATCCGAGGCGCCGCGCACGTAGAGCCAGTGCCAGAGCTGGGCAACGCGCATGCGCTGCTGGCGCTCGGGCACGCCGATGCCGGCAAGCGCCTCCGCAAGCTCGGCCCGGTCCATGCCGACAAGGGTCGGTTTCTCCGCCGGTGCGGCGGAGAGGGTCGGAGCGGGCACGGTGGCCCCGGTGGCGATGGTCTCGATCTCGCTCATGTCTCAATCCAGGAAACGGGGTCGCGGCCCGGTCGGATCCTGTGTCGGGATCCGGCATAGCCGTGTGCAGGGCATCCCCCTGCGCCAATGCCAAAAGGCGGGGCCGATCGGCCGCCGCCTTCTGGAACTGTCGCCCTTATACATCAAGCCGGCGGCCTTGTGACCCCCAAAGCCTATGCGCCCCGGGCGGGGGAGCTCCGCTTCCAGGTGGAAACGAGACCAGACCGTTTCGGCGCTCACGCACCGGTCCGGATTACTGGCAGGCCTTGTCGGCGGCCGAGATCGCGGCCGTCACACCGGACAGGGAATAATCATAGGTGGTTTGCGTGCCCCTGGCGGAGACGCCCGTCACCACCATCCCCCGGCCGGCCTTCATGGCCGCCACAAGCTGGCGTTCCTCGGTCGGATTGGCCATCCAGGCACCGTCGTTCTTGGTGAACATGGTGAACTTCTGGCCGTCGACGTCGACGGAAACCGAGGACTGTTCCTTGAACGCATAGCCAACGATGACGCTGGGCTCATTGTTCACATTCTCGCCGGGCCGGTTGGAGATGAAAAAGTAGACATCTCCGTGATTGCGATCGCTCGGCGCGAGTTTCGTGGGTTTCGACAGGGCGTAACAGACTTTTCCCTTGGAACCTCCATAGGAATAAGTCGCCCAATCATTGTGCTGACCGACAAGGGTCGGTGTCTGGGCGTGAGCCGACACGCCCGTGAGGACGAGTGCCAGAAGAGCCGGGATAAGCGTTCTTGCTTGCATCATCTCCTAAACCGCTACTGCTAACCATTCGGATTTGGGTCGAATTTGCCGGGCGTTGGTCACCTTGCCTTAAGGTTATCGCCTAGCAAGTTACGAAAGGGTTGATTTCCGCGAAAGCTTGCCGCGCGGCGGTGGAAACCCTTGTGATCACCTGATCCGGCACGCTGGCGGTACAAATCGGGCGAGAGTGTGACCGGCACCCGCCATGCTGTCTTCGGAAACCGGGCAGGGCCTGACACAGGTACGGACCGGGCGAGCCCAGGAGCCGCGGTTCCCCTGTCGACGCCACGCCCTGCATCCGCTATTCCGACGGGACGCGCGGTGAACCGACACAACAAGATGCTGGTCTGATTTGCAGTTTCGAGCGACATTCAGGACAGTGTCCAGTCTGTACCCCGCCGCAGGACAATGATCGAGGCCATTTCAGCGTGTCGTCGAATGACCGTTTCTCTCCATTGATCGCCAGGGTCGCCGAAGCCGGCGACCGGACAGCATTTGCCGAGCTTTTCGACCATTTCGCCCCGCGCCTGAAGGCCTATCTCGTCCGGCTCGGGTCGGAACCGTCGCTGGCGGAGGAACTGACGCAGGAAGTGATGATAACCCTGTGGCGCAAGGCCCACCTCTTCGATTCGCAACGCGCCACCGCCTCCACCTGGCTCTTTCGCATCGCACGCAACCGCCGCATCGACGCCTTGCGACGCGACCGGTCCGGACTGATCGACCAGGAGGATCCGAGCCTTCGCCCCGCCGCCCCCGAGGATCAGGACGACGAGCTTGACGCTCGCCTGCGCGAGGATCGCGTCCGCAAGGCAATGGCAAGCCTGCCGGAGGAACAGGCGGATCTGATCCGCCGCGCGTTCTTCGCCGGCCTGTCGCACAGCCAGATATCCGAGGAAACCGGCCTGCCGCTCGGCACGGTCAAGTCACGCATCCGTCTTGCCTTCGCCAGACTCAGACGTGTCCTGGAGGCGGACGAGGCGATCGACATCGACTAGTCAACGAAACCTGAGTTTCGTTTCGCTCCCGACAGGCTCGGCGCGCGCGCCGGATCCAGGGGAAATCCTTTAATCTGTTGTTTTTGCTGTTATTTTCCGGTCACGCGCTCGTTTCGAACCCGGATGAAGCCAATCGGGTGAACGTCAATCACGCCATACCCGGACGACCTGCCGCAATCAGGCCGACAGGTCGAACCGGATCCGAATCCATCCTGCAGATCAAACACGCAGTTTGCCGGATCAGCCGGGAACGCCCAGCAGGCGGCAGATCTCGTCGAGCTGCTCCAGCGATGCATACTTGATCTTCAGCTCGCCCGCGCCCTTGTCCTGCTTGTGTGCGATGGCGATCTTCAGGCCGAGCGTATCGGTCAGCCGCTTCTCCAGCGCTTTCGTATCGGCGTCCTTTGCCTGCTTCTCCGCCTTGCTCGGAAGCTTTCTCGTCAGCGCCTCCGGGTCCTGGGCAAGACGCTCCGCCTCGCGAACATTCAGACCCTTCTCGACAATCAGCTCGGCAAGCGCGGCCGGATCCTCGGCGGTGATGAGGGCGCGTGCATGGCCAGCGGTCAGCAGCCCCTCCGCGAGATAGTCCTTGACCGAATTCGGCAGCTTCAAAAGGCGCAGCGTGTTGGCGACATGACTGCGGCTCTTGCCTATCACCTTGGCAAGTTCACTCTGGCTGTACGAAAACTCCTGGACAAGCTGGTCGTAGCCAAGCCCCTCCTCGATCGGATTGAGGTCGGCCCGCTGGACGTTCTCGATGATCGCAAGTTCCAGCGCCTCCTGATCGGTGACGTCGCGCACCACCACAGGAACCATATGCAGGCCCGCGCGCTGCGCGGCCCGCCAGCGGCGCTCGCCGGCGATGATCTCGTAGGCATTGTCCCGGTCGGCCACCGGCCGAACGAGCAGCGGCTGCACGATCCCCTTCTCCCGAACGGAATTGGTGAGATCGTCGAGATCGGCCTCGGTGAAACTCTTGCGCGGGTTGCGCGGGTTCGCCGTCAAAAACTCGATCGGCACCCGCCGGGTGTCACGCGGCGGACGCGGATCCGCGGGCGGCTCGGTGCCGACCTCGCCGATCAGCGCCGCAAGGCCGCGTCCGAGCCGCTTCTTCTTTCCGCCGTCGTCTTCCGCCATGTCTCACTCTACCCGTTGTCGCATCCCGCTGCGCAGGACGGTCTCGCCGCCCCCCATTCGCGCGTTCAACCCGTGCCGGCAAATCGTTGCGCCGCCGAATCCTTCGCCAGAGAGAAAATCTACGCGGCAACCCCGCGCAGCGAACGCTCCCGCTGGATGATCTCCGAGGCCAGACGAAGATAAGCCTGGCTACCGGAACACTTCAGATCGTAGAGCAGCGCCGGCTTGCCGTAGGACGGGGCTTCCGACACCCGCACATTGCGCGGGATAATCGTCTCGTAGACCGCATCGCCCATGGTCTCACGCACATCCGCAACGACCTGCGCCGATAGATTGTTCCGGCTGTCATACATGGTCAGGACGATGCCATGGATCGACAGTTCCGGATTGAGCGCCGCCTTCACCTGCTCCACCGTGCTGAGCAACTGGCTGAGACCCTCGAGCGCGAAAAACTCGCACTGCAAGGGCACGAGAATCGAGTGAGACGCCGAAAGTGCGTTGATTGTCAGAAGGTTGAGAGACGGAGGACAATCGATGAGGACATAACTGAAATCCGGCATTCCGGAATGCCGGCCCTCTTCCGCCAGTTCGGAGATCGCCTTGCGAAGGCGATGTGCCCGGTCCTGCCGTCCCGCGATCTCGAGCTCGACGCCGAGCAGGTCCATCGTCGACGGCGCGACCCACAGACGCGGCACCGCCGTATCCTGGATCGTTTCGGCAAGCGAACAGTCGCCGATCAGGACATCATAGGTGGAAACGTCGCGGTTTCGCCGGTCGATGCCGAGACCTGTCGAGGCATTGCCCTGCGGGTCGAGATCGATCACAAGCACCCGTTCGCCAATGGCGGCGAGCGCCGTTCCGAGATTGATGGCTGTCGTCGTCTTGCCGACGCCACCCTTCTGGTTTGCCAGCGCCAGGACGCGGGGAGTTTGAGGCAGCATGCTCATCCGGATCTAACCTTTCCCTGTCGCGCCACGGGGCCGGATTTGCCTGAGTGTCAGGAGCCGGCTGTCGGGATCGATGAGGCTTACTGTTTGTACCAGATCGAAGTCCCAAGCGTGAGACGCTTGCGTCACCTCGTCGCGGAAATTTTTTCCTTTGTGGAAAATCGCCGGTGCACCGGCAGCTGAAAACGGTTCGACATAGGCGCAAAGCTGCGAAAGGTCAGCAAGCGCCCGGGCCGACACGGCCTCGACCTCGCCGCTCAAGCTTGCCGAGACATCCTCGATCCGCCCCGCATGCACCTGCGCGGGACACCCTGTCTCGCGAATGACGGCACGCAGGAACGCCGCCTTCCGCTGGTTGCTTTCCACCAGATGAACGCAGGCACCCGCCTCGCCCCGACCGGACAGTACGATCGCCGTGACCAGCCCGGGAAACCCGGCGCCACTGCCAAGATCGGCCCACACGCGGGCATCCGGGGCCAGTTGCAGGATCTGCAAGCTGTCGGCAACATGCCGGCGCCAGATTTCCGAAAGGGTCGATGGCGCCACAAGGTTCTGCGCCTTCTGCCAATGCAGGAGCAAATTCACATAGATGCTCAGGCGCTCGACTGTTTCACGTGAAACCGGGCAAATGTCGTGAAGCAGTTCCGGGCCGTCAACGACCGCAGCACCGACGGGGCGGCTCACGCGACGGCCTCGCCGGGAGCCTCGCCGCGGCGGCGCATTCCGCCGCCCTCCACGCGGGTGAGTGATCCCTTGCGGACATGCGACAGAAGCAGCGTCAGCGCGGCCGGCGTCACCCCCTCGATGCGGGCCGCCTGTCCGAGCGTTTCGGGCCGGGCATCATTGAGCTTCTGCCGCGCCTCGTTGGACAGGCCCTTGACCTGCGCGTAGTCGATATCGGATGGCAGCACCAACGCCTCGTCCCGGCGAAGAGCCTCGATATCCGACACCTGCCGCTTCAGATAGACGGCATAGAGCGCATCGATCGCCACCTGCCCGGCAATCTTCGGATCAAGCCGGCCGATCTCCGCCGGCCAGACGGCTTCCAGCCTGGCGAGATCGATATCGGGATAAGAGAGAAGGTCATAGGCCGATCGGCGAACGCCATCCTGGTTTATGGGCAACCCGGACCGGCGCCCCTCCTCCGGCGTCAGCGACAGCGCCTTGAGCACGGAACCGGTCTCCTCGATGGCCGCGCATTTGCGCGTAAAGGCAGCCTGCCGCTCCGCTGAGACGCAACCAAGCGCGATGCCCACCGGCGTCAGCCGCTGGTCGGCGTTGTCGGCGCGCAGGGAGAGGCGGTACTCGGCGCGCGAGGTAAACATCCGGTACGGCTCGCTGATGCCACATGTCACGAGGTCATCGATCATCACCCCGAGATAGCCGGAGTCGCGGCCGAAGACGACCGGTTCTTTTCCGCCCGCCTTCAAGGCCGCGTTGAGCCCCGCCACGAGCCCCTGCGCCGCAGCCTCCTCGTATCCGGTTGTCCCGTTGATCTGGCCCGCGAGATACAGTCCGCCGACGCGGCGCGTCTCGAGCGTCCGGTCGAGCTCTCGCGGATCGACATGATCGTACTCGATCGCATATCCCGAACGCAGGACTTCAACATCTTCCAGACCCGGGATGCTCCTGAGAAAGGCGAGCTGCACGTCTTCCGGCAAGGATGTCGAAATCCCGTTCGGATAGACCGTCGGATCGTCCAGCCCTTCCGGTTCCAGGAACACCTGATGGCTGTCGCGATCGCCAAACCGGACGACCTTGTCCTCGATGGACGGGCAGTAGCGCGGGCCGCGGCCGACGATCTCTCCGGAATACATCGCGGAACGATGCAGGTTCTCCCGGATGATGGCATGCGTCCGCGCCGTCGTGCGGGTGATGTGGCAGGAGACCTGCGGCGTGGTGATCGCGCCTGTCAGCGTCGAAAATGGTTCCGGATCCGAATCGCCGACCTGCTCCTCCAGCCGGTCCCAGTGAATGGTCCTGCCATCCAGGCGCGCCGGCGTTCCCGTCTTCAGGCGACCAAGGTCGAACCCGTGCTCCAGCAACGAGGCGGACAACTGCTCCGCAGGCGCTTCGTCGGCCCGGCCCGCCGGAATCTTGCGGTCGCCGATATGAATGACGCCGCGCAGAAAGGTGCCGGTGGTGAGCACCACTGCCCCGCAGGCGATCTCCCGCCCATCCGCCAGCGTAATGCCACCGACGCGCCCGCCCGCAACGACAAGCCGGGCAGCCTCTCCCTCGACCACCGTCAGGTTTCCGGTCTCGCGGATCGCATCCTGCATTGCCTCCCGGTAGAGCCTCCGGTCGGCCTGGGCGCGGGGTCCGCGAACGGCCGGCCCCTTGCGACGGTTCAAAAGGCGAAACTGGATGCCCGCACGATCGGCAACGCGGCCCATCAATCCATCGAGTGCGTCCACCTCACGCACGAGGTGCCCCTTGCCAAGCCCCCCGATGGCGGGGTTGCAGGACATGATCCCGATCGTGTCGAAGCGATGCGTCACGAGGGCCGTGCGGGCGCCCAGCCGCGCAGAGGCCGCGGCGGCCTCGCAACCCGCATGGCCACCGCCGATCACCACCACGTCGAACCCGGCGCCGAACCCGCCTGCGCCCGGGACCCTGTCAGACATCGTCATCGTCACTTCTTCTCGCCACTTTGATCGGGCTTTCCGCCCATGGACGCCTCCGAGCCGACCTCGCCTCCACCGGCAAGCATGTCGGCGGGCGGTTGTCAGGGTGTCCGGCTCTTGTGGATAAATCCAGGAATGGTGATAGCGAAATGACGGCGCCCGGTCAAAGCGCTTCGCGCACCACAGGTGGAGCCGGCCCTCTCCCGGGCCCGCCGGCCCGCCCGCAATAAAGAGCGGCAACCCGAGGAGACAGAATGGGCTCCGAACCCGAAACGACGGGTTCGGCAGCTCGGCTCGGTCATCGTTACGGATGAGTCTTCATTACGGTTTTGAATCGATCGCCGGATTCCGGTGTTTCACGTGAAACGCTCGTTTACTTTCCGATACAAAACTCGCCGAAAATCACGTCGAGAATATCCTCCACGCCGATGCGTCCGGCAATGTGGCCAAGTGCGCCCGCCGCCCGCCGCAGCTCTTCCGCCCTCAGTTCCAGCGGCAGGGAACTTGCGAGCGCGCCCTCCACCGCTTCGAGGGCGCGGGCCAGGTGCCAGCGGTGGCGTTCCCGTGTGGCGACGGGATCATCGAGCTGGCCGACCAGAGAGCCAGCAAAGTCGCCCAGCTTCGCAAGCAGTAGGTCCATGCCGTCACCCGTGAGGGCCGAGACGCTGAAGACCGGCGTTTTCGTCCCCGTCTTCGACGGGCCGGTATGCCCCTCGCCGCTGGTCAGATCCGCTTTCGTCAACACCCTCCAGACGGGAACGGATGATTGCGGAAGCGAATCGATATCATCGGGTCCCGGGTCTCCCGGGTCCGACAGCCAGAGCACGAGGTCAGCCGTTCCGGCTCGCTCCAACGCCCGCCGGATTCCCTCGCGCTCAACCACCCCTGTGGTCTCGCGCAAGCCTGCCGTGTCGACCAGGGTAAGAGGCAGACCCGAAAGGTCGAGATGCACTTCGATCACGTCCCGTGTGGTTCCCGCCTCTTCCGTGACGATCGCCACGTCACGCCGTGCAATGGCATTCAGCAAGCTCGACTTGCCGGCATTGGGTCGTCCCAGCAGGACAACCTGCAGCCCGGCGCGAAGCCGCTCGGCCGCATGCGAGCGCTCGAGATGCGACGTGATATCGAGACGCAGCGTCTCGACGTCCTCCCACACGACCGAGGAATTGTCGTCGGGAACGTCCTCCTCGTCGGCAAAGTCGAGCTCCGCCTCGATCATGGCGCGGATCCGCAAAAGCCGGCTGCGCCAACCGTCATAGAGTGCGGTCAATGCCCCCCCGGCCTGCGACACGGCCAGCCGACGCTGTGCCTCTGTCTCGGCTGCGACGAGATCGGCAAGGCCCTCCACCTCAAGCAGGTCGAGCCGCCCGTTGTCGAAGGCCCGCCGCGTGAACTCGCCGGCCAGCGCCGGCCGGCATCCTGCTATCCCGGCAAGCGCACCAAGGACGGCCGCAACCACGGCACGGCCCCCATGACAATGGAGCTCCACCACGTCCTCGCCGGTGAAGCTGGCGGGACCGGGAAACCAGAGCACCAATGCGCGATCGAGCAGGCTTCCGTCCGCCGGGTGTCGCAGGGACCGAAGGCTCGCCTGTCTTGGCGTCGCGGTGCTTCCGGACATCGTTTCGAGTACGAATCGGCTGGCCGGCCCGGAGACGCGGATGACCGCCACTCCGGCCGGGGGAGCACCGCTGGAAACCGCGAAGATCGTATCCACGAACACCTCATTCCATCCTGCCGGACCAACGACCGGACACCCGTGCGACTGGCGGCTCTTGGCGAAGCTGCGCCCCCGCCTTACCTTCCCGTACAGGCCAACACGCAGCACCGCGTTGTCCGGCGGTCCCGTCCAGACGACCCGCGACCGTCACCGACCCTCATACCCGGACCGGCCCATGACCGACAACCGCCTTGGCGACGCCACCAGCCCCTATCTCCTCCAACACAAGGACAATCCCGTCGCCTGGCGGACATGGGGCAGCGAAGCTCTCGCCGAAGCGCGCGAGACGGGCAAGCCCATCCTTCTGTCCGTCGGCTACGCGGCGTGCCACTGGTGCCACGTCATGGCGCATGAGAGCTTCGAGGATGACGAGGTCGCCGAGGTCATGAACCGGCTCTTCGTCAACATCAAGGTCGACCGCGAGGAGCGGCCGGATATCGACCAGATCTACATGAACGCCCTGCATGCGCTCGGAGAGCAGGGAGGCTGGCCCCTTACGATGTTCCTCACCAGCGAAGCCGAACCCTTCTGGGGAGGAACCTATTTTCCCAAGACGCCACGTTGGGGACGGCCGGGCTTCATTGAAGTGCTGGAAGCCATCTCTGCCACGTATCATTCGGACCGCAGCCGAATCGATACGAACCGCCAGAACCTGATGCAGCACCTCGCCCGTGCACCCCGTCGCGGCGAGATCCTTCAGCCCGGGCTGGCGGTCCTGGCCGGTGAACGGCTGGCCGGCCTGCTCGATCCCGAGAACGGGGGAATAAAGGGTGCGCCCAAGTTCCCCCAGGCGCCGGTTATGGACCTTGTCTGGCGCGCCGCGCTCCGTTCGGGCAACGACGACATGCTGACCCGCTGCATTCACACGCTGGAGCGGATGAGCAATGGCGGGATCTACGATCACGTCGGCGGCGGGCTTGCCCGCTACTCTGTGGACGAGCGCTGGCTGGTCCCGCATTTCGAGAAAATGCTCTACGACAACGCCCAGTACGTTTCCCACCTCTCGCGGGCAATATCCCTGAAACATCTCGATCCTGAGCTGGCCGGGATGTTTCGGAGGCGACTCGATGACACCGTCGAATGGATGACCCGTGAGATGCTGAACGGCGATGCGTTTGCAGCAAGCCTCGACGCCGATAGCGAGGGCGTCGAGGGCAAGTTCTATGTGTGGACGCCAGACGAAGTGGCCGCCGTTCTAGGACCCGCCGACGGCATTGCCTTCAGTCAGGCCTACGACATCACCTCGAACGGCAACTTCGAGGGGTCCAGCATTCCCAACCGCCTTGCCGACCGGCTCGTGCCGGCCGACGAGACCGGCCTTGCCCCCTTGCGGGCAAGACTTCTGGCCGCGCGCGAGACCCGCACCCGGCCCGGCCGCGACGACAAGGTCCTTGCGGACTGGAACGGTCACGCGATAGCCGCCCTCGCCCAGGCTGCCCATGTCAGCGGGCTGCATGGTGTTTCACGTGAATCGTGGCGGCGACAGGCAGCGAAGGCCTACGCCTTTGTCATGCAGTCCATGCAAGACCAGGACGGAGGGCTTGCCCATGCCTGGCGTGACGGCCGCCTGACACGGCCCGGTTTTGCCAGCGATCTCGCCTGCATGATGCGTGCGGCGCTAAGCCTCGCGGAGACAGCTGCGGAGCCGGCGGAGTGCCAGGGATATACCCGCGACGCGGAAACCCTGGCGGACGCCCTGGAACGGGACTTCTCTCACGAGGCTGGCGGCTATTACCTGAGCTCCGTTGCAGCCGACGATCTGATCGTCCGTCCCTACTCTCCGCTGGACGAGGCGGTTCCCAATGCCAACGCAGTCGCGGCGGAATGCCTTGCGCGGCTCTGGCACCTGACCGGCGATGATCACTATCGCGCCCGATGCGATGCGGTCCTCAATGCCTTCGGCGGTGAAATTCCCGTCAACGCCTTCGGCACCGCCGGTCTACTTTCCGCAATCGACACACGTGAGAACGCGGTTCTCGCAGTTGTCATCAGCCCCGACGGCAGGGCTTCCGCCGACTTCGACAAGGCGCTGTCGGATCGGGGCGACCCCGCACTGTTGCGCCTCCTCGGCGCACCGGGCCACGGGCATGCCGCGCATCATCCCCTGCACGGCAAGGCGCTGAAGGACGGGCGACCGACCCTCTACCTTTGTCGCGAGGGAACATGCTCGGCGCCGATCACCGATCCTTCCGAGGTCGCACCGGCCCTGGCAGCGCTGCCTTAGCGAAACAGGCGCCCGGGGCGGGATTATCCCGGTGCGGCGAGCGAACGCATCCAGTCCGTCCGTGACAGGCGATACAGCACATGAGGACGAAGGGGATGCCCCTCCCCGATCTGGGGGTGATCGAAGTCATCCGCTTCGTCCCGGCGCATTCCGATCCGCCGCATCACAGCCTGTGACGGTGTATTCTGCACCGCGGTGAAGGAGACGATCTCGGCAAGACCGAGGGTTTCGTAACCGAATCGAAGCCACGTCCTTGCAGCCTCGCTCGCAAACCCCTGTCCCCATGCTGTTCGTGCCAACCGCCAGCCGATTTCCACACATGGTGTGAACGGCAGATCCCAGACGGGCCTGCTCAGCCCGACAAAACCGAGGAACCGTCCGCTCGCCTTCTCCTCCACGGGCTGAAAGCAGAACCCGTCGTCCCGCGTCTTCATGACGGCACGTTCGATCAACGCCTTGCTCTCCTCGCGGCTGAGCACGGCCGGGAAGTAGCGCATCACTTCACTGTCGGCACAAAGCTCTGCAAACGGCTCAAGGTCGGTCTCCCGCCAAGGCCTCAGGAGCAGTCGCTCCGTTTCCAGTTCGACCGCCATGGACGCACTCCGTTCTTGCCAACTTGTCATTACAGAACCGAATCGACCTGATTCACGTGAAACATACCGAAGACGTGAATGCAAAACACCCGCACCATTCCTGGCGCGGGTGTTTCACGTGAATCTGTAAACCCGATCTGCGGAGCTCCGGCCGGATGACCGGCCGGGCAATTCACAACCGGATTGTCAGGTGTTCATGCTGTCGAAGAACTCGTCGTTCGACTTCGTCTGACGCAGCTTGTCGAGCAGGAACTCGATCGCATCGACCGTACCCATCGGGTTGAGGATACGGCGCAGAACGAACATCTTCTTGAGCTGAACCGGCTCGACCAGAAGCTCTTCCTTGCGGGTGCCCGAGCGCTGGATGTCGATCGCCGGGAACACGCGCTTGTCGGAGATCTTGCGGTCCAGAATGATCTCGGAGTTGCCGGTGCCCTTGAACTCCTCGAAAATGACCTCATCCATGCGGCTGCCGGTATCGATCAGGGCCGTCGCGATGATGGTCAGCGAGCCGCCTTCCTCGATGTTCCGGGCAGCGCCGAAGAAGCGCTTCGGCCGTTGCAACGCGTTGGCATCGACACCACCGGTCAGCACCTTGCCGGAGGACGGCACGACGGTGTTGTAGGCACGACCCAGGCGCGTGATCGAATCCAGCAGGATGACCACGTCGCGCCCGTGTTCGACAAGGCGCTTGGCCTTCTCGATGACCATCTCCGCCACCTGAACGTGGCGCACGGCCGGTTCGTCGAAGGTCGAGGAAACGACCTCTCCGTTGACCGTCCGCTGCATGTCGGTCACCTCTTCCGGGCGCTCATCGATCAAGAGAACGATCAGGTAGCACTCGGGGTGGTTGGTGGTGATCGCCTTGGCGATGTTCTGAAGGAAGACGGTCTTGCCGGTTCGCGGCGGCGCCGTGATCAGGCCGCGCTGACCCTTGCCGAGCGGCGCGACCAGGTCGATAACGCGCGAGGACAGGTCCTTGACCGTCGGGTTTTCGACTTCCATCTTCAGCCGCTCGTCCGGATAGAGCGGCGTCAGGTTGTCGAAGTGAACCTTGTGGCGGGCCTTCTCGGGATCCTCGAAATTGATCTTGTTGACCTTGAGGAGCGCAAAGTACCGCTCACCTTCCTTGGGGCTGCGAATCTCGCCCTCGACCGTGTCGCCGGTACGCAGGGAGAACCGGCGGATCTGGGAAGGAGAGATATAAATATCGTCCGGCCCCGGCAGGTAGTTGGCATCGGGCGATCGGAGGAAGCCGAAACCGTCCTGCAGAACCTCGACGACACCCTCGCCGATGATGTCGACGTCCTGCGCGGCAAGCTGTTTCAATATGGCGAACATCAGCTCCTGCTTGCGCATGGTGCTGGCGTTCTCGACCTCATGTTCCTCGGCGAAAGCGAGCAGTTCGGTCGGCGACTTGATCTTGAGATCTGAGAGTTTCATTTCCCGCATGGGCAAGGGGTAATCTTCTGCTAGAGGGTGGATGTGAGCGATCACGCAGTTTGCTTGCAGCAACCGGATCAAAGGACAGAAAAGGGATTGTCTGCGGATCGGAAGCCGGATCTTGCAATCCGGCCTGGTGCCTTGGGTATCCGTCGCGGTCGCGCCTGCCGGGCTTCCTGACCGATACGGGTGGTGACACCATGCCCGCAGGATGTGAGGTTGAGGGAATTTACATTCTTAACTTCGCAAGAGCAAGTGTCATTCTTGATGCTCCCGCAACAATACGTGCATCAGGGCTTGTACATATTCAGGACCCGTACGCAGGGTCAGCCATGAATGGCGTGTCTAGAACGGCTTCAAAACCACAAGAATGACAATAATAACCATGAAAACGGTCGGCACCTCGTTGACGATCCGGTAGTGCCGCGCTGTTCGCGTGTTGGCATCCGCGGCAAAAACGCGCACGCATTTCGCCAGATAGCCATGCAGGCCGCTCATTGCAATGACGACCGCGAGTTTTGCATGAAACCAGCCGTCGGCAAAAAATCCGCCTTCATGCGCCACCCACAGGCCGAACACCCAAGTCGCGATCATCGCCGGCGTGATGATCGCCTTGAGCAGGCGCCGCTCCATCACCTTGAACGTCTCGCTCTGCGGCGTGCCGGCCTGCGTCTCCGCGTGATAGACGAAGAGACGCGGCAGGTAGAACATTCCGGCCATCCAGGCGATGACCGAAATGATGTGCAAGGCCTTCAGCCACAAGTAGAGCATCGCCCCGTCAGCCTCTCGGGTCTTTCGCCTGCCGCACCCGGTCGATCATCCGCGCGACATTGTCGGGATCCGCATCCGGCGTCACGCCGTGCCCGAGGTTGAAGACCAGGGGGCCCTCACCCAGTGTCTCCAGAACCTGGTCGACACCGTCCAGCAGCGCCTGGCCACCGGCCACAAGCCGCATCGGATCGAGATTTCCCTGCACCGGCACCTGCTTCTGCACCTGTCGCGCAAGTAGGGCCGGTACCGTCCAGTCGAGACCGACCGCATCCACGCCCGTGCCGGCAATGAAATCCGCCAGCCGGGCAGCGGAGGCCTTGGGGAAACCGATGATCTTCGCATCGGGAACCGCTGCCCGCACGCCCTCGACAATTGCCTTCGTCGGAGCGATCGACCAGCGCGCAAACCCGGCATCGTCGAGCACGCCCGCCCAGGTGTCGAAAATCTGGACGGCATCCGCCCCGGCCTGGAGTTGTCGCACCAGATAATCGATCGACGCGGGGACGAGCTGGTCGATGAACGATTGCATCAGCTCCGGATCGCGATAGGCGCCGATGCGGGCGGCTGTCTGG
Organism: Stappia sp.; assembly: GCF_048261845.1. Taxonomy (GTDB): domain Bacteria; phylum Pseudomonadota; class Alphaproteobacteria; order Rhizobiales; family Stappiaceae; genus Stappia. Next base: position 62,684 of record NZ_JBLXFR010000003.1, on the reverse strand, counting down.
TCCTGGGTCGTGTGTCCTGCCACCGAGTAGCAGGCAACCGTCCACGGAGCCCCGCAGAAGCCAAGAAGCGTCGTTTCATCGGGAAGCTCGGCCCGCAAGCGGGACACGGTCGCAATGACGGGGTCCAGATGCGAGACAGCACGTTCACGATCAAGTCGCCCGACCAGATCCCGGGACAAGGGGTCCAGCACCGGTCCGCGACCTTCCTCGAAGCGAACGGGATAACCGAGCGCGTCGGGAACCACGAAAATATCGGAGAACAGGATCGCAGCGTCGAAGCCGTAGCGCCGTATGGGCTGAAGGGTCACTTCCGTTGCAAGGTCCGTGTCGTAACAGAACTCCAGGAAATTAACCTTTTTTGAACGGGTGGCGCGGTATTCAGGGAGGTATCGACCGGCCTGTCTCATCATCCAGACAGGGGGTGGCCACAGCCGTTCTCCAGCAAGAACGCGCATGACCCGTCTCGAAGCCGTTTGAGTCACAAGGACCCCCTTTAAAAAAGAAAAGAATCCTTAAATGAGGATTCTGTTGTTTTTGTTTGTCGTTGGACAACCGGGATTATCGGTTGTCGACACTGCTCCACATGACCTGTTCCCTTCCACCGTGTCGAGGGGGTATCGGGCAAAAGAGATTTGTCGGCTACGGTGATAACCCAATTTATCTATTGTTCCCAGACGATTACGAGTTTGTTAACCATCTGTTAACCTTTAAGGCGGGACTGGACAGTCTGGGGACAGTCACAGAACAATCACATTGTCCCCGCAATGCCCGACACTTCCCGAACCGTTTCGCGCAACGGCCACCCATGTTGATTGTTTTCGCGCTTCGGGCATGGTGTCGGAGCGACAGGGGCAAAAGGCCCCGGTTTGCCCCTGATATCAACATACCGAGTGCGCGACGGGGATAACAGCTTGGGAAAAGCCCGTAACTTCTTCCACCTTCACATGGTTTCGGACTCCACCGGTGAAACCCTGATGACCGTGGCACGTGCCGCCACCGCCCAGTACGAGGACGTTCAGGCGATCGAGCACGTCTACCCCCTGGTGCGTTCGACCAGACAGCTCGACCACGTCATCGACGAGATCGAGCACGCCCCGGGCATCGTCCTCTACACGCTCGTCGATGCCGAACTGGCCAGCCGCCTCGAGCAGGCAGGCCGCGCCGCCGGTGTGCCGTGCGTCAACATCCTCTCGCCGGTGTTTTCCGTTTTCCAGTCCTACCTGAATGTGCGGCTGACCGGTCGTGTCGGCGGCCAGCACGCGCTCGATGCCGACTATTTCCGGCGAATAGATGCGTTGAATTTCACGATGCTGCACGACGACGGGCAGATACCGGACGATCTGGACGAGGCCGATGTGGTGCTGCTCGGCGTCAGCCGGACATCGAAGACACCGACCTGCATCTATCTTGCCAACCGTGGCATCAAGGCCGCCAACATCCCGATCGTGCCGGACATCCCTCTTCCCCGGCAGCTTCAGGAATCGCGAAAGGCGCTGATCGTGGCGGTCATCGCCTCCGTCGAGCGCATCCAGCAGGTCCGGCAGAACCGCATCCTGTCGCTGAGCGCGGCAAACTTCGCCAACGAGACCTATGTCGACCGCCGGGTGATTGCGCGCGAGATCTCGGTAACGCGCAAGATCTGTGCGGAAAACGGCTGGCCGTTGATCGACGTTACCCGCCGCTCGATCGAGGAAACGGCGGCCGAGATCATGACGCTCTACCGGGCCCACAAGAGCGAACTGGCGGACAGCGGCACCTGACCACTCGCAAGGTTTCGCCTGCCGCCGCTGGCCATCGGCCCAAACCCCTGTTATCGCCATTTCATCCTTCAACAGACCTGACGGACATCCCATGACCGATCTTGTTCTTGCCAGCGGAAGCCGTATCCGGGCTGAGCTCCTGCGCAACGCGGGGCTGACGTTTCGCGTTGATCCTGCGGGGGTCGATGAACGCGCCATAGAGGCACCGCTTCTGGAGAGCGGGTTTTCGCCGGAGGACATCGCCCAGGTCCTGGCCGAGGCGAAAGCGCAGGAAACCAGCTTGCGCAATCCCGGAGCGCTCGTTGTCGGCGCCGACCAGGTGCTGGAGTTCGGCGGTGCGCGGCTGACCAAGCCGGACGACATGGAAGCTGCCCGGCGGCAGCTTCTGGCGATGTCCGGCAAGACCCATGCGTTGCATTCCGCGGCGGCGATCGCCCGCGACGGGGAGACGATCTGGAGGGCCGTCGGCACCGTCCGGATGAAGATGCGTGCTTTCGGTCCGGAATTTGTTGGCCGCTACCTTGCCGCAGTCGGAGACGATGCGCTGGCAAGCGTGGGCGCCTATCAGCTCGAGGGCCGCGGAGTGCAGCTCTTCGAGGCCATCGACGGCGACTACTTCACGGTCCTGGGACTGCCGCTTCTGCCGCTTCTCGACGAGCTTCGCCATCAGGGGGTGCTGGAAACATGACGCGCCGTGCCGCGATTACAGGATTTCCGGTCGCCCATTCCCGCTCACCGCTGGTCCACGGCCACTGGCTTGCCGAACACGGGATCGACGGAAGCTACGAGAAAGTTGCGGTTTCCCCTGACGCGGCGGCGGCCTTCTACCGAGATTTTCGGGAGAGCGGCCTTGTCGGTTGCAATGTGACGGTTCCCAACAAGGAAGCGGCGGCGGCGGCCTGCGACGAGCTCGACGAGGCCGCGCGTGCCATGGGCGCGGCCAATACGCTTTGGCTCGACGACACCGGCCGACTGATCGGTGCGAACACCGACGGCTCCGGTTTCCTGGGAAATCTCGACCAGTCGCTGCCGGGCTGGGACGACGGTCTTTCCCATGCCGTGGTTCTGGGTGCCGGCGGTGCCGCTCGGGCTGTTATATGGGCCCTGCTCTCCCGTGGTGTGAAAACCGTGGCAATCGTCAACCGAACCTATCAAAAGGCCGCTGATCTGAAGGCGCGTTTCGGACCCGACTCAATTGCCTGTCATTGGGAAGATCTTGATGACTTGATGGGGACAACCGGTCTTCTGGTAAACACGACATCCCTTGGCATGAGCGGTCAGCCGCCGCTCGAGATCGATCTGCGGAACCTGTCGGAAAGCGCCATTGTCGCCGATCTGGTCTATGTGCCGCTGGAAACGCCGCTTCTTGCCCGTGCCCGCGCCCGCGGCAACCCGGCAGTCGATGGGCTCGGCATGCTGCTGCATCAGGCCGTGCCGGGTTTCGAGCGCTGGTTCGGGGTGCGGCCGCGTGTCACCGACGAACTGCGCGCTCTGGTCCTCGCCGATCTCGGGAGCCAGGCGTGATCGTCCTTGGCCTTACCGGTTCGATCGGCATGGGCAAGTCGACCACCGCGAAGATGTTCGCCGAGGCAGGGGCGGCCGTCTATGACGCGGACGCTGCCGTGCACGCATTGTATCGGGGAGAGGCCGCGCCGCTGATTGAGGCGGCGTTTCCCGGCACCACGGACGCTGGCGTCGTCGATCGAGGGAAACTCGGCGCCCAGGTGATCGGCCAGCCGGAGGCCATGCGCCGCCTGGAGGGGATCGTTCACCCGCTGGTTCGAAAGAGCGAGACTGCCTTCCTCGAGGCAGCCCGCGAAAGCGCTGCCCGGATTGCCGTGCTGGACATTCCGCTTCTCTTCGAAACGGGCGGCGAGGCACGGGTGCGGGCGACGGTCGTCGTGACGGCGGCCCCTGAGGTCCAGAGGCAGCGCGTGCTCGCCCGCCCGGGTATGGATGCGAAGCTTCTCGACGCCCTGCTCGCCAAGCAGATGCCGGATGCGGAAAAGCGCCGGCGAGCCCATTTCCTGATCGATACAGGGCATGGAATGGCGCCCGCCCGGCGCATGGTGGGATCGGTGCTGCGCGCGGTCTCCGCCCTTGCCTGACCAGGCTGTGCCGGTTCTGCATCATGTGAACAACGGACTGCTTTACCGGGGGAAAAGCGGTGCATTTCCTCGGTATATCCAGCGAGGGCCTTGTGGCGACGCGGGCCCTTCCCGGACACTTGGCTGCCCGCAACTGCTTCTGTTGCCAAACAGGATGATGCCCTGATGCTGCGCGAGATTGCTTTCGACACGGAAACCACGGGGCTGGATCCCAGAAATGGCGACCGGCTTGTGGAGATCGGCGGGGTCGAGCTCGTCAATCACGTCCCGACGGGCCGGACCTATCATGTCTATCTCAACCCCGAGCGGGACGTGCCGATCGAGGCCTACAACGTCCACGGGCTTTCCGCGGAGTTTCTTGCCGACAAGCCCAGGTTCGCCGAAATCGCCCAGGAGTTCCTGGAATTCGTCGGCGATGCAGTGCTGGTCATCCACAACGCCGCATTCGACATGGGGTTCATCAACATGGAGCTGGGGCGGATCGGGCGTGAGCCGATCTCTCCGGCGCAGGTGATCGATACGCTGGCGATTGCGCGGCGCAAGCATCCCGGTTCACCGGCATCGCTGGATGCATTGTGCAATCGCTACGGCATCGACAATTCGCGCCGTACCAAGCATGGCGCGCTGCTCGATTCCGAGATCCTCGCCGAAGTCTATATCGAGCTGATGGGGGGCAAGCAGGCCGGGCTCGCATTGTCGGTGGAGCCTGAGCACACCCAGTCCGGTCAGGCGGATGGCCAGGACAGGACGCAACGCGAGCCTGCCAGGCCACGTCCCGCAGCCCTGCCGAAGCGGCTTACGGACGCCGAACGGACCGCCCACAGCGAATTTGTTGCCGGTATGGGCGAGAACGCCTTGTGGACGCGCTTCACTGCCGGCGGGCAGTAGCACGCAGAAGGCGAGGCCCGCTCAGAGCATCGACGGCAACACCCGGTCCGGCGGGCGGTGCCCGTCCATGAAGGTCTTGATGTTGATGATGACCTTCTCTCCCATGTCGATACGGCCTTCGACCGTCGCCGAGCCCATATGCGGGAGCAACACCACCTTGTCGGAGGCGACGAGTTTGGGATTGACCGCCGGTTCGTGCTCGAACACGTCGAGACCGGCGCCTGCCAGATGCCCGGCATCGAGTTGCCGGATCAGAGCCGCCTCGTCGATCACCTCGCCGCGCGCGGTGTTGACGATATAGGCGTTCGGCTTCATCAGCTTGAGCCGGCGCGCTGAGAGAAGATGATAGGTCGCCGGCGTGTGCGGGCAGTGAACCGAGACCACATCCATGCGGGCCAGCATCTGGTCGAGACTGTCCCAATAGGTGGCCTCGAGCGATTCCTCGAGCGTTTCCGCAACCCGCCGCCGGTTGTGATAATGGATCGACATGCCGAAGGCCTTGGCCCGGCGGGCCACCGCCTGACCGATCCGGCCCATGCCGATGATGCCCAGACGCTTGCCCCAGATTCGGTGGCCGAGCATCCAGGTGGGCGACCAGCCGCCCCACTCGCCATGTTCCAGCACCTTGATGCCTTCGGCCATGCGTCGCGGCACGCCGAGGATCAGCGCCATTGTCATGTCCGCCGTGTCTTCGGTCAGGACACCGGGCGTGTTGGTGACCGTGATGCCGCGATTGTTGGCGGTGATGACATCGATATTGTCGACGCCATTTCCGAAATTGGCGATCAGCTTGAGATTGGGGCCGGCCTGCGAGAGCACGGCGGAATCGATGCGGTCGGTGACGGTCGGGACGACGACGTCCGCCGTCTTCACCGCTTCCACCAGCTCCGCCTGGCTCAATGGCCGGTCGGCTTCGTTGAGACGGGTTTCGAACAGCTCGCGCATCCGGGTTTCGACAACATCCGGCAGCTTGCGTGTCACGACGACCAGCGGCTTTTTCCTGGGCATGCTCCTCGCCTTTTCGCGCTCTGTTGAGGGCTCCTTAACCCTGCTTGTCCCAAACTGCATCGTCTCCGAAAAGCCGGTTCGACGCTCCCGTTCTCCTTACCAGATGGTCCGTTCAAAACAAGGGATCGGAGCCGATTGATTTCCCGCAATCCGGCACCGGCCCTCGAATTGCCTTGAAAAAGAGCGATTCGCAGGGTTTCGCTTGCAGCGTTTCAGAATGGACGGAGGACCGGCGTCGCGGTGCATCGGCCTTGGGCCCTGCACCGTTCGGCAGTCTGCTTCGGCGTTCCCTGTGCCCGGCCGCGGGGACCACATGCGACAGCGTCCTTGAGAAGGGAATTGACCGGAATGACCATGCGCACGGCACCGAGAAACACAGGCCCTTGCAGCAAGCTTGTCCGCAGCCTGTGTCTGATTGCCGTACTGGTTGGCGGTGCATGGTTTGCGTCCGGTTCCATGGCCCTTGCCCAGAGCGTCACGCTCGGGCCGAGCGGGTTCCCTGTCCCCCGCTTCGTCAGTCTCAAGTCGGACCGCGTCAATGTGCGCGTCGGACCGACCCTCGAGCACCGCATCGGCTGGACCTATCTGCGCTCGGGCCTCCCCGTCGAAATCGTTCAGGAATTCGAGAACTGGCGACGCATTCGCGACTGGCAGGGCGAGGAAGGCTGGGTTTTCCATTCGCTCCTGAGCGGCCGCCGTACGGCCCTGGTGACGCCCTGGGAGAAAACCGGCACGACGCCGCTGCGCTCGGATCCGCGCTCGGATGCAAGACTGTCCGCTGAACTCGCCCCCAATGTGCTGGTCAACGTCGGCTCCTGCCGCGAGGGCTGGTGCCGGGTCAGCGGCAGCGGGTTTTCCGGCTGGATCGACCAGACCCGACTGTTCGGCGTCTATCCCGACGAAACGGTCGAATGAAAAAGCCGGCCCGATGAGGCCGGCCTTTCTTTTCCCGGATCTGCCGCCCGCTCGGGCGGGATCGCCGTTCAGACGTCCTCTTGGACCTGCGCTTCCTGTGCCTTGAGTGCGTCGAGACGCGGCATCGAGACCGTGCTGTAGCCGCTGTCGACGAAATGCACCTCGCCGGTAACGCCGGATGACAGATCGGAGAGAAGGTAGAGGGCGGATCCGCCCACTTCGTCGATGGTCACCGTCCGTCCGAGCGGAGAATGCTGCTTCTGGTAGTTGAACATCACCCGCGCATCCGAGACACCCGATCCGGCGAGCGTGCGCACCGGACCGGCCGAGATGGCATTGACGCGGATGTTCTGCGAACCGAAGTCCATCGCCAGATAGCGAACCGAAGATTCAAGCGCCGCCTTGGCCACGCCCATCACGTTGTAATTCGGCATGACCCGGTTCGATCCGCCATAGGTGAGCGTCACCATGGCGCCGCCGTCCGACATCAGGTTTGCCGCGCGCTTGGCGATCTCCGTGAAGGAAAAACAGGAAATCAGCATGGTGCGGGTGAAGTTCTCGCGGGTCGTGTCGGCATAGCGTCCGCGCAGTTCCGACTTGTCGGAAAAGGCAATGGCATGCACCAGAAAGTCGATCGAGCCCCACTCGGCTTTCAGGGTCTCGAAAACCGTGTCCACACTCGCCACGTCCTCGACATCGCACGGGATCAGAAGCTTTGCTCCGACGCTGTCGGCCAGCGGCTTGACGCGCCGGCCAAACGCATCGCCCTGGTAGGTGAAAGCCAAGTCCGCGCCCTGGGCGGCCAGCGCCTTGGCAATACCCCAGGCGATCGAGTGGTTGTTCGCGACGCCCATGACAAGGCCGCGCTTGCCTTTCATCAATCCCGACATTCTGGCCCCCTCAGCCGTGATAGCGCGACAGCGCGAGGGAGGCGTTGGTGCCTCCGAAACCGAAACTGTTGGATAGCACCGTGTCGAGACCGGCATTGTCGATCCGCTGCATCGCGATCTCGTCGGGGCTGAGCGCTGGATCAAGTTCGGTGATGTTCGCGGATGCGGTGATGAAGTCGTTCTGCAGCATCAGAAGACAGTAGATCGCCTCGTGCACGCCGGTCGCCCCCAGGCTGTGGCCCGTGAGCGATTTCGTCGAGGACGCGACGGGCTGGTCGTCGCCGAAAACCCGGCGGATCGCCTGGATCTCGCCGACATCCCCGACCGGAGTCGAGGTGCCGTGGGTGTTGACATAGTTGACCTTGCGGTCGCCGAGCGTCTCGATCGCCAGCCGCATGCAGCGTTCGCCGCCCTCGCCCGACGGAGCGACCATGTCATAGCCGTCGGAATTGGCGGCATAGCCGGTCACTTCGGCGTAGATCTTGGCACCGCGCGCCTTGGCGTGCTCAAGCTCCTCGAGGACCACCACGCCGCCGCCGCCGGCAATCACGAAGCCGTCGCGGGACACGTCATAGGCACGCGAGGCCGTGGTCGGCGTGTCGTTGTATTTGGAGGACATCGCGCCCATCGCGTCGAACAGGCAGGACAGCGTCCAGTCCAGTTCCTCGCCGCCGCCCGCGAAGACGACGTCCTGCTTGCCCCACTGGATCTGCTCGGTACCGGCACCGATGCAGTGGGCCGAAGTCGAACAGGCCGAGGTGATGGAGTAGTTGATGCCCTTGATCTTGAAGGGAGTCGCCAGGCAGGCGGAGTTGGTCGAACTCATGCCGCGGGTGACCATGAACGGTCCCATCCGCTTCGGGGACCCCTTTTCGATCACCGTCTTGTGCGCCTGGAAGATGTTCTTGGTCGACGGTCCGCCGGAGCCCATGACGATGCCGGTGCGCGGATTGGAGACGTCGCTGTCCTCCAGCCCGCTGTCGGCGATCGCCTGCTGCATGGCGAGATAGTTGTAGGCCGCACCGTCACCCATGAAGCGGAGCTGGCGCTTGTCGATCTCGGCGGCCAGGTCGATGTTCGGCATGCCGTGCACCTGACTGCGGAAACCGTGCTCCACATAGTCGGGGGCCGCGGAAATGCCGGACTTTCCCTCGCGCAGGCTCGCAAGGACTTCCTGCGCCGAATTTCCGATCGACGAAATGATGCCCAGTCCGGTGATTACCACCCGCCTCATCGCGGTCTCCCGTATAGGTTCGCACGACGCTCCAGGCGTCGTCTCGGTGTCAAGATTTCCGCGCCCAAGGGTCGCGCTGCCCCGCGGAGTTGCAGGACCGTGTCCCCACCACATAGGCGTCAACGTTCCGGCGATCAATCGTGGCGATCGCGCGCCGGTCCGCTCGGCGTTGCCGGATCCGGTGTCAGGCCTGGAACAGGCCGACCTTCAGGTCCTTGGCCTGGTAGATCTTTTCGCCATCCGCCTTCAGCCAGCCGTCGGCAACGCCGAGCACCAGCCGCCCGCGCCGCAGCTTGCGGATGTCGACGCCGTATTCGACCAGCTTCACGTCGGGCGTCACCATCTTCGAGAACTTGATCTCGCCTGTGGAAATGGCGCGACCGCGTCCCGGCTCGCCGAGCCAGCCAAGGAAGAAGCCGGTCATCTGCCACAGGGCGTCGAGGCCGAGGCAACCGGGCATCACCGGGTCGCCCTGGAAATGACAGGCAAAGAACCAGAGGTCGGACCGAATGTCGAATTCGGCGCGAACGCAGCCCATGCCATGCTCACCGCCATCTTCCGAGATCTCGGTGATCCGGTCGAACATGAGCATGGGAGGAAGCGGCAATTGCGCGTTTCCGGGACCAAACAGCTCGCCGCGTCCGCAGGTGAGCAATTCTTCGTAGGAGTAGCTGGATTGCCGCACGTTCTTCCCATTCCCGCAGGTTTTTCAAGATGCCCCGTCTACCGGCCCTGGCTTCAAGCGGCCATGTGTCGGTCCGGGGTCTGGTTCTGACCGCGCTTACTAACATAGCACCTTCCGCTTCGAAAGCCCGAGAAGTCGTTGCAATCATGCGTTTTCGCCGTGCATTCGGGTGCTCCGCCGCAGTTTGCCGCAGACTTTCCTGCTATAATACTCACGGCGCGTTGCTGTGGGTCGCATTTTGACATTTGCCTGAAGGGCCCGCAGGACTTGCAAGGAGGGCGCGGTTCATGGCAGAAAACTGCGAAGAAGGTGATCCGGCTGCGGCGTTGCCGCCGGCGTGCATGGCCGGGATTGACCGGTGGCGCGGGAACCGCCATGTCAAAGATGCCACGATACGATAGAGCCAAGGTGAGCGGTCAAACGTGAGAGAGATGCAGCGACAGCGCGAAGTTCAGGACATGCTGAGAACGGCCGGTTTGCGCCCGACCCGTCAGCGCGTTGCGCTAGCAGAACTGCTGTATTCGCGCGGGAACCGCCATGTCTCGGCCGAGCTTCTGCACGAGGAGGCCGAGGCCGCCGACGTGCCGGTGTCCCTGGCGACCGTTTACAACACGCTGCACCAGTTCACCGAAGCGGGGCTGCTGCGCGAGGTCGCGGTCGAGGGCACGAAGACCTATTTCGACACCAATACGGACGATCACCACCATTTCTTCATCGAGGGCGACAACCGCGTCGTCGACATCCCCGGCTCCGGCGTGTCGATGGCGCGCCTGCCGGAAGCGCCGGAAGGCATGGAAATCGTGCGTGTCGATGTCGTGATCCGGCTCCGCCGCAAGGGTTGACGTCCCGCCGGTGACAACCGCCGGCCAGTGCCCCGCGCGCGTTCCCGCGCCGGGTGCAGACCGTCTTTTCGAAACATCGGATCTATCAGGCCTTGTCCGCGCGCCGGGAGTTTTCCGGGCTCTTGCACAGGTCCGCGATCAGGCATTTCTCGCATTCCGGCCGGCGGGCCTTGCAGATGTAGCGTCCATGCAGGATCAGCCAGTGATGGGCGTGCAGCAGGAACTCGGGCGGGACCACCTTCTCCAGCGCCTTCTCCACTTCCAGGGGCGTCTTGCCGGGGGCGACACCGATACGGTTGCCGAGGCGGAAAAGATGGGTGTCGACGGCGATGGTCGGCATGCCGAAGGCGATGTTGAGCACCACGTTGGCCGTCTTGCGGCCGACGCCGGGCAGGGTTTCCAGCGCCTCGCGGTCCTGCGGCACCTCGCCGCCGAACCGGTTGATCAGGATCTCCGAGAGGGCGATGACGTTCTTCGCCTTGTTCCGGTAGAGACCGATCGTCTTGATTGCGTCGCGCAGCCGGTCCTCGCCCAGGGCCACCATTTTTTCCGGCGTGTCGGCAATCTCGAAAAGCGGCCGGGTCGCCTTGTTGACGCCGACATCCGTGGCTTGCGCGGACAGTGCCACCGCGACCAGCAGCGTGTAGGGGTTCACGTAGTGAAGCTCGCCTTTCGGCTCCGGATTGGCGGCGTGGAAGCGGGCGAAGATCGCGTGAAACTCGGCCTTGGTGTAGCGCGGCCGCGCCGGCCGGCGCGTCGCGCCCGAGACCTTTGCGGTTTTCGCCCTGCGGGCAGCGGCGGGCTTGCGTTTGGTCGCTGATTTCGGCTGGTTCTCGCTCATTCCCCCTCTATAATCTTCGTCCATGATGCCCGGCAATCCGAAATCCGAGCGGTTCGAGACCGCGCAGACCCTTGCGGACGGGGACGCGCCGTTCTTTGCCGCGCTCCTCACTCCCTACCGTTCGCTCGGTCCCGCCGGCTTCCGTGTTCTCATGCTGTTCATCTGCGGCATCTGCCTGCTGGCGGGTCTGGTGTTCCTGTCGCTTGGAGCCTGGCCGGTTTTCGGGTTCCTCGGGCTCGACATCCTGCTGGTCTTCTTTGCGTTCCGCTGGAACTACAAGGCGGCGCGGGCCTTCGAGGAGGTTCAGGTGTCGCGTACCGAAATCCGTATCCGCAAGGTGCGGGCCTCCGGCCGCGAGCAGCTTTTCACCTGCAACCCGTTCTGGGCGCGGCTGCACCTGCGCGAGGAAGAGGATGAAGGCGTTACGCGCATCACGCTGACGGCACGCAACCGGGCCATCGATATCGGCGGCTTTCTGAATCCGGAAGATCGCACCAGCTTCGCCGGTGCGCTCCGCTCGGCGCTTGCCCTGGCGCAATCGGGCGGGCCAGGACCTGCAGTGGCCTCCGCCGAGTGATCCGGCAAAACCCTTTGCGCTCTTCCGTCCAGGCCTAGAAGACCCGGCAGTATTGCGGCGGAGAGCCCGGACGCTGCCAGTTGACGCGGTTGCCCGAACCGCTGAGCACATATCCGCGATCGGCATAATAGAGATCGACACCGCCGCCGGACCGGTCGGCGAGCGTCACGGGCGAGAGGCCTTGCTCGCGGACGATCGCCACTTGCCGGTCGTTGTCGATGGTGACCGACAGGTAGGCGCCGCTGTCGCAGTCATAGGACAGCTCGACAAGATCGCCGCCCGGGACGAAGGGTGCGGGAGGCGGGGGCGCTATCGGCCCGCTGGCGACCGGCGCGTTGCCGCCCTGGCCCGACGTTATGGTGACCGTGCGACTGCGCCCGCGCGCCAGATACATGCCGAGACAGCGCCCCGAGGAGGTCGAGACCAGCCAGGGGTGGCCCGCCAGCGTCTGCTGCACCATCCGGCCTCCCGGCGGCACTCTGGCGTCAGTCTCGCGCAATCCGTCGAAATTGATCCAGTGAACGACGATGGGCCGCTGGCGGCGGTTCTCGAAGACCATGGTGGCCGGCAGGTCGCTCGGCACAGAGGTGATGAAACCTTCGTCGGCGCAGGTCGGTCCCTGGGGATCCGCGCCGGCGACAGGCAGTCCGCGCGTCGGGCCGGGGGTGTCGGCGACAGCGGGCGCGGGCGTGGCGCAAGCCTGTTGGAACGCGCGCACCGGGCCGGCGCTGCCCGACAGCGACACCCGGTAGCGCCAGCTTCCCTGCAGCGCCACCGTCAGCGCTTCGCCGCGCGCAAGCCCCGACCAGATCGGATCGTCGGCGGCAAGTCGCACCAGCGGCATCGACCGGCCGCTTTCATTGTTGGCCGAGGACCCGCGCCCGGTATAGCGACGGGTAATGTCGCGGGCGGAAAGGGCAACGTCGACGGGCGCGTTCTCGGCAAGGCGAAGCTCACCCGGCAAAAGGCTCGTCTCGATCTGGTTGGACCCCCGCTCGCAGGTCGCCAGGAAGCCCCGGTCGTCCGTTTCCCGGATGCCGTAGACCAGCCTCAACGTGTCGCCCTGACCGGGAGAAACATACCATTCGCGCCTGTCGAAAAGCGGCAGGGCGAGAGCGTCATGGGGAGCGGAGGAACGGCCGCCGGCAGGAGCCTCGTCCCGGGCATTTTCAGCCGTCTCCGTTCGCTCTTCCGTCTCCTCGCCCGTTCGTTTTTCCTCGCGGCGCGCCGGATCCGTGCGGGCGGTCTCGTCGCGGCTGCCGCGCAGGTTGCCGGACGTGTCCGATCCGTCCGCGCCGCCCGACGTCGTCGGTCGGCGGACGCCGCCTGCAAGTGGCGGGGCGGCGGGGCCGGCTGTCGAGGGCACTGCCCGGCGCACATTGCCTCCGCCCGCCTGTTGCTTGGCTGCGGCCTTGGTGCTCATCGTCACCTTCCAGTCGCCGCAGATATCGACGGTGTCCTGCAGGATACGCCCGTCTGCGAGCACGAGCCGCATCGGCCGGCGGCAGTCGATCTGCCCGTCATTCTTGTCGTTGCCTTCGACCTCGACGAACACGCGGGCCTGGGAGCGGCGGCGCACCTGCGCGGGCCGGTCATCGATGAAGACCTCGCGGATCGCGGTGTCATCATCCGTCTGGATCATCACCAGCTTGCGTTCGATGCGGCCGGAGCCCGTCTTTTTCGCCTGTGCGGGAGAGGACGAAACGGTCTCCGCTGGCGCGGTCTTCGGAGGTGCCGGGCGGGTTGCGGCGGCCGTCTCCACTGTCAGCGTGTAGTTCGCCGCGCAAAGGTCATAGGAGCGGGACAGCGACCGGCCGTTGGACAGCGTGATCGCCAGCGTCTGCTGGCAGGCAAAGTCCTTGCCCGCCGCACCGGCCTCCACGAACAGGCTTGTGTCCGACTTGCCGACGGACTTGAGCGCGGTGCCCCCGCTGGTGGCCGATGTTATGGCGATCGCGGGGTTGTCGCTTTTCAGGGAAACGATGCGGACATCGGCGCTTGCGGGCACTCCGGACAATGCCAGTGCCGTTGCTGTCACCGCCAGTGCCAGGGCCCTTGCGAAAACCGAGCGTCCGGGATTGGCCAGGGGGCGTGTCGGGCGGGCCGGCAGGGAGCGCTCTTGCATGTCGTTGGTATCCATCTCGCGTGCGTGCAACCTGATGATGTGCCTGAGGGCCGCAGAGTGGCCCGGGTTTTTGGCCGAAGCAAGACGGCGTTCGGGCCTGATGGCATGTCGCAAATCGGGTGGTGCGACGACCGGCACGGCTCTAGGCTATGTGGAGAGTTTGCAAGGACTGCAAGAGGAGAGCGTCGCGATGACCGTGATGCAGGATATCGCCGCACCGATGATGGCACCGCGTGCCGCGCTGTCGCCGCGTGAGGCTGCCCGCGACTATGAAACCGTGCGTCGCACGTTGCAGACGATCACCGAGGGCTGGCGGGACCAGCCGAGCCTGGAGGCACTTGCCGGGGATCTCGGGCTGGAACCGATCCAGTTGCAGCGGGTCTTCTCGCGCTGGGCGGGGATCACGCCGAAGCAGTTCCTGCAGGCGATCACGCTCGACCATGCCCGTGCCCTGCTGCGCCAGTCGGCGACCGTGCTCGACGCAAGCTACGAGGTGGGCCTGTCCGGCCCGGCCCGGCTTCACGATCTCTTCGTCACCCACGAGGCGATGACCCCGGGCATCTATCGCGCCAAGGGCGAGGGGGCCGTGATTTCCTGGGGCTTCCATCCCTCGCCTTTCGGCATGGCGCTGGTGATGGCGACCGAACACGGCCTTGCCGGCCTTGCCTTTGCCGATCCGGGCGAGGAGCGCGCCGCGCTCGACGACATGATGGAGCGCTGGCCGAGAGCAACCTATGCGGAGGATCTGGCACGCACCGCGCCATTGGCGGAGCGGATCTTCAGTCCCGATGCCTGGGCAGCCGACACGCCGCTGCGGGTCGTGCTGATCGGCACGGATTTCGAGATCCGCGTCTGGGAGACGCTGCTGCGCATCCCGCTTGGCCGCGCCACCACCTATCAGGCCATTGCCGAGCGTCTTGGCAAGCCGCGCGCGGCGCGCGCCGTGGGACGCGCCGTCGGTCGCAACCCGGTTTCCTTCGTGGTGCCTTGCCACCGGGTGCTCGGCAGCAACGGCAAGCTTTGCGGCTATCACTGGGGCCTGACGCGCAAGCGTGCGATCCTCGGCTGGGAAGCGGGTCTGGCCGGTCCCGTTCTGGAAAACCTGTAAGGCCGATGAGGCCGGTCCCCCTGACAGCGCCTTTTGGGGGATTTCCGTGACCGTTTGCTGCCGGATCAGTTTCCGGCGCGTTGCCGCTTGAGCGCATAGAGCGCTTCCAGCGCCGCGCGCGGCGTCAGGTCGTCCGGATCGAGTGCATCAAGCGCGTCGAGAACCGGATCGGACGCCGCCGTCGTCGCGGGGCGGGTCGGGGCTGACAGCGCTGCGAACAGCGGCAGGTCGTCAATAAGCTGCTCGCCTGGCGCCCTGCGATCCTGTTCTTCCAGCTGTGCCAGGACGGCGCGCGCGCGCTCGATCACCGCAGCCGGCAGGCCGGCGAGCTTCGCCACCTGGATGCCATAGGAGCGGTCGGCGGCTCCGGCCACGATTTCGTGCAGGAACACGACGTCGCCCTGCCACTCCTTGACCTTGACGGTGGCATTGGCCAGTCGGTCGAGGCGGGCCGACAGCGCGGTCAACTCGTGATAATGCGTTGCAAAGAGCGCGCGGGACCGGTTTGCTTCGTGCAGATGCTCGATCGCCGCCCAGGCAATCGACAGTCCGTCGAAGGTCGAGGTGCCACGGCCGATCTCGTCGAGGATCACCAGCGAGCGTGGTCCGGCCTGGTTGAGGATCGCCGCCGTCTCGACCATCTCCACCATGAAGGTCGAGCGGCCGCGGGCGAGATCGTCAGCGGCCCCGACACGCGAGAACAGCCGGTCGACCACGCCGATACGGGCGGACGTCGCCGGCACGAAGGCGCCGGTCTGGGCCAGGATCGCGATCAGCGCGTTCTGGCGCAGGAAGGTCGACTTGCCCGCCATGTTGGGGCCGGTGATCAGCCAGATCCGGCCGCCTTCATCCCCCTCGCCGGGTCCCAGATCGGCATCGTTGGCGACAAATCCGCCGCCGTCCCGCTTCAACGCGGCCTCGACGACCGGATGGCGACCGCCCTCGATGAAGAAGGCGAGGCTGTCGTCGACCAGAGGCCGGCAATGGTTCTCCTCGTCCGCCAGATGGGCAAGGCCGGCGGCGACATCCAGCACGGCAAGTCCGTCGGCGGCCCCCTTGATCGCCGCGCCGGCCGCCACGGCATCCGCGCACAGGCGCCGGAAGACCTCGCTCTCCAGCGCCAGCGAACGACCGGCGGCATTGGCGATGCGGCTTTCCAGCTCCGCCAGTTCGGTGGTGGTGAAGCGCATCGCGCCGGCCATGGTCTGGCGGTGGATGAAGCGCCCCGGATCGGCGGTCAGTTTCTCGGCATGGGTGGCCGGCACCTCGATGAACCAGCCGAGCACGTTGTTGTGCTTGATCTTCAGGGCCCGGATCGCGAGCTCCTCGATCAGTCCGCCCTGCAGTTGGGCGATGACCTTGCGGCTGTCGTCGCGCAGCCGGCGCAATTCGTCGAGATCGGGGAGGTAACCCTCCGCCACGAAGCCGCCATCGCGGGCAAGCAGCGGCGGATCGTCGACAAGCGCGACGTCAAGCTCCCGGGCAAGTTCCACCGGCGCCGCGGCGATCCCCGCCAGCGCCTCTCCGATTTCGGCGCCCTCCGCTCCCGGCTCTGCGAACAGTGCGGCTATTTCGCCGGCAGCGGTAAGGCCGGTCGCGATCGCCACAAGGTCGCGTGGGCCGCCGCGCTGCATGGCGATGCGCGACAGGGCGCGGGCCATGTCCGGCACGGACTTGAGCTTCTCGCGCAGCCTCTCGCGCAGATAAGTGTCCCCGGCGAGCCGCTCGACGGCATCCTGGCGCAGGCGGATTTCCTCGATATCGGTCAGCGGACCGCCCAGCCGTGCGGCGAGCAGGCGCGAGCCGGGTCCCGAGACCGTGCGATCGATGACCGAGAGCAGGGAACCGGCGCGCTCGCCGGACAGGGTGCGCATCAGCTCCAGGTTGGCGCGTGTCGCCGGGTCGATCAGCATGCGCGCGCTTGCGCCTTCCGCAGCCGGCGGGTCGAGCGGCGGCCGCTCGCCATACTGGGTGCGTTCGACATAGGCGATGGCCGCCGCCGCTGCCGTCAGCTCGAGCCGCGAGAAGGCGCCGAATGCCTCGGGCGTCGCAACGCCGTAGTAGCGGGCCAGCCTTTCCGGTGCTGTCGCGCTGTCGAACAGGCTGCGCGGCACGGGCGACAGCGCTGCGCCGCACTCCTCGATCAGCCGGCGCAAATCCGTGTCCTCGAGCAGGCTGTCAGCGACAATCACCTCGCGCGGGTCGATGCGGGCAAGATCGCCTGAAAGTCCGCGCGCGTCGCTTGTCGCGATGCGGAAGGCGCCGGTGGAAATATCCACCCAGGCGAGCCCGTAGGCGGTGTCTCCGTCGAGCGATCCGGTGCGGGCGCGCGCAAGCGTCAGGAGATAGTTGTTGCGGTTCGCCTCCAGCAGCCGGTCCTCGGTCAGCGTGCCGGGCGTGACAAGGCGCACCACCTCGCGCCGCACCACCGACTTGGAGCCGCGTTTCTTCGCCTCCGCCGGATCCTCGGTCTGTTCGCAGACCGCGACGCGGAAACCGAGCGCGATCAGTTTCTGCAGATAGTCGTCGGCCGCATGCACCGGCACGCCGCACATCGGGATGTCCTCGCCCAGATGCTTGCCGCGCTTGGTCAGCGTGATGCCGAGCGCCCGAGAGGCCTCCTCCGCGTCGTGGAAGAACAGCTCGTAGAAGTCGCCCATGCGGTAGAACAGCAGGCAGTCCGGATTGGCCGTCTTGATCTCGATATACTGCGCCATCATCGGCGTCATGCCGGCGAGGTCCGGTGCGGGCGTCTTCGGCGCGCTGCTGGTGTCTTGGGTCTGGATATCGTCGGCCATGCAGTCTGGACCCTAGTTCGGCCGGCGCTCGCGGAAAACCCGAAAATGACGGGGCCGCTTTCCGCCGGCAGGCAGCATCGGTGATTTATCAGATGGAATAAGAGCTTTCACCGCATGCGCTCCTCCGTTCGGGTTGAGTGGTGTATTTTCCGGGGATAAGGTCTGCGTCCGTCGGAGGTCGGCGGCAAGATCGAAGTGGAGGGGCGGAATGCCGACGACGGACAAATCGGGCAAGAGCAGTGTCAGCTTTACCGAGCAGGAGGCATTGCAGTTCCACCAGCAGGGCCGGCCCGGCAAGCTGGAGATAACGCCGACCAAGCCGATGGCGACCCAGCGCGACCTGTCGCTCGCCTATTCGCCCGGCGTTGCCGTTCCCGTCAGGGCGATTGCCGAGGATCCCTCGCGTGCCTTCGACTACACGACGCGCGGCAATCTCGTCGCGGTGATCACCAACGGCACGGCGATCCTCGGCCTTGGCAATCTCGGCGCGCTCGCCTCCAAGCCGGTGATGGAGGGCAAGGCGGTGCTGTTCAAGCGCTTCGCCGATGTCGATTCGATCGACCTGGAGATCGACACCGAGGATGTCGATGCCTTCGTCAATTCCGTCCGCTATCTGGGCCCCTCCTTCGGCGGCATCAACCTTGAGGACATCAAGGCGCCGGACTGCTTCATCATCGAGCAGCGCCTGCGCGAGCTGATGGACATTCCGGTCTTCCACGACGACCAGCACGGCACGGCGATCATTGCCGCCGCCGGCCTGATCAACGCACTGCACCTGACGGGCCGCGAGCTGGCGACGACACGCATCGTCTGCAACGGCGCCGGCGCGGCCGGCATCGCCTGCATCGAGTTGGTCAAGGCGCTGGGCGTGCCGCACGAAAACGTCATCCTGTGCGACACCAAGGGCGTCATCTACAAGGGCCGCTCCGAGGGCATGAACCAGTGGAAGTCGGCCCATGCGGTGGAGACCCCTGCCCGCAGCCTCTATGACGCGATGAAGGGGGCGGACGTCTTCTTCGGCGTCTCCGTCAAGGGCGCGCTGACCGAGGACATGCTGCGCGTCATGGCGCCCAACCCGGTCATCTTCGCCATGGCCAACCCGGATCCGGAGATCACCCCCGAGGAGGCGCATGCGGTGCGCGACGACGCCATCGTCGCCACGGGGCGCTCCGACTACCCGAACCAGGTCAACAACGTCCTTGGTTTCCCCTACATCTTCCGCGGTGCGCTCGACGTGCAGGCCACCACCATCAATGACGAGATGAAGGTCGCCTGCGCCTGGGCGCTGGCCGAACTTGCCCGCGAGGAGGTGCCGGACGAAGTCGCCGCCGCCTATCGCGGCAACCGGCCGAAATTCGGTCCCGAATACATCATTCCGGTGCCCTTCGATCCGCGCCTGATCTCGGCAATCCCCCCGGCGGTCGCCCAGGCGGCAATGGACACCGGCGTTGCCCGCCGGCCGATCGTCGACATGGAGGCCTATCGCCACCAGCTCTCCGCCCGCCGCGATCCGGTCGCCGGCACGTTGCAGCGGATCTTCTCCAAGGTGCGCCAGCAGCCCAAGCGCGTCGTCTTCGCCGAGGGCGAGGAGGAACCGGTGATCCGTGCGGCGGCAAGCTTCGTTGCGCAAGGGCTCGGCGAGGCGATCCTGATCGGCCGGGAGGACGAGGTGCGCGAGGTCGCGGCTGCCGCGGGTGTCGATCTGGAGCGTGGCGGCATCTCGGTGCTCAACGCACGGCTTTCCACCCGCAATGCCGATTATGCGGAATACCTCTATGCAAGGTTGCAGCGGCGCGGCTACCTGCTGCGCGACTGCCAGCGTCTCGTCAACAACGACCGCAATTACTGGGGCGCCATCATGGTGGCGCGGGGCGATGCCGATGCCATGGTCACCGGCCTCACCCGCAACTATTCGGTCGCCCTCGACACGGTGCGCAGCGTGATCGACGCCAAGCCCGGCCACAGGGTGATCGGCGTGTCGCTGGCTCTGTGCCGGGGCCGCACGGTGCTGGTTGCCGACACTGCGGTCATCGACATGCCGACCTCCGAGGAACTGGCCGACATCGCCGAAGAGGCGGCTCATGTCGCCCGCCGCCTGGGCTACGAGCCGCGCATCGCCATGCTTGCCTATTCGACCTTCGGCCATCCGCGCGGCGAGCGGTCGGAGAAGGTCATCGAGGCGGTGAAGATCCTCGACCGCCGCCGGGTTGACTTCGAGTATGACGGCGAGATGGGGGCCGATGTGGCGCTCAACATGGACAAGATGGCGGCCTATCCCTTCTGCCGCCTGACCGGACCGGCCAACGTGCTGGTCATGCCGGCGTTCCACTCGGCCTCGATCTCCACCAAGATGCTGCAGGAGCTCGGCGGCTCGACGGTGATCGGCCCGCTGCTTGTCGGCCTCGACAAGGCGGTGCAGATCCTGCCGATCGGCGCCAAGGACAGCGACATCGTCAACATGGCGGCCATCGCCGCCTACAACGTGACGTGAGAAGGACAAACGGCATGGACGCGCGCGGCCTCGTCAAGATCTGCGGTCTGTCGACCGAAGAGACGCTGGATGCCGCGCTCGACGCCGGGGCCGACATGATCGGCCTCGTCTTCTTCGAAAAGAGCCCGCGCAACGTTTCGCTGGAGACGGCAGCCGGCCTTGCGAAGCGTGCGCGGGGCCGGGCGGAAACCGTCGTGCTCACCGTCGATGCGGACGATGCTCTTGTGGACGCGATCATTTCGGCCGTGCGGCCGCACTGGCTGCAGTTGCACGGGCACGAGAGCCCGACGCGCTGCGCCGAGCTGAAAGCGCGGCACGGCCTCCGCATCATGAAGGCGCTGGGCGTTTCGTCCGCCGGTGACCTTGCCGCCGCCGTGCCCTATGTTCCCCATGTGGACCGGCTGCTTTTCGATGCCAAGCCGCCGAAGGGGGCGGTTCTGCCGGGCGGCAATGGCGTCAGCTTCGACTGGCGGATCCTCAAGGGTCTTGACCTTGGCGTTCCGCTCATGCTTTCCGGTGGGCTTGACGCTTCGACGGTCGGCGAGGCGATCCGCATCGGCGGCATCCGCGACGTCGACGTCTCCTCGGGCGTGGAACGCGCGCGGGGCGTCAAGGACACGGAACTCATCAGGGCGTTCGTCGCGGCTGCACGCCGGGCGGTGCCGGGAGCGGCGCCGGACGCCGCCGAACAGGGACGGAACGCATGACGATCCAGCACAACACTTTCCGCTCCGGCCCGGATGAGCGCGGCCATTTCGGCATTTTCGGCGGCCGCTATGTCGCCGAGACCTTGATGCCGCTGATCCTCGATCTCGAGCAGGCCTACAAGGCCGCCAAGGCGGACCCCGCCTACCAGGCCGAGATCGACGACCTCAACACCCACTACACCGGCCGCCCCTCGCCGCTCTATTTCGCCGAGCGGCTGACGGAGGAGCTGGGCGGCGCGAAGATCTATTTCAAGCGCGACGAGCTCAACCACACCGGCAGCCACAAGATCAACAATTGCCTGGGCCAGATCCTGCTGGCCAGGCGCATGGGCAAGACCCGCATCATCGCCGAGACCGGAGCCGGCCAGCACGGCGTCGCCACCGCCACTGTCTGCGCCCGTTTTGGCCTGCCCTGCGTCGTCTACATGGGCGCCACCGATGTGGAGCGGCAGAAGCCCAACGTCTTCCGCATGAAGCTGCTTGGCGCCGAGATCGTGCCGGTCACGGCGGGCGCGGGCACGCTGAAGGACGCGATGAACGAGGCGCTGCGCGACTGGGTCACCAATGTCGCGGACACCTATTATCTGATCGGCACGGCCGCCGGCCCCCATCCCTATCCGGAGATGGTGCGCGACTTTCAGGCCGTGATCGGCAAGGAGACCCGGGAACAGGTGATGGCGGCGGAAGGCAGGTTGCCCGACGCGATCGTTGCCGCTGTCGGCGGCGGCTCCAATGCCATCGGCCTGTTCCATCCTTTCCTCGATGATCCGGAGGTTTCCATCTATGGCGTCGAGGCCGGCGGCCACGGGCTGGAGGGCGACGAGCATTGCGCCTCGCTCAGTGCCGGCAAGCCGGGCGTTCTGCATGGCAACCGCACCTATCTGCTGCAGGATGACGACGGCCAGATCCTCGAGGGCCACTCGATCTCCGCCGGCCTCGATTATCCCGGCATCGGGCCGGAACATTCCTGGCTGAAGGACACGGGCCGGGTTTCGTATGTTCCGGCAACCGACAACGAGGCGCTGGAAGCCTTCAAGCTGCTGACCCGTGTCGAGGGCATCATCCCCGCGCTCGAGCCGGCCCATGCGCTCGCGCATGTGATGAAGCTTGCCCCGACCATGGGCAAGGAGCAGGTCATCGTCATGAACCTGTGCGGGCGCGGCGACAAGGACGTCTTCACCGTCGGCAAGATTCTCGGCTTCGATCTCTGAAAAAGCCGGCCCGGCCGGTGGTGGTTGCCGATCCGGCCCGACTGTTTCACAGGGCCTGTGCATCGGCGGCCTGTCGAGACCGTAGCCCTTCGGGGGCCGGACAAAACCGTTGCCTCGCGGCAGCGGATCGGCTATCCGTTCGCCAAGTGCCGCAACATGCGGCCGCTCAGGGCGGTTCCCGCCCCGAAGCACCCGTAGCTCAGCTGGATAGAGCGCTGCCCTCCGAAGGCAGAGGTCACAGGTTCGAATCCTGTCGGGTGCGCCACGATTTTCCAGAGTGTTTCAACGACTTGGAAGATCAGAAGACGCCCCCAGAAAGCCAATCCGGATCGGTCTGTCACGCTGGTGACACAGTGACGGAGACGAGAATGACGTCCATCCGAAAACGCGGCCAGAGCTGGCAAGCCCGGATCCGCCGTCAGGGCCGGGCGCCCATCACGAAGACTTTCCTCAAGAGAGCCGACGCAGAGCTCTGGGCCGAGCAGACAGAGGTCTGCCCTGGACCGGGAAGACGTCGGGATGTTGATGCATGCAAGGGCTTCCAGTGGGCGGATTGCCTCAGCGGGGAGCTGTCTCGGCCGTCTTGAGATCCGCCGCCCACTTGAACACCTTCTCCTGTTGTTCGCGGAGAAACGCTTCAGGATCCGCGACAACATGGCCGACCGTCTTGCATCCGGCGACGAAGCCATTGAGCGTGCCTTCATCCATCGCGCCGGTTTCGAGGTTGCCCTTGGTTACGACAATGGCACTGATCAACGGCCAATCCTTGCGGTGGCAAAACTCGATCAGTTCCTGAAGGTGCCGGTTCATGGCGTAGCGCACTTTCGACCATTCAACGCCACTCGCATCCGACAGCTCGCCGTAGGAGATGAACCTGCCCTCCCTGGCCGCCGCCAGCACGGCACGCCTCGTGGTGTCGAAGTCGAGCCCCTTGCCCTTCCGGCGACCGCGCTCCGCCAGGAGATCCAGATAGTATGGATCGTCGGCTTTTCCGCTCGCCCAATAGTTTGCAATCAGGTTTTCCAGCTCGTCGTCGTTCCAGTCCTGAACGGCTTTCACGGCGTGATGGTCCTCCCCGAGAAAGTGCGAAGGGCCAGGCGGAAATGATACGCAGATACCTGCTCGAACAGGACGGTATCGCCCGGAGCCGCACCTGTTCGGTCGAAAAACCCGCGAACGAAACGTCTGTCCCGGAAAAACAGTCTCGGACGCCCGTTCCTGTCTGTCGGGACGTCCGTGTCAGCAACCAGACTGCCGAACTCCAGACGGATCGCGCTCGGCGCGGGATTGTCCTTTGTGCTGCCCCCGAAAACATCGGCAGGAAGGCTGGGCCGCAACGATGTGATGTAGATGTGACCGTTCCGGAGATTGCCTTCCGTCAGCGTGCTTTCGAATACCGTCATGCGGTCGCCCTCCGCCCCCGTTTCGCCCTGGGGGCGGCGGCGCGCTCGGCCCTGATGCGCTCCAGCAGCACGGAGGCGGGCTCGTCAGCCGGGTCCTGCGGCACAAGCTCGCCCCGGAAAGCCTTGGCGAGGATGGCCTCGTCCAGCCTGTCCGTCAGCGCCAGCGCCCGCTTCGCCTCCGCCGCCAGCCTGTCGATTTTTGCGAAGGCGCTCTCTATGCGGCGGACGATTTCTTTTTGTTTTGAAACAGGGGGCCAAGGCAACGATAGCTTTTTTATCTGGGCCAATGAGAAATTCGCCCGAGCTACATCTACGGCTCCTGCAGTAATGGCCGCCTGTGCTTCATCTGTTTGCAACCACCAACAGAGGTAGTTGGCGGACACCGGATCCCTGCGCGCCAGTTTTATGACCGAAACAGCCTGGTTGCAGTTGGCTCCTGAGATGGATTCGCTCGCTACCGTTGTACGGCCAATCG
This sequence comes from Stappia sp., assembly GCF_048261845.1. Classification (GTDB taxonomy): domain Bacteria; phylum Pseudomonadota; class Alphaproteobacteria; order Rhizobiales; family Stappiaceae; genus Stappia. The sequence continues at coordinate 38,618 of NZ_JBLXFR010000003.1, read as the reverse complement.
ATGCTCCGACAATGTTCAAAAGAACGTCGTTTTCTTCGATGACCGAATTGGTTTGCTTGAGATTGAACTCCGGAGCCAGAAAGGCCTCGTCCTCAAGTCGTAAATGCCCCCAACCAATGTTTTGGCTTCTAATGAAACGAACACCCTCGTTCTGATACTCAAACCCCTGCCACTTAGGACTAGTGCCTTTGGTGACTTTTGCGGCTACATCCCCGATAGAAGCACGGTCGACGTGGGTCTCCTTCGTCAGCTCCCCCAAGAACGCCTTGGAGAGCACGGCTTGCTTGTAGCGTTTGACGAGGGTGTCGATGCGGGCGAGCGCGTCCCGAGCGCGGGTGGAGCGGGCGCTCAGGGCGTCCAGCTTGGCGACAATGCGCTTCTGCTCGGCCAGGGGTGGGACGCAAACTTTCTGTCGGCCAATCGTCGTGAGCGTCAATCTACGTATAGCAGAACCGGTCATGTCGCCGGTCATTCGGGCGAAGAGTTCCGGTGAATTCAACTGGCATTTCAAGAAATGAGCATCGAGTAATTCTGCAGGGCGAATTAGGGCCACGCTTGAGAGCATAGAGAACTCTTCGCTAAGCGGATTGACGATAGCCAAACCTGTGGTCGCCCCATCCTTGATGTAGAGAACGTCGCCTTTTCTAACCGGGCAACGCTTATAGATCGTCTGATGAGTTTCACGGTCAACAAAAGAGATGTTGGTCAGGTCGAGGCCATGTCGCTTAATGTTTTTAGCCGTGACGTACTTGAACTCACCTATTTGACCGTTGGATGGAGAATGATGGGTACCATCTGTAATGAGATCACATACGTAATTTAATTCGCCCTCAACCCAACCTTTCGGCAGCTCGCTCATTCCGCGACCTCCTGCCGTGCTGCTTCCGCCTGTTGCCAGTCATGATAGGTTTGTTTGCTCCCCTTCACCTTCCATTCTATTCGCCCATTGCTGTTGCGATCCAGCACAACGGAGGCGGCAGCGGACGGGCTTGAAAACGACCACGGTTTGGAGAACTTCAAACCTGTTTCTGCCGGAATCAGCGTGCCATCCTCGATCAACTTTTCCTTCAAGCCGGAGTAACTGTTGTGAGAATAACCGGCATCAGAAACGGCCCCAGACCCTTCCAACACAACAAATTCACCGTCTTCCTCAACCGCTGTTGCCGCTATCCCGCTCTTGTGCCGGACTTCAAATTGCACTTCGCCACTGGTTCGCTCTGCAACAGGTTTCTGTGTTTCACTGACGGCTTTAGGTTGCGGCTTGAGCATTTCCAGGCCAATGACTGGCAGGACGATTTTCAAGTTCGCTAGAAACTGCTCCATGTTCGCGCGGTCCGCTTCTGGTAGGCGGCGGCGATTTGTTTGCGGATGAGTGCCATTATCCAATGAAACTCGGCCTGACTGGCTGGTGAGTTCTATCAGTCTGGCCTCTAGATACTCAGCATGTCCTTTGGATAGATCATCATCACTGGTGGTTACCGCAATCGCCGTTTCCCAGAACTCACGGTTTACAGCGCTCTGGCGAATCCGCTCCGCAACGGAATTGCCGGAGCCGATATAGACCCTCGTAAGTCCAGCTCGATCCGGATCTGGTCCGGCCAGTACATAGACTCCGGTGCGGTCCACTTCTTCGCGAGCCGTCAGCTCGCCAAAGGCAGAAGTGCCGCTGACGAAGAGCATCCCTGTCCAGCCATGGATAGTGGCCTTTCGCAGCCCGGTGGGTTTGCCATCCACCAGAAAGAGCTGAATTGTGCGCCCGAAGGTTTCTCCAGTACTCATCGCGCCGCCTCCGGCGCGTCGACCGGTGCAGTCTCTTCCAGCTCCGCGCTCAGCGCCTCGATTTCCACCATGGCCGCTTGCAGGTGCCCCAGGATCGCCGCTGCGATGTCATCCGGCTCCGTGAGGCCCTCTTCCGCCTCCTCCTCCGCCTCGCGCAGCCAGGAAATGTCGAGATTGTCGCCGCGAGCAGCGATTTCCTCGCGGGTGAAGCAGCGCCAGCGCCCCTCCTCGCCCTCGTCCTTTCCGCGTTCTGCACCGTTCGGGTCGGTGCCGAAGGCTTGTTCGAAGTCGGTGAAATGGGCGTCGGTCAGCTGGTTGGTCTTGCCGAATTTCGGCATCTGGGCGCGCAGGTCATAGACCCAGACCTCGTCGGTGTTGCCGGTCTCGGTCTTGCCCCTGGTCAGGAAGATGACGTTGGTCTTCACCCCTTGGGCGTAGAAGATGCCGGTGGGCAGGCGCAGGATGGTGTGCAGGTCGCACCAGTCCATCATCATCTGCCGCAGCGCCTTGCCGCGCCCGTCCTCGAACAGCACGTTGTCCGGCACGACGATGGCCGCCCGGCCGCCGGGCTTCAGCGAGCGGATGCAGTGCTCGACGAAGGGAAGCTGGTAGGAGGAGACGGAGGCCGTCACCGTCAGGTCGTCGCGGGTCGGCGCCCCGCCCGCCGGGCCGAACGGCGGATTGGTCAGGATCAGGTCGGCCTTGCCGAGCCGCGTGCCCTTGTCCGACAGGGTGTCGCCCATGGCCACATGTTCGGGCGCCAGGTCGTGGAGATAAAGGTTCATGAGGAGAAGGCGGTAGGTTCCGGCGACATTCTCCATGCCGTGAAACGCATTGGCCTTTTGCCAGGCGCCGCTGTCCGGCAAGTCGAAATAGCCGTCGGTGTCGGCCTTCATGTAGCGGTCGGCGGCGATCAGGAAGCCGCCGGTGCCCGACGCCGGATCCTGGATCACTTCGCCGGGCCTCGGCTGCATCAGCCGCACCAGCACCTCGATCAGGACGCGCGGGGTGAAATACTGCCCGGCGCCGCGCTTGGTCTCTTCCGCGTTCTTCTGGAGAAGGCCCTCGTAGAGATCGCCGAACTGGTCGCGCTCCTCGGAAAACCAGTCGAGATCGTCAATGGCGGCGACCAGCGTCGTCAGGTTCTGCGGCTCGCGGATGAAGGTGGAGGCATTGTCGAAGATCGCCTGGACCATTTCCGGGATCGGCCTGGCATCGGCGTAGCGTTCCCGTTCTTCTCGCCCGGCAGTATCCGTCGGCTTCAGGACAAGCCTGTCATTTGCTCCGATGCGGGAACTTGTGCTGCCCAGCGCCACCAGGGACGCGCGATACATTTCCAGCTGCTCGAGGCCGTTGACCCGTGCCAGTTCGCTCCAGCGGCAGCTGACCGGGATCGCGCCTGTTTCCCGCCCCCGCTCCTTCATCATCTTCAGGAAGAGCAGATAGGTCAGCTCCGTCACATACTGCTGGTAGGTGATCCCGTCTTTCCGGAGGACGGCGCAGAGGCGCCAGAGTTTCTGGACGATGGCATTGGCGTTCATGTCGGTGTCGTTTCCTGAAGGACGGGCTGGCAAGAGGGATAGCGGCAAGGCCGTGCGTTGACCAGATCAGGCGGCTGGCGTGCCCCAGATCGCCTCGTTGAATTGCTGCAGGATGGTGCCGAGATCGTCGCCGAACTCCTGCGAGATGCGGGTGTAGCCGCCCTTGTCGGCAAAAACGCCCTGGTCGAGCAGGGTGGGATCGGCCACCGGCTTGTCCTTCAGCGCCCGGCCGATGCGGCGCAGCCAGTCTTTCTGGTGCTTGCTCCAGTCGCGGGAGCTTTCGATCTTCCCGATGGCCGCATCGACCCGCTCGGCATAGGGCACCAGCGGATCGCCCAGCGCCGCCTGACGGACGAAGCCGATGATGTGGGCGGCGATGTCGGCATTGCGCGCCTTGCCATAGGCGGCGCGGAGCATGGCTTCGGAGTAGTTCTCCTCGTCCAGAAGGGCGGCCAGCTCGGACAGCTCCTTGCGGGTCAGGTTTCGCGGCTTCTGAGTAACGGCGATCAGCGCCGGCACCCGGTTCATGTTCTCCCGAACATAGCGCTCGAAGCCCTCGATGTAGTCCTCCGGCGTGGTGTTCCGGCCAAAGATCTCCTCGATCCTGAGCAACTCGTCTTCATGGGTGGAGATGACGACACCGTCTTTCGAGCCGTCCCGCCGCACCGGCTTGCGTTCGAGGATCTCGGCAGCGCGCGGGTGATCGTCGAGCCACGCGGCCAGGTCCGTGGCGGGACGGGTCGAGAGCTGTTCCAGCACCGCTTCCGGGGACTGCCCGGTGTGATTGGCGAAGCTCTCGCGGGTTTCGTCATCGATCCGGCTGGCGAGCGAACGCATCTTGACGATCACCTGTCCCGCGACCCAGGCCTTGTCCTCCTCCGGTGCGCTGATGAAGTCGGATACCAGCTGCTTCAGGGAGATATCCGGCCTGACCACCACCGGACGCATGTCGGACATCTCCTGCAGTTCCGCGTAGAGGTCGACGGCGTCGAAGATCCGGAAGTGCCGCTTGTCGATCTCCGGGCAGAGGCGCGTCGCCCGGCCGATCATCTGGTCATACAGAATGCGGCTTCTCACCCGGCGCAGGAACACCAGATTGCAGATGGTCGGAACGTCCACGCCGGTGGTCAGAAGATCCACCGTCACCACGTATTTCGGCAGGGGGTCGTTCCTGAACTTCAGGATCCAGTCCTGGGTGTGGTCGGTTCGGCCGGTGATCTTCTGCACCATGCCGTTCGGCACGGAGCTTTCGCCATACTCGTCGACAAGCTCGGCCGTCAGGATCCTGACCACATCGTCGGCATGGTCGTCGCGGGCGGCGAAGATCAGCGTCTTGCCGGGGGCGTCCGGCGGGATCTCCCGCGCGAGCGCCTGGCAGACCGTCCGGTTGAAGCTTTCCGAATAGACACGCTTGTTGAAGGTGGCGAGGTCGTAGTCGAGCTTCACATCATCGGGCAGCTCGAACAGGTCGATGGTGCCGGTCCGGCGGTCGATGATCTCGACCTCCTCGCCGCCCTCGAAATGAATGCCCGCCTCGGCGAGAGCCGTGGTGATGCGCTTCGGCGGCAGGTGATCGATCAGGTAACCCTCGATCACCGCCTGGCGGTAGCCGTAGTGATAGACCGGGTGGCCGAAGATCTCGCGGGTGTGGAGCGCCGGTGTCGCCGTCAGCGCGATCTTCGCCGCGTCGAAGTAGTCAAGCACCTGACGATAGGCCGACTGGTACTCCTCCAGCGAGCGGAAGACGATGTCGCGTTCGCTCAACTCCGCATCGAGCGTGTAGCCGCGATGGGCCTCGTCGACGATGATGCAATCGTACATCCCCGGGGTCGGCCGCTTGCCGACATCCTCGTCCGTGCTGTCGATCCGGGAGACGAGCGACTGCACCGTCGCCACATGAACCTTGGTGTTCTTGTCCGGGAGCCGGTCGTCGAGACCGGCGACGCCGTAGACCTGCGCGAAGTTGAGCAGCCCTTCCAGGCTGGTCGTCTGCAGTGCGTCCTGCGTCTGCTTGCCCAGCGCCTTGCGGTCGACCAGGAACAGGATGCGGTTGAAGCGCTTGTGCTTCAGCAGCCGGTACATGAGCGCGATGGCGGTGCGGGTCTTGCCCGTCCCGGTCGCCATGGAGATCAGGATTTCCCGCTGCCCCGAGCCGATCGCGTCCTCGATGGCGTCGATGGCCTCTTCCTGATAGGGGCGCAGAACGCCCTTGCCGAACGTCTTTTCCCCCATGCCCCCGGCAGCCGCGTCCAGATCGATTTCCAGCTTCGACCGCAAGTCCTGCGGGGCAAACCACTGCCGCATCGCGGAGGGGTGGTTGTTGGGATGTCGCAGGTCGCAATGCCAGATGCCTGACTTGGTTTTCCATTGCTGGACGAACGGGCGGCCGTTGGTCGCGAACGCGAAGGGCACCCGGAATGGAGCATCCAGCCCGTGTTGCCAGGGGCCGCCTTCAGCAATGTTTTCCGGCTCCAGTTTCAATGTGGCGGCGTAGCTCTGGGCCTGTGCCAGCACGCCGGGGACGTCCGCCGTCTCCCGTTTGGCCTCGATCACGCCGACACAGGTCTCGCCGATGAACAGCGCATAATCCGCCCGCCCCCTGTCGGCCGGCCATTCGGCAATCGCAAGGTTGCGTCCCTTTTCCGGACGCGCGCCCTTCGCATGGGTCAGTTCCTGGCTGTCGGCTTCCCAGCCCATGGCGATGAGCTGCACATCGATGAGGAGGCGGGTGTCGTCCTCGTCAAGTTCCAGCTTGCTTGCTGCTTGCCAGGCTGCGTCTCTGAAACCCTGCCGGACCTGTTCGGGTTGCGCTTCGGCTTGTTCTTGCAGATTGGCCAGCTTGGACGCCAGCTCCGCTGCCGTGGCTTCCTGCTCCAGCGCGGTCCGTGCCCATTCCGCGCTGTCCTGGGCAGCTTGGCGGGCCAGTTCCTCGGCGGCTTCCTTGGCTTTGGCGAGGTCGTCTGCGGAGGCGCGGGCCCTTTCCAGCGAAGCTTCGGCCGCAATGACACGCTGCTGATACTCGGCAATCTTCGCCCGGGTCTCTTCGTCGAGGTCGGAGGAACTCTTCGGCGGAACGAAGGGGCCGGGCCTGAAGTCCGGATCCCGGCCGTAGGTGCGCCTGTACCAGACGCCAAGAGATCGGCAGAACTTCAGTGCGGACAAGGCCTCGCCGGGCGTGCCGCTGAACTCGTGGGTGGCCCGGTTGCCCTGTCTGCGGACAGCGTGAAAGACGTCGGACACCTCGCGGGGAAGCACCTGTTGGGCGGTCAGGCGGCGAAGAAGATCGTTCGTGGTTTCCCGAAGCGCAGGGTCATGGCGCCCGGAGATCGCCGCCACTTCCCTAACCATCAACTCCGCAAACTGGCGGCTCTTGATCAGGGAGGTGTTCGCGTCCTGGGAGAAGAACCGCTCGGCGAGAGCACCCAGCTTGTGAAGCTCCGGGCTCAATGGTTTCAGGTGATCGAAATTCGTCGATGACATGGGCGAGAACCATTTGAAAGCAACGGTTTATCTTCACCGCCCAGCAGAGGTGGTGTCAATCTGGTTCTTCAACTTCTGACGCGGTGTAGCGGCTCTTTCGTCAATGCCGCTCCAACAACGGCCTTCAGGCAACTTCATTCCACAAGTCTTCCCATCAAAGGGGTCTGAATGGAGTTCCAGGTATCTGAAATAAAATGAGTATTATCTCAATCAGCTCCCTCGTCCTTGAGATGGGGCCTATCGAAGAGAACCTTTCGCCCATCAGCGACCCGACGCCCGACCAGGAACGGGCTTGCGCCCCCTGGAACTGCTTTCCGGACGCCGGATCACGGTTTTCTACGACGGGATCAGCGGCAACACCATGCTGGACTACGAGGAAATGCTACCGCGTGGAACTGCGCCAGCACGGGTGCCCGATGCTTCTGCGCGTGTCCGGCTGCCTGCTCCTGCATGGTGGTTCGTCACATTGCACACAGTTGCTGGCCCGCCTCGACAGGTCGAACCCGGCCCCGCTGCAAATGCCGGATCGGTTCCCTGTGCCGCTTACGGCGCGAGTGTGCGGCCTTGCGAGTGAGAGATGTAGATCTCCCGGCTCAGGATGCGCAGCTTCATCGCCTTTTCCAGCATGGCGTGGAAATCCGGGCTGCTGGTGTGAGCATCGAGTGCTGCCTTGTCGGCCCATCCTTCTGCCAGGTGAAACACCCCCGGCTCGTTCACGTCCCGGGAGGCGATGTAATAGAGGCATCCTGGCTTGTTTACCGTTGCAGGAACTGAATCCGCTGCAATGCTGGCGAAAGCCGCCGCATCTGCAGTGTCAACCCTGTAGGTGCCCACTATGCTCAAGTAGGTATCGGCCGAACTGTTCATCGTTTTCTCCATAAGCCAGCTCAAGGCTGACCGGCGTCTTGCTACCGAGCCTTCAGCTCTGACACTTCAATCCCGGGGGACTGCTGTTGGAGAAATATGCTATTGCTTTTCATTCCACCAGTATGCACCTTTTGGTAAGTACCATACAGGGGCACCGAAGAATGCCGAGACCTCCCTTCTCCTGCGGACTGGATGCCGTTCTGGCCATCTCGGGCGGCAAGTGGAAGCCGTTGATAATCTACCACTTGGCCCATGGCACTCACCGCTACGGCGAATTGAGGCGTGCTGTCGGAAATGTGACCGACAAGATGCTTGTCCAGCATCTGAAAGAGATGGTCGCCGATGGCCTGGTTGCCCGACACGACTTCAAGGACATCCCTCCCAAAGTCGAGTACGCGCTGACCCCTCTGGGCAAGAGCCTTGCCGAGGCTCTCGCGCCCCTATGCGTTTGGGGTACGGAGCACATGTTGGTTGTTGAAAAGGCCGTGACCGCCCGTGGCTTGGTGGCCGCCCAAAACGGGTCATAGAGGAAGCACGGTTCAAGAATGCACGTTATCGGCCTGCTCAACGGCAGCTTTTGGGAGCGCCGATATGGAAATTGGGTGGCACAGATGGGGTCGGAAGCTGCGGTTCAGCCTCGGTGGTTGCGGGGCCGGCTGACGGGCCTGAAAGTTCACTAGCACGCGCCGTCATGAAGGTATTCCGGCCCGCAGCGTGATGACCGTCTGACCAAAGCCGCATCCAGGCAGGTTCGAATGTCACGAAAGTGTTTCCCGACCACCGCACAAGACCGCAAGGGTTTGGCTGCGGCGCCAGTCCGGCGGAGAATTGTCGAAAGAGGCCGCAAATCCGGATGACCGACACAACCGCCACCGAGACGACAGGCGCCCCGCAAGGCACATCTGGCGAGGTTTTCAGGGCGTTCCTCAAACTGGGGCTGACATCCTTTGGCGGGCCGATCGCACACCTTGGATATTTCCGTGACGAGTTGGTGACGCGGCGGCGCTGGCTGTCCGATCAGTCCTACGCGGACCTTGTTGCGCTCTGCCAGTTCCTGCCCGGTCCCGCATCCAGCCAGGTCGGTTTCGCGCTGGGGATGATGCGGGCCGGCTGGCCGGGCGCGCTTGCCGCCTTTGTCGCCTTCACGTTGCCGTCCGCGCTGATCTTGCTGGCCCTGGCGATGACGGCTTCGCATGTCTCGGGTCCGGTCGGCGCCGGCGTCCTGCATGGCCTCAAGATTGTCGCTGTTGCCATCGTGGCGCAGGCGGTATGGGGCATGGCGAAGAACCTCTGTCCGGACCGCGAGCGCGCCACCATTGCCGTGGGAGCCGTGGCCATCCTTGCACTCGTGCCCGGAGCTTTCGGGATGGTCGGGGCCATCGCGTTCGGCGCGGTGGCGGGACTGGCCCTTGCGCGCGGCACGAAACAGCAGGTGAGTGGCCATGTGACCATGCCGGTCAGCCGGTGGCTGGCGGGTTTGTCCCTTGTCGTTTTCGCGGCCCTGCTGGTGCTGTTGCCGGTTGTCGCGGGCGGATCGCAGGTGCTTGCCGTTTTCGACAGCTTCTACCGTGCGGGGGCACTGGTGTTCGGCGGCGGACATGTCGTTCTGCCGCTTCTTCAGGCCGAGACCGTCGCCACAGGATGGGTTTCCCCGGGTGCGTTTCTTGCCGGCTATGGCGCGGCACAGGCCGTACCCGGCCCGCTCTTCACGTTCGCCGCATATCTTGGGGCGGTGCTGGGGAGCGAGCCCAACGGAATGGCCGGGGCGGCGATCGCGTTGCTCGCCGTATTCCTGCCCGGGTTCCTGATCCTGGTTGGTGTTCTGCCGTTCTGGGACAGGTTCCGGGCGATGGCTCCGGCGCAGTCCCTGATGCAGGGCGCGAACGCAGCCGTGGTCGGTATCCTCGGCGCTGCGCTCTACTCGCCCGTTTTCACCAGCGCCATTGGCGACATGCGTGACTTTACCCTGGCGCTGCTGTGCTTTGTCCTGCTCATGGCATGGAAGCTTGCGCCCTGGAAAGTGGTGCTCATTGCCGGGATTGGCGGAGCAGGCCTCGCGCTTTCCGTTTAGAGGCTCGACCTCGCGCTCAAGTTCCGCCCTTCACCGCTTCTTGCTGGCGCAGCGCCTTCAGGCGTGAAATCAGCGTCCGGGCACCAAGCAGGATATGCGTCGTCAGGTGTTCCCGGGCACCGCTGGCGTCGCCCTTCCGGCACAGCTCGATCAGCATCCGGTGTTCCCGGTTCATCCGCTCGCGGCCGCCGGTCAACCGGATCGGCAACGGAAAATGCCGATAGGCATTGCGGTAGAGCTTGTGCACCAGTTCCAGCGTGCGCGGCCGGTTTGCCGGCGTGTAGAGAGTCGCGTGAAAGCGCCAGTTCAGCTCCGACCAGCTCTCGTCCCTGGGGTCGCTCTCCATCTGGCTGACCAGGGCCTCCGCCCGTGCGTAGTCCTTTTCGCCCAGAAGCGGCATTGCCTGCTCGAGCAACCAGGATTCGAGCTGTGCGCGGATCTCGTAGGTTTCCTCCAGGTCATCGATGGAGAGACCGGAGACCACAGCACCCTTGTGCGACACCAGGGTCACCAGCCCCTCGGCTTCCAGCTGGTGCAGGGCCTCGCGCACGGGCACGCGACTGACACCCAGTTCCGCCGCCAGCTTTTCCTGCCGCAACTGTGTTCCCTCGGGCAGGGTGCCGCCCAGGATGCGCTCGCGCAGCAGGTCGACGACCTGCGCGCTTGTCGTCTTGCGGCGCAGGGTCGCGTCGGCCTCTGATGCGTTTGTCGATGTCATCGGCAGGTCGTGTCTCGTGTCCGGTGTGTCCAACGGGCAGGAATACCCGGTCATCGGACGGGATCATAGCAGCCATTCGCCTCCGAAAATATTGTATCCAATTTTCTCGGGAACTCGCCGGTCTCGCGTTTGTGCGAAAGAGAGAACTCCGCAACCCTGTTGACCTGCGAGCAGATATCGGGTTGAGTGCGGCAAGAGTAATTGGATACAATATGCAAAATATGAAACCTGAAGCGTGGGCCACACCAACATGATCGTCTTGTCCAACAATGAGGGTGCCTGCGGCATCCCGGCATCCGCCGGGCTGCTGGCCGACGGCCGGTCCGCACTCGATGCGCTCGAGGCGGGCCTGCGTCTGGTCGAGGCGGACGAGAGCGTGCGCACGGTGGGTCGTGGTGGCTGGCCGAACCTTCTCGGCGAGGTCGAGCTCGACGCCTCCGTGATGGACGGCACAACGTTCCGGACCGGTTCGGTCGGGGCCCTCACCGGCTTTCTTCATCCGGTCAGCGTCGCCCGGCAGGTCATGGAGCAGTTGCCGCACGAACTTCTGGTCGGCGAGGGCGCCCGCCGGTTCGCCGCCGAGATTGGCGCGGAGGCCGGCGAGCTGCTGATGCCGCATGCGGAAAACGCCTGGCGTCGCTGGTTCGAGACCGAGGTGGGCGAGGTCGATCGCCGCAAATGGCCGGATGTCCCGATGCGCGAACTCTGCCGTCAGGCGATCGATCCGGAACTCGGTCGCGACACGACCGTGTTTCTCGGCCAGGACCGCAATCGCGACATTGCCGCCGCGACAAGCACGTCCGGCTGGGGCTGGAAATATCCGGGCCGGCTGGGCGACAGCCCGATCATCGGAGCCGGCTCCTATGCGGACAGCCGCCATGGCGCCTGTGCCTGCACCGGCGTTGGCGAGATGAGCATCCGGGCCGGCACCTCGCGCGCCGTCGTCCTCTACATGAAGATGGGTCTTTCCGTCGAAGAGGCGGTCCATGAGGCGGTCGGCGACATGCGTCGCCTCGTCGGCGGCCTTGTCGGGCGCGTCACGATCCACGCCATCGATGCGCAGGGAAATCACAAGGTGGTCGCCGTCAACGGCCTGCCGGAGAACCACTACTGGCTCTGGTGCGAGGGCGATCCCGCTCCCCGGGCGCATCCGGCGGAGATCGTCGTCATCAGCGACGATCCGGCACCGAAACCGACGGCGCATGTCCGCTATGAGGTCATGAACCTGTAGCGCTCCTGCCTGCAACGGCGGCGGGGGAACGCGCCGCCGTCCTGTGAAGCTGAAAACAACACCAACCGGAGGACATGGAATGGCATCAACTGGCATCAGGCTGGCGGTCGCGGTGGCGGGAACGCTGCTGCTTGGAAATGCGGCCCTGGCGAAGGGTACGCTCGACATCGTCAAGGAGCGCGGGCGGCTCGTCTGTGGCACCAGCACCGGCATTGCCGGTTTCAGCATGGCCGATGACAAGGGCGTATGGACAGGCCTTGATGTGGACGTCTGCCGGGCGCTGGCGGCCGCCATCTTCGATGATCCCGAGAAGGCGGATTTCGTGCCGCTGTCGAGCAAGGACCGTCTTGTTGCCTTGCAGACCGGCGAGATCGACGTCCTGCCGCGTACCACGACCTGGACGCTTGGCCGGGACGCCGGGATCGGCCTCGATTTCACGGCCGTCAATTATTATGACGGCCAGGGGTTCCAGGTGCGCCGCTCGCTCGGCGTCGAGACGATCACGGAGCTGAACGGCGCCTCGATCTGCACCGTGCAGGGCACCACGAACGAGTTGAACCTCGCCGATTATTTCCGCGTCAACGGGATGGATTACCAGCTCGTCACCTTCCAGAGCATCGACGACACGGTGAAGGCCTATGAAAGCGGGCGCTGCGACGCGCTGACGACGGACATGTCGCAGCTTGTCTCCTACCGTCTCAAGATGGCCGAGCCGGATACGCACATGCTGCTGCCCGGCGTCATCTCCAAGGAGCCGCTCGGCCCCTATGTCCGCCAGGGCGACGACACGTGGTTCGACATCGTCCGCTGGACCGTCTTCGCGATGGTCAACGCGGAGGAGCTCGGCCTCACCCGGGCCAATGTCGACGAGATTGCCGGGTCCACCGACAATCCGGAGATCCGCCGGCTTCTCGGTCTCGAGGGCGAGTTCGGCAAGAACCTCGGCCTGACCAACGACTGGGTTGCCCGCATCGTTCGTCATGTCGGCAATTACGGCGAGTCCTTCGACCGGAACCTCGGCAGCGGCAGCCCGATGCAGCTTCCGCGGGGGGTCAACGCACTCTGGTCGCAGGGCGGCATCCAGTTCGCCCCGCCGATCCGCTGATCTGTCGGGGCGGGCGGAGCGACCCGCCCGCCCCTTCAGTCTGCGACAAAGGCGAGAAGGCGGCCGCAGATGAGCGCGCCGCCCCATGCAATGAGCGACACCGCCCCGGCGAGCCTCAGCCGCGATGGGGAAAGCCCGGCAAGCGTTGCTGCCATGTCCGCACCGGGTTGCCGCCTTGTTGCCGCCGATGCATGCGTCAGCAGCGCTGATACGGTGCCGAGCGAGACCAGCGCCATCTTGGCGAGAAACAGCGGTGCCGCCGCGTAGTCCGCCGGCGCGGCGAGAAACAGCATCAGCCCCGATGACAGGGCGAGCATGAGGCCGCATGCGGCGCATGGCACCAGAACCCGGACGAGCGGAGCCAGGGGCGCGGCCTGCCGCCAGACGCCCAGAAGCCGCAGGTCAAGCGGCAGGATCGAGCCGACCAGAACCGCCAGGCCTGCGACATGCGCCGTGTTGACCAACGCGTATCCCCAGCGCGAAACGCGCATCCATTCCGACACGGGCAGGGTCTGGAGGAACGCCGTCAGCGTTTCCATTGCATCCGGCCCTCCCTCTTCATTCGCCGTCAGTCCCGGTCGGGATAGAGGTTGTAGGTCCGGGTTGCGATGACGATCCGCTCCGCCTTCATCAACCGGTCGCCGATGTCGGCCGACGGCTCGCCGATGAAGGCCGCCTCGACGCCGGGAGCGAGGTCGCCCTCCTTCAGCCCGGCGCGGGTGTTGCGCCATGGCTGGCCGACCTCCACCGTCCACATCTCGCCTTCGGCGTCGACCTTCAGCACCCCGTGAGGATTGCCGAGGCGTGCCTCGCGGATGATACCGGTCAGCTCGATGTTCTTGCCGCTGGTCCAGCGCCAGCCGTGATGGGCATCGGCCTCAAGGCCGATGCCGGCAAGGAGGAAGAGGGCGAAAAGCCCGGTGAGCATGCGTGAACGGCCCATGACGGAAACCCCCTTGTTCGACCGGCCGCAGCGACCGCGTCACCGGCGACGGACGTCTTCCCCTGAAAGCTAGTCGGGGAACCGTGCCGGTCAAGCCGCGACGCAGGGTATCCGGCGAGCGGTTTCCCTCCCAACCTTGACTGGGACGGCGGATACGTCGATCCTGCCAGTGATGAATTGTCCGAGTTTCCCTGGTTCCGGGGAAGCGGGCAGGATTGGGTTTTGTCACGAGAGTGTTACGGTCGCCCGGCAGGGTGGAGATATTGATACAGACGATTTGGCTTCGGCGGTCCGGGTTGCGGGACGATTGGAAACTGCAGCGAGTGTGGCGGTGACCCAGGGCAACCTGACGGTGCTCCCGATGTCTTTTGCAATGGCACTGATGATGTCTTTGCCGGCAGGGGCTCTGCCGGTTGCAAAGCTAACAACCGTGGGGGCGGGGGCCGGAACAATGGCGGAAATCTCGGGATCTCGGACGGCCCAGGCGGGACACCCGGCTCGACTGATCGTCGTGTCCTGCAATGCTGCGAGTGAGAACTGGAAAGGCGCCGCATGCCGCGCCCTCAAGGCGGGGCTGGAGCGCAGGTCGGCCGGCCGGCAAACCGAAGTTCTCGCAAAGGGTGACGAAGCGGAAGGAAAAGCTTATCTTGCGGTCGATATCGAATGGCTGCGGATCGAGCCGACCTTTCTTCTTGCGCGCCTCGTCTGGCAACTGGATGGCGCTGCACGACAGACCGGTCCGGAAATCGAAGTCTCGGTCAACGACCGTGATGTGACGGAAAGCGATGCCGTGCATCTGGCCGAAACGCTTGTGAAGATGACGCCCTTGCCGTTTTGAGCGGGCGCGGCCGGACGTGGCGATGACTTGGCGGTTTTGACGGGAGAGCGGGATTATGTGCGAGCTTTGCGCGATGGTCGGGCCGGAAGTGGCCAAGGAAGTCAACGGTTTCGACTGCGATGCCCCGCCGGCTGAGCCGGGTCCGGATATGGCGACGGTGACAGAGACCGGGGACGCGCCGGCCGGCAGGACCACGCCCTATGCGATGGGCGTCGGCGACACGTTTTCCGGAAACCTGGGCTCCGTTGGCGATCGCGACTGGGTTGCGATTACATTGACCGCCGGGAGCACCTACCAGATCACGCTGGATGGTGCCGGCGCCTCGCCGCTCTACGACCCCTACCTGCGCCTCTACAATACCGACGGTTTGCTGATCGCGAGCAACGATGATGGTGGACCGGGTGTAAACTCGGCGCTAAACTACACAATTCCGACGAACGGAATCTATTATCTTGCGGCTGGGGCTTACAACGACCAGTATACCGGTACGTACAACTTGACGATCTCCGAGACACTGCCACCGCCGGTCTTCACGCATGACCAGATCGCCCTTTATCTGACTGACGGTTACTGGAACGACACATCCCGTTCGCAGCGCTCCTTCAATGTGGGCGGTGACAATGCGATCGATGTCAATATCACCGCGTTGACGGCCGATGGCCAGTTCCTGGCGACCAATGCCCTGCTTGCCTGGACCAACGTCACCGGCATCAACTTCAATTTCGTCACGAGCGGCGGCGAGATCCTCTTCGACGACAACGGGTCGGGCGCCTCCAACAGCTCGACGACCAGCGGCAACACGATCCTCGAATCCCGCGTCAACGTCTCGACGGCATGGCTGGCGAACAGCGGCACGACGATCGACAGCTATTCCTTCCAGACCTATATCCACGAGATCGGCCATGCGCTCGGTCTCGGTCATGGCGGCCACTACAACAGCACGGCAACCTACGGCGTCGACAACCACTATGCCAATGACTCGTGGCAGGCCACGGTCATGTCCTATTTCGATCAGACCGAGAACACGTCGATCGCCGCGAGCTATGCCTATATCACGACGCCGATGATCGCCGACATCATCGCGATCCAGAACCTCTACGGCACGCCCACGACGATACGCACCGGCAACACGACCTATGGCGAGAACTCCAATGCCGGCGGCTATCTCGACACCTTGCTGTCGTCTCCGAATGCGGTGGCGCTGACCATCTATGACAATGGCGGCTTCGACACGCTCGATTTCGGCACCCAGACGGCCGACCAGCTGATCGACCTGCGGGCCGAAGCGATCTCCAATGTCGCCGGTCTCATCGGCAACCTGTCGATCGCCCGCGGTACGATCATCGAGAACGCGATCGGCGGGTCGGGCAATGACACGATCTATGGCAACAGCGCCCACAACCTGATCGACGGCAATGGCGGTTGGGACACGGCCGTCATTGATGCCGCCCAGTCGTCGATCACCGGGACCTATCGCTTCGCCGAGGCGATTGTCTATGCGACATCGCAGGGCAATGACGTCTTCTTCGACATCGAGCACATCGTGTTCAACGACGGTTCGGTCTCGGGCGCCGTCTCCGCCTCGGACTGGTCGATCCTCATGTATTCGGCATCGAATGTCGATCTGCTGACCGGGCTCGGCGCCGATGTGCGCGAACTCTTCACCCACTACGCCAATTACGGCATTGCCGAGGGCCGCCAGATCAACTTCGACGCCTGGGGGTATCTCGCGTCCCACACGGACCTGATCGCCGGCATCGGTGCCAGCGTCAACGGCGCGGCCTCGCACTACGTGACCACCGGCTATGGCGAGGGTCGGCAGATCACCTTCAGCGGCTTGGACTACATCGCTTCCAACACAGACCTTATCGGCATCTATGGCACCAACGCCAATGGCGGCGCGCAGCACTATGTCTCCTACGGGTATGCCGAAGGGCGGCAGGTCACGTTCAGCGGTCTGGAATATATCGCGTCCTTTGCCGATCTGCGAAGCGGGCTCGGCACCAATGAGGAAGCAGGCACGCTGCACTTCATCAACTATGGCTTTGGCGAGGGTCGGACGGTCAATTTCGACGCGCGCCTCTATCTCGGTGCCTATGCGGACCTGAGGGCGTCGTTCGGACTTGATCGGGATGCGGCAGCCATCCACTTCATCCAGAACGGTGCCGCGGAAGGACGCTCCGACGATGCCTTCAATGCGCTCGAATACATCGCCTCCTATACCGACCTGATTTCCGGGATCGGTGCCAATGCGGCGGCCGGCACCGAGCACTTTCTCAACTATGGCTTCAACGAGGGGCGAGCAGACAATTTCGATGGTCTCGCCTACATTGCATCCCATGGCGATCTGATCGCAGGTCTCGGCGCGGATGCCTCCGCCGGTGCGCATCATTACATTCTTTACGGTTTCGGCGAGGGACGGACCACGACCTTCGACGCCAACGCGTATCTCAATGCAGCCGGAAACAGCGATCTGCTGGCGGCCTTTGGCAGCGACTTGCGGGCTGCCACCATCCACTACATCCAGAACGGCTTCAGTGAAGGCCGGGCGACCTCGGCGGAAGAGCCGGTCGTCAAGATGGCCGAACTTGGCGGGGACGATGTCTTCGTCTTCGACGGCATCGACATGGCTCATTCCGACATGGACGGTGCGGATCGGCCCGGCGACCCGTTCTTCTTCGACAACGATGCGGGCGACACGTCCGCGGATCCGTTCGACGGCCAGCTGGATACCGGGTTCGACTTTGCCGCCATTCCCGATGTGCTGCAGCTCGGACCGGGCGACTTCGCCCATATCTGACCGAAGCTTCACCTGCAGGTGTGACATCTGACACGAAAACGGCGCGGGTTGCCCGCGCCGTTCTCGTTCCGCCGGACGGGCCTCAGGCCTTGCCGAGTTCCTTGGAGTGGAGCCAGGCAGCGTGCCGGGGAGCGCGTTTGGTTTTCGACCACTCCTCCAGCATGTCCCATTTTACCGCGTCGAGCTTCTCCATCATCGCCTCCTCGGCCGGGTCCGGGCAGGCCAGCTCGACGCGATGTCCGTTCGGGTCGAAGAAATAGATCGAATGAAAGATCGAGTGGTCGGTGATGCCGAGCACCTCGATGCCGTTCCTCTCCAGCTTTTCCTTGTAGGCGATCAGCGTGTCGCGGTCCTTCACCTTGAAGGCGATGTGCTGGACCCAGACCGGCGTGTTGGGGTCCCGGCCCATCTCCGGCCTGGTCGGCAGTTCGAAAAAGGCGAGCACGTTGCCTGCACCCGCATCGAGGAACACATGCATGTAAGGGTCCGGCTCGTGGGTCGAGGGCACGCTGTCTTCCGCGATCGCCAGCACGAAGCCCATGTTCAGGTTGTCGACATACCAGTTCACCGTCTCCTTCGCGTCCTTGCAGCGATAGGCAACGTGATGAATCCGGTCGATTTTAAGCATTGGTTCGACTGTCATGTCGGGCACTCCCGTTCGTGGTTGAAACGGAACGCCCCGTCCGCGTTCGAACTGCGCCGTTTCGCGCGCGCGAGGCCCCTCAGCCGCGGCGCAAGACGGAAGGTCGGTCAGCCGCCGGTGGTGTCCTGGTTGCGTGCGGCGGAAAATGCGGCGCGCAGGACGTCGCGATCGCCGACATGGTTGGCAAGCACCAGCACCAATCGGGCGTTCAACGCCTCGCTTTCCTCGCGCGAGAGCCCCTCGTGCAGGGCGATCAGTTCGGCATAGAAGCCGTCCGGGTCGGCGATATTGGGGGAAAGCCGCAAGCCGGTGTCGGCGGGTCCTGTCATTGTCTGCTCCTCATCCCTGTGCTTCGCCGCGCGGCCGGCCGGTGGCAAGGCGCAGCGCCTGTGCCACGGCGCCGGCATCGTAGACCGGCCAGCGCGCTGCCACATGCTGGTCGGGCCGCATCAGGTAGACCGCGCTTCGAGCCGCGCCCAGATAGCGATCCCGGAGCGCGCCGCTCGGATCGTCAGCGGCGGAAAGCGCGACGCGTCCGATTTCAATGCCGTCGATCTCCAGCCTGTCCGGCGCTTGCGCGTCGATGGTCACAAGCTGGAAGCGATTGCCGAGCCGGTCGATCAGCCAGCCGCCCGAAACGGGCGCGTCGCTTGCCGGGGCGCCGGGCCTGGTGCGCGCCGGCATTGCCGCGCAATCCGGCCCGTTCAGCGGCGAGCCGTCATAGATGGCGGGCAGTGACAGGCGGCCGGAATTGACCAGCGGCCGGGCGAAGGCGTGGTGCTCGGCCAGTTCCAGCACCGCATCGCGGAAGACCCGGCTTGCATGGCTTTTCGGTGTGATGAAATCGGTCGAGCGCGACGAGTTCAGGATGTTCTCGTCGGCGGCATGGACCCGCTCCCCGTCATAGCTGTCGAGCAGGCTTTCCGGCGCCTTGCCGTCGATGACAAGCTTCAGCTTCCAGGCGAGGTTGTCGGTGTCCTGAAAGCCGGAATTGGCACCGCGCGCGCCGAAGGGCGAGACCTGATGCGCCGCGTCGCCGGCAAAGATCACCCGGCCGTGACGGAACTTCTCCATGCGCCGGCACTGGAAGGTATAGATCGACACCCATTCGAGCGTGTAGTCGACATCGTCGCCCAGCATGGCCCTGAGCTTCTCGCGCACCCGGGCCGGGTCTTTCTCCGCCTCCCGGTCGATGTCCCAGCCAAGCTGCAGGTCGATGCGCCAGACGTCGTCGGGTTGACGGTGCAGCAGCGCCGACTGGCCCTTGTTGAAGGGGGGATCGAACCAGAACCAGCGCTCGGTCGGGAAGTTCGCCTTCATGACGACGTCGGCAATGAGGAAATTGTCCTCGAACACCCGTCCCCGGAAATCGAGCCCCATCATGCTGCGGGTCGGTGACCCGGCGCCGTCGCAGGCGATCAACCAGTCAGCCTCGATCCGGTAGGGATCGTCGGGCGTCTCCACCGTGAGCTCGACACCGTCCCCGCGCGGCCCGACGGCGCTCACCCGGTTGCCGCCGCGCAGCTCAAGGAGGCCGGTGTCGCGGCCGATCTCCAGCGCCCGCTCGACCAGATACTGCTCCAGATAATATTGCTGCAGGTTGATGAAGGCCGGCCGCTTGTGACCGCCCTCGGGAAGGAGATTGAAGTCGTAGACCTTGCGCTCGTCGAAGAACACCTTGCCGAGGTTCCACACGACGCCCTTGTCGACCATCTTCTGCCCGCAGCCGAGCCGGTCGAGGATTTCCAGCGGCCGTTTGGCAAAGCAGATCGCCCGCGAACCCCAGCTCACCTTGTCGTTCTCGTCGAGCACGAGAACGGCGATGCCCTGCTGCGCCAGGTCGATCGCCGCGGCCAGTCCCACCGGTCCCGCTCCGAGCACGACGACGCCGTGACGCACGGGGCGCTCCGCATTCTGGTCGGCCGAGCGAGCGTAGGGGTAGAGCGGGGTCTCGAAGATCTTTGTCATGCGGCCTCCCGAAATGCGGGACCACCGGGCGCGGAACCGACGCCCGCCCGGCGGCCTGGAACTCACCCCTGCAGCGCGTCCCACATGTCCTTGTCGCGCTGGGCTGTCCAGATGCGCGGCGTATCGATGCCCTGCGCCTCGTCATAGGCGCGCGCCACGTTGAACGGCAGGCAATGCTCGTAGATCGCGTAATCGGAGAACTTCGGATCGCAGGCGGCGCGCGCCGCGTCCCAGGCCTCCTTCAGCGTGCCGCCGCGTGTTGCCACCTGCGCCACCGGACGGAAGGTCGAGGTGACGAACTCGGCGGTGGCATCGAGCGCCGCGTTGACCATCTCCTTGCCGATGAGCGCGTCGCCCCGTCCGGGGGCGATGGCATCGACGTCGAAGCCGCGGATGCGCTCCAGCGTTGCCGGCCAGTCGCGGAAATGCCCGTCGCCGCAATAACAGGCGGAGTGGTATTCGACGATGTCGCCGGTGAACATGACGTTCTCGTCCGGCACATGGATGACGATGTCGCCGGCGGTATGCGCCCGGCCAAGGAACATCAGGTCCACCCGGCGCTTGCCGAGGAAGACGCTCATCCTGTCGGTGAAGGTGGTGGTCGGCCATGTCAGCGGCGGAATGTCCGCGACATTGTCATAGCCCTGGAACAGACGCGGGAAGCGCATGAACTCGGACTCCCGGTCCTCGGCGCCGCGTTCCGCCACCATCGAGCGGGCCTTGTCGCTCATGATGATCGTTGGCGCGCGGTAGGCGGCCGCGCCCAGCACGCGCACCGCGTGGTAGTGGGTCAGCACCAGGTGGCTGATCGGCTTGTCGGTGACCTCGCGCACCTTCTCGATCACCTTGCCGGCAAGCCGGGGGGTCGCCTGCGCTTCGACGATCATCACGCTGTCATCGCCGATGATGACGCCGGTATTGGGATCGCCCTCGGCGGTGAAGGCCCACAGGTCCCTGCCCACCTCGGTGAAGGAGATCTTCTTTTCGCTCATGTCGCCCTGCGAGGCGAAGGCCTTGGCCATGGTGTCGCTCCTGTCTTGCCGGGCCGCCGGGCACGGTTCTTCCCTCCGTCGCCCGGGGCGCGCGGTCCGTCGTCTACTGCCTTGCGATCGTGTCGAGTTCGGCTTTCAGAGAGGCGTAGCCGTCCGCGTCCGATCCGGTGAGGATGTCGTCGATGACATCGCGGCCGCTTTCCTTCACCACCTCGAAGCGCACTTCCGAAACCTGCCGGAATTCCGGCGCATCGCCGAAGCAGGCGGTGAAGACGAAACGCGCCGTCACCAGCGTGCGTCCGGCGGCCGCGCGTCCCGCCTTGATCGCCAGCCCTTGCAGCGGACAGCCGTCCTGGGCATTGACGATCACGTCATAGCCGAACGGCGATGTGCTCCCGTCATACGCGGGAAAGGCGGATGCCGCCCGGTATCGGGCGACGAAATCGGCGCTGAACAGGCGTTGCAGCCGCTCGTCGGTGAAGATTTCCTCATAGGGCGTGCCGTCATCGGCCCAGTTGCCCTCGGTCACCTGCATCACCTCGGCCACCGGATCGACGGGGTCTGCAAGGGCGGGCGAAGCGCCGGTCACCGCCGCGGCGACCAGCAGCAGCGCGGAACGAATGGGGGCCGGGCAGCGTCTAGCCATGCTTTTCGACCATCTGCTCGATGGCACCGAAGATCGAGTGCCCGGCCGCATCGAGCATCTCGATGCGCACCGTGTCGCCGAAGCGCATGAACGGCGTCTTCGCCGCGCCGGCCTCGATCGT
The DNA here is from genome assembly GCF_048261845.1 of Stappia sp. Taxonomy (GTDB): domain Bacteria; phylum Pseudomonadota; class Alphaproteobacteria; order Rhizobiales; family Stappiaceae; genus Stappia. The sequence continues at coordinate 16,875 of NZ_JBLXFR010000003.1, read as the reverse complement.
CTCGATCATGCGGATCTCGGCGATGCAGGAATAGCCGACGCCGCCCTCGGTGACCGGCTTGCCGGGGCCGCCGTCAAGCTTGTTGGAGACCGTGCCCGACCCGACGATCGTGCCGGCGCCAAGCGGTCGCGTCTTCGCCGCATGGGCGACAAGCGTCGGGAAATCGAAGGTCATGTCGATGCCGGCATTGGCGCGGCCGAACGGCTTGCCGTTGAGGTCGACATGAAGCGGCAGATGGAGCTTGCAGCCGTCCCATGCATCGCCCAGCTCGTCCGGCGTCACCGCGACCGGCGAGAAGGTGGAGGAGGGCTTGGACTGAAAGAAGCCGAAGCCCTTGCCGAGTTCGGCGGGGATCAGTCCGCGCAGCGACACGTCATTGACCAGCATGACGAGACGGATCGCGGCCGCTGCCTCCTCGCGGGTCGCGCCCATCGGCACGTCGCCGGTGACGACGGCGATCTCGCCTTCCATGTCGATGCCATAGGCCTCGTCCGCCATGCGGATCGGTGCGCGCGGAGCGAGGAAGCTGTCGGAACCGCCCTGATACATCAGCGGATCGGTCCAGAAGCTTGACGGCATCTCGGCGCCGCGCGCCTTGCGCACCAGCTCCACGTGATTGACATAGGCCGAGCCGTCCGCCCACTGATACGCGCGCGGCAGCGGCGAAAGCGCGTCATGCTCGTGAAAGCGCAGGGACGGCACGGCATCGTGCTCGAGGCTTTCGGCGAGCGTTTCGAGCTTCGGCAGGACGCGGTCCCAGTTGTCGAGCGCCGCCTGCAGGGTCGGCGCTATATGGCTGGCCTCGGTGCAACGGGTCAGCGCGCGATTGACGAGCACCAGTTTGCCGTCGCGGCTGCCGTCGCGGAGTGTTGCGAGTTTCATTTCACCTGGTCCCAGTTGCCGCCGATCGTGCCGTCGAAGCGCTTCTTCAGCTCCGACCAGCAGTCGAGGTAGTTGTCCTGAAGTGTGTCGAGTTCGGCAGCGTAGCGGGTCAGATGCTGCGGGAAGCGCGTCTCGAACATGAAGGCCATCGTGCCGGTCAGCTTTTCCGGTTTCAACTCGCTCGTCGAAGCCTTCTCGAAACCGGTCGCGTCGGGCCCGTGCGGCAGCATCATGTTGTGCAGGCTCATGCCGCCGGGCACGAAGCCTTCCTCCTTGGCGTCGTAGCGGCCGTAGATCAGACCCATGAACTCGGACATGATGTTGCGATGATACCAGGGCGGGCGGAAGGAATGCTCGGCCACCATCCAGCGCTCGGGGAAGATGACGAAGTCGATATTGGCCGTCCCCTCCTCTCCCGAGGGCGCGGTCAGCACCGTGAAGATCGACGGGTCGGGATGGTCGAACAGGATCGCGCCGACCGGCGAATACGTCGTCAGGTCGTATTTGTAGGGCGCGTAATTGCCGTGCCAGGCGACCACGTCGAGCGGCGAGGCCTGAAGCTTCGTCTCGTGGAACCCGCCGCACCACTTGACCACCAGGCGGCACGGACCTTCCTTGTCCTCGAACCATGCGACCGGCGTCTTGAAGTCGCGCGGATTGGCAAGGCAGTTGGCGCCGATCGGACCGCGATCGGGCAGGGTGAACTTGGCGCCGTAATTCTCGCAGACATAGCCGCGCGCCGTGTCGTCCAGCAAGGTGACGCGGAAGATCATGCCGCGCGGGATCACGCAGATCTCCTTCGGCACGACATCCATCGTGCCGAGTTCGGTCGCCACCCGGATGCCGCCGTCCTGCGGCACGATCAGCAGCTCGCCATCGGCGTTGAAGAAATACTCGTCGACCATGTCGGCATTGGCGACATAGACATGCGTCGCCATGCCCGTCTGGGTGTGCACGTCGCCGGCGGTCGTCATTGTCCGCATGCCGGCAAGGAAGCTGGTGGGCTCGGCCGGAACCGGCACCGGGTCCCAGCGCAACTGGCCGAGCGGCAGCGTGTGGTCGCCGATATTGGGCGCGCTTTTCCAGTCCGGCAGGGCGAGCGGCGAGAACCGTCCCGAATGCTTGACCGAAGGCCGGATGCGATAGAGCCAGGAGCGCTCGTTGGTGCCGCGCGGCGCGGTGAAGGGCGAGCCGGACAGCTGCTCGGCATAGAGCCCGTAGGGAGCGCGCTGCGGCGAATTCTGCCCTTGCGGCAGGGCGCCCGGCAGCGATTCCGTCTCGAAATCGTTGCCGAAGCCCGGCATGTAGGAAAGCGTCATGTCCGATCCTCCTGATCCAGACAGTTGATAGTTGCATGTGTAACTGTTTTGTCGGAAACTATCAACGTGTCATTCTTCGCGATAGCCCGATATCGACCGAGGTTCCGGATGAAAGCTTCGCTGCCGCTGGAGGAGTTCCTGCCCTACAGGCTGGTGCGCGCCTCCGAGCTCGTCAGCCGCCGCTTCGCCGCGCGCTACCGGACCGCCTACGGTATCAGCCGGCCGGAATGGCGCACCTTTGCCATTCTGGGGGAAACGGGACGGACCACGGCGACGGAAATCTCGCGCCGCTCGACCATGCACAAGACCAAGGTCAGCCGGGCGGTGGCGGCGCTGGAAAAGCGCGGCTGGCTGTCACGCCGGGCGGATGTCGCCGACCGGCGCATCGAGCATCTGGAACTGTCTTCGTCGGGAGCCGCGGTCTATGCGGAGCTTGCCGCCATGGCCCGCGATTTCCAGGCGGCCTTGCGCGAGGAGATCGGCGCGGACGCCGCCGCCGCGCTCGAGGCAGGCCTTGCCGCCGTGGAGGCGCGCTTCGTCTCGCTGGAGGCGGCGGAGGACGAGTGAGATCGCGACAGGTCGGCGCGACGCCGGATCGCGGCCCGCGGTCTCAGCGCCTCAATGCGCCTCGTCCCAGTTGTCGGCGGCGCGTGCGTCCACATGCAGCGGCACGGTGAGGGTCACCGCCGGTTCCGCCGCGCCCTCCATCACTTCGCGCACCAGCGCGATCGTTGCATCGATCTCGCCCTCCGGCACTTCGAAGATCAACTCGTCATGCACCTGCAGCAGCATGCGCGCGGCAAGCTTCGAGGCGGAAAGCCGGTCTTCCATGCGGATCATCGCCCGGCGCAGGATGTCGGCGGCCGAACCCTGGATCGGCGCGTTGATCGCGGCGCGCTCGTAGAAGGCACGATGGTTCGGATTGGAGGTGTTGACCTCCGGATAATGGGCATGCCGGCCGAAGATCGTCGTCACGTAGCCATTGGCATGGACGAATTTCTTCGTCTCTTCCATGTAGTCGCGAATGCCCGGGAAGCGCTTGAAATAGGTGGAGATATACTCCGCCGCCTCGCCGCGCGGGATGCCCAGCTGGGCCGCCAGGCCAAAGGCCGAGATGCCGTAGATGATGCCGAAATTGATCGCCTTGGCGCGGCGCCGCACCATCGGGTCCATGCCCTCGATCGGCACGCCGAACATCTCCGATGCGGTCATCGCGTGAATGTCGAGCCCCTCGGCGAAGGCCTGCTTCAGCTGGCCGATATCGGCCATGTGGGCGAGCACCCTGAGCTCGATCTGGCTGTAGTCGGCCGAGACCAGTTTGTGGCCCTTGTCGGCGATGAACGCCTTGCGGATCTTGCGTCCCGCCTCGGTGCGCACGGGAATGTTCTGCAGGTTCGGCTCGGACGAGGAGAGTCGTCCGGTGGTTGTCGCCGCCAGCGCGTAGGACGTGTGGACGCGGCCCGTTTCCGGGTTCACATAGCCGGGCAACGCGTCGGAATAGGTGGATTTCAGCTTGGCGAGCTGGCGCCAGTCGACGATCCGCGCCGGCAGGTCGTGGCCCTCGGCGGCGAGGTCGTCGAGCACCGAGACCGAGGTCGACCAGGCGCCGGTCTTGGTTTTCTTGCCGCCGGGCAGGCCCATCTTGCCGAACAGGATGTCGCCGAGTTGTTTCGGCGAACCGATGTTGAAGCTCTCGCCGGCCAGTTCGTGGATCTCGCTTTCCAGCGCCGCCATGCCTTGCGCGAAGTCGCCGGAAAGCCGCGACAGCATCTGCCGGTCGATGGAGATGCCGCGCATCTCCATGCGCGCCAGCACCGGCACCATCGGCCGTTCCAGCCGCTCGTAGACGGTGGCCTTGCGCTCCGCCGCGAGCCGCGGCTTCAACACCTGCCACAGGCGCAGCGTGACATCCGCATCCTCCGCCGCATAGGCGGCCGCCTTGTCGATCGGCACCTTGTCGAAGGTGATCATCGACTTGCCGGAGCCGGCCACCTCCTTGAAGGGGATCGGCGTGTGGCCGAGCCAGCGCTCGGCCAGCGCGTCCATGCCGTTGCCGCCCTTGCCGGCGTCGAGCGTGTAGGACAGCAGCATCGTGTCGTCGAACGGCGCGACCTCGATGTCGTGGCGCTTCAGCACCAGCCAGTCGTATTTGAGGTTCTGCGCGATCTTCAGGACGCCCGGATCTTCCAGCAGCGGCTTCAGGATCGCCATCGCCTCGTCGCGCGGGATCTGCCCCTCGATCAGGCCGCCGCCGCCGAGCAGGTCGCCCTCGCCGTCCACATGGGCAAGCGGGATGTAGCAGGCATGGCCCGGCCGTGTCGCCAGCGACACACCGACAAGCTCGGCCTGCATTGCGTCGAGTGAGGTCGTTTCCGTGTCGACCGCCACGTGGCCGACCTCCCTCGCCTCGGCCACCCAGGCCTTCAGCCGGTCGATGTCGCGTACGGTTTCATAGGTCGAGGCGTCGATCGGCACGGCGGTCGCGGCTTCTGCCGCCGCCGTGGCAACGGTCTCGGCAGTCCATCCGCCGCTGCCTGGGGGCGTTGCCGTGGTCGCGGGAGACGAGGCGGGAGCGGCCGTTGCCGCCTTGCTTGCGCCACCGGCCGCCGGTCCGCCAGCCATCATCCGGCCCTTGCCGTCCGGCTCGTGCCAGCCGCGTATGGTGAGGTCCGCCGGTGCGACCGCGTCCGCGTCGGTTGCCGTCGTCTCCGCGATGCGCCGGGTCAGCGTGGTGAATTCCATCGCCTTGAGGAAGGCGATCGTCCGCGATCCGTCCAGTTCGGTGACGACGAGCGCCTCCGCCGGCAGTTCGACCGGCACGTCGTCCTTGAGTGTCACCAGTTTCTTTGAGACACGCGCCTGGTCGGCAAATTCTATGAGGTTCTCCCGGCGCTTGGTCTGCTTGATCGTGTCGGCCTTGGCGAGGAGGGCTTCCAGGTCGCCGAACTCGTTGATCAGGAGCGCCGCCGTCTTCAGGCCGATGCCCGGTACGCCCGGCACGTTGTCGACGCTGTCGCCGGCCAGCGACTGCACCTCGATCACCTTGTCCGGGCCGACGCCGAATTTCTCAAACACCTCGGCCTCGCCGAAGATCTTGTTCTTCATCGTGTCGATCATGCCGACGCGCGGCCCGATCAGCTGCATCAGGTCCTTGTCGCCCGACACGATTGTGACGCGCGCGCCGTTCGCCGCGGCCGATCGCGCATAGGTGGCGATAAGGTCGTCGGCCTCGAAGCCTTCCTGCTCGATGCAATGAACGTTGAAGGCCCGCGTTGCCTCGCGGATCAGGCCGAATTGCGGGATCAGGTCTTCCGGCGGCTCCGGGCGCTGGGCCTTGTACTCGGGGTAGATCTCGTTTCGGAACGTCTTCGCCGAATGGTCGAAGATCACCGCCATGTGTGTCGGTTCGTCGCCCTTCTCCGGCGTCAGCCCTTCCTGCAGCAGCTTCCACAGCATGTTGCAGAAGCCGGACACCGCTCCGACCGGCAGCCCGTCCGACTTGCGGGTGAGCGGCGGCAGCGCGTGATAGGCGCGGAAGATGAAGGTGGAACCGTCGACCAGGATGAGATGGTCGTCGGCGGTGAGGGCGGAGGCGGCTTCGTTCGACATGGCGCGGATCATGCCCGCGATGTACGCGCGAGAAAAGCCCGCTTGTGCGCCCCAGACCGCTTTATGGACCCCTTTGTGGGCTCTTGGGGCGTCTTACTCCGCCGCCTGCGCCACCGGCCGGCGCGGGGGCTCGGGTTCCAGCCGCGCCCATGCCGGGCGTCGGAACAGGAACCAGCCGAAATCGAAGCGTGTGATCAGCCACAGCAGCACCAGCGGGGCGATGACGCCGGCCGCGGTGACGATTGCCGCGACCGTTCCGACATCGCCGATCACGCCGGTCTTCAGCAGGATGATGCGTGTCGCGGCCATGGGAAAGAAGAAGGCCAGATAGATGGTGATCGAGTTGGCGCCGCAATAGGCAAGCGCGCCGGCAAGCTTCGCCTGCGTCAGCAGGGCCGATACGAGGATGATGGCCAGCGCGCCGGCGGTGCCGAGCAAAAGGCTGACAACCGGCAGGTCGGCGAGCCCGGAAAACACGAAGGCGCCGTTGACCACGGCCCATGCGGCAAGGCCGAGGACTCCGACCCTCGCATGGGTCCGTGTCCAGGCGGCGATGGCGAAGGCGTGCGCGGCGAAAACATAGCCGGCGTGGAAATAGACGTAGCGCGAGCAGAATTCGTCGATCAGCACCGATCCGGTCGAGATCGGCGCGATCTGCAGCAAGGCCGCGACGGTCAGCACGACCTGCCACGGCACGCCGCGATCGTGCAGGAGCTTGGTGATCACGAACATCACCGGCAGCATGTAGATGAACCACAGCGTGCCGAACGGCTGCACATAGGCGAGCAGATACTGCCCGGCGACGCCGGCCCAGCCGATCTCGCCGGCCATCGAGGGCGCCTTCACGGCGAACTGGATGGTCAGCCAGAGCACGTAGAAATAGGCGAAATGCACCAGCTTGCGGTCGAGATAGGTCCGCCACGGCCGGTCGATCACGAGTGCCAGGAAGAGGCCGGAAATCATGAAGAAGTCGGGCATGCGGAACGGCCGGGCGAATTCGACCACGAGGCCGAGCCATCCCTCTTCGCCGGCTGCGTTCTGCACGCCGAGCGTGGAATGCATCATGACGACGAAGATGATGCAAAGGCCCTTGGCCGCGTCGACCCAGTCCACGCGTCCCGGGCGTGGCGCCGCATCGACGGCCGCTGCCCCCTGACGGGAATGCGCCGCGTTCGAACCAGCCGTGCTCATCTTCCGTGCTCCCTTCCTGCATCCGGAAGGCGACAGTATGCAGCCGGAGGGTGTAGCCGGCGTTAACCGGCTGTCCGAACACGGGAACGTGTAGGGCAGGTGTTCGGCCGTGGCGGTCGTCGTGCGGCGCGTTCCTAGCGACCGGTCTCGTCGGGGCGTGCGGCTCCGTCGTTCGGGCCGCGGCCGTCCGTCAGGCGGTCGCCGGTGTTCCAGGGCGTGTCGCCGTTGCCGTTGCGACCGTTCTGGTTGACGTCGGACCAGGCGTCGGGGTCCAGGTCGACCACGCCGTCACCGCGCCGGGCCCCCCCCGGTTGGCCGGGACGAACCACCGTGACGCGTGCGTTGCGCACCACGGCCCGTGCGATCAGGGACCGCAGGGGCGGGATGAACAGCGCGATGCCGACCGCGTCCGTGACGAAACCGGGAACCAGAAGCAGGAAGCTTGCGACGACGATCAGCGCGCCCTGGACGATGTCCTCGCCGGGCACCTCGCCGCGGTCCATCTCGGCACGCATGCGGGTCAGCAGCGACAGGCCCTGCATCCGCAGCATCACGGTGCCGGCGAGCGCCGTCAGCACCGTCAGCAGGATGGTCGGCACGGCGCCGATTTCGGAGCCGACCTCGACGAAGACGGCGATCTCGATCAGCGGCAGGCCGATCAGGGCGAGAAGGAGGATCAGTCCAAGGGGCATGGCGTCGTTCGGAACCGGCTCTTGCGATTGACATGTCGCGCCGGCCCGACCCTGGTTGTGTCGAAAACCGCGCGGTTGCGACCCTTCAGGTAGGAAACAATTGACCCGAATGCGAGCAATATGTGTGATCGGAGGGCGAAATCCGCGTCTGACACTTGTGCTCAAGGCTGGATGTTGGTTCAAGGAAGCTTACATACAGGTTCCATGGGCAGTTCCGTGGCAGCGCTGTGGAGCGGGATCGGCCAGCCGCGCCGTGGCACGATGTCGCCTGCGGTCCGGGTGGGCTGCCCTCTACTTAACCGGCCGGATGCGAAACGAGTCATATGTTCGACGACGTCACCACAATCATCTTCCTGGTCCTGGCGGTCGTGATCTTCCTGCGCCTGCGCAGCGTCCTCGGGCGGCGCACCGGGCACGAGCGGCCGCCGTTCGATCCGTATTCCTCGCAGGAGCGCGAGAATGGCAACGGTCCGTCGGCGACCGGCGATGACAATGTGATCCCGCTGCCCGGGCAGGGCGGGCCGCAGGGCGAGGCCGCACCGGCCACCAGTTCCGCGACGCTGGACAAGGTCGCCCCCGAGGGCAGTGCCCTCAACGACGCCTTGCGCCAGATCCTCTCCGTCGACCGCTCCTTCGACCCGCAGGGCTTCCTGCAGGGCGCGCGCGGCGCGTATGAGATGATTGTCAGCGCCTTTGCCGCCGGCGACCGCAAGACCCTCAAGAACCTGCTGTCGAAGGATGTCTATGAAGGCTTTGTCGCGGCCATTTCCGACCGGGAATCGCGCGGCGAGACCATCGAGTCGACCTTCGTCGGGATCGAAAAGGCGGACATCGTCGAAGCGGCGCTGAAGGGCTCGACGGCCCAGGTGACTGTCAGGTTCCGCTCCGAACTGATCTCCGCCACCCGTGATCGTGACGGGGCGATCGTCGACGGCGACCCGAACGCCGTCAGCGAAGTCACCGATATCTGGACCTTCGCGCGCGATACCAATTCGCGCGATCCCAACTGGCGACTGGTCGCGACCGAATCGGTCGAGTGACTTGGGTGGCCTGCGCCGAGCAGTTCTTGCCGCTGTCCTTGCGGCAAGCCTTCCCGGCGGGGCTGTCGCCTCGGCGGGGAACGCCATGCTGTCGCCACCGCTGAGCTTTTCCGATCTTCCCGGCTGGGCGCAGGACGATCATCGCGCCGCGCTCGCCGCCTTCCTGCGTCATTGCGGGGATGATGTTGCCTTGCCGGAAGCCGGCCGACCGGCCGGCCGCCTCGGCATCTCCCCCGCCGCTCTTCGGCACGCCTGCCACGCGGGTGCGGGCGCCATGGCGGACGGGTCCGATGCGGCCGCGCGCCGGTTCTTCGAGACAATGTTCGAGCCGCGCCGCGTTCTCGCCGACGGTTTCGTCACCGGCTATTTCGAGCCGGAATATCCCGGTTCCCGGCACAGGGACGCGGTGCATGCCACGCCGCTGCTGCGCCGGCCGGAAAACCTCGTCGCGCTGGACGATGCCAACCGCCCCGCGCACCTGCCCTCCGACGCGCCCTTTGCCTTGCGCGACCCGGACGGCGCCCTCGTCCTGCCGCCCGACCGGGGCGAGATCATGGACGGCGCGCTTTCGGGGCACGGGCTCGAGCTTGTCTGGCTCACCGATCCGGTCGATGCCTTCTACGTTCATGTGCAGGGCTCGGCCCGTATCCGCCTGAAGGAGGGCGGCGTCCTGCGGGTCGGCTATGCCGGCAAGACCGGTCACCCCTATTCGCCCATCGGCCGGGTGATGATCGAGCGCGGTCTCGCCGAGCCCGGCACCGTCACCATGGACGTCCTGCGCGGCTGGCTCGCCGAAAACCCCGCGGAGATCGACGGCGTCCTGCGACGCAACCGCTCCTACATCTTCTTTCGCGAGGTGACGGAGGCCGGACCGGACGACGGTCCGGTGGGGGCCGCCGGACTGCCGCTCGTCGCCGGCCGCAGCCTGGCCGTCGATGCGGCCTTCCATGCCTATGGAACGCCTGTCTTCGTCAGCGCCGACCTGCCGGCCGGCGATGGCAGGCCCGCGCGGCCCTTTCGCAGGCTGATGGTTGCCGACGACACCGGTTCGGCGATCATCGGCGCGGCGCGCGGCGACATCTTCTTCGGTTCGGGCCGGCAGGCGGGAGCGCGGGCCGGGAGCGTTCAGCACCGCGCCGACATGGTGGTCCTGGTGCCCCGCGGTGCCGGCAGGGAGGCGCCGCGATGAGCAGTGGCCGGCGCAAGGGGCGCCAGCCCTCGCCGGACGAGCGCCGCCTGTGGGCGCAGGTGACGGCCGATGTGGAGCCGCTGGTCCGGCCGCGCCGGTCTTCCGCAAAGGACGATGCCGCGTCGGAGGTCGCCAGGACACCGGAGCCGGCCCCGTCGCGTCCCGCCTCGGTTCTGGCCGTGCCCCCGCCCACCGTCACCGCGCTCCGCCAGCCGTCGCCGCCGCCGCTGTCTCCCCTGGAGCCGCGCCAGCGCCGCAAGGTGGCGCGCGGTACCCGGGCCATCGATGCGCGGATCGACCTGCACGGACTGACGCAGGCCGAGGCGCATGTGCGCTTGCGCGGATTCATGGTTCGCGCCCAGGCCCAGGGCGCGACGCTGGTGCTTGTCATCACCGGCAAGGGCGGGGCGGGCGGCAGTCCGGCGGCCGAGGGGCGCGGCATCCTGCGGCGCGTCGTGCCGCAATGGCTGTCCTTTCCGGAGTTCCGCGCGCTCGTCGTCGGCTATGAACAGGCCCATGCGGCGCATGGTGGCGACGGCGCGCTCTATGTGAGGATCCGCAGGGCCGGGAGATGGGGGACGCCATGACGCCCTTCGGCGCGAAGATCCGAGAACTGCGCAAGAAGCGCGGCGTGACCCTGTCGCAGATGGCGGAGGCCCTGTCGGTGTCGCCCGCCTATCTTTCCGCCCTGGAACACGGCCGCCGCGGCCGGCCGACATGGTTCATGGTCCAGCGCATCATTGCCTTTTTCAACGTCATCTGGGACGAGGCGGAGGAGCTTCAGAGGCTGGCCGAATATTCCGACCCGAAGGTCACGATCGACACGGGCGGCCTCGATCCGGAGGCAACCGAGCTTGCCAATGTGCTGGCGGTGAAGATTTCCGGACTGTCGCGCGAGAGCCTGGCGCATCTCCTGCATCAGGTCCGCGCGGCTGCCGCTCGCGATGGCGTGTAGACGACACGGTGCCGCTGCGGCATCTCCGGCGATCTGCCCCTTGAGCGGAACGGGTGGCGGGCGTAGGGTCCGCGGGCGGCGGCATGAAGGACCGGTTGCGGACCCGCTGCGGTCCGCCCTCCCGATCGGCGGTGGCCCGCAAGCGAGAAGGACAGCGCGCGTATCATGACCTTGAGGAACGCATCCCGGCCATCGGAGTCTTTCGCCGGCCTGATCGATGCGGATGCGCTGCGTCACCGGTTGACGGCGCTGACCGCGGCCAGCGACGGCGACGGGTCCGACCTGGCTATTCGCAACCAGGTGCTTGCCGAGCTGAAGTCGGCGATGCAGTCGGCGCGCGAGCAGGTCGAGGAGCGACTCTTCGCCGATGGCGGCGGCATGCTCTGCGCCCAGCGTCTCAGCCATGTGCAGGACGAGATCCTGCGCGTCATCTTCGATTTCGCCATCCATCACGTCTACCGGGTGAAAAACCCGTCCGCCGGCGAACGCATGTCGATCGTCGCCGTGGGCGGCTACGGGCGCGGCACGCTGGCGCCGGGCTCGGATGTCGATCTTCTGTTCCTGCTGCCCTACAAGCAGACCCCCTGGGGCGAGCAGATTGTCGAGTACATGCTCTACATGCTCTGGGACCTGGGCCTGAAGGTCGGCCATGCCACCCGCAACATCGACGAGTGCCTCCGCCTGTCGCGATCCGACATGACCATTCGCACGGCGATCCTCGAGGCGCGCCACGTATGGGGCGAGGCCGCGCTCACCGAGGAACTGATCGAGCGGTTCGACACGAGCGTGGTGGCCGGAAGCGGACCGGAGTTCATCGCCGCCAAGCTTGCCGAGCGCGATGCGCGCCACACGCGGCAGGGCACCTCGCGCTATCTGGTCGAGCCGAACGTCAAGGAAGCCAAGGGAGGCTTGCGCGACCTCAACACGCTGTTCTGGATCTCGAAATATTTCTATCGCGTGCGTTCGACCAGCGGCCTCGTCAAGGCCGGCGTCTTCAGCCGCGCCGACATCCAGCGGTTTCGCAAGGGCGAGGACTTCCTCTGGGCCGTGCGCTGCCACCTGCATTTCCTGACGGGACGCGCGGAGGAACGCCTGTCCTTCGACGTGCAGCGGGAGATCGCCATCCGGCTCGGCTACACCCAGCATCCCGGCATGAAGGATGTCGAGCGCTTCATGAAGCACTATTTCCTTGTCGCCAAGGATGTCGGCGACCTGACGCGCATCTTTTGCGCCGCGCTCGAGGAACAGCACGCCAAGGCGCCGCAGCCGTTCTCCAAGCTGATCGACCGGATCGCGGCGCGCGCCCGCAAGCGCAAGCTGTCGACCGGGACCGCCGATTTCGTCATCGATCGCGGCCGCCTCAACACGGCCTCCGACACGGTGTTCGAGAAGGATCCGGTCAACCTGATCCGCCTCTTCGCCATCGCCGACCGCCACGCGGTCATGCTTCATCCCGAGATGCTGAAGCTGGTGCGCAGGTCTCTCAAGCTGATCACCGCGTCATTGCGCGAGGACGCGGAAGCCAACCGTCTGTTCCTGCAGGTCCTGACCTCGCGCAACGATCCCGAAACGGTGCTGCGCAAGATGAACGAGACCGGCGTGCTCGGCCGGTTCGTGCCGGATTTCGGCAAGGTCGTGGCGATGATGCAGTTCTCCATGTACCACCATTACACGGTCGACGAGCACCTCATCCGGTCCGTCGGCGTGCTCGGCGAGATCGAGCGCGGCGAGGCGGGCGAGGACCATCCGCTGTCCACCGACATCGTCAAGACGATTCAGAACCGCCGGGTCCTCTTCGTCGCCATGTTCCTGCATGACATCGCCAAGGGGCGGCCGGAGGACCATTCCATTGCCGGCGCGCGCATCGCCCGGCGTCTGTGTCCGCGTTTCGGCCTGAGCGCGTCGGAGACCGACACGGTTGCCTGGCTGGTCGAGCATCATCTCGAGATGAGCACGATCGCCCAGTCGCGCGACCTGGCCGACCGCAAGACGATCGAGGATTTCGCCCGCAAGGTGCAGAGCCTTGAGCGCTTGAAGCTTCTCCTGATCCTCACCGTGGCGGACATTCGCGCCGTCGGGCCAAACGTCTTCAACGGCTGGAAGGGGCAGCTGCTGCGCACGCTCTACTACGAATGCGAACCGGTGCTGACCGGCGGCCATTCGCTGCTGCCGCACAATCTGCGCGTCGAGGCCGCCAAGACCGAGCTTGGCGAGGCGCTCTCCTCCTGGGACGCGGCCACGCGGGCGGCCTATCTGGAGCGCCACTATCCCGCCTACTGGTTGCGTGTGCCGCTCGACCGGAAGATTGCCGATGCCGAAATGATTCGTGCGGCGGATGCCGCCGGAACCGGCTTTTCCTCGCGCGTCGTCACCCATGCCTTCGAGGAGGTGACGGAGATCACCGTGCTGGCGGCCGACCACCCGCGTCTGCTTTCCACGATCGCCGGGGCCTGTTTCGTGGCCGGCGCCAACATTGTCGACGCGCAGATCGACACGACGACGGACGGATTCGCCCTCGACACGATCTTCATCTCGCGTGAGTTGCCCGGCGACGAGGACGAGATCCGTCGCGGCGAGCGCGTCTGCCGGCTGATCGAGAAGGCGCTGCGCGGCCAGGAGCAACTGCCCGACAGCGTCGCCCGCAAGGCCGCCTCGCGCGGGCGGGTCAGGGCATTCCGCGTCGAGGCCGAGGTTCTGGTCAACAATTCCTGGTCGAACCGCTACACGGTTCTGGAGATTTCCGGCCTCGACCGGCCCGGCCTCCTCTACGACCTGACCCGGGCGATTTCGGCACTCAACCTGAATATCAATTCCGCTCATGTCGCCACGTTCGGAGAGCGGGCGGTCGATGTCTTCTACGTCACCGATCTGACCGGGCAGAAGATCGGCAATATCGGACGCCAGGGCGCGATCCGCGATCGCCTGCGCGAGGCGGTCGAGGGCGACCTGGCCGATGAACCGGCCCGTCGACGTCCGCGCCGCGCCGGCGCTGCATGAACCGGTCTGCCGGCCGCGACCGGTCTCGTCTCCCGCTATCCTGGATCGTTCGATGAGCCTTCTGCGCAATTTCGCCACCGTCGGCGGCGCCACCATGACCAGTCGCGTTCTCGGGTTCTGCCGGGACGTGATGATCGCCGCCTTTGTCGGTGCCGGGCCCGTGGCGGATGCCTTCTTCGTCGCCTTCCGCCTGCCCAACCTGTTCCGCCGCCTGCTGGCGGAGGGCGCCTTCAATTCCGCCTTCGTGCCGCTTTTCGCCCGGGCGCTGGAAGAGGGGGGCGATGAGGGCGCCCGGCGCTTCGCCGGAGAGGTCTTCGCGGCGTTGTTCTGGACGCTGCTGGCGCTGACCGGTGTTGCCATGGTGGCCATGCCGGCCCTGGTTTTTGTCCTTGCGCCGGGCTTTGCCGCCGATCCGGAGAAATTCGACCTGACGGTGCTGCTGTCGCGCATCACTTTCCCCTATCTGATGTGCATGTCGCTCGTCGCCCTGCTTGGCGGAATCCTGAACACGTATCGGCGCTTCGCTGCCTCCGCCTTTGCGCCGGTGGTGCTCAATCTGGTGATGATCGCGGTGCTGGCCGGGATATGGCAGGCGGGTCTGGAGCCTGACACACGCCTCGGCGTCGTCATGACGCTTGGCGTCACGCTCGGGGGTATCGGCCAATTGGCCCTGCTGGTTGTCGCGGTCCGCCGCATGGGATTCCCGCTTCGCCTGCGTCGGCCGCGCATGACACCCGGTGTTCGCCGCCTGTGGAAGCTTGGCGTTCCGGGTATCGTCGCCGGCGGCATCACCCAGATCAACATCGTCGTCGGCACGGTGATCGCCTCCTCCCAGGCCGGTGCCGTTTCCTATCTCTACTATGCAGATCGCATCTACCAGCTGCCGCTCGGAGTGGTCGGGATCGCGATCGGCGTGGTGTTGTTGCCGGACCTCTCGCGGTCGCTGCGCGCGGGCGCCACTGGACAGGCAAACCACACGCTCAACCGGGCAATGGAGTTTGCCCTCGCCCTCACCCTGCCGGCGACGGTCGCACTGGTGATCGTGCCGCAGGCGATCGTCTCCGTGCTCTACCAGCGCGGCGAGTTCGGACCCGAGGCCAGTGCCGCCACCACGGCGGCGCTTGTCGCCTATGCGGCGGGCCTGCCGGCCTTCGTGCTCAACAAGGTGTTCTCTCCCGGCTTCTTCGCCCGCGAGGACACGGCAACGCCGATGTGGTTCGCCGGCATCGGCATGCTGGTCAATGTCGCCGGTGCACTCGCCCTTGCCCCGTTCCTCGGCCATGTCGGCATCGCGCTGGCCACGACGCTTGCCGGCTGGGTGAACTCCGGCCTGCTCGGGTTTGTGCTGTGGAGGCGCGGCCACTTCCGCATCGATGCGGGCATCCGCCGCCGCCTGCCGCTGCTCGCGCTCGCCAGCCTGTTGATGGGTGCGGGCCTTTACGCGGGCGCGCTGCTGCTTGAGCCGTTCCTTTTCGGCGCCTCGATGCTGGCGCGCTTTGCCGCGCTTGCCGCTCTTGTGGCAGCCGGAATGGCGCTGTTCGCCTTCTTCGTGCAGGTCACCGGCGCGGTCGACTTGCGGGGCTATCTCGCCCGTGCCCGGGCGCGTGGCCGTTCTGCTCCGCCGCCCGCCGCGCCACAGGACTGACAGGTCACACGCCGACCCTTTGGGATGCCGGAAGGGATGCCGGAAGGCGAGAAGCCCTTCCGGCTGTGCCGCCGGAGCCCCGCAATCTGCGGCTGCCGGATGCCGCCTGTTTTGTCGGCTCAATTTTTGACCAGACGATCAAATTTTGTCCATTTGTTCAAAAACAGGCAGGTGCGGAGACCTGCCTGCATTGTAGGCGTGCCCGGAATATGATCCAATTTGGTTCGCACCGGGTGCGGCGGGCGTCCGGCCCGCATGGCCGGGTGTTCCGGACAAGAGAGCCGCGTACAAGCGGGGTCGGCCGCCACCTTGGCTCCGGCCCTGCCCGCAAAAAGCCGCGCGGCGTCGTACCTGCCAGGGGGAGTCACATGACATTCAATGAGCATTTTGCCTGGACGCGCCGCGCCGTTCTCGGCCTGGCCGCGTCCATCGCGCTCGTTGCCGGCGGTCTGCCGGCGGCAGCCAAGGACAAGCCGCTGAAGGTGGCGGCGATCTACACGGTCCCGGTCGAGCAGCAATGGGTCGGCCGTATCCATCAGGCTCTCAAGACGGCCGAGGCGCGCGGCGACGTCACCTATACCTATTCGGAAAATGTCGCCAACACCGACTATGAGCGCGTCATGCGCGAATATGCCGAGGCCGGCATGGACCTGGTCGTCGGCGAGGCTTTCGCCGTCGAGCGGGCGGCGCGCAACGTGGCGGCCGAATATCCCGACACCGCCTTCCTGATGGGCTCCTCGTTCGGTCCGGCCAAGCCGAATTTCGCCGTCTTCGACAACTGGATCCACGAGCCGAGCTACCTGACCGGCATGATCGCCGGCAAGGCGACCAAGTCCAATGTCATCGGCATGGTCGGCGGCTACGCCATTCCCGAGGTCAACCGCCTGATGAACGCCTTCATGGAGGGTGCGCTGTCGGTCAACCCGGACGTCAAGTTCCTCGTGACCTTCATCAACTCCTGGTACGATCCGCCCAAGGCCAAGGAATCCGCCTTCGCGATGATCGACAAGGGTGCCGACATTCTCTACGCCGAGCGCTTCGGCGTCTCCGATGCGGCCAAGGAGAAGGGCATCCTGGCGATCGGCAACGTCATCGACACCTCCGGCGATTATCCCGGCACCATCCTGGCCAGCGCCTTGTGGCACATGGAGCCGACCATCGACCGGGTGATCGAGGCGGTCGCCGGCGATGCGTTCGAACCTTCCGACTACGGCCAGTTTTCCTTCATGTCCTATGGTGGCGGCAGCTTCGTCGTTGACGAGACGCTTGCCGATCCAGAGGCGCTCAAGGCCGCGCGCGCGACCGAGAAGGAAATCCTCGACGGCCTGTTCCGCGTCAATGTCAACGACGCCGAGC